>CANQVL010000004.1 GCA_947627285.1 uncultured Oscillospiraceae bacterium
CGATTCGGAAGGATCGGGAAGGAGGTCTACATGGACGACTACCGCTACAAAGCGCTCCAGACACTGACCAGGGCCAGGTTCTACGCGGTCCAGAATCTCACTCGGGAGAAACAGCGCTTCGCCAACTACTTATTCCTCAAATGCTCCGGCATCGCCCAGGCCAGCGACATTCCGAATACCAGCGCCACCACATTGTCCCTTATGGAGCATTTTGAAACCGCCGACGACTTGGCAAACGCGGATTTGGAAGAGCTTGCTTCGTTTGTCTCCGAAGCCGGACGCGGCCGGTTTGCTGACCCGGAGGCCACTGCCAAGACCATTCAAGCCGCTGCCAAAGGCTCCTATCGGCTGCCCAAGACGGTAAACGATTCGGTAAACCAGGCCATGTCCGTTTCCATCGCCGCCATGCGCGCCCTGGAGAGCCAGATCAAAACGCTGGACAAGGCCATCGAGCAGCAGTTTGAAATCATTCCTAACACGTTGACTTCGATCCCCGGCATCGGTAAGGTCTACTCCGCCGGCATCATCGCCGAGATCGGCGACATCAACCGGTTTCAGTCCCAGGCCTCTGTCGCCAAGTACGCCGGCCTCGTCTGGACCCAGCACCAGTCCGGTGAGTTTGAGGCCCAGCACACCCAGCTCATCAAGTCCGGCAACCGTTTCCTCCGCTACTACCTGCTGGAAGCCGCCAACTCCGTGAGAAGATGCGACTCCGAGTTTCGGCGCTACTACGACCTCAAGTTCAAGGAGGTCAACCAGTTCCAGCATAAACGCGCACTCGCTTTGACTGCCAGAAAACTGGTCCGGCTTGTCTTTCGACTGCTGAAGGACAACCGCCTGTATATCCCGCCGGAGGGCTGAGCATTCGCTCTCCCCTTTGACGCTGCCAGCCCTGTTTCAAAAATGCGCAGGGGCAGGGCTTTGGTTGGTGTTGCCTTTTTCCCCAGTTACTACTCTTGTGGGGTACTTCTTTCGCAAATTTTCTCTTATTGCATTCTTGACTTCACACCATTAGACTTTTCGTTGTGAGTATAGTATAACACAGTCTGATTGCAAATGCAATCATCTGATTTGATTTTTCCCACATACGATTCCGCCAATACACCCTGCGCACAAAACTTGCCAATGTGCGAGAGCGTTCGGTTCGCATCCGAGAGGTCGAGGGTTCGAGTCCCTTCAGGTCCATTTTGAGTTCGGGAAAGCTTTAGTTAGGCTTTCCCGATTTTTTATTTTGAAGCGCTTACTAATATTTTCCCGCCCTCGGTGGTGCTGCTGTCGAACATGTCCGCCCAGGGGAGGACACGGTCATACTTGGCCCGCAGCTCTGCGGCAGTGCGGTCGGTGTCAGCATGGGTCTGCTCCGCCGAAGCGATCTCCGCTTCAAGCTCCGTAAGCTTTGTCCTTGTGTCACCAATAAGCTCATTCATGAGGCGGCTGTCCCATGTGCTCTCGCCACGGATGGCCTTGTAGACGGAAACCCCCGCCCTTCCTGTCTGCATGAGTATTCAAAGCATTGAAATAGGACCAGTATTCCTGCAGATTTTTTGCCTCCCTCTGGCAAAAATCTGCTTGTCAACCTCGGTGCTTCGATTCGTTTGGCGGTTCCTTAGTGTTGAGTTCAAAAAGAACCCCCCCCCGGTACTATATGCTTTTGCGCTATCCACATCTATGTTGAACGTGTAAAACAAATAAATATCCTGCTTGAACGAACCACCGAAAGCATTTTCTCCCGTTATATTTATAAATCTTCTTCTGGAAGCTGCTGTAGAGATCGTCAAAATAGATGACTGAGCCACTTTTTTATTCTTTTTTTAACTAAGCTCCAGCGTCAGAGGTTGCAGCTGAAAAAGCCCTCAGTGGTCAGCACTGCACATATAAACTGCTGAGCAAAAAGGCTGAAAAAGATGATCTTCTTATGCCGGAAATCGTGCGAAAAAGTAAACCGTATCGTATTAAGAGGCGGAATGTGCATAAAGAAAATCTGAAAACCCATCATCAACACACTTAGGCGCTTTCGCCTCACGACTGCGGCTCTCATAATGCCCATCATTGATTTTACTATTACCTTAATAACAAAACAGAGCAATACTGCCGTTCCATTTTTGGAGCGGCTTTTTTCCTTTGACGATATCTGATTACAACCTGCGGGAAGCAATCGAAATGTATGAAAAAGAGCTGTCGAGGCATCAGGAGAGGGCTGACTTTGTGAAGGCGGTCCAGAGATATAACACGAATAAGTATCTTAAGCAATCATTGGACAAGAAAAGATAGTATCCTGCGCCGTCAATCAAAAAAAGCTTTAACCGAGAGGCTTTATATACGGACAAGCGCAAAAAAAATCAAACAACTCTCGCGTCTTTAGCATTTAAGGCGCTAAGCTGCCGGGCTGCGCGAGTTCCATTTCGAGGCTTTTTTCACAGCCGCTCTTTGGGGCATTATGAGTGGGTGGAACATAGTATGACATGACACTCATTCCACCTGAAAGGAAATTGGCTTATGGATACAGCACTTATCGACCTTGCGGAGGGCGGGTCCGGGGTGATTGGGGATATAGACGTGAACGTGGGCTCCAGGGGGAGGCTCATGGATCTGGGGCTGACGCCGGGGGCGCGCGTGACCTGCCTCTTTTCCGCGCCCTCCGGGGACCCCAGGGCGTATCTTATACGCGGCTCCGCCATCGCTCTCCGGCGGGAGGACGCCGCCGGCGTGCGCCTCATGGGGAGGTGAGCGCCAATGGGACTTACGCTTCGCTCCGTGGGAAAAAACGCCGCCGGGACGGGTGAGACCTGCGGGACCGGCTGCTGCCGCGTCGCCGCCCTGGCGGGGAACCCAAACGTGGGAAAAAGCACCGTTTTCAACGGGCTGACAGGGCTCCATCAGCACACCGGGAACTGGTCCGGGAAGACCGTACTAACAGCCGCCGGGAGCTTTGAGTATGGGGGAAAAAGCTACGCCCTTGTGGACATTCCGGGCGCCTACTCACTGCGGGCGGGCTCGGCTGAGGAGGAGGCGGCGCGGGACTTCATAGCCTTCGGAGGCGCCGATGTGATCGTTGTCGTCTGCGACGCCGGGGCGCTGGAGAGAAATCTGAATCTGGCCTTACAGATACTTGAGGTGACGCCCAACGTCATCCTCGCCGTGAACCTGATGGACGAGGCGAAAAAACGCGGGATAACCGTTGATACGCAAGGACTTTCGCGAATTCTCGGTATCCCCGTGGTGCCCATGGCGGCGCGGCGCGGCAGGGGGCTGGAGGAGCTTAAAAGAGCGATCGCGGTGTTTTCACCGCCCGAGTACGCCTACACGGTAAGGTACTCACAGGAGGTGGAGGAGGCGGTGAACAGGCTTGAAATGGTGCTGGAAAACCTGCTTGACGGGGCTTTAAATCCGCGTTTTACGGCGCTTCGGCTGTTGGAAAATGAGCCCGGTATGATTGCCGCGATAGACGCGCATCTGGGCTTCGAGCTTAAAAAACACCCCCTTTTGGCACCCCTTTTGGACCCTGTTCGGGGGGTACCGGAAACGTTTCCGGAGGGTATTGGAAACGTTTCCAACATCCTCATAGAGGGGGTATACAGGGCGTGTGAAAGCATAGCCGAAGAGTGCGTCAGGGGGCCCGCGGGGTATGGCGAGAGGCAGCTGAGGATCGACCGGTTCCTGACCCGGCGGAGCACGGGACTGCCGGTGATGGCGGCGCTGTTGGCGGTGCTGTTCTTCATCACGGTGAAGGGCGCCAACGCGCCCTCCGACGCGCTGTACGCGCTATTTGAAAAAACGGGCGCTCTTTTGAGCCGGGGACTCGCGGCGCTGAGCGTTCCCGCGCCGGTACACGACGCGCTGGTTTACGGCGTGTGGAGGGTGCTGGGGTATGTTGTAAGCGTCATGCTCCCGCCCATGGCGATATTTTTCCCGCTTTTCACTGTTCTGGAGGACCTTGGATACCTGCCCAGGGCGGCGTTCAACCTGGATTCGGGCTTTCGCAAGGCGGGGGCGTGCGGGAAGCAGTGCCTCACGATGGCGATGGGCTTTGGCTGTAACGCCGCCGGGGTGGTGGGGTGCAGGATAATCGACTCAAAGCGCGAGCGGCTAATCGCGGTGCTCACAAACTCCCTTGTGCCCTGCAACGGCAGGTTCCCCATACTTATCGCCCTCATAACCATGTTCCTGGTGACCGGCTCCGGCGCGGGAAGCGCTGTGCTGGCGGCGCTGGCGCTGACGGGCTTTGTCATCGGGGGCGTGGCGGCGACGCTGGCGGCGTCCCGGCTCTTGAGCCGGACGATACTGAGGGGTCAGCCCTCCTCGCCCACGCTGGAGCTCCCGCCGTTCCGGGCTCCGAAGGTGGGGGAGGTGGTGGTGCGGTCGCTTCTGGACAGGACGGTGTTCGTTTTGGGAAGGGCGGCGGCTGTCGCCGCCCCCGCGGGACTGCTCATATGGCTTGCCGCCAACGTGAGTATTGGCGGGCAGTCGGTCCTGCGGGCGGTGACGGGCTTTTTTGACCCGCTGGGGAGGCTCTTGGGAATGGACGGGGTCATACTGACGGCGTTTATCCTGGGTCTTCCCGCCAATGAGACGGTGGTGCCCATAATCATAATGGCCTACGCCGCCACAGGCACATTTCAGGGCTATGAAAGCCCGGACTCCCTGAGGCTCCTGCTCACCCAAAACGGCTGGACCGCCGTCACAGCGGTTTGTACCGCGGTGTTCACCATACTCCACTGGCCCTGCACCACCACGCTCCTTACGATAAAAAAGGAGACGGGGAGCCTTAAATGGACGCTCCTCGCCGCCGCCCTGCCAACTGCCATGGGAGCGGTCGTCTGCGCCCTCATCGCCGGCGCCGCCAAAATATTCGGATAAAAATCGGATAAAAAAGCTTCTGCCCGGAGGGTATCCGGGCAGAAGCTTTTTTGGTTGGGTCATATTTACAGGTCAAAGTATCTGGCGGCGTTTTTGTAGCTGATGCCCTCGACGATCTTTTTGAGGGAGGCGTCGATGTTGGGGTACTCGCCATCCTCCACCCAGTGTCCGATGAGGTTGCACATGATACGGCGGAAGTAGTCGTGGCGGGCATAAGAGAGGAAGCTGCGGGAGTCGGTGAGCATACCCACGAAGTTGCCCAGAAGCCCCAGGTTGGCAAGGGAGCGCATCTGGTCCTCCATGCCGGACTTGGTGTCGTTGAACCACCAGGCGGAGCCGTGCTGCATCTTGCCGGGGACCTCGTCGGTCTGGAAGCAGCCGATGAGGGTGCCGATCTGCTCGTTGTCGGCGGGGTTGAGGCTGTAGAGTATGGTCTTGGGGCACTCGCCTGTCTCGTCCAGGGCGGCGAGGAAGTCCGCCATGTCGCCGCCGCAGGTGTTCTGGCTTATCATGTCAACGCCGGTGTCGGGGCCCAGCTTCTTGTAAAGCCTCGTGTTCACGTTGCGCTTGCAGCTGTAGTGAAGCTGCATACAGATGCCCAGGCGGTGGTACTCGCGCCCTAAGTGCATGAGAATGGCGGTCTGGTACTTCTCCGCCTCCTCCACGCTTATCTCCTCGCCGTTCATGACCTTCTTATAGATCTCGTTTACGCAGTGGGCGCAGGCGGGGCGGTAGGGTATGTAGTCAAGGCCGTGGTCGCTGGCGCGGCACCCGAGAGAGGCGAAGAACTCAAGCCTCTCGGTGAGGGCGGCGCACACGTCCTCCACGGTGTCAAGGGATTCCTTGCCAACGCTCTTGGCGAGCTTGCCGATGTACTCGGCAAAGCCGGGCTTATTTATGTTTATCGCCTTGTCGGGGCGGTAGGAGGGGGCGACCTTAACCTTTATGGTGGGGTCGGCGGCTATCTTCTCGTGCCACTCCAGGGTGTCCACCGGGTCGTCGGTGGTGCCGATGAAGGCAACGTTTGCCTTTTCGATGATCCCGCGAACGGTGAGGGAGGGGTCATTCCGGAGCTTGTCGTTGACGAAATCCCAGCAGTCCTTGGCGTTTTCAACGGTGAGGGGCTTGGTGTAGCCGAAAAACTGCCGGAGCTCCAGGTTGCACCAGTGGTACATGGGGTTGCCTATCGCCATCTCCAGCGCCTCCACGAACTTCAGGAAGCGCTCGTAGCCGGGCTTGTGACCGGTGACGTACTCCTCGGGGGTGCCGTTGGAGCGCATGACGCGCCACTTGTAGTGGTCGCCGAAGTAGGTGCCGTCCGGGTTCTCGCCGCCCAGCCAGACCTCAACGATGTCGTTGAAGCGGCGGTTCTCGTAGATCTCCCTGGGTGAGATGTGGCAGTGGTAGTCCACCAACGGCTGGTGCTCGGCGTAGTCGTGGAAGAGGTGCTTCGCGGTTTCCGTCTCCAGAAGGAAATCCTTATCCATAAATTCTCTCATAGCAGATCAACTCCTTTGAATATATGCCCGTCCCTTTGGGGTCCCCACGCAATCATGATTGCGTGGGGAGAGGAGGAGCGAAGTCTGCGCCAGAGCCCTGCCGCTTGCGGCGGGGCGAGGTTAAGCGGCTTCAGCGACGACGAAGACGGGCACGTTAAAATTACCGCTTGATGTCGTAGTTCATGTTCATCAGGTTGCGAATGGACTCCACGTCATCGGTGATGTTGCCGTCGCCGTGGATGGTGTGCTTGATGACGGAGCTTGCCACGGCGAAGTTTATCATGTCCATGGGCTTGTAGCCCATCATCATGGCGTAGATGAGGCCGCTGGCGAAGGCGTCGCCGCCGCCAACCCGGTCAAGGATATTGAAGGTGAAGAGCTTGGACTCAAAGGTGTGTCCCTGATACCACATGTACGCCATAAGGCTGTTCTCCGAGCCTGAGTGGGCGTAACGGACGTGGCGGGCGATGCACTTGATGTTGGGGTACGCCGCCACGAACGCCTGGTTTATCTCGTCCTGCTCCTCCCAACTGGGCTGGCGGGATATGCCGTCCTTCACGTCGCCCTTTTTGGGGTCGGCGGGGTCCTTGTAGAGGTGGTAGGGCTCCACGCCAAAGAGCACGTCCACGTAGGGAAGGCACTTGGTACAGTAGTCCCGGGCCTCCTCCCAGCTCCACAGAAGCGAGCGGAAGTTGCCGTCGAAGCTGACGGTCATGCCCTTCTCCTTTGCCGCCTTCATAAGCGTGAGGATGAAATCGCCGCAGCTCTGGCTCAGCGCCGGGGTAATGCCGGAGAGGTGGAGCCAGTCAAAGCCGTCCAGCAGATAGTTCACGTCCACCTTGGAGAAGTCGAACTCCGAGATGGCGGAGTGCTTGCGGTCATAGGTGACCTTGCTGGGGCGTATCCCGTAGCCAGTCTCCAGGTAGTAGGTGCCCAGGCGGTGGGTGGGGGTCTCCTCGGGGGTGGAGAGTATGACGGGGGTGCAGTGGACGTCGTTGGAGCGGAGCATTCTGACGGCGCTCTTGCCCAGGGAGTTATTTGGCACCACGGAGAAAAAGGTGCTGTCCACTCCCAGGTTAGCTAAAGCCAGGGCAATATTTGCCTCGGAGCCGCCGTAGCTTGCCTCGAATTCGTTTGCCGCCCTTATCTTTTCGTAGTTGGGGGGTGTGAGGCGGAGCATGATCTCGCCAAAGGTGATGAACTTCTGTCCGCCTTTACTGTCCTTTGTGAGGGGGTTGTGATGCTCCATCCTGTCCTCCTTTACCTCTGGACGCGTCCGGAGGCGTCGCCGCCGGCGAGCTTCTCCACCTCGGCGACGGTGGCAAAGTTGTAGTCGCCCTCGATGGAGTGCTTCAGAGCGGAGGCGGCAACCGCGAACTCCACGGCGCTCTGGGTGTTGTGCCCGGAGAGGAGGGCGTAGATGAGCCCGCCGCCGAAGGAGTCGCCGCCGCCGATGCGGTCGATGATGTGGAGGTGGTAGAGCTTGGAGAAGCAATACTCGTCGTTCTTCACGTCGTAGAGCATGGCGCTCCAGTCGTTGTCGAAGGCGGATTTGGACTCGCGCAGGGTGATGGCGACCTTCTCAAAGCCGAATTTCTCGGCAAGCTGGCGGGCAACGGACTTGTAGCCCTCCTTGTTGAGGGAGCCGGCGGTGATGTCGGTGTTCTCCGCCTCGATGCCGAATACGTCCTTGGCGTCCTCCTCGTTGGAGATGCACACGTCAACGTACTTGCAAAGCTCGGTCATGGCGGCGCGGGCCTGGTCGCGGGTCCACAGCTTGCCCCGGTAGTTGAGGTCGCAGGAGATCTTGACGCCCCGCTCCTTTGCCGCCTTGCACGCGGCGAGGCACGCGGCTACCATGTTGGGCCCCAGAGCCGGGGTGATGCCGGTGAAGTGGAACCAGTCGGCGCCCTCGAATATATCGTCCCAGTCAAACTCGGCGGGGTCGGCCTCCTGAATGGCGGAGTGGGCGCGGTCGTAGATGCACACGGAGGGACGCTGGGAGGCGCCCTTCTCGTTGAAGTAAATGCCCACACGGTCGCCGCCGCGGACGATCTTGCTGGTGTCAACACCGTAACGGCGCAGGGAGTTGACGGCGCACTGACCGATGGCGTGGGCGGGGAGCTTGGTGACGAACACGGCCTCGGCGCCGTAGTTTGCCAGGGAGACGGCGACGTTTGCCTCGCCGCCGCCGAAGGTGAACTCCAGGTGGTCGGCCTGGACAAAACGCTCATAGTTGTAGGGCTGGAGCCGGATCATAAGCTCGCCGAAGGTTACGACTTTCATAATTTTAAAATCTCCTTTTCCTTTTTTAGCGTCGCAGACTTCGCCGCCGCAGCGGCGAATAAATTCAATATTTTTTGCGGCGACATGCGCGTCGCAAAAAATCCCTTTTAGGTCCCCGGAGTGTACGGCTTTCAGCCGTGCGCGCAGGGGACCGGCAAATCCCCTTTGGCATTTGAAGGGCAAAGCCCTTCAAAGCCAGTTATTTTTTCATTACATGGATGGCGAAGCCGCCAATCTCGCCCTGGAGGTAGACGTTCTTTGCCTGGCCCTTGTCGTTGTAGGATATGGAGCTCTCATCGAACTTCACACCCTGGCGGCCCAGGTGGTACATGGCACGGTCCACGCTGTTGGTGCCGATGCCGATGTGACCGTTCTTGCCGCGTCCGGGCTTCTTCATGCACTCAACGTAGGTGCCGGCGAAGTCGGAGCTGTTGCCCGGCTTGTAGGTGAAGCCGAAGAGCGCCTCGAAGGACTTGGCGACGGACGCCGCCTCCTCGGGGTCGGCGCAGTTGACGCCCACGTGCATGAGCTGGAGGCCCAGCATGGTCCTCACGGCGTCCTTGCAGATGGCGGTGATCTCGTCCCAGCGCTCGTTTTCGATGAGGTCGGACTTGACCATCCAGGTGCCGCCGCAGGCCACGATCTGGTCGAAGGACAGGTAATCCATCAGGTTCTTGGTGGTGACGCCGCCGGTGGGCATCCATTTGAGCTTCTTGTAGGGTCCGGCGAGGGCCTTTATTTTGGCGATGCCGCCGTTCTGCTCGGCGGGGAAGAACTTGACCACGTCAAGTCCCAGCGCCATTGCCTGCTCCATCTCGCCGCCGGTGGCGGTGCCGGGGAGCATAAGGGCGCCCTTGGAGAGGCCGTATTTCACCATTTCCGGGTTGAAGCCGGGGCTTACGATGAACTTGGAGCCGGCGTCAAGGGCGCGGTCAAGCTGGTCGGGGGTCAGGACGGTGCCGGCGCCAACCAGCATCTCGGGCACCTCGGCGGTGATGGCACGCATGGCGTCCTCGGCGGCGGCGGTGCGGAAGGTCACCTCGGCGGTGGGCAGTCCGCCCGCTACCAGCGCCTTTGCAAGAGGCACCGCCTTGCTGGCGTCATTGATGGCGACGACGGGGACTATGCCGATGTTGGAAATGGTTTTCAAAATCTCATTCATGGTTGGTTCCCTCCTGTTAAATTATACTTTTGCTTGCCGGTCCCCGACAGCGGGGACCGATATTTGCCTGATAATATTATAAGATATTTTGGCTGTAAGTCAAGCCAAAAGGCATGGATTATCCGTCATAAAAGCTAAATTCTACGGACAGGGGCGGCGCGTTATGTACAAATTGCGTATGATTCCTCAAATCCTCAGAGGACGACGCCGTCCTTGAATATGCTTATCTCCCGGAAGCCCTTCCTCTCGGCGCAGGTCTGCTTGCCGGAGGCGACCTCAAGCACCAGGTCCATCAAATCGCGCGCAGCCTCGTCGATGGTGCGGACGCCGTCGGCGACGACGCCGGCGTTGAAGTCGATCCAGGTGGACTTCTTTTGGGCGAGGGGCGTGTTGGTGGCGAGCTTCATGGTGGGCGCGGGGGCTCCGAAGGGGGTGCCGCGTCCGGTGGTGAACAGTATGAGGTGCGCTCCCGCGGCGGTGAGGGCGGTGGCGGATACCAGGTCGTTGCCGGGGCCGTAGAGCATGTTGAGGCCGCGGGTGACCACGGGCTCGCCGTAGCCTATCACGTCCATTATCGGGGCGGAGCCGCCCTTCTGGACGCAGCCGCAGGACTTGTCCTCCAGCGTTGTGATGCCGCCCTGCTTGTTGCCGGGGCTGGGGTTGTCGTAGACCACCTCGTTGTGGCGGATGAAGTAGTCCTTGAAGCCGTTTATCATGTTCACCGCCTTGTGGAAGACCTCCTCATTGACGCACCTGTCCAGAAGGAAGCCCTCGGCGCCGAACATCTCCGGGACCTCGGTGAGAACCGTGGAGCCGCCCATGGCGCCAAGCATATCGGAGAAGCGGCCCACAACGGGGTTGGCGGTGATGCCGGAAAGTCCGTCGGAGCCGCCGCACTTCATGCCGACTACGAGCTCGGAGGCGGAGATGGGCTCGCGTTTGAACTGTCCCACGTAGGCGGCGAGGTCCTCCAAAATGGGGCGGGCGGCCTTCAGCTCGTCGTCAACCTCCTGGCAGGTGAGAAATTTGACCCGGTTGGGGTCGTAGTCGCCCAGCTCCGCAAGGAATTGGTCGTGCGTCAGGTTTTCACAGCCCAGGCTCAGCACCAGCACGCCGCCGGCGTTGGGGTGGCGGGCGAGGGCCGCCAGGAGCTTGCGGGTCTGGGCGTGGTCATGACCCGTCTGGGAGCAGCCGAAGGGGTGGGTGAAGGTGTAAAGGCCGTCCACGGTGCCCTGTACCAGGTCCTGATTATCCCGCACCAGGGCCTTTGCCACGTCGTTGACGCAGCCGACGGTGGGGATTATCCAAATCTCGTTTCTGATGGCGGCTCTGCCGTCGGGACGGCGGTAACCCATGAAGGCGCCGGGCTCAAGCTTTTCCGGGAACACCACCTTGGGGTTGTAGGTGTACTCAAGCTCGCCCTCAAGGTTGGTGCGCATGTTGTGGGTGTGGATCCACTCCCCCGCTCCCACGCTTTGCGTGGCGTGACCGATGGAAAAGCCGTATTTTATCACCTGGTCGCCCTCGGCGAGGGGCTTCAAAACCATTTTGTGGCCCTGGGGGATGTCGGTGACGGCGGTGACCTTATAGCCGTCGCCCTCGAAGACGGCGCCCTTGGAGATGGGGTGAAGGGCGACCGCCACGTTGTCCTTGGGGTTTATATGTATAAAATCGGTCATTTGTCCACCTCTTTACGCGATGGCGCCGGCGTAGACGGCAAGGGCGCCCTCGGACCTTATCTTGTCCAGAAGCTCCACCACGGCCTTCTCAAAGCCGGGGACGGCGGTGAGGTCCTGGCCCCACATCTGATTGTTTGTCATGACGGCGTGGACAAGGGCGGCGTCAGTGTCGTTCCTGTGCTCCCAGTAGAACTCCAGCGCCCAGCGGTCGTCGGAGCAGACGTAGTCGTTGCCCTTTGCCCTGCGGCACACCAGGCCCTTATCGTTAAGCTCCTGAACGTTCGTGGAGTAGAAGGCGATGTAGGCGGCGAAGGAGGCGGTGAGGCAGGGGGGCAGCTCCTTTTTCAGCTCCACGTACTCAAGGAAGCTGGGCATGTTGCGGGCGCGCCATTTGGAGGTGGAGTTGAGGCTGATGCTCATAAGCTCGTGGTTGACGAAGGGGTTGTTGAAGCGGTCCTGGACGGCGGCGGCGAAATCGGTGAGGTCCTTCTTGTCCAGGGGCAGGGTGGGAATGACCTCTTCGTAGAGCATCTTGTTCATGAAGCCGCGGACGGTGTCGTTCTCCATGCAGTCACGGACTATGTCGAAGCCCGCCAGATACGCGCCCAGGACGAAGCCGGTGTGGGCGCCGTTGAGGATGCGGACCTTGCGCTTTTTGTAGGGCGTCACGTCGGGGACCACGGGGCAGTTGAGCCCCGCCTTTTTGAAGGGGAGCTTATCCTCAAGCCACGCCGGACCCTCGATGTTCCAGACGCCGAAGACCTCGCCCACGTCGATGAGCTCGTCCCGGTAGCCGTTGGTCTCCTCCAGGCGCGCCACCTCGTCCTTGTCGCGGATGCGTCCGGGGACGATGCGGTCAACGAGGGTGGAGCAGAAGGTGCAGTCGTTGTTCACATACTCCCGGAAGCCGTCGTCAAGGCCCCACTGGTCGATGTATTGGTTGACGCACTTCAAAAGCTCCTTGCCGTTGTTGTCGATGAGCTCGCAGGAGAGAATGATCAGTCCGCCCTGGCGCGCCTCATAGCGCTTGTAGAGCACCTGGGTGAGCTTCCCGGGGAAGGAGGAGCAGGGGGTGTCCGAAAGCCGGCAGGCGGGGTCGTAGACGATGCCCGCCTCGGTGGTGTTGGAGACCACATACTCCAGGTCCGGGCTCACGGCAAGTTCCAGCATGGCGTCAAAGCCCTCGGGCGTGTAGGGGTTGAGGCACCGGGAAACGGAGGAGATGACGCGCTTGCGGTCCACCTTCTGCCCGCCCTCGTTGCCGCGAAGGTACAGGGTGTAGAGGCAGTCCTGGGCGTTCATGAGCTCGGTGAGACCCGTGGCGATGGGCTGGACAAGGACGCATTTGCCGTTCCAGCCGGCCTTTTCGTTGGAGACGTCGAACCAGTAGTTGACAAAGGCGCGAAGGAAGTTGCCCTCGCCGAACTGCATCACCTTTTCGGGGGCGTTTTCCAGTATGTAACCGTTATAGCCGGTTTTTTGCAGGGTCCTGTAATTTAAAAGTTCCATAAGCCGCTCCTCCTGAAAAATAAGATTTTATGTTGTTTGCCCAATAGTGGGCAGTATACTGTCTTTTATTATAGCAGAAGTGTACAAGTATTTCCACACATTTTTGAGATTTTCTACTAATAATTATACGTACAAACTTTTTTGCGGAAATATCGTATTTTGCGGGATAACATTGCAAAAGTTGCGGCATTTTGTGTTGACTTTTCCGTTCCTTCAAATTATGATTGTACTCAAGAGATGAGGTGATCGGCAATGCCCAACGAACCGGGGTCCTTTGACCTGCGGCAGGTGATGAAAAGGCCCGACTTTGAGCTCCAGTACAAGCGGGACTCGTATTTGAAGAAGGTGGACCTGCACCATCACGATTTTTATGAGATATATTTTCTCATAACGGGAGACGTGACCTACACCATAGAGAGCAAGCTCTACAAGGTCTCGCCGGGGGACATACTGCTCATCAGCCCCAGGGAGCTCCACCAGCTCCACATAAGGCCGGAGCGGGAGGTATACGAGCGGTACGTGCTGTGGGTGGACCCCAGGGCGATAAAGCGCCTATCCACGAAGCACACGGACCTTATGACCTGCATGGACCCCTCCTCTCCGCAGTACCGCAACCAGATACATATGTCCCCGGAGGACCAGCGCAGGATATATGACATAGTGGGCAAGCTTTTCGGGGAGCTCACCGACGGGGGCTTCGGCGGGGAGATAATGCCCGAATGTCTGCTGACGTTGCTTTTGGTGGAGATCAACCGCATAGCCCAGAAGGGCTCCGCCCCCGCCGAGGACGTGACGCGGGGGAGCAGGGTGGTAAGCGAGGTGGTGGACTACATCTCCGTCCACTACGGCGAGAGCCTGTCGCTGGAGGAGCTTGCCGAGCATTTTTACGTGAGCAAATACCACCTGAGCCACGAGTTCAACAGGCTTGTGGGCACCAGCGTACACAGGTACATAATGAAAAAGCGGCTCCTCATAGCGCGTCAGCTCATGGGGCAGGGCGTAAAGCCAAGCCACGTATGGCTGGAGTGCGGCTTCGGCGACTACACCGGCTTTTACCGCGCCTTCAAGGGCGAGTACGGCGTAACGCCCAGGGAGTACGCCCAGTCTGTTAAGGATGCGGAGACGTGAGGCCTGTCAAGACAGCGTATACCGGTCGAAGTATGATAAACAGCGGCGCCGCCCGAAGGCTCAGCGCCGCTGTTTGACTGGATTTGAAAAATGGGTATTTGAGCTCAAAGCTTTTTCATAAGCTCCGCCTTTTGGGTGTTGAATTCCTCCTCGGAAATGTCGCCGGATAGACGCAGGCTGCTCAGCTTTTCAAGCGCTTTCAGCGCGTCCCCGGCGGTCGCACCGGCTTTCAGCTTCGGCATTTTCGCCTTGCGCTGGCTGATGCCCCAGAAGAGAATGGCGAGGGCGAGGAGGAGGCAAGAACATTTTTTAATTATTAAAGACGGCTTCTGGGGTATCCTTGACTGTGAGGAGGGGATAACATGGAACGGCGGTATTGTATTGACAACAGGGAGATCGGGGCGCGGGTTAAGGCGGCGCGGAGACGGCTGGGAATTACGCAGGGGCAGCTGGCGGAGAGGATCGACCTCTCCGAAAACGCGGTGGCGAAGCTGGAAAACGGCTTTATGGCAGCGAGCCTCCAGACGATCGTCAAGCTGGCTAACGAGCTGGGCGTCACGATGGACTATTTTCTCGCAAGCGAAGGAGCGGAGGACGGCGAGTCCGAGGAGCTGGCGCTGGCGCTGGTCCGGGGTCTGGACAGGCGTGAGATGGCGCTGGTCATCAAGGTCATCTCAGCTCTGCGGCTCAATTTTTCCGAGAGCTGAAAATCCATATATCTTTATAAAGGAGGTTTCTCCATGCGTCCTGTCAAGATAGCGTACATCGGCGGAGGGTCTAAGCTTTGGGCGAGGTCGTTTATGCAGGATCTGGCGCTGGATCCGGATCTCAACGGAGAGGTGGCGCTTTATGACATCGACCTTCCGGCGGCGGAGAGGAACAGGAAAATCGGCACGCTTATCCATCAAAAGCCGGAGGCGAGGTCAAAATTCACCTACACCGTGGCGGAGACGCTGGAGAAGGCGCTTAACGGGGCGGACTATGTGCTCATATCCATTCTCCCCGGCACCTTTGCGGAGATGCGCTCCGACGTACACGCGCCGGAGAAGTACGGCGTATACCAGTCCGTGGGCGACACCGCGGGGCCCGGCGGGGTGCTCAGGGCGATGCGCACCAACCCCATATACGAGGGCTTCGCGGAGGCGATAAGGGCGTACTGCCCGGGCGCGTGGGTGCTGAACCTGACAAATCCCATGAGCGCCTGCGTGAAGACGCTCTATCAGGTGTTCCCGGAGATAAAGGCCTTTGGGTGCTGTCACGAGGTCTTTCACACCCAGGACTTTTTGTGCTGTGTCCTCAGGGAGGCGACGGGGATCGAGGCGGGGCGGCGGGACATCTGGACGGACGTTTCCGGTATAAACCACTTCACATGGATAACCGGCGCGAGGTACAGGGGCACGGACATCATGGCGCTTTTGCCGGAGTTCGTTGAAAGGCACTTTGAGGAGGGCTTCAACGAGTCGGGGCCCGTTGACGAATACCTCACCAACACCTTCGCCTACGCAAATCGGGTGAAGATGGATATGTGGAGGCGTTACGGCGCCCTGGGCGCGGCGGGCGACAGGCACCTGGCGGAATTTATGGACAACACCTGGTATCTCCGGGACCCGGAGACGGTGAGGCGGTGGAAATTCGCCCTCACCACAGTGGACTGGCGAGAGGCGAACCAGGCGCGGCAGATCGCCGAGTCCGTGGAGATGTCCGAGGGACGCAGGGAGATACCGCTGAAGCCCTCCGGCGAGGAGCTGGTGCGGATACTCAGGGGCCTTGCCGGGCTTGAGACGGTGGTGACAAACGTGAACCTGCCCAACCGGGGGCAGATGCCGGGGATTCCTCTGGGGAGCATAGTGGAGACTAACTGCGTATTCACCCACGGCACCGTCTCCCCCGTCGCCGCCCCTCCCCTGCCCCTCGGCGCGCTGTCCCTTGTCCGCCGCTGCTCGGACAACGTCGACCTCACCTGCCAGGGCACCCTGGAGCGCGACAAAGACAAGCTCTTCACCGCCTTCCTGAACCAACCCCTCTGCTCCACCCTAACATTGACCGACGCCAAATCCCTCTTCACCGAAATGTGCCAAAACACCAAAAAATATTTGCAGCCCTATTACAGCCTCTGAAACCTTAAAATTTTAGACCCCCCAAATAAAACATTTTTCCGGCGGCATGTACGTCGGAAAAATCACCTTATGTCGCGCAAGTGTGTGACCCTTTGGGTCACGCGCGCCGCGCGACAGCAGGAAAGCCCCCGCGAAAGGTCCGCAGACCTTTCGCGGGGGCTTTCCGCACGCTTCAAAAAAGGGCAAAGCCCTTTTTTGAACGTTTTGGCATTTAAAGGTCGCGAAGCGACCTTTAAAGCCAGTTCAGTTCTCCATCTGCTTGCCAAGGAATGTCGCCACGGTCTGGGCGAGCTTGTATTCCACCTCGCCCACGGTCCCGTCGCCCTCGGCAAAGAAGAGGACACAGCCCATGACGTCGCCCTCGGTGAGTATGGGCGCCGCCACGGTGACGGTATACTTCTCCGCGCCGTCAGCCGGGGCGATGGGCTTCTCGCCGGAGGAGCGGTGGTAGACCTGGCGCCCCTCCATGACCGCCTCCAGCTCCGGGGAGACCTGCCTGCCCGCAAGCTCGCGCTTTTGTACGCCGCAGACGGCTATGACGGAATCCCTGTCGGTGATCGCCGCCGCGAGACCCGTGGTCTTGCTCAGCGTTTCCACCATCTGGCCCGCGAAATCTGTAAGGTCCCCCATGGGGGAATACTTTTTGAATATGACCTCCCCGTCCTTCTCCGTATATATCTCCAGCGGGTCGCCGTCGCGGATGCGGAGGGTGCGGCGGATCTCTTTGGGGATGACTACGCGTCCCAGGTCGTCTATGCGTCTGACTATTCCGGTTGCCTTCATTTTGAAGTCCTCCTGTCTCTATTTGTATCGGCAGGAATTAGTATCCGCCGGAATCGCGCCAATATTCAGTTGACCGGATCTGGATAATTTTTCACGTGGCGCGGGGGAAATTTTTTGAAAATTTTATTGAAAAGTACGCACCGTGCATACCAAAAGCGTCGCGGGAGGGTGTATAATTATGCTAAATCCGGACTTTTAGCGCTTTTGGGGCGAAAAATACGCGAAAGCGTTTATATAAAACTATGAAAACGGAGGAATACACCATGAAAAAGCTTATGTGTATTTTGCTGAGCGCGGTGATGGTGCTGGGACTGATACCTGTCACCGCGGCGGCGGATGCGCCGACCTACAATGACATCGCGCCGAAAAACGAGCTCGAGGTGAGATGGGGCGACGGCGAAGGGGAAGGGAACGGTTGGTACCGCGACAGCGGCAGGGCGGAACCGGACGATAATCTCCCCCAGGGCGTGAGCTTTGACGCGCAAACAAGCACGCTGACCCTGAAAGGCGCCGATATAAGCTTCATCAGGGCAGCGGATTGGGGCGAAAATAAGCTGACCATCAAGGTGGAGGGCGAAAACCACATACGCTCATACCACGGGCGCGACGGCATCGAGCTCAGAAGCTGCCACGATGTGACCATTGAAGGCTCCGGCACGCTGAACGTGGAGGTCGCGGGCAAGAACGACGACCCCGTCAACCCGAGCTACGGCACGCCTCTGGGCGTATGGGACTGGTACTTGGTGGATCGCGGCGAGGGGTATAACGGTCAGGACGACCACGTATATCCCAGCGGCACGCTCACCATCGACGGCGTGACGGTCAATCTCACAAACCCGGAGGACGAATACAGGCAGTTTTACGGTGAGGTCGAGTACCGCAACGCCCAGTCAATGAACGTCCTGATCGCCAACATGGAGCTCAAAGGCGGGGCGAAGGTGACTGCCAAGGGCATGGAGCGCGTATATATGAGCGCGAATCTCACCATTGGCAAGGACTGCGAGATGACCGTTGACACGATGGAATTCAACGGCATATTGGACCAGGACAAGGAAAACGTCATAAAAACGACGCTCACGGTGAACGGCAAGCTCACCGCCACCGGGGACAGGTTCAGCGGCATAGAGGGCATAGAGGAGAACGAGAACGTCAGGGATATTTACGGCGTTAGCCTCCATATTAATCCGGGCGCAAAGCTGGTGCTCAACGATGGCGGCGTGATCGACATCACGGCCCCGAAGCTGAGTTACGGGTGCGGCCTGAGCATAAGCTCGCCGGCTTATGACGATGACAACGATCCCAAGAATAAGCTTGGCGCGGCAAAAGCGGAAATAAACGGCGGGACTATCACCGTGAACGGCGCCAAGGACGGCATATCCGTGGACGCCGGCGCGACCTGGACGCAAAGCGCCGGTACTGTGACCGTGAACGTGGACGGCGACCGTGACGATTGGTGGGATATGTCCAGCGGCTTGGGCGTCAACGGCTACACGGATCACCCCGAAGATACCGCTAAATTTATCCAAACCGGAGGCACCGTGACCGTCAATATGAGCATGGGCAAGCCGACCGTGTTTGTGAACGAGAACAACCCGGACGGAGACGGGACGGAGTACGGACCAGGGGTCCATATAAGCGGCAGCGCGGAGTATGACATTTCCGGCAGCGCCAAGCTCAACGTAAATTATACCGGCACCGGAAACGGCTGGTTCCCGGGCGTTAAGATCGAAGCAAATTACAACGATCAGGGGCAGCCGGTCGGGAAGGGCGGCACGATGAAAGTCTCCGGAAACGCGACCGTCAACGTGGACTACACGGGCTTCAGCGGTATGGACGAGATCACGGGAATTTCAGGCTTCAGCGTGGAGAATGAAAGCACGCTCAACGTAGAAACCGGCGGAACCGTCACGGTCACACTGCCCGGCGGGAGCGTTGGCGACGCCACGGGGATAAGTCTGTTCGAGAGCACCGTGACGACAGGCGGAAATATAACCGTCACCGCGCCGAAGGGCATGACGACCAACAGTATGGTGGGCTTCAACCTCGGTCGTGACGTGGAAAACGAGGAGGAGAAGATTTCCAAGCTCACGGTTAGCGGGGGCACCGTTGATATTGAGCTCAAAGCCGTCACGCGCTACGTGGCAGTCGGAATCTCCGCGGGAGAGGGGTCGCAGGTCAGCTTTGAGGGCGGCGAGGTCAAGATGGATATCGGCGGCGATAAGCTTAACAACGAGGACTGGAGCGGCGCTGTCGGCCTGGAGCTCTGGAACGAATCAGAGGCCACCGTCAAGAGCGGCGCTAAGCTGGATTTTAAGGTTTCGAGGACCACGGGCGAGCGCACAGGTGTGAAAATCAGCGGCAGGAGCACGTACAAACAGGTCGAGGGCAGCGAGGTGACGCTCAACAGCATACCTGACGGGGATCTGAGATATGAGTCCTCCGCGGGTATGGAGGTCAGCGACTACAGCACAGTCACCTTAAACGGCACGCTCACCGTTTTGAAGGATGTTGACGTGGCGGTCATTCTGACCAGGAGCTCAATTGAGATAGGGACGGGCGCAAAGCTCATATATAACGCGCTGGACAGCGAGACGGGCGACGGCATCATCCTTTCCGACTACTCCAACCTCACCATGGCTGAGGGAGAGATAGACATTGATGTGCCCATCGTCGCACGGAACCCCAGCGACGACGGGTCGTACTGGATGACCGGCGGATTTAACGTAGGGGAAAACTCCACCGCCGTCATCACGGGCGGAAAAATAAACATAAACCAGAATGAGGCCAGGGGCACCGGCACCGACGACTTCTACACCGTGGGTCTCCAGGTCTCCAACGGATTTTTGAGGGTCATGGGCGGCGAGCTCAATTTGAGGGGGCTCTATCCCTTGTCCGCCATAAACAGCCTGGGCTCCTCCGACCTCATCACACTGGGGGAAGGCATAATCGCACTGTACGCCAATGGGACGGAATACGGCGACGAGGATCTGAGCGGCTTTGAGGTTGAGAGGCACGTATACACATATGTCACGCAATACGGCGTAGACATCAACTACTTCGACTACGTTCTCGACCCGGAGGTTGAGACGCCCAGCGGTGAGTTCAACATGACCGTCAAGGCGGGGAGCGCCAAGGCCAAGTACAGCGCGATTCTGGAGCTGGTGAACTCAGGCTCCGTTATCGCGGGGCAGGAGTACACCGCCCGCCTGACGGCAAGTTTGCCGGAGGGCTCTGATACCGTTACGCTGTCTGTGGACAACGGCAAGGTCGTGAATGGCAGCGTAAGCGTGAACGGCAAGATCGCGGACAAGGATACAAACAACGTGACTTATGGTGAGGATGAAGGAACCGCGTCGCTGACCGTACAAAGCGGAGATATTGTGCGCTTCACGGTTATCCCCGGCGCAAAGGAAAACACTATCAAAGCCGAATTTGAAAAAGCCAATGAGACAGCATCGGCACCGTTTACCGCTAAGGGCTACGCGCTGGAGCTGCCCACCTCCACCGACAAGGCGACGGTAACTGTCAGCGGCGTCGCGGCGAAGGATACCGAGGTAAAAATCTTTGTAGACAGCGTTCAGTCGGGCGATGCTGTCACTGCCAACCAAGCCGGAGTGTGGAGCACCACCATTACGCTGGCAAATGAGGGCGAACACACCGTATACGCGACGATAGGCAACAACCGGACAGATTCAAAGACCATCACCTACAAGTCCACGCTCCCGGTGGTGGAGAGCCTGACGGTGACAAACTGGATCCACGGCAGGACGTCGGCGGACCCGAACGTGGAGAGCACCTTTGTCATAGACTTCGCGGACCCCTCCAAGGCTCCCAGGTATTACACCTACTGGCCTGAGCTGCCGGAGTTCACCTTCACGGTGAAGTTCTCCCAGGGCGCGGACCGGGTAGCCGACGTGCGGGTTATCGCCACGGACTGGCAGGGCAACGAGGAGACGGTCTATCTGAGCCTGGATACCGGCACAATGATCTGGACCGGCACGCACGAATTCGGCGTCGGCGATCACATCACGCCGGAGCAATTCCGCGTTGTGTGGCGCAATCTGGACGGCACAGAGGGACAGACGCCGGAGACCTACGAGGAGCCGAAGATACCCGATTCCGCGTGGGGAGACCCGAAGGTCGAGGGCGATGTGTATACGCCGCCGGAGTATGAGGATAACCGTACCGGCAAAAGGCTTGAGACAGTGACGGTAGAACCGGGCAAATACGATTTCACCGTAACTGACGGAGCCGAGGTGAAGCTGGTGAGCCCCGAGGGCGGCACGCTCGACGGCAGCGGTACGAGCTACAGCGTCACGGGCAAAGACGGAGATATGTACGTTGTCACCGTGAAAAATGACTCCGATGAGTACACCCTGTGCATATATTTCGAGTCAACAGGCGGCGGAGACGGGCAGGCGTATGTCCTGGCTGAAACAGCCGCACAGGACGACGACGCCAATGTGACCGTGGGCGGAGATTATACAGCCTCCGACGCCGACAAGGGCAAGACGCTTGAATATCTTATAGTCGGCAGCAGGGTTTACAGGCTCGAAAAGAAAGCCGACAGCGAGGATACATACACCGTGAAGGAGGACGTCACGGAGAAAGAGGATCTGGACATCACAAAGGTGTACAAATCCTTCAGCGTCAGCGGCTTTAGAGGCGCGGACTGGGATAATGCCACGCTGGTGGAGTGGGACGGCGAACACAGTGACCTTCTTGTTGGGAGCGTCGGCAGCGTCCCCGCGACATACCACATCAACTACGCCACCGGCGAGGTGACCGTTGACGCGGACACCGAGGCAATCGCGCGGGAGTTCATGTCCACACAGCTTGCCGCCGACCTCATCGACTCGGCGATAAACGTGTGGGAAAAGGATATTGACAGGGAATTGATCGACGTCGAGGGCGTGAACTGCACGGTCAAGCTCCACGCCAGCTTCGACGTCCTGGGCGAGACATTGGGCAAGCTCACGGTGAAGCCTGAATTCACCATAACCGTCGGCACCAAGACAAAGGGGCACTTCGGGACGATCTCCGAGACGCTGACGGTGAAGGTGGGCTTTGAGTCCGTCACAAGCGTTGACTACCGGCTCACCATGAAGCGGGATAAAGACGGCAATGTGGAGGGCTTTATACCCAAATACAGCGGCTACATCTCCGTTTCCGAGGACATGAGCTTCACGCTCGGCTTCTCGGTATCCATAAAGGGTCAAAATACCGGCACCGAAGAGGACGTCCTCAGCAAATATTTCGCCGAGACTGAGCTTGAGAAGTACCTGGACGAGCTCGAGAAGTACCAAAACAAGGACACTATCCTGCCCACCGCGAAGGTGTACATCCCCATCCCCGCCGTTCCGGGCCTGGGCTTCTACTTCGGCAGCAGTCTCTACTATAACTACAAGCTGCTGGGCGAGCTATCCGTCAACAGCGAGATCAAAACCGGACTTAAAGCGGGTCTTGTCATCGCGGACAACGAGGTAATCAGCAGGACGGGCGATCTGGAGCCGGTGGAGCAGACTACCGATCTTAAGTTCCACGCCGAGGCGGGCGCGGGAGTCGGCATCAGGGGAGATTTCGGCCTTTCCCTCCTGCGCGTGCTGGAGGTTGGAGTTTACGGTCAGGCGGGACCCAGGGTGGACATCAAGGGCCACGGTCACGCCGCCTTCGGGACGAACAAGTCGACGGAGTTTGACGCGGAGATCGGCATTGCCCTCGGTCTGGAAGCCAAGGTCGGCACCGCGATCGCAATCAAGATCCTGAATATGAATAAAAGAGAAAGCTTAGACTTCTGGACGACCTACTTCACCCAGCCGGATTGGACCTTGGGCAGAAAATTCATGCCCACAAAGTTCACCGTGCGGGAGAAGGAGCCCACCATTGTCCCGGCGGAGGTCAATCTCTCCACCGTGATAGATATGAATATCAGCTATCAGGAGCTTGTGGGGTCCTACGACGTGAAGTCGAAGATAATGGACGCGGACAAGTACGAATTCCAGCTCTATGAGAGCGAGGGCAAGCCCGTTACGCTGACGAAAAACGGCGATCTCACCGTCACCGACAAGACGCAGAGCTTTGACTTCTGGGTGAAGGTGCTTTACAAGGTCCACCCCGACGACGAGTACCAGGTCTGGAAGATAGTGCCTCTGCGCTACACCCCGGCGGTCATAGAGGTGGTAAAGACCACCGAGGAGGGCGGGCCCCGCGTCGCCTCCTTCACCGTCACCGATACGAGTACGAGTACCCAAAACTCGGAGACAAAGACCACCAGCGATGCGGGCCTCGCGGTCTTCGGGGCGGTGCCCGGTCACACCTACATCATCACCGAGAACTCCTGCCCCGCCGGTTACTACCCCGCCACGACCTCTAAGACCGTAACGGTTGAGGGCGAGAAGGAAGTGGTGAATTTCCTCAACAGGAAGATAAAGGATCCCGAGCCCGAAGAGCCGCAGGCGGAACTCCAGGCGACGCCCAACGTCTCCGTCTCCTGCTGTGAGGACCCGTCGGGGTACGTGTACGAGGGCATAGAGTCCAACAGGCTCAAGGACGTCAAAACCACGCTGTATTATAAGGCAACCGATGGAGAAGGAGAGGGCGAGGTGTGGAAAGCCGGAGATTACGACCAGGAGAACCCGCTGACCACCGACGCGCTGGGGCAGTATATGTGGATGGTCCCCTCGGGCTATTGGCGGGTGGAATATGAGCTTGAAGGCTACGACACCCAGTACAGTGACTGGATGTCGGTCCCGCCGGTGCGGACGGGGGTCAATCAGAATATGATAAGCTCTGAGCCCGCGGAAGTCACGCTGGAATACAGCGAGATTTTGGGCTGCTACATCCTCAGGTTCAGCCGCCCGGTCCAGGTTGAAACGGTTCTGGACAATATTAAGTTGGACATTTCCGGGGACGTTGAAAGCTCGGTCAACAGTCTCTACCCCTTGGATGCCGACTGGTCCGTTGTGGGTGGTGACGTGAAGGACAGCACCCTGTGCGCCACAACCTTTAGATTCGGCAGCTTTAGCGCCTGGGAAGTGATTCGCGATGAGGACGGAAATGAAATAGACCAGAAAGATTACCCTCTGCCCGTGGATACGCAGGTAACCGTCAAGGTGTCAGGCGTTTTGACCTACAAGAATGAACCGAGTGAAGACACAGCGGAGATAGCGATCCATGAGCCGCCCGCGAATAAATTCCGGGTCACGGTCATAGGCGGCTCCGGCTCCGGTCTTTACACCCCCGGCGAGGAGGTCAAGCTTACCTATGAGGTACGAAGCGACTACACCTTCACCGGCTGGAGCGTTGTTGAGCCAATTGATACGGAAGATTCCATTGTTATCAGCGGCAACACCTTTGTGATGCCTGAGTGCGACGTGGTGATCAAGGCTGAGTATAAGGAAAATGGCGGCGGAGGCAGTATCTCCGGCGGCGGAAATGGCGGCGCAAGCGGCTCGGCGGGGTCCGACAGCGTGACGATTTCCGAGAGCGTCGAGAACGGCAGTGTGACGGCGAATTACCAAAGCGCCGCTCCCGGAACGACGGTCACCATCACTGTGAAGCCCGACAGCGGCTACGTGCTCGGCAAGCTCACGGTCACGGACAGCGCCGGCAAGGAGATCGAGCTGACGGACAACGGCGACGGCACATACTCCTTTGAAATGCCCGAGGGCGGCGTGAAAATTACCGCCGTCTTCAAGTGCGACGGCGGCGAGGCGTGCCTGAGCCGCAGGTTCACCGATCTGGACCCGAAGGCGTGGTACCACGAATACACCGATTACGTCATAGGGAAGGATCTGATCGACGGCGTGGGCGACGGTCTGTTTGACCCCAACGGCACGGTCTCACGCGCCCAGATGGTAACGCTTTTGTGGAATTTGAAGGGTAAGCCGGTGGTCAACTACTACATGACGTATCCCGACGTCAGCGAGGATGACTGGTGGGCGGAGGCCGTCAGATGGGCGACAAGCGAGGGCGTCGTTGAAGGCTACGACAACGGCAAATTCGGTCCCACCGACCTCATAAACCGCGAGCAGATGGCAACCATGCTCTACAACTACGAGAAGAAGTACGGCGGCGGCCTTGAGAGCGTCGGGCAGTACGAGCTGCCCTTCACCGACGCCGCAAAGGTGAGCCCCTGGGCGCTGGAGGCTGTGACCTGGTGCAGTAAGGAGGAAATTATCACAGGCAAGCCCGGCAACGTCTTTGACCCCTTCGGCACCGCCACGCGTTGCGAGATGGCAGGCATCATCGCGCATTACTGCCAAAAGGACACGGCGGACGAGGAATAAAAGCGCAGTAAAATGACCCATAGCAAAGCGCGGGACCGCAAGGTCCCGCGCTTTTGATATAATATTACCCCTTTTGGAAATGCTCCGGCTATTATAACTTTTGGGAATGCTCCAGGGCTTGGGAGATGTCGGCGATCAAGTCGGCGGCGTCCTCCAGGCCGCAGCTGAGGCGGACAAGGTCAGAGGTTATGCCGGCGGCGACGAGCTCCTCATCGTTCATCTGCCGGTGGGTGGCGGAGGCGGGGTGGAGGCAGCAGGTGCGGGCGTCGGCGACGTGGGTCTCGATGGCGGCGAGCTTCAAATGCTTCATGAACTCCTCCGCCGCCTTTCTGCCGCCCTTGACGCCGAAGCTCACCACGCCGCAGGTGCCGTTGGGCATATACTTTTTCGCCGTCTCGTAATACTCGTCGCCCTCAAGTCCGGGGTAGGTGACGAAGCTCACGTATGGGTTTGTTTTCAGGAATTTCGCCACGGCAAGGGCGTTTTCGCAGTGGCGGGGCATACGCACATGGAGGCTCTCCAGCCCCAGGTTCAGGATAAAGGCGTTCTGGGGGGACTGGATTGAGCCGAAGTCGCGCATGAGCTGGGCCGTGCATTTTGTTATGAACGCGCCGCCAAGACCGAATTTTTCCGCGTAGGTGACGCCGTGGTAGCTGTCGTCGGGGGTGGTGAGTCCGGGGAATTTGTCGGCGTGGGCGAACCAGTCGAATCTGCCGGAGTCAACTATGGCGCCGCCAACTCCCGCGCCGTGACCGTCCATGTACTTGGTGGTGGAGTGGGTGACGATGTCCGCGCCCCACTCGAAGGGGCGGCAGTTCACGGGGGTGGCGAAGGTGTTGTCCACGATGAGGGGAACGCCGTGGGCGTGGGCGGCATTGGCAAACTTCTCTATGTCCAGCACGGTGAGGGCGGGGTTGGCGATGGTCTCGCCGAATACAGCCTTGGTGTTGGGGCGAAAGGCGGCGTCCAGCTCCTCCGGAGTGCAGTTGGGGGATACGAAGGTGAAGTCAACGCCCATCTTCCGCATGGTGACGTGAAAGAGGTTGTAGGTGCCGCCGTAGATGGTGGAGCTCGCCACCACGTGGTCGCCGCAGGAGGCGATGTTGAAGACGGCGTAGAAATTCGCCGCCTGCCCGGAGGAGGTGAGCATCGCCGCAGTTCCGCCCTCCAGGGCGGCTATTTTCGCCGCCACTGCGTCGTTGGTGGGGTTCTGGAGGCGGGTGTAGAAGTAGCCGGACTCCTCCAGGTCAAAGAGCCTGCCCATCTGCTCGGAGGTGGAATATTTGAAGGTGGTGGACTGGATTATCGGTATCTGCCTGGGCTCCCCGTTTCCGGGCGTGTACCCCGCCTGTACGCATTTTGTGCCAATACCCTGTTCGCTCATTGTGCAAAACCTCTTTTCGTTGTATTTGGAAAAATAGTTTTATCCGTTGCTTTGGGAGCATTTTTCGGCGTCGATGGCGAGGACGAGCATGAGCGCCATGAGCGCGTCGCGGGGGTCGCGGACGTCGATCACGTAGGTGTCGGTCCAGTTGAATATCTCCTTGGTGACGGACGCCACCCGCGCGCCGGAGCGGTCGGTGATGGTGTAGTCCCAGCCCATGAAGTTCCCCTCCACCTGCCAGCCGTTGCAGTCGATGTTGTAGCGGGGGCGGAGGAAGCTGAACTCCCGGTTTACACAGCCTATGCAGTTATCGCCCAGATACAGCTCGAATTTGGAGAGCAGGGTGAAGACGCGCTGCTTCACCGTCCCCACCTCCCGGTCATACTGGTCGAAAATCTTCAAACAGTGCCCCCAGGCGAGCTGTCCCTTGACGGTATAGAGGGTGCTCCCCTCCTCGTCGTAGATGTCGTAGCTGTCGAACCAGGAGAAAAAGCGCTGCTTGAACAACATTCTCATTCTGAGGCACTTCCTTTCCGAGGCGACCGGTGAGTGAATTTATCACATCTTCTCCGGGGCGGTGACGCCCAGGACGGCGAGGCCGTTTTCCAGGACGGTCTTCACCGAGGCGGCGAGCTTGAGGCGTGCGTCCAGAAGCTCCTCCTCAGCGCCCTTTATTCGGCAGGCGTTGTAGAAGCGGTGGAAGCGGGCGGCGAGCTCCATAAGGTATCTGTTCACGCGGCTGGGGTCGTAGTCCCTGACCGCCAGCTTTATCTCCTCGGGGAAGGCGGAGAGCTCCTTTATAAGCGCCCGCTCCGTCTCGTCGGCGAGGAGGGCGGGGTTTATCTCCGAGGCGCTTTTGACCGTGTGGCCCTCGCTCTCCAGCATCGCAAGGAGCGTGCATATGCGGGCGTGGGCGTACTGGACGTAGTAGACGGGGTTTTCGCTGTCCTGCCGCACGGCAAGGTCCAGGTCGAAGTCCAGTGGGCTTGTGGCGGCCCGATTGTTGAAGTAGTAGCGGGCGGCGTCCATGTTTATCTCGTCCAGAAGGTCGATGAGGGCGATCGCCTTGCCGGTGCGCTTTGACATACGCACGGGCTCGCCGTTTTGCAGGAGGTTCACCAGCTGCATGAGGACTATGACGATGCGCTTTGAGCCCTCCAGCCCCAGGCCGTCCACCGCCGCCTGGAGACGCGCCACGTGACCGTGGTGGTCGGCGCCCCAGACGTTTATGACCTTGGAAAAGCCCCGCTTTTCCAGCTTGTTGCGATGGTAGGCGATGTCGGCGGCGAAGTAGGTGTAAAACCCGTTGGCGCGGCGGAGGACGTCGTCCTTCAGGTCGAGCTTCTCCGCCTCCTCCCGGGTCTTGCCCTCGGAGACGTACTTTCTCCTCAGAAGCTCAGCCGTTTTGAGCCACAGGGCGCCCTCCTTCTCGTAGGTCCAGCCCTTGGAGGTGAGGATGTCCACTGTCTCGGCGACGTAGCCGGATTCGTGCAGGGAGGACTCAAAGAACCACTCGTCGTATTCGATACCGTATTTTTGGAGGTCGGACTTCATCTTGGGTATGTTCCGCTCAAGGCCGAATTTTGCCATGGAGTACTGCCACTCCTCCTCTGACGCGCCCTCGGGGAATTGGGGCGCGGACTCAAGGAAGCTTTGGGCAAGCTCCTTTATGTCCTCCCCGTGGTAGCCGTCCTCGGGGAAGGGGTAGTTTTCCTCGCCAAGCCTTTGCTGCATGGCGCGGGCGTAGATGGACACGGCGAATTTATGCACCTGGTTGCCGGCGTCGTTGACGTAGAACTCCTTCCAGGTGTCATAGCCCGCCAGCTTCAACACATTTGCAAGGGTATCCCCCAGGACGCCGCCGCGGGCGTTGCCCATGTGCATGGGGCCCGTGGGGTTGGCGGAGACGAACTCCACCATCACCCGCTCGCCGTGACCTATGTCGTCGGAGCCGTAGGCTTTTCCCTCCGCCTCGATGTCGGCTATCACGTTGCCGTACCATTTGGGGCCCAGGCGGAAATTTAAAAAGCCCGCGCCCGCCGCCTCCGCCGAGGCGAAGTAGGAGCCCTCCAGGTCAAGCTCCGCTATGAGCGCGTCGGCGATCCTCCTTGGAGCCATGCGCATATCCCTTGCCGCCGCCATCGCCGCTGAGGAGGCGTAGTCGCCGAATACCGTGTCCTTGGGTATCTCCACGGTTCCCCTGAATGTCACTCCCTCGGGCAGGGAGCCCTTTTGAGAGGCTTTTTCGTATGCCGCGCCCAGCAGGGCCTCTATCTGCTGTTTTGCCGCGTCTATAAGATTCATTGGTGTCGTTCCTTTCAGTCTTCTATGGTTATCTTTATTTTGTTCTCCTGTGTGCCGTGGGTGAAAACCAGGGTGTAGGACGCCTCCACGGTGCCGCCCCGCTCCGAAAGGTCCCAGCTGAGAGCGCCGGCGGCGGCTGTCAGCTCCATGGAGCCGTGGGGGGTGGTGTAAACGCCCGCCGTCGCACTTCCGGGTATGAGCGTCAGGCGCAGGCCGGCGGGGCCCCGGCGGGTCAGATTCAGGCGTCCCGGGCGCAGGACAAGGGTGACCTCGCCGAGGGCGTCGTGGTATTTTATCACGGCGTTTTCGCCGTCAAATTCGTACAGTCCGCTGTACACGTTTTCAAAGGCTTCGTCTCCGGCGGAGGTGCTGACGGCGATCCTCACTGTCTTTCCTCCAGACTCACGCGATTTACCGAGCCCTCGATGTGAAAGCCCAGGAACAGCGAGGCGGTGCGGGCGAAGTCCTCGGCGCTGTCGGTGACGAAGTAGCTGTAGGTGCCCTTTTCCCTGTCCGCAAGTCCGCCGAGCCTATAAAGCTCCCGTCGGAGCTTTGCCGCCGCCTGAGCGCCGGGGTCGATGAGCGTGACACGCGGGCCCATTATCCTCCCAACTGTCCCGGCTATCAGTGGGTAGTGGGTACAGCCCAATATCAGCGTGTCCACCCCCGCGTCCCGCAGGTCCGAAAGGTACTGCTCCGCCACCATGGAGAGGACCGGGTCGTCCTCGCCGGTACGCCCCTCCTCCACCAGGGGGACGAACAGGGGGCAGGCGGTTTTGTGTATCTGGACCTCCGGCATGAGGCGGAGGAGCTTTTCGTCGTAGGCGGTGCTCCTGATGGACGCCTTTGTGCCGATGAGCCCGATTTTGCCGTTCTTCGTGGCGCTCACAGCCGCCTCCGCCGCTGCGTCAGCGACGCCGAAGACGGGTATGGGGTAGTCGCCGGCGATCTCCTCAAGCCCGTTGGTGCTGACGGTCCCGCAGGCGGCGACCACCGCCTTTATGTCGTGGCGGAGCAGAAAGTCTATGTCCTGCCGCGCGTATTTGATTATCGTCTCGCGGCTCCTGCCGCCGTAGGGCACTCGCCCTGTGTCGCCAAGGTAGATTATGTCCTCGCCCGGCATGAGCTCCATGAGCCTTTTGACGCACGTGAGCCCACCGAGCCCGGAGTCGAAAACGCCTATGGGCCGTATGTCCATACGCTCCCTCCAAAAAATAAGTTGCCTTCCCGCCCCGCCGCCGTTAGATCCGGGGCGACGAAGGGAATACCATAATAATATATTCTAAAAGAGAAAATAAAACAAGTGTTTATTGTAGAAATTCTTCAAGCGAAATGCTATAATAATATTTACCGCTATTTGCGGCGCCGTATTTTCAGACCTGCGCGGCGCCGCGCGCAAAGAACGGAGGCTTGCGGGATGATTCATTTTGACCTCTCAACCAAGGACTTCAGGCGACTTCTTGACCTTGTATACATCGGCAACTGGGTGCTCAACTCGGCCCGTGGGGACGACAGGATAACGGACTACGACGACGTGGAGAGCCTTATATTTGCCCAGTGCCTTCAGGAAAAGGGCACCGAGGAGCTTTACGACATCGACGGGGGCGTGGTGTACCCCTCCGTCGCCTTCTCCGAGGGCGGTATCCACGAGGCGATAATGGACTATGAGGACTCGGTCTTCTTTGACATCTTAGCTGAGGAGCTGGCGCGGAGGGACATGGAATTCGCGCCGGTGACGGAGGAGAATTACAACGAGCTTTCACAGCGCACGGAGGAGTACCTGGAGGAGTTCGACGAGAACGGCGTGGACAATTTATACCTTGACAAATAGCGCCGATTGCCATAATTTATATATATAATCGGACAACGGCTTTTCACTTACCGAAACGGAGCGAGCTATGGCGAAAAACAACAGACAAAATAAATCGGGTCTTCCCGGCTGGGTGTTCTTCCTGATATTTTTCGGGATAGTCAACATCGAATGGATATGGCCGCTGTGGCCCTTTGCCCTGGTGGGGGTGGTCCTTTGGAGGCTGGGCGTCTTTGGCGGGGCGAAGTCTGCCTCCAAGGGCGTCTCCTCCGACCAGCGCCAGGAGGTGCGGATGGACAAGTACCGCGTAATGACCGAGGGGCGGACGGTGGAGTCCATAGATTATCTTGCCTCCGCCGTGGGCGTGAGCTTCCAGACGGCTCTTCGGGACCTGCAGAAGATGGTCGCCGAGGGGAGGCTGGGACCCAGAGCGTATATCAACTACGTGGACAAGACGGTGGTGCTTGACGCCCACGCCGCCCGCGCCGCCCAGGGGCAGACCCAGACGCGGGCGCAGACAAAGCCCGTTGAGGGCAAGGACGGCTCCAACATGATCTCCCGCGCCGCCGAGAGCGATGCCAAAAAGAAGGCCGCCTCCAAAAAGACCGCCTCCCAAAAAGCCCCCGCCGCTCAGACGCAGGACACGAGGGTCTACGGCAAGCTCAAGAAGGTCCTGCTGGTGCTGGGCACCGTCCTCACGGTCCTGGGCGGGCTGGGGACCGTTATGACGCTTTCGGAGATCTCCTATTACTACTTCCTCAGAACACTGAGAGAGGTCATACCCTTCCTCTCCATTCTTGTGAGCGGGCTGGGGTGCCTGGGATACCGGGGCTTCCTCAGAAAGCGGGAGAACCGCTTCCAGCTCTACGCCGCCGCCTGCGCGGGGAAGGACTTTGTGGAGGTCGGCGAGCTGGCTTCAAAGGCGGGGGTCTCGGAGCGCAAGTGCAAAAAGGACCTGGAGGCAATGCTGGAGAAGGACCTGCTGCCCGCCACGGCGTACATCGACCAGGGCAACGGGCTTCTCATCTTAAAGCCCGGCGCCGCGCCAAAATCGGAGCCCGTGCCGGAGCCGGAGGAGGACAACGAGGACAGGTACAAGTCCATTCTCCGCGAGATACGCAAGCTCAACGACGACATCCCCGACGAGGGGGTGTCCCGAAGGATAGACGAGATGGAGCTTCTCACCGGCAAGATATTCAAGGCGGTGCAGGACAAGCCCGAAAAGGAGCCGCAGATAAAGTCCTTCATGAGCTACTACCTGCCCACCACGCTGAAGCTCCTGGGTTCATACGCGGAGTTTGAAAAATCCGGCGCCCAGGGGGACAACATCACCTCCGCCAAGGCGGAGATAGAGCAGATACTTGACACCCTGGTGGACGGCTTCCGCAAGCAGCTTGACAAGCTCTACGAGCGTGACGCCATGGACATAGCCTCCGACATAGACGTGCTGGAGACCATGCTCCGCCGCGACGGGCTCACAGGCGACGGCAGCGCCTTCAACGTCCGCGCCGGCTCCGCCGCCGCGCAGTCGGAGGTCAAAAAGGACGAGGAAAAATAAATAACAAAATAAGATTTTATCCCCGCTTTTTCAGTGAAAGCGGGGATAATCTGTTTCTTAGGATTTTGTAACAAAACGGAATCATATTTTTAAATTTTTATTACATTATGTCTACCGCACTTGAATTTGGGGACGGGGTGTATTATACTTTGTACCGTAATAAACTTCCAAAACCATGCCCGGAAGGACGGGCAGGAAGGAGCGTCAGATGACTACCCAGGAAACGAACGTGGCGGCAAGCGAGGCACAGGCTGTGGAGACACCGCCGGCACCCCCCTCAAGGCCGCCGAAGAAGAAAAAGAAGCTCAACCGCGCCGTGAAGCGGATCATCACAGTCGTGGTGATACTCGCCGTCATCGCGGCTATCGGTTTTTCGCTGTGGTGGTTCCTTTTCCGTGAAAAGGAGGAGGAGAGCGAGATCATGCCCGCCACCGCCACCCGCAAGACCATACAGAGCACCGTCCAGGGAAGCGGCAGCGCCCGCGCCGGGGCGAGCTCTGCCATAACCTTCCCCGCCGACGGCACCATACGGGAGGTCTTTGTCAACGTGGGCGACCAGGTGTTTGAGGGCCAGCCCCTCTATACCGCGTACAGCCCCGCGGCGGAGGCGAACGTCAGCGCCGCGGAGAAGGCCGTAACCGACCAGAAGGAGACGATAGCGACCCTTCAAAAGGATCTGGAGACCAAGCGCAAGGAGTACGATGATATGTCCGGGCGCGCCTCGGAGCTCACCGTAAGGGCTCCCTTTGCCGGGAATCTCCGGGACGTGGCGGAAATAAAGCCGGGCGACGAGCTCGCCGCCGGCACAAAGCTTGCCACCATCGTCAACGACCGCCGCATGAAGCTGAGCCTCTATTACAGCTACGGCTACGAGAACGACATCTATGTGGGACAGCCCGCGTCCGTCTCCATTCCGCAGCTTATGCTCACCGTTGACGGCGAGGTGGAGGAGATATACAAGGTCAAGCGTCCCACCGTGGAGAACGGTATACTCTTTGAGGTGGTCATCGGCCTTGACAACCCCGGCACACTCACGGCGGATATGGAGGCCTCCGCCTCCATGGTCAACGCCGCCGGCGCCAACGTCTTCCCCTACGAGAACGGGAAGCTTGAGTATTCCGGCAGTGAGGACATAGTCGCCACCCAGTCCGGCAAGGTGGAGAGCATCTCCGGCCTGCGGGATTACACCGACGTTTCTGCGGGACAGGTGCTTGCCGTGCAGTCGGCTGACACCTTCAACAATGAGCTTTCCGCCAAGTCCGACGAGATAAAGACCGCGGAGCAGCGTGTCACCGACGCCGAGACAAGGCTTGCGGAGCTTGAGGAGGCGGTGGTCAAGGCGAAGGAGGGCGTTGAGAATCTGGACGCCGTGGCGCCCATCTCCGGCACCATCACCTCCTGCACCGTGGTGGAGGGCTCCGAGGTCACCGGCGGCACCACCATCATAACCATCTCCGACACCACCAACATGACCGTGGAGATAACCGTTGACGACCGCAACATCTCCTACGTCAAGCCCGGTATGGAGGTGGAGCTTGCCGACTGGAACGGCAATTACTTCGTGGGCGTGGTCACCAACATCGACATGGGCTACGGCGGGGACATGGGCTCCATGGGCGGCTCCGGAATGACCAACTATCCGGTGACGCTCTCCGTGGAGAACTCCTCCGGCTCGCTCCTGCAGGGCATGTGGCTTGACTACTCCTTCGTCACCAGCGAGTCCGTGGACTGCCTGACCGTACCCATACAGTGCGTCAAGAACATAGTGGACCTGGACGGCAACCCCCACACTGTGGTATTCCTCCAGGCGGATGAAAAGCCGGAGAACGCCATTGAGTTTGAGATGCCCGAAAACTACTATGGCTCCACTCCCGCCTATCCCTCCGGCGAGGAGGGCTACTGGCCCGTCCCCGTTGAGACCGGCCTCAGCGACAGGTACGACATTGAGATTACCTCCGGCCTTTCCGACGGCGACACGGTGTTCAGCGCGTACATGATGACCGGAGCCTGGGGCTGATGAGGTCACGTCATGCTTATCGACATAAAAAACGTCTACAAAATTTATAACGAGGGTCAGGAGAGCGAGGTCCGGGCGCTGGACGGCGTGAGCCTCCGGATAGACCGGGGCGAGTTTGTGGCGATAATCGGCGCCTCCGGCTCGGGAAAATCCACCCTCATGAACATCCTGGGCTGTCTTGACGTGCCGACCTACGGGGATTACTCCCTGGACGGCACGGACGTGACGGAGCTTTCGGACAGGGAGCTTGCCAGGATACGCAATAAGGAGATCGGCTTCATCTTCCAGGGCTACAACCTCATCTCCGCCCTCAACGCCTATGAAAACGTGGAGCTGCCACTTATCTACCGGGGCGTCAGCATACTGAAGCGCGAGGACATGGTGATGGAGGCTCTGGAGAAGGTGAAGATGGCGGACAGGGCGCAGCACAAGCCCTCGGAGATGTCCGGCGGACAGCAGCAGCGCGTGGCAATAGCGAGGGCGATTGCCGCGAAGCCCCCCATCATAATGGCGGACGAGCCCACGGGAGCTCTTGACTCCCGCACCGGCAAGCACGTGCTGGAGATACTCCACACCCTCCACGAGGAGGCGGGCACAACGATAATACTTATAACCCACGACAACTCCATCGCCGCCACCGCACACAGGATAGTGCGGATCTCCGACGGCAGGATAGTTGCCGATTCCATGAACGACGCGGATCTCCAATACAGTGTCGCTCACGAAGGAGGTGCGGGAGCGTGAAGCTTACACAGGCGCTTAAAATGGCGGCAAAGTCCATCTCCGGCAACAAGGGCCGCTCCGCCCTCACGATGCTGGGCGTCATCATCGGCCTCGCGGCGGTGATAATCCTTGTCTCCTACGCCCAGGGGCAGAACCTGGCAATGGAAAAATACTATGAGAGCATGGGCGAAAACAAGCTCACCGTCTACGCCTATGCCTACAACAACGACGTGGACCTGGCGGAGGAGCTTTCCAACTACTGCCAGCAGATCTCCGACTGCGTAGCGGGCATCACTCCCAATGAGTACGTATGGGACGTGAACATCCAATACGGCGTCCAATCCCTGGGGCAGAGCAACAACAGCTACGGCGTCTCAATCGGCGGGGGCGTGTACGTGACGGATTCCTACAATACGCGCCCGCAGTTTTATCTTGCCAACGACCAGTTCGGGCTGTGCAACAACTACACGCTCGCCAAGGGCAGAGAGCTGAGCTACATGGACATAAAGCGGCTCAACCACGTTTGCGTCCTGGGCGCCGCCACCGCCGACACGCTCTTCGGAATGGTGGACCCGGTGGGCAAGGAGGTCACGGTGAACGGCCTTCCCTTTACGGTCATAGGCGTTTACGCCCCCAAGGGCAACGGCACCACCGAGTACAACGAGAACGGCGACAACTGGCAGGAGGTGGAGATGAGCCGCATGGACCGGATAGTGGTCTTCCCCTACACCCTCACCCGCATTTTCAACGGCAACCAGTCCATCAGCGACTTCACCGTAAAGGCAAAGGACTCCAAGTCCGCCAAGGAGGCGGCCACGCTCATACGCGCCTTCCTCTCCGGTCTTGTGGACATGGAAAACGGCAACGGTTACGCCGACGTATACAACGAGGGCGTTTACCGGGAGGAGGAGAACGAGGCAAACAAGCTCCAGCAGTATTTCCTGGGCGGCATCGCGGCAATTTCCCTGATAGTCGGGGGCGTGGGCATAATGAACATCATGCTTGTGACCGTCACCGAGCGCACCAGGGAGATCGGCATACGCAAGGCCATCGGCGCGGAGCGCGGCAGTATCATAACCCAGTTCCTCATCGAGGCGGCGATGATATGCGGCATCGGCGGGATACTTGGGATAATCGTGGGCTACCTGGGTACGCTCATCGTGGGCAAGCTTGCCTTCAAAATAGTCCTGATCCCCGGCGTGGGGATCACCGTCGGGGCGTTCGCCATATCCGTTGCCCTGGGCATAATCTTCGGCATATACCCCGCCGCCAAGGCCTCCCGGCTCCAGCCCGTGGACGCTTTAAGGGCGGATTGACAAACAAAGGAGTGAGCTTATGAACAGCACAAAAAAGATCGCGGCGCTCCTTCTGGCGCTGATAATGGCGGCGGGACTCGTATCCGTCCCGGCGCGCGCCGCCTCGGAGGGCGATTCCGTCTTCCCCGACGTAACCGACCCCAACGTGGCTGAGGCGGTGGATATACTCTACACCATGGGCGTCGTAAACGGAGACGGAAAAGGGGAATTTAATCCCGACGGTAAGCTGACAAGGGCTGATTTCTGCACCCTTGCCATCCGCCTGATGGGCAGGGGCGACGAGGTGCCCCCCTATGAGGTCCGCACAATATTCTCAGATGTCACCTCCACCCACTGGGCGCGGGGATACATAAACCTCGCCTCAAAAATCGAGATACCCGAGGGAAGCGGTTACCGCCTTGTCTCCGGCACAGGCGGCGGTAAATTCGACCCCGACGGTGTGATGACCTACGGCATGGCGGCGACCTTCGCCCTGCGTGTTCTGGGCTACGCCGCCGAGTCCTCCGTAAACTGGCCCTACGGCGCGGTGGCGCTGGCTCCGCAGCTCGGGCTTTCCGACAACCTCCCCGCTCTGGGCGCCAACGACCCCATGACCCGCGGGCAGGCGGCGATACTTTTCAGGAATATGCTGACGGCAAAGCCCAAGGACAGCAAGGCGGCATACATAAGCACTTTGGGCACCGCCCATGAGGACGCGGTGTACTACTCCGCCGGCGAGGTCACCGGCGACGGGCAGCCGGCTATGAAATTCTCCGGCATCGAGGACCCTGTGGCGGCGGTCAATCACTTCCCCTCCGATTCCCTCCTGGGTCACAGGGGCACGGCGGTGCTGGACGGCTCGGGAAAGCTCTTGGCGTTCTTGCCCGAGCGTGACCAGCGCTCCCGCACGGTGACGGTGGTATCCACCTCCGGCACGAAGCTCAGCGGCGAGGGCGGCGTCACGGTCACGGTCCCCAGCGACACAAAGGTGTACCGGGGCGGCGTCGAGTCCAAGTGGGGAGTGATATTCGGCGGGCTCAACAGGGCGGGCCTGCGGGTAACTGTCTACTATACCGCCTCCGGCGCAATTGACTACATCTACGCCGGCTCCGCCTCCAAGACCTCCGGGAACATCGCCGTTGCCCGTGAGGAGGGGCTGAAGGCGTTCAGCTCGATAATCTCCGGCGAGAGGTGCACGGTCGTCAAAAACGGGCTGGAGGTGGACGGCAGCGCCATAAAGCCCTATGACGTGGGAATGTATGACGCCGCCGGCGGGACGCTCTACGTCACCGACTTCCGTGTCGCCGCGGTCTACGAGCAGGCGTCGCCCAATCCCGCCGCGCCTGAGAAGATAACGCTCCTGGGCAAGGAGCTGGAGCTTGCCGATTGCGCCTACGACACGCTTGGCAACGTGAGCAGGGGCGTGACGGTGATGGCGCTTTTCGCCCCCAACGGCGAAATCGCCCAGCTTCTGCCCAACACCGGGCTTGGCTCCACTGCTATGGGCGTGGTGGCGGAGGGCTCCTCCGGCTCCGGCGTGACCATAAGCGTGATAAACGCCCCGGAGGGGCTTGAGACGGTTTCCGGCACGCTCCAAAGCGGCATCGAAGCCGGCAGCTACATGGGCGAGCTGGTCACCTTCGGCACCGCGACCGTGGCGGGCTCCACCTGCCTGCGCCTTACCAAGGTGTTCAGCGGCGCTTACGGGGACTTTGACGTCGCCGCCAGGAAGGTGGGCAGATATCCCCTCGCCGAAAACGCCGTGATATTTGAGCGCGCCGGCGCCGGCGGATACCTCACGCGCATATCCACCGGGGACCTTAGCGAGGCGCGGATCCCCTCCGCGCAGGTGGCGTCGGTACATCTGAACTCCGCAAACCAGGCGGATGTAATCATTCTTGAAAACGTCACCGGCGACAGGTTCGTCTACGGGCTCATATCCACCAGGGCGGATCAGGGGTATATCGCCTCCCTTGGAGGCGGCGAGGGCACCACTGTCGATGTCACCGTGACCACCGTCAAATACTATGAGGACGGCGAGGAGAAGAGCGTCGAGGTCCTCTGCGACTCCCTTCGCGGCGGCGGCTTCGGGGGCGTGGCGGTGTCCGGGTTCGACACCGGCTACTCCAACATAAGCGTGCCCCGCGCCGCGGCTTACGCCACTCTCTCCTCCGTTAAGGACCTCACGCAGGACGATATCGACGTGAAAAACGGCGTCGTTTACCTGAAGGGCACAAGGATCCCCATCGCCTCGGGCGTCCAGTGCTACAACAAGCGCTACGGCTTCTGGTACGAAAGCCTTGACGAGTGCTGGCTCGCCTCCAACTCCTTCACCGTCTACTACGACCGCACCCCCGCCACGGGAGCGAAGGCAAGGGTAATAGTTGTAGAATAATTGAAAAAGGGCACAGCCCTATCAGGAAAGTTAAACCGGCTGACATTTTGTCAACCGGTTTAACTTATTATATTCCTTATAATTTCGGGTATCTCGCTGAGAGCGCGGACGGTTATGTAATTTCCGTCGGGCGGGGAGGCGGGGCTTGATGGGGGGAGGAAGAATATGGCGCCGACGCCGGCGCTGTGGGCGCACTTAAGGTCAAGGGCGCGGTCGCCCACGTAAAAGGTTTTCCGTTTGTCAAGACTGTGACGGGCGCACAGGAGATTTATCCCGTCGGGCGCGGGCTTGCGGGGTATGCCCTCCCCGGCGGAGAGTATATCGGCAAAATATCTCCACACTCCCAGCTTTTCGAGCACCGCCCTTGCCGTGGCGCCCTTGTGGGTGAATACGAAATTTGCCGTTCCCCGGCGGGAAAGCGCCTCCAGCGTCTCCGCCGCGCCCTCCATGAGGCGGACCCTGCCGTCCTCGGCGGTGTTCAGCGCCTGATAGTGCTCCCACAGGGCGTCCGGATCAAGCCCCCGCGCCAGGGCGGTTTTTGTCAGCACGTCCTTGACGGAGCTTTCGATGAGCCTGCGGTGGAGCTCGCCGCGCTCCGGCGTCTCCCCGCACTCCCGCAGGGTTTGCAGGGCGCAGTCCACGATTATGGGGTACGAGTCCAAAAGCGTCCCGTCCAGGTCCCAAATTAGGGCGGTCATCTCAGCTGTCTGCGGCGGGATAGGTTCAGGGGGCCCTCTTGCATCTCGCCGATCATATCAAGGGATTTGTTGAGCCCGTATGCCACGCACATATCCGCGTCGTCGGCTATGCGGGTGCGGATACTGGTGGAGCTCTCTATGAGGCGCTCAAAGCCCCAAATGAGGGCGCCTCCGCCGGTTATGACTATGCCGTTTTCGGATATGTCCGCCACCAGCTCCGGGGGCGTGTTCTCCAGTACCCGGTGGATGGACTCAAGTATCTGCTCCGAGACCTCGTCAAAGGCCTCTATCATCTCCGTGGAGCTCACGGAGACCATGCGGGGAAGCCCGGTCATCAGGCATCTTCCCTTGACCTCCACGCTCATCTCATCGGGCTTGGGGAACACACAGCCGATGGATTTTTTCAGCTCCTCCGCCGTGGTCTTGCCCACAAGCAGGTTGTGCTTTTTGCGGATGTATTTGATTATAGCCTCGTCAAAGGCGTCTCCGGCGGCCTTTATTGACTCTGACTGCACCACGCCCGAGAGGGATATTACGGCTATGTCGGTGGTGCCGGCGCCCACGTCCACCACCATGTGCCCCTCCGCCTTGGAGGTGTCCACGCCCGCTCCCAGCGCCGCGGCGACAGGCGCCTCCATCAGGTACACCTTCCTGGCCCCCGCGCGGATACCGGCGTCTATAACCGCCCGCTCCTCCACCTCGGTTATCCCCGAGGGCACCGAGATCACAACCCGGGGCTTTAAAAGGCTGAAGGATATGACCTTTCGCAGAAGCTCCCTGACCATGCGCTCGGTCATGTCAAAATCCGAGATTACCCCGCCCGACAGGGGGTGTATGGCGGCTATATTCCCCGGCGTGCGCCCCAACATTCTCTGCGCCGCCGCGCCCACCTTCAGGAGCCTTCCGGTATTTTTGTCCATGGCGACCACCGAGGGCTCTCTGGTGACTATCCCCTTGCCGCGTACAGCCACGGCAACCGTGGCGGTGCCCAGGTCTATTCCTATGTCGCGTCCGAAAATCATGTTGTACCTCCGTATGGCTCTCTTCGCTTTGTCAAGAGCTTAAATCATGGATAATATTCGGTGTGTATGTAGATATTATATCCCACAATTTGGTTAATCTTTCCTGTCCGAGCCGGGTTTTGCGGCGAGGGTGAGGCAAATCACGTCCTCCGCGCCCGCCATCAGGAGCATCCGCGAGCACTCGGACAGCGTCGCTCCGGTGGTGTAGATGTCGTCCACCAGCAGTACCCGCTTCCCCCGGACCGTTTCGGGGTCCGGGACCTGAAACGCGCCCAGGACGTTTGCCGCCCGCGCCTCGCGGGTGGCAAGGCTTGAGTTGGCGCCGGTGTTCCGCCTTTTCCTCAGAGTTGGGACGGCCTCGCGCCCCAGGAGCCTCGCCGTGTTCTCGGCAAGGAGGCGGGACTGGTCGTAGCCGCGCTTTCTGAGCCTTGCGCGGCTCACGGGGACCCAGGTGATGATGTCGTACGCCCCCTCCAGCTCCTCCCGCGCCTTCTCCGCCATAAACGGGGCAAAGCCCCGGGCGTATCCGCGCCGTCTTGAGAATTTGTAGCGCAGGATCGCGCCGCGCACCGTATCCTTGTAGTAAAGGGGCGCCGTGACGGAGGAGAAAAACTCCCCGCGCCCGCGAATTTTTCCGCACCGGGGAAGGCTCGACGCACATTCGCGGCAGACGTATCCCTCGTCTATGCGCCTGCGGCAGAATACGCATTTCGGCGGAAAGAGGAGGTCCAGGAGCTTCAGAGCCATCACTCCACCTCTCCCGCGAGCCTCGCCCGCAGGCCGGAGTAGCGCCGCTGGCGGCGGTCGTTGGCGACCATCGCCGAGAACACGTCGGGTCCTCCGACAATGACCAAAAGCTCCCGCGCCCTGGTGACGGCGGTGTACAGCACGCCCCTTGCCACCAGCCCCGGCGGGCACTTGGGAAGGGCGAGGATCACCGCCCGGTACTCGCTGCCCTGGGACTTGTGGACGGTGACGGCGTAGGCGAGCTCCAGGTCCGTAAGCTGGTCAAATGGGTAAGGCACCAGCTTGTCCTCAAAGCGGATATACGCCATCTGCGCGCCCTCGTCCATGTCCTCTATGTAGCCCACGTCGCCGTTGTATATCCCAGCTCCCGGCTCGCCGCGAACAGGCGCGGGCTCCCCGTCCTCGTCCACGGCGGGAACGGCGCAGGCGCCCTTGACCCACATTATATCATAATTGTTCCGCGTTTGCATCACCCTGTCGCCCACGCGGAAGGTGACGGAGCCGAGATTTTTCTCCTTTTTGCCGGGTGAGGCGGGGTTCAGCGCCTCCTGGACGGCGGCGTTCAGCTCCCTTGTGCCCCCGCCGTACTTGCGCGAGGGGGAGAGGACCTGTATTTCAGCGGGCTGAATCCCCATGTTTTGCGGCAGTCTTCGGGAGATGAGCTCCGTCACGGTCCCTGTTATGCTCTCCGGGTCCTGGCGCTTCAAAAAGAAGAAGTCGCCCCCGGCGTTTTTGAGCGCCGGCGTCTCGCCCCGGTTTATCATGTGGGCGTTTTTCACGATGGCGCTCTCCTTCGCCTGGCGGAAGATGTCCGTAAGGGCTATGACGGGCACCGTGCCGCTCCTTATAACGTCCCCGAAAACGTTTCCGGGGCCTACGGAGGGCAGCTGGTCAGCGTCACCCACCATCACCAGGCGCGCAGAGGGGGGCATGGCGTCCAGAAGCGCCGCCATGAGCTTTATGTCCACCATGCTTGTTTCGTCAAGTATCACAGCGCCGCAGTCCAGCGGGTCCGAGGCGCACTTTTCAAACTCCCTGCCGTTCTCCCCGGCCTCCGGCATACCGGCTCCCAGCAGGCGGTGGACGGTCTGCGCCTCCCTGCCGGTGAGCTCCGTCAGGCGCTTTGCCGCCCTGCCGGTGGGGGCGGTGAGGAGGGTGTCAAGCCCCATCTCGTCATAGAGGCTGATTATCCCCCGAACGGTGGTGGTCTTGCCGGTGCCGGGTCCGCCGGTGAGGACCATGACCCGCCCCCTTGCCGCCATCTCCAGCGCCGCTCGCTGCTTGTCGGCGAACCGTATCCCGCAGCGGTACTCCGCCCGCTCCATGAGCACGGGAAGTCCCGGCGTGTCGTCCACCGGTGTGCGGCTCATCAATGCTATACGCCGGGCTGTCTCGTACTCCGCGTCAAACATATCCCGCAGATACGCCGCGTCCACCCCGGCGACGCGCTGGACTATCAGATCCCCTGTCTCGCTCAGCTCCTCCAGGGCGCGCTCCACGGGCTCGGGGTCTATCTCAAGGAGCTGTGCCGTCGCCGCCACAAGCTTGTCCCTGGGGAGAAAGACGTGCCCGTTGCCCTCGTTGTGGCGGAGCTCAAATACAGCTGCCGCCGCCGCCCTCTCACGGCAGTCCGGGGCAAAGCCCAGGCGTACCGCCAACCCGTCGGCGGCGAAGAAATCCATGCCGAAGGCGGGGTCGGCAAGTATGTACGGGTTTTCCGTGACCACCGCCTCCGCGCCGTCGCCGTATGCCCGGTAGAGCTTTGCCGCGGCGATGGGCTTGACGCCGTTGTCCACCAGAAACTCCATGAGCCTCCGAAGCCCCGTCTGACGGCGGAAGCGTTCGGATATGTCCTCCGCCTTTTTTGAGGTTATCCCCCTGAGCTTCACCAGCTCCTCCGGGGAGTTTTCGATGACGTCAAGGCTCCTCGCCCCGAATTCGGAGACTATGAGCCGGGCAAGCTTTGCGCCGATGCCCTTTATCGCGCCGGAGGCAAGGTAGTCGTATATGGCGGAGCTCCCCTCCGGCAGATACCTCTCGGCGTGCTCCGCCTTGAACTGCTGTCCAAAGGAGGGGTGGGAGGTCCAGCTGCCGTAGAGACGCAGCTTCTCCCCCACCGTTACGCCCGGAAGGGCGCCCACGGCGGTGAAGCTCTCGTCCCCGTCGGGGCGCAGCCGAAGGACGGTGTAGCCGTTTTCCGGGTTTTGAAATATAACCGACTGCACCGTGCCCTCTGTGACTATGAGTTCATTGTCTTCCATCTTCGTCTCCCGGCTCCTGTGTAAAATCCTTCATTATCTGCGCCCCGAAGCGGCAGGCAAGAAGCTCCGCCCGCCGGCGCGCCTCCGGGGTCAATCCGGCGTCGAGTATATACGTCCCGACGCCTCCGTCGCGCCTCAGCGCCGCCTCAAGCCCCTCCGCCTTACCGGTACACCGGAGCACAGTCAGCCGCTCCACGTCCGGCTCGGGAAAGCTCTTTGGCAGCAGCGCCCGCACAAGCATTACAGCGCCTATCACCGCCGCCGCGACAGCGACGCCCAGCAAGGTCTCAACTATCATTTCCGCACCCCCTGCGACAGGATATGCCGCAGGGATGGATTTTGCTATTTTTGCCCTCTCAGCTTGATTATCCTGTCACGCAGAAGAGCGGCGTACTCGAATTCCAGCATCTGGCTCGCCTTGCGCATCTCCTTTTCAAGCTTGGCGATGGCCTCCTCGCGCTCGCGTTTGGTGAGGTATTTGCCGTCCTCGTCCACCTTCCCACGGGAGGGCTTCTCCTCCTCGTGCTCCAGTACGGAGCGGATGTCCTTGACGATGGTTTTGGGGACGATGCCGTTTGCCCTGTTGAAGGCGTCCTGCTTTGCCCTTCTCCGCTCTGTCTCGTCCATAGCCGCCCGCATGGATGGCGTCACGGTGTCGGCGTAGAGAATGACAAGCCCCTCCGCGTTCCTCGCCGCCCTGCCTATCGTCTGTATAAGGCTGGTCTCGGAGCGCAGAAAGCCCTCCTTGTCAGCGTCGAGTATCGCCACAAGGCTGACCTCGGGGAGGTCCAGCCCCTCTCTGAGCAGATTTATCCCAACCAGCACGTCAAAGGTGCCCAGGCGCAGGTCGCGTATTATCTCCATGCGCTCTATGGCGTCGATGTCGTGGTGCATATACCTGACCTTTATGCCCGCCTTGCCGAGATACGTGGTGAGGTCCTCTGCCATGCGTTTTGTGAGGGTGGTGACCAGCACCCGCTCCTTTTTTTCGGTGCGTTTGTTTATCTCGCCGATGAGGTCGTCTATCTGCCCCTCCACAGGGCGGACCTCCACGCGCGGGTCGAGAAGTCCCGTGGGTCTTATTATCTGCTCGGCTATCTGCCCCGCCCGCTCCCGCTCGTACTCGGCGGGGGTGGCAGAGACGTATATCGCCTGGTTTATCCGCTCGTTGAACTCGTCAAATTTCAAGGGCCTGTTGTCGAAGGCGGAGGGCAGGCGAAAGCCGTACTCCACCAGCGACTCCTTCCGCGCCCTGTCACCCCGGTACATAGCCCGAACCTGGGGAAGCGTCACGTGGGACTCGTCCACAAACAGTATGAAGTCCTTAGGGAAGTAGTCCAGCAGCGTCATGGGTGCGCTTCCGGGCGCCCTGCCGGATATTATCCGGGAGTAGTTTTCAATGCCGGAGCAGTAGCCCAGCTCCTGGAGCATCTCCACGTCGTACATGGTGCGCTGGTATATCCTCTGGGCCTCTATGAGCTTGTCCCGGTCCTTGAACCACTTCACACGCTCGTCCATCTCCCGGAGTATCTCCTGGATCGCCCTGTCCATCTTGTCCCTGGGCGTCACGTAGTGGGTGGCAGGCCAGATGGGTATGTTGTTGAGCCTGCGCACCACGGTGCCGGTGACGGTGTTTATCTCGCTTATCCTGTCTATCTCGTCGCCGAAGAACTCTATCCTCAGCGCCGTGTCCTTCCAGTAGGCGGGCCAGACCTCCACCGTGTCCCCGCGGACCCGGAACATATTGCGCTCCCAGGCAAGGTCGTTGCGCTCGTAGCGGATGTCGGCGAATTTTTTCAAAAGGTCCGGTATCTTTATCTCCATGCCCACCCGCAGAGACACCATCATCGCCTCAAAGTCGTCGGGCTCGCCCAGGCCGTATATGCAGGAGACGGAGGAGACAACAACCACGTCCCTGCGCTCCAAAAGCGACGCCGTGGCGGAGAGGCGGAGGCGGTCGATCTCGTCGTTTACCGAGGAGTCCTTTTCGATGTACGTGTCGGTGTGGGCGATGTACGCCTCCGGCTGGTAATAGTCGTAGTAGGACACAAAATACTCCACGGCGTTCTCGGGGAAAAACTCCTTCAGCTCCGCGTAGAGCTGTGCCGCCAAGGTCTTGTTGTGGGCAAGCACCAGGGTGGGCCTGCCCATGCGCTCTATGACGTTTGCCATGGTGAAGGTCTTGCCGGAGCCGGTGACGCCAAGCAGGACCTGCTCGTCAAGACCCAGCTCAAGACCCCGGCAGAGGGTGTCGATGGCCTCGGGCTGGTCGCCCATGGGCTTATATGGGGCGTGAAGCTTAAATTCCATATCGGGTCCTCGTCAGCAAAGTATTCCGTTCTCCCGAAGGGACACAAAGTCGTCCCCGGAGACTATCAGGTGGTCAAGAAGCGTTATTCCGGCGTCCCTGAGGGCGTCGCGGAGGAAAAAAGTCGCCCGCTCATCGGCGGCGGAGGGGAGGGCTATGCCGCTGGGGTGGTTGTGGGCGGCGACAACGTAGGCGGGACACATCGCCTCGGCTATGCGCACCGTCTCCTCCAAATCCACCCGCACCGCCTCCTCGCCGCCCATGGCGACGAGCCGGAGGCCGGTGAAGCGGTAGTCCCCGTCCAGCCCCAAAAGATACACCGCCTCCTCCCGGTGGGAGAGAAAGTAGGGTATCAAAAACGCCCCCGCCTCCTGAGGTCCGGGGAGGCACGGCCTTTCGGGAGGCCGCGCCTCCCCGCCGTCCCCGGCGGTGTCCAGAAGCCCCTCCCGCGCCATGGAGAGCATTTCAGCGGTCCTCTCGCCCACGCCCCGCTCCTCCATGAGCTGTCCCTTTTCGGCGGTGAGCACGCCCTCCAGGGAGCCGAAGCGCCCGATTAGGCGCTGAGCCAGCGGGTACACGTCCCCTCTCGGTATAGCCCGGAAGAGCAGAAGCTCCAGGAGCCTCGCCTCCTCCCAGCCCTCGCCGCCGGTTTTACGGTACAGCTCGCGCTGTCTTTTTCTGTGTCCGCTGTGTTCCGCCATTTTTCCTCCTGTGAATACAAACTGTATTCATGGTCCCGCGGGGGCGATATCCTGCAATTTCCTTCCTTTAGCGCCTGACAGCTTGTCCGCCGGTTTGTTCGGTTTTTGGGGCTTACCGACCGGTTCGGGTGACTTTTCACGGGGACGTCCCTTTTGAAAAACAACCCCGTTCGGTTGACGTAAGTGGGTTTGGAATGGAGCTCTACATAAAGTTATTCACATTCTCCACAGGGTTTTCCACAGGCAAAACCCCGCTTTGCCCTAAGGGAAGCGCGATTTTTACCAGTTATTTACTAATCTCGGGATAAAGCTTTGTGGAAAAACCTTTTTGTTCCCTGATTGACATAAACCGGCTTTTACCGTCCCGCCCCGCCGTGACGCGGGAAATTTGAAGGGTTTTCGTTCATCAAAAAGCGGCCCTGTCGATGTCCATGGTGGCGTATGCGTTGAGCTCCGACCCTGCCCGAACGCCGGAGAGGTACTCGTAATAGCCCTGGCAGGCTATCATAGCGGCGTTATCACCGCACAGCTTCAGCGGCGGCACGAAAAGCCGCTTGTGCTCCCGGCGGCAGGCGTCCTCGAAGTCGGCGCGTATGCGCTTGTTGGCGGCGACCCCGCCGGCGACGACGACGGTATCGTACCCCAGGTCACGGGCGGCGTCCATGGTCCTCGGCACCAGCGTCTCGCTCACCGCCCGCTGGAAGGAGGCGGCAAGTCCGGCTCTGTCCAGCTCCTCGCCCTTTTGCAGGGCGTTGTGGACGGTGTTCACCACGGCGGTCTTGAGGCCCGAAAAGGACATATCGTAGGGGTGGCCCTCTATGCGGGCGTGGGGGAGCTTAAAGGAGGTATCGTCCCCGCCCTCCGCCAGGTTCTGGAGGGGGAGCCCGCCGGGATACGGGAGCCCCAGCACCCGCGCCGCCTTGTCGAAGCACTCCCCCGCCGCGTCGTCGTGTGTGGAGCCTATTATGGACATATCCGTGTACCCCCGCACGTCCACTATCGCGGTGTTGCCGCCGGATATGGCAAGGCAGAGGAATGGCGGCTCAAGCTCCGGGAACGCCAGGTAGTTGGCGGCGATGTGCCCACGGACGTGGTGGACTGGGACCAGCGGCACACCCAGCGCCAGCGCCGCGCCCTTGGCGAAATTGACGCCCACAAGAAGCGCCCCTATCAGCCCCGGAGCCGCTGTCACGGCTATGGCGTCTATCCCCGATTTGTCAAGCCCCGCCCTTTTCACCGCCTCGTCGGCAAGGCGGGAGATGACGGTTATGTGGTTCCGCGAGGCTATCTCCGGCACCACGCCGCCGTAGATGGCGTGCATGTCAGCCTGGGAAAATATCTCGTTTGAGAGCACCGTCCTGCCGTCCCGGACGACGCTTGCCGCCGTCTCGTCGCAGGAGGATTCGATTCCGAGTATGTTCATGTCACTTCTCCAATAATTTGTCCATCAGCACCGCGTCCTCAGGCGGGCTCTGATAGTACCCGCGCCTGACGCCGCAGATTGAAAAGCCGGCGGAGGCGTAAAGCGCCCTTGCCGCGGCGTTGGAACGGCGCACCTCCAGGAACATTCGTTCAGCGCCCATTTTCCCGGCGCGGCGCAGTACCTCGCCCAGCAGCGCCCTGCCCGCGCCCATGCCCCGGGCCCCGGGGTCCACGGCGATGTTATATAGCTCCGCGTCCTCATAGGAGACATGGTACACTGCAAAGCCCAGCACCTCAGACCCCTCCAGGCACACCAGCAGCTCCCCGCCGGGGGCGTCCAGGTAGTCCTCAAGCCCCTCGCGGGACCAGGGGTCGGTGAAGCTCGCCCGCTCTATGGCGAGGATGGCGTCCATGTGCTCCGCCCGCGCCCTCTCTATCCTCATTTCGCCTCCAGCCAGTTCTTACCAATGTTCGCCTCCACGGTGAGGGGCACGGAGAGCGTCGCCGCGCCCTCCATCTCACGTATGAGGAGCTCCCGCACCGCTTGGGCGTCAGCCTCGGCGCACTCGACGATGAGCTCGTCGTGGACCTGGAGCAGAAGGGCGGCGTCAAGACCGGAGGCCCTCAGCGCCCTGTCCACGTTGACCATGGCTATCTTCACGATGTCCGCCGCTGTGCCCTGTATCGGCATATTGCGCGCCACGCGTTCGCCGAAGGAGCGAAGGTTGAAGTTGGACGCCTTCAGCTCCGGCATCGGGCGTATGCGCCCGTAGAGCGTGCGCACAACGCCTGTCTCCTTCGCCTCCCTGACCACCCGCTCCATGTAGTCGGAAACGCCCTTATAGGTGGCCATGTAGGTGTCGATATAGTCCTTTGCCTCGGCAACGGAGACGCCTATATCCTCGGAGAGGGAGAAGGCGGATATGCCGTATACGATGCCGAAATTCACCGCCTTGGCGTGGCTCCTCTGCTCATGGGTCACCTGCTCCGGCGGGATCCCCAGGACCTGCGCGGCGGTGGAGCGGTGTATATCCTGCCCCGAGAGGAAGGCGTTTTTCATGTTCTCGTCCCCGGATATGTGGGCGAGGATACGAAGCTCGATCTGGCTGTAATCCGCGTCCACCAGCACCCGTCCCGCGGGCGCCACGAACATCCGGCGGATCTCTCCGCCCAGCTCCCGCCGGACGGGGATATTCTGCAAATTCGGCTCGGCGGAGGAAAGCCGCCCCGTGGCGGTGACGGTCATCTGGAAGCTTGTGCGCACCCGCCCGTCGGGGTCTATCACCTTGTAAAGCCCCTCCACGTAGGTGGACTTGAGCTTTGAGAGCTCCCGGTACTCCAGCACCCTTCCAACGATGGGGTGGAGGGGCCTGAGCTTTTCCATCACGTCGGCGTTGGTGGAGTAGCCCCGGTTGTTCTTCTTCCCGGTGGGAAGTCCCAGCCTTTCAAAAAGCACCTCCCCCAGCTGCTTGGGGGAATTTATGTTGAATTTCACCCCGGCAAGGGCATATATCTCCTCCGTCATGGCGTTGAGGCTGTCGGTGAGGTGGTTTCCGAAGGTCAAAAGAGCCTGCTCGTCCACCAGCATACCCTCCCGCTCCATTCGGGCAAGCACCGGGCAGAGGGGAAGCTCCACATTTTCAAAAAGCTCCGTCAAACCCTTCTCCCGGAGCTTCGGCGTCAGCCTCTCCCGCAGCGCCGCGACCCCCGCCGCCTCGGAAAGGAGCTTCGACACCAGCTTCGTTCCGTCGTCAAGGAGGGAGAACTGCCCGTCCTCCTCCGCGCCGTCCATTATCGTGAAGCCGCAGTATTTTTGGCACAGCGCCCCCAGCTCATACCGGCTTGCCGTGGGGTCCAGCAGATACGCGGCAAGCGCCGAGTCGAAGACCCAGCCCTCCGGCTCCAGCCCCATGTCCATCAAGGCGCGGACGGTGTCCTTTATGTCGTGCCCCAGCTTTTTTACCTCCGGCGCGCAGAGGACCTCCAGGGCGCTCCTCCAGGTGGGGAAGCTTTCCCGCAGGATGTAGCCTGTGAACGTCTCCTCGCTGTCAACGTCCGCGCAGCAGATGTCCATGCCCTGGGAAAAGCGCAGGGATACGGGGTATTTTCTCACAGCCTCGGTAAACTCCGCCAGCGCCGCCATATCCGAGACCTCCACGGTGACGCACTCGGCCTCTATCATCGGCTCAGCCTTTTCGTCGGGCTCCGGCGGTGTGAGCTTGTACGCCTCGATGAGCTTGCGGAACTCAAGGCGGGTGAAAAGCGCATATAGCCTGTCGTTGTCCACCGGCTTCACCAGGTTCTCCTCGGGCGAAAACTCCAGCGGCGCCTCGCACCTGATGGTGGCAAGGTCCTTTGACAGCGCCGCCATTTCCCGCCCCTCGTCTAGCTTGGCGATAAGCGACGGCTTTGCCGGCACGTCCGGCGCCTGGAAAATGTCAGGAAGCTTTTCGTATATGGCGTCTACGCTCCCGTAGAGCTGTATGAGCCCCATAGCGGTCTTTTCCCCCACGCCCCGCACGCCGGGTATGTTGTCGGAGGAGTCGCCCATGAGCGCCTTTAAGTCTATCATGTGGATGGGTTCAAAGCCGTAGTCGGCGCGGAACACCTCCGGCGTCACCCGTTTGGTGCTCGTATTGCCCATGCGCGTGGTTATGAGGTCCACGGTGGTGGCGGCGCTCACAAGCTGGAGGCTGTCCCTGTCGCCGGTGCACACGACGCATTCCCACCCCGCCGAGGCGCATTTATTCGCGATGGTCCCCAGAAGGTCGTCCGCCTCCCAGCCCTCCAGCTCGTAGCGGCGGATGTTCATGGCGTCCAGCGTCTCCTTCAATATCGGCATCTGGACGGCAAGCTCATCGGGCATCTTGTGGCGGGTGGCCTTGTAGCCCTCGTACTGTTTGTGCCGGAAGGTGGGGGCGGGCAGGTCAAAGGTGACGCACAGCGCGTCGGGCCCCTCCTCCGAGATTATCCGACGGAGGATATTTATAAACCCGAAAACGGCGTTCGTCGGCGTCCCGTCCGCCGTATTCAGCGGCCTCACCCCAAAAAACGCCCTGTTAACTATGCTGTTCCCATCCAGTACCACAAGCTTCATAATATCACCCCTAAACTTATGCCTTAACCTTTTTATTTTACCACCTTAACGGTGTATCTGTAAAGAAAAATAGCCAAAATCCCATAAAAAACCTTCCCCTCCCAAAGCGGGAGGGGAAGTATCCGACTGCCCAAAAAGGGCGTCAGCCCTTTTTTGAAAACTTCCATGTCGTCCCTCCTGGGACGTCGGTGAGCTCTATGCCGCGGGATTTAAGCTCGTCGCGTATCCTGTCGGCCTCGGCGAAGTTTTTCTCCCTTTTGGCATTCGCCCTTTGGAGCACGAGGGCGTCGATCTCCGGGTCGCCCTCGCCGGCAACGGTGAAGCCCTGAGCGGAGGTGGCTCCCGCGGCGGCCTTGGCGTCAGCCTCCCTCTTTGCCGCCGCCTTTTCCGCAAGGCTCAGCCCAAGAACGCGGTCGTAGTCTCCGATCACCGCAAGGCGCGTGGCGTCGTTTGCCTTCGCCTTCAGCGCGTCGTAGACCGCCGTGACGCCCAGGGAGGTGTTCAGGTCGTTCCCCACCGCCTTGATGAATTTTTCCCTGTACCCGTCCAGCACCTCGCCGTCCACGGGTCCGTCGGACGGGTCCAGGGCGGCTATGCGGGCGATGAGCTTTTTATACGCCAACGCCGCGTTGTCCAGGTTCTCCCAGGTGAACACCAGCGCCTTGCGGTAGTGGCTCTGGAGGCAGAAAAAGCGGTACGCCAGCGGGTCGTAGCCCTTCTGCTCCAAAAGGGTGACGGTGAGGAATTCCCCCTTGGATTTTGACATCTTCCCGTCGCCGGTGTTCAGGTGATGGACATGGAACCACTGGGGGCACCAGGGGTGACCCAGGTAGCTCTCTGACTGGGCGATCTCGTTGGTGTGGTGGGGGAAGGCGTTGTCTATGCCGCCGCAGTGCAGGTCCAGGTACTCGCCGTTGTACTTTAAGGATATGGCGGAGCACTCGATGTGCCAGCCGGGGTAACCCACGCCCCAGGGGGAGTCCCACTTCAGCGCCTGGTCCTCAAATTTGGACTTGGTGAACCAGAGGACAAAGTCGTTTTTGTTCCGCTTGTTCAAATCCTCCTCCACGCCCTCACGGACGCCCACCTGGAGGTCTTCCTCGTCGTGGTCGAAAAATACGTGGTAGCGCTGAAGCTTCGACGTGTCAAAATATACGTTCCCGCCGGCAAAATAGGCGTACCCCTTGTCCATGAGCCCCTGTACCATCTCTATAAACTCCGGTATGAGCCCGGTGGCGGGCTGTACCACGTCGGGCGTCTTGATGTTCAGCTTTTCACAGTCGGCGAAAAAGGCGTCGGTGTAGAATTGGGCTATCTCCATCACCGTCTTGTGCTCACGGCGGGCGCCCATGAGCATCTTGTCCTCGCCCTCGTCGCTGTCGCCGGAGAGGTGCCCCACGTCGGTGATGTTCATGACCCTGTTCACGTCGTACCCCTCAAATCTCAGGTACTTCTCCAGCACGTCCTCCATGATGTAGGAGCGCAGGTTGCCGATGTGGGCAAAGTGGTACACCGTGGGTCCGCAGGTGTACATCTCCACGTGTCCCGGCGTGTGTGTCTGAAGCTGCTCCTTTTTGCGCGTGGCGGAGTTATAAAGATACATTTTTATTTACCTCTTTCCTCAATCTTTTGTGTGAGCTCATCGACCCTGGCGCGAAGCGAGCACAGCTCCGACTTCACCGGGTCCGTAACGCTGACCTGGTCCACCTCGCCGGCGTAATTGACACGCTCGCCGGCTATCTTCACCACCCGCGCGGGGACGCCCACGGCGGTGGAGTCCGGCGGCACGGCGGAGAGCACCACGGCTCCGGCGGCGACACGGGCGTTGTCCCCCACGGTAAAGGGCCCCAAAATCTTCGCCCCCGCGCCGATAAGCACGTTGTTGCCGATGGTTGGGTGGCGCTTTCCGTGGTCCTTGCCGGTGCCGCCCAGGGTTACGCCCTGATAAATAAGCACGTCGTCCCCTATAACGGTTGTCTCACCGATGACGGTGCCCATGCCGTGGTCTATCACCAGCCTTCTGCCGATGGTTGCTCCCGGGTGTATCTCTATCCCCGTGCGGCGCTTGGCGTGCTCCGATATGGCGCGGGCTATGAGCTTGTGCCCGTGGCGCCACCAGAAGTTCGCCCGCCTGTATGCCCGCTCCGCCCTGGCTCCGGGGTAGAGCAGAAGTATCTCCAGGGCGGACCTTGCCGCCGGGTCCCTGGCCTTGTACGCCCTCACAGTCTCCCTTGTTCTCTCAAACAATACCGTTCACTCCTTTGGGAATCGAAACAAAAAGCCTCCCATGGGCAAAACCCATAGGAGGCGCTTTAAGCGCGGTTCCACTCCCGTTTTGACTTGCCGGTCCTCAACCGGCACGGCCTTAACGCGGCCTGACGGAGGGCCGTTTCCTGCCCTCCCGCTCCCGGGCGCACTTCACGCCATTCCCGTCAGGCGCGCTTCCAGCCCGTGCGCGCCCTCTCTGTGACCTTCCCAGCGTTACTCTTCCCGTTCATCGCGGTATTTTATTTTATGACAGTGTAGCAGATGAGGTCAAAATCGTCAATAGTTTTTTGATAGCTTCCGGCTCCCGCCGCAGGCTTATTTTGTCCCCACCCTTACGATCCTGCCGATCCAGTAGAAAAGCGTCCCCAGCGCGGCGGCAATAAGCGCGAACACACACCAGCCGGAGAAGCCCACCCCTGCGGCGGATGTGAGGTTGCAGTAGGACATCAGCAGAATTACCGTGAGCTTTACGCTGTTTAAGCAGTGTACGCTGAGGGCATATACCCGCTCGCGGTCCTCGTCTGTCCGCGCGAAGCCTGTGTTCCACATGGATCTGGGGAAAAATTGGACGGCGGTAAAAATGATATAAACCGCCCACGGGACTATCGACAGCGCGATAAGCCCTTTTTTCGACCCGAAGCGGTCTATCACGCCGGCTGAGTTGTAGTGCATCGGTACAAGCTCCGGAATACTCCGCCATGTGACGGCGATGTACACGGATACACCGATTAGGACCGCCAGACACAGTATGTTCAGCGTGATGTCCAGCCGGCTTTTTCCTGCTTTCACGGCAAGAACCTCCGATCGTTACAGCTTCCCCTTCACCAGCACCGACCCGTTTTTGGCGAAATACTCAACGCCGGATACGACGGTGGTCACGAGGATTATTACCCACATGAGCACGTTCACCGTAAAGCCTCCGGCGATGGCTATGTCGGCTATCGGCGTCATCATTACGCACAGGCCGATCATGGTGCAGGCGGTCTTTATCTTTCCGCTCCACCCCGCCGCCATGACGATGCCGTTGGACGCCGCGATCATGCGAAGCCCCGATACCGCCAGCTCACGGGCGATCACAACCATGCAGACCCAGGAGGGCATGTGCCCCTGCTCCACGAAGATGACCATCGCGGAGATCACCAGCAACTTGTCCGCCAGCGGGTCCATGAACTTCCCGAAGTCTGTGACAAGGTTCCGGGAGCGGGCAATTTTGCCGTCGATAAAATCCGTGAGGGACGCCACTATAAATATCCCCAGCGCCACCCAGCGGTTCCACAAAAGCAGAACAGCCATAAAAACGGGCACGAGTATCATCCTCAAAACTGTAAGCTTGTTGGGTAGATTCATGATTCATTCTCCTTCCGCGGCGACCGTCTCCCCGGCAGGGTCCCCGTCGATGTCGCCTCTTATTATTACGTCGTAGAACTCCCCGGCGGTCGCCTCGTCGGGGCTGCCGAAGTAGATGTAACCGTCCACGTCCGGGGACTCGGCGAAGCTGCGCCCGATGTAGAGCCCCACGTCCTCGTCAAAGCCCTCGCACAGCACCCTGACGGTCGTACCCACGCGGGAGGCGTTGAACTCCTCCATCACCCGCGCCTGGAGCTCCTGTATAAGCTCGGCCCTTCTCACCGCCTCCTCGGTGTCCACATGCTCCATGCTGTAGGCCGGCGTGCCCTCCTCCGGGGAGAAGGGGAAGACCCCCGCCCGCTCGATCTTAGCCTCACGGAGAAAATCGCAAAGCTCCTCAAACTCCGCCTCGCCCTCGCCGGGAAGCCCGGTTATGAGGCTGGTGCGCAGGACAAGCCCCGGTATGCGCTCCCGGAGCTTGGGCAAAAGCGCGCGTATCTCGTCCCCCGTTCCGCGCCGGCGCATGAGCTTCAATATGCGGTTATTTATGTGCTGAATGGGTATGTCCAGGTACTTTAGCACCTTTGGCTCCGACGCTATCACGTCTATGAGCTCGTCGTCCACCGCGTCGGGGTAGAGGTAATGGAGGCGTATCCACTCGATGCCGTCTATCCGGCAAAGCCTGCGGGTGAGCTCCGCGAGGCTCCGCTTGCGGTACAGGTCCACGCCGTACATGGTGGGGTCCTGGGCGACGACAATAAGCTCCTTTACGCCCGTCGCCGCCAGCGCCTCGGCCTCCGAGACGATGTTCTCCATGGGCCTTGAGCGGTATTTTCCGCGTATGGACGGGATCACGCAGTAGGCGCAGTTATTGGAGCACCCCTCGGCTATCTTTATGTACGCCCAGCCCGGACCCGTGGAGATCACGCGCCCAGCCTCGTCCAGCGGCGCGTTTATGTCCCCGAAATATTCGGGCTTATCCGTCGGGGTCCTCAGGGCGTTTACTATCTCCGAAATGCTGCCGGTGCCCAGAAGGGCGTCGATCTCCGGCATCTCCGTCAAAAGCTCCTCCCTGTACCTCTGCGCCAGGCACCCGGTGACGACGAGCCTTTTGAGCCTTCCCGTCTCCTTCAGTTGCCCCATGGCGATGATGTTGTCTATCGCCTCGGACTTGGCGCTCTCTATGAACGCGCAGGTGTTGACTATCGCCGCGTCCGCCTCCTCCGGGTCGTCCGTCAGCTCGTATCCCGCGTCGTCAAGCAGTGAGAGCATCTGCTCTGAGTCTATAAGGTTCTTGGCACAGCCAAGGGAAATAAGGCATACCTTACTCATCGTCTGTTCCTTCCGAAAAATCGTATCTGTTGAGGGCGGATCTTATCTCGCCCCAGGAAAACCCCCGGCGCAGAAGCATATCCGTGAGCCTTTTGAGCTCCTTTCTGTCGGGCTCCGCGCCGTGAAGCCGCCCTTCAATAAGCGCGTCTATCGCCTCCGGCTCCTCCGGCAGCTCCGCCAGCGCGTCCTCCCAAAGCTCCTTCGGGACGCCCCGGCGGAAAAGCTCCTGCCTCACCCTCGCCCTGCCGTAGCCCTTTTGGGTGTAGTGCCGGGAAACGGACTCGGCATACCGGGCGTCGTCGAGGAAGCCCAGGCTCTCCAGGTAGTCCGCCGCCTCCTCCGCGTCCTCGGGCGTCTCGCCCTTCTCCGTGAGCCTGTCGGTGAGCTCCCGGCGGGACATCGCCCGGGCGCCCAGTATCCTCAGCGCCCGCGCCCTGGCGTTCATCCTTGACGCCGCCGCCCTCAGGGAGGACAGCTCCTCCTCCGAAAGCTCGCGCCCGGTGAAAATGGAGTAGTCGGCGATGAGGGCGAGGTTAATTTTCAGGCTCTCTCCGCCCTCAATGTCCGCGTACCACCGGTCCTTGACGTTTTTGGACTCGGTGAGCTTCGTGACCCTCGGCATCAGCCCTCAAAGTCCTCCGCCGACACGTCCACGGCCCTGCCCGCCGCCTTTGCCGCCGCCTGCGCCTGGGGCGACAGGAGCTTGAAGGAGTTTGCCCTTATCTGCTCCTCCAGCTTGTCCGCCTCCTCCGGGTTGTCGATGAGGTACTGCCTCATGCCGTCCTTGCCCTGGATGCGCACGTCGCCGAAGGTGAACCAGGCGCCACCCTTTTCGATGAGCTCCAGCTTCACGCCCAGATCCACCAGCTCGCCGAAGCGGGAAATGCCCTCGCCGTACATGATGTCAAACTCCGCCTCACGGAAGGGGGGAGCCACCTTGTTCTTCACTATCTTCGCCCTTGTGCGGTTGCCCACCACCTCGGAGCCGTTCTTCAGCGTCTCGATTCGGCGCATGTCTATGCGCACGGAGGCGAAATATTTAAGCGCCCTGCCGCCGGGAGTGGTCTCGGGGTTGCCGTACATGACGCCGATCTTCTCCCTCAGCTGGTTTATGAATATGACTATGCAGTTGGTCTTGGATATGACTCCCGCGAGCTTGCGGAGCGCCTGGCTCATGAGCCTCGCCACCACGCCCACGGAGGAGTCGCCCATCTCGCCCTCTATCTCGGTGCGGGGGACAAGGGCGGCGACGGAGTCCACCACCACCACGTCCACGGCGCCGCTCCTGACGAGCGTCTCGGTTATGGACAGCGCGTCCTCGCCGGTATCCGGCTGGGAGATGAGCAGGTTTTCGATGTTCACCCCCAGGGCCCTGGCGTAAGCCGGCTCCAGGGCGTGCTCCACGTCGATGTACGCCGCCTCGCCGCCGCGCTTTTGCGCCTGCGCCACCACATGGAGCGCAAGGGTGGTCTTGCCGCAGGACTCGGGACCGTAGATCTCGACTATGCGCCCCTTGGGGAGTCCCCCGATGCCCAGGGCAAAATCAAGTGCCAGGGAGCCGGTGGGAAGCGCCTCCACGTTGACCTGGAGCCCCTGTCCCAGGCGCATGATGGAGCCCTTGCCGTAGCTCTTTTCTATCTGCGAAATGGCGGTCTCAAGCGCCTTTTTCTTTGCCTCATCGCTGGAGGGAAGCTCCGTGGCGACGGGCGCTGGTTTCTTTGCTGCCATTGTCATATCCTCCTGAATTTATTTTTTATGTATGTCACAAAACCGCCGCGACTACCCTGGGGGTGCCCGCGGGGTCCGGGTAGCTGGCGACGCTCTCAAAGCCGTTTTCGCTGAGCATATCCGCTATTTTGAATGCCTGTCCCTCGCCGCACTCGAACATCATACAGCCCCGGTCCTTCAAAATCGTCTTCCAGGCAGGGATTATCGCCCGGTAGAAGTCCAGCCCGTCCTCACCGCCGTCCAGCGCCGCTCTGGGCTCGAAGTCCTTCACGCCCCTGTCCAGGGTGTCTATCTCCGCCGTGGGTACATATGGCGGGTTGCAGACGATGAGATCGAACCTCCCCAAAAGCACCGGCGGGTTCTTTAAAGCGTCCGCGCCGATGAATATGGCGTTGCGCGTCACGGCGTTGCGGGAGATGTTCGACAGCGTCGCCGCCCTGGCGTCCGGCGAGTTGTCCACCAGCACCACCCGGCAGGTCTGCACCGTCTTGGCGATGGAAATGCCTATGCACCCGGTGCCGCAGCACAGGTCCAGCACCCGCATCCCCTCCGAGGAACTTCGCCGCAGGAGCTTTATGGCAAGCTCCGCCAAAAGCTCCGTGTCAGCCCTGGGGACAAGCACCTTGTCGCTGACGTTGAAGGGCAGTCCCATGAACTCCCACTCCCCCAGCACATACGCCATGGGCTCGCCTGTGAGCCGCCGGGCGGTCATATCGCGTATCTTCGCCTCCACGTCCTCAAAGGCGTAGAGCTTCATGTCACGTATAAGCTCCTCCCTGGTCTTTCCCGCGGCGGCGCAGAGTATCAGCTTCGCCTCTAAGTTGTAGTCCTCCACGCCCCCCGCCTTCAGGGTCCGCCGCAGGTCCAGGTACATCTCGTTGTAGGTCCTCATCAGTGTCGCGCCTCCCGTCAAAGCTTTACCATTTGTCTGCGCCCTCCTCATCTGGGAGGACCAGCTTCAGCGCCTCGATTGCCACCTCCAGCATGGAGTCGTCGGGCTCCGCCGTGGTGACGAGCTGCAGCGCCTTTCCGGGGGCGGAGAGTATCTTTGTAATGATATTGTCGTGGCGTCCGGCGTATTTTATGAGCTCATAGCTTATGCCCACTATCACCGGCAGGAGCGCTATCCTCAGCAGCAGGCGTATCCACACGTTGGACCAGCTCACCACCGTGGTCACAAGTATGCTCACTATCATCACGATGAACAAAAAGCTTGTCCCGCACCTGGGGTGGAGCCGGGGCTGGCTCCTGGCGTTCTCAACGGTGAGGTCAAGCCCCTTCTCGTAGCAGAAGATGGTCTTGTGCTCCGCCCCGTGGTACATCCACACCCGCTTAATCTCCTTCATCTTCGAGGCGAGTATGATGTAGGCGAGGAATATGATTATCCTTATAACGCCCTCAATGAGGTTGCGGAGTATCCTGTTCTTTACTATTCCCGTGAAAAGCCCCGCCAAAACCGTTGGGAGCATGAAGAAAAGCCCCACGGCAAGGATTATCCCCAAAAACACCGACACCCCGATTATCGCCTTCTCCGCCTTCTCTCCGGAGAGGTGCTTTTCAAACCACCGGTCCAGCTTTGAGGGCTCCTCCACCTCCTCCTCGGGCAGGAACTCCGCCGAGTACGTGAGGGCCTTGACGCCGCTCACCATGGACTCGATGAAATTCACCGTGCCGCGTATAAGGGGCCAGCCCAGAACGGGGTACTTCTGCCTCAGCGCCTTTATGGGCTCCACCTTGGGGACCAGCTCCCCGTCGGACTTGCGGACGACTATCGCCTGCCTGTCCACGCCCCGCATAAGTATCCCCTCCATCAGCGCCTGTCCGCCTATGGAGGTGCGGAATTTCACGTTTTCGCTCAATTTTTATTCCTCCTGTGTATCTCTATGGGGTGTCCGCCTCACTCAAAGGTGGGCTCGATGGGTATCCTTATGGTCACCAAAAGCCCCCCGCCCTCGGCGTTGGAGAGGGTCAGATCGCCCCCGTGGTACTTGATTATCTCGTCGCATACGGCAAGCCCGATGCCGCTGCCGCGCTCCTTGGAGCTGCCCTTGTAGAACTTCAGCTTCACCCGCTCAAGCTCGTCCTCGGGTATGCCTGGCCCGTAGTCACGGAAGTACATGAACACGTTCTCCCCGTCGGTCCTGGCGGAGACGGTTATCCTCTTTCCCTCGCGGGCGTACTTGGCGGCGTTGTCAAAGATGTTGTAAAATACCTGCCTGAGCCTGGCGGGATCTCCGTTTATAAGCGGCAGCTCCTCGTCGCGGGGCTCGTACTCCACACGCATATCGTCCTGCTTCAAAAGCTCCCGGTAGGCGAATATGGAGTCCTCCAGCTCCGCCGTCACGTCGATGGGCCTGGCGTTTAAGGTGAACCTGCCGTCCTGCATACGCGTAAACTCCAGCAGCTCCTCCACCATCTTCGTGAGCCTGCGCGCCTCCTGCAATATTATGCCGATCCCACGCTTTGTCTCCTCGTCCAGACTCTCGTCATATATGAGCGTCTCCCCCCAGCCCGTTATGGCGGTGAGGGGCGTCCTCAGCTCGTGGGACACGGAGGATATGAACTCCGTCTGCGCCTTTTCCGACTGGCTTATCTTCAGGCTCATCTCGTTGATGGCCTTCACCATGTCCCCCATCTCGTCCCGGTAGTGGTTTCCTATCTGTATGCCGTAGCTGCCGCCGGAGATCTGCTTCGCCGCGGCTGTTATCTCCCGCATGGGCTCCACCACGGAGCTCAAAAAAACCATGCTTATCACGGCGACGATGAGCATCACCACCAGCCCGCAGGCGGAGGCGACAAGCACGTTCGTCCTCACCAGCCTGTCGGCGGGGCGGAGGCTGGTGACGTAGCGCATTATCCCGATTATCTGCCCGTTGGAGTAGGTCATAGGCGCTGACACGCTCATAAGGTGCTCGCCCGTGGTGTCGGAGTAGCCGTCCCAGGGGGATATGGCGCCGGTGCTCAGAGCGTCGGCTATGTCCTGGGTCCCCGGCATACTCCCCGCGGTCATGGAGTGGGAGCTCAGCTCAATGCGCCCGTAGGTGTTTATAAACTGGAGCTCCAGCTTGTTCACATCGTCAAAGCCCTCGATGTACATATACGCGCTGTCGTAATATTCGGCGTAGGTCCTGGTGATGTAGTTGGCAAAGAAGTCCGTTGCCGTCTTCGCCTTGGCGTAAAGCCCCTCCCGCAGGTTAAGGTAGATGGAATTCATCATGGAAAGGGAGTAGGCGGTCACCGCCACAACCACGATCATAAATATGACGAGCATGGTGGTCATCATATAGCGCTTCCTCAGCCCGCGTATCTTGAGCAGGTGTTGTTTTTTTGTCCTGGCAGCGCCCATCCGTCCGCCTCCCTTCCCCGAATTTTACCCTTGAGTATTTATATCCCCCACTTGTAGCCGTAGCCCCAGACGGTGGTAATATACGTGGGGCTGGTGGGGTCGTCCTCGATTTTTATCCTCAGCCTTCGGATGTTCACGTCAACTATCTTCAGCTCCCCGAAGTAGTCCCTGCCCCACACGGAGTAGAGTATGTCCTCCCTGGAAAGCGCCCTTCCGGGGTTGTCCATAAAGAGCTTCACAATGGAGTATTCCACCTGCGTCAGCCTCACCCGCTCGCCGTTCTTCTCCAGCGTGCGGTTCCTGGAGTTGAGCCTGAACGGGCCCTGCACCACCTCATCCGAGGGCGTGTCGTCGCTCTCTCCCACCCTGCGGTACAGCGCGTCGATGCGCGCCGTGAGCTCCGCCGGCGAGAAGGGCTTCGTCACGTAGTCGTCGGCGCCCGTCATGAGTCCCGTCACCTTGTCCATCTCCTGGGTGCGGGCGGTGAGCATGATTATGCCTATCTTCGAGTTCGTGGCGCGTATCTGACGGCACACCTCGAACCCGTCGATGTCCGGCAGCATGATGTCCAGCAGCGCCACCTTGATGTCCGGGTTCAGCGCCATCTGCCTCAGCGCCTCCGCGCCGGTCCCCGCCTCTATGGGGTCGTAGCCGGAGCGCTTGAGATTTATGACCACAAAGCTCCGTATGCTTGTTTCGTCCTCAAGAACAAGTACCTTTTTCATCGCTCTCTCCCTGTCAGGTCTCACCTGTGATCCACTCTGAGTATATGAGTCCAAAATTGTCTATCAGCATTTGCCGGCTCACGGGAAGCGCGTCCTCCGTGAGTATCCTCGCGGCGTAGACCGTCTCCTCCGAGCGGGACAGCATGAAGCGCCCTCCTATGGACGCCCTCTCCTCCCGCTTCTCGCCGGTGAGGGTGTAGACCGCCAAAAAGTCCGTATCCCTCGCCCCGTCCTCACTCACGGTGGAGAAGATTATCATCCTCTCTCCGCTTGCGCCCTCCTCGCGGCTCAGGGCTATCTTCCCCTTCCACGAGTCCGGCAGCACCAGATACCAGGAGTCGGTGTAGTTTGAATAGGTGGTGCAGACGCGCCGCCTGGAGCCGCTGGGGTAGTAGGAGTACCAGTCGATGGTGTAGTAGGTGGTCCCCTCCGTGGTGGGCGGCAGGGGAACGGGCTGAGGCACGTCGATAATGCCGTCGGAGTCGATGTCCCGGCAATAAAGGGCGTAGCTGAGCCTCAGCGTCCCCTCGCTGACGCCGGACTTCTCGTCCAGCGTCACGTTCGCGAGCTTCCCGTTCTGCCAGGCGAGAATGTCCGTGACTATTCCCGTGCCGTTCATGGTGCTCTCCACCAGTATTGCGCTCCGTCCGCCCAAAAGCTGGGTGGAGCGGACCCTCAAAAGCGCCTCCGTGCCGGAGGAGAGCCGGGCGGTGCCCGTCACCACCTCGCCGTCGCCGGTGAGGGCGTAGTGCTCCGCCTGCCCCGTCAGCTCCGACTGGGACAGCCTCAGCACAAGTATGTCGCTGCCCGTCTCCCCGTCCATGTCGCAGACGGTGTACTCGGAGTAGTTGGTGTTCACCAGCCTGTTCACCTGCCAGCCGCTTATGGAGTAGACCGACAGCATATTTATCCCCGCGCCCATCTGCCAGCCCACGGCGACCTCCCGGACGCCGTCGCCGTTCATATCGAGGTAAGCCACGCTCTCTATCCCCGTGCCCTCTCCCTCGATGCGGGCTATCTCGCTGTATTCCCCGTCAACGCTTCGGAACACCACTATCTTCAGCGGCCTGTCTGTGCCGGCGAAGTTGAAGAAGCCTATGACCTCCCTTACCCCGTCCCCGTCCAGGTCCTCCCGCTGTATGGGCTGGCGGTTGGAGCCCGTGGAGGGCGCGGCGTACTCGGCGCCCGAGGAGAGCACGGAATCTATGGCGCTCTGGAGCTTCAAATACCCCTCCGAAAGCTGCGGCAGGGCGTAAAGCGAGTCCGCCGACATCTCCATACACCCGCCCAGACACAGCGCCATGACAAGCGCCACGGCAATCAGCATCACTTTCCTCATATCCGCAGCGCCCCCTTTCGCATAAATCATAAATATACATTCTAATTATACCATACCCGCATATCGGGTATGGTATATTCGCCATGTTTTTCGGTTCCCGGCGAAGCCGGGGAGAAAAACGGCTTGAAATCATGTACAATATCCGCTACGCGGATATTGTACCACAAGATTTTATTTTTTGGTAGTGTTTTTCTCTCCGTTTTTATGGTACAATGTAAAAAATTCGTGACGGAGGGGATAGCATCATGGTAAAGGCGTATTCGGCGCTGTCTCCGCTCAGGTCCGACGCTTACCGCCTGCTTGAATACGCGGTGCGTGAGATCTGGTCGGTCCCATGCCCCGAGATTGCCCGCTCCCCGCGGGGAAAGCCGTATTTCCCCGCGCGCCCGGACATCTTTTTTTCCATAAGTCACTCCGGCGGCAGGGTCCTTGCCGCCGTGGCGGACGTGCCCGTGGGCTGTGACGTGCAGAGCACCGCCGTCCAGGTAAGGCAAAGCGTCGTCTCACGCGTGTGCCGCCCGGAGGAGCTTGAGGGGCTTGGCTTTTTTGACCTGTGGACCCTGAAGGAGTGCTGGCTCAAGATAACCGACCTGCCCCTCGATATGCGCGACGCCGTCTTCCTAACCCGCTCCGGCCTCATAGTCCCCCCGGACCCCGCCTTTTCCGCGCGCCTCTACCCCTCCGAGACCTTCCAAACCGCCCTCGTCGCCCGGGGAGAGCTCCCCAGGGAAATAACGGAGCTTGATATTTTATCCTTGCATTTTTGACGGCAGTAGTATATAATACATTATGCACCCGCCGGTGTGATGGAATTGGCAGACGTGCTTGACTCAAAATCAAGTGCCGCAAGGCGTGCCGGTTCGAGTCCGGCCACCGGCATCGCGAAAAAGGGAACCGCTTTGGCGGTTCCCTTTTTCGCGATGCCGGTGGCATTATCGAATCAGAAGGTGAACCCCGACGGTTCCCCTTCCAATCCCTTCCCTCTGATCCCTCCGATAACCTTCGGCAGGCGGGAATAGGATGAGATTTAATCGCTTATTCCAAACTGCACATATGGATTTTTTATATCACTCTTCAAGAAATAATATAAGGAGTGGAGAATTTGGCTCACAGTAACGGAGCGGACCAAAACCGTTTCAAGCCCGCAAAAAGCCGCATAATTCTTGATTTTTCCGATTGCAAATACTTGGGTGAAGTCCATAAATTGCTCAAAGCAAAATTCGGATTCCCGGAATATTACGGAGAAAACTGGGACGCCCTTTGGGATTGCCTCTACGGGCGGTTTGACGGAACGGGAACAGCTCTGATTGAGCTTCACGGTTTTTCGTCAATGAATGAGGAACTAAAAGAGCACAGCGTAACGATGCTTGAGATTTTTGACGAGATACAAGTAAAATCGCCCAACGCCCGCTTCGTATTTATTGACTGACTGTTAAGGCAGCAAAATTTTAACCGCTCACTCCATCGTCGTCACATAAAGCGCCGATAGTTCCTCATACTCCACGGCTCAGTAGATAGACGCAGTATTGGTTCATTGACACGCCCTCCTCGCTGGAGCGCTGGGCAAGGCGGCGGTGCAGGGACTTGGGGATGCGGAGCTTGAACTGTCCGCTGTACGCATTAAGGTCGATGGGCTCCGGGATCTCCCTCCCGTCCTCGATGCAGGCGTCAAGCCATGAGCGCTTGGCGTCTTCTATGAGCCGAAACCCCTCCTCCACACTGCCGGCACAGGTGGCGCAGCCGGGGAGCTCCGGGCAGTGGAGCGCCCATCCTCCCTCCTCCTTGTCCTCCACGACCTCCACCCGGTAGGGCAGGGACATGTAATATTCAATATCCTTCATTGAGAATCCTCCTCCATATCCGCTCTGAGCACATCAGCGACGATGGCTATGTAGGCTTTATTGACCGGCGACTTCTTTGGGACCGTGATGGGCATACATCCGGGCTTGCGGAAGGTGTAGTGACTGCTGCCGCTCCGCGGCGCGCCGAGGGTGTAACCGAGCTTGACGAGGACCTTGTAGAGATCCTCAAACCTCACGCCGGGATCAAGCCTTAGTATATCCTCGATCAGCTTATCCAATTGGCTCATCACTTCACTTCCTCCCCCATATCAGTATATCATGGTGTCACATGCGGTGTCAAGAGCGCGCTGAGCGGAATCACCGCAATCATTCCCCCCACATCTCAACAATTCACTTGCCAGCAAACGGAATTTATGGTATCATCTTCTTGGCGGATGACCGCCGATCAATACAAGGGAGTGTTTAATTTGAAGGACCTCAAAAAGTACATCGCCGAGTTTATCGGCACATTTGTCCTTGTGCTCTTCGCCTGCGGCACCGCCGCGGTGGTTGGGTGCTCATCGGAAAACGGAACGGGCTATCTGCTGACCGCCCTGGCCTTCGGTCTCGTGATCGTTGCCATGGCATACTCCATCGGCAACGTCTCCGGCTGCCACATCAACCCCGCCGTCTCCATCGCCATGCTGGTCTCCGGCAAGCTGAGCGTCAAGGATTTCATCGGCTACGTCGTCGCCCAATTTCTGGGCGCCATTGCCGGCGCCGCGGTGCTCATGGCGTTCGTGGGCAAGGATTCGGGCCTGGGCGCCAACGCCCTCTATAACGGCAGCGTCATCTCCAGCCTGCTCATCGAGGTGATCCTCACCTTCGTATTCGTCATCGCCATTCTGGGCGTGACCAGCAAGCTTGAGAACAGCTCCGTCTCCGGCATAGTCATCGGCCTCACCCTCACCCTGGTCCACATCCTGGGCATCTCCTTCACCGGCACCTCCGTCAACCCCGCCCGCTCCTTCGGTCCCGCACTCTTTGTCGGCGGCGAAGCCCTCAGCAGCGTGTGGGTGTTCATCGTCGCCCCCCTGGTTGGCGGCGTTTTGGCGGCGCTGGTGTACAAATTCCTCACCGCCGAGGAAAAATAAGCGCCAAACCTCTCAAAAAAGCGGACGGGCACAGCTCCCGCCCGCTTTTTTTCACCTTTTCGCGTCTTATTCGGCTTGCAAAAAAGCGGGGCTTGTGTTAATATGTGGGCAGTATGTTCTGCACAAAGGAGTGTTACTATGGCAGAGAACAAGGGAACCGTCGTTCTCGTGGCATTTTACAACGTGAAGGCGCTGGGCGTCCGCTACCTGGAGACTTCCCTGCGCAAGGCGGGCTATGAGGTCCGCACCATCTTTTTAAAGCAGTTCAACAGCGAGCGCCCCAAGCAGATAACGCAAAAGGAGCTGGAGCTTCTCTGCGAGAAGATACGCGAGGTCAAGCCCGTTCTGGTGGGGCTCTCCGTCATGTGCTCCCTATACATGGAAACCATCGACAAGGTCATCGCCGCACTTCAAAAGGCGGGTATCGGCCCCCTTGCCGTGGGCGGTGCCTTCGCCTCCATGGACCCGGAGTATTTTTTGAAGGCCGGCATCCCTTACGTCCTGAGGCTCGACGGCGAGGTGTCCATCGTGAAGCTCGCCGACTGTATGCGCGGCGAGGGGAAGCTTGAGGACGTGCCCTCAATGCACCACATGAGGGACGGGGAGTACATCAAGAACCCCATCTCCTGCATCTGCCACGACCTGGACGAGTACGGCGAGCCCACCGTCCACTGCCCCGACGCCTGGCTCATCGACAACGACGCCGCCACCCCCGGCGACCCCCAGCGCAGCACGCTGAGCTACGAGGTCGTCGCCTCCCGCGGCTGTCCCTTCAACTGCTCCTACTGCTCCGACCCCGTTCTGAGGAAGCTCTACCCCAAGGCGGACCAGAAGGTGCGCACCCGCTCCGTCCGCAGCGTCATAGCCGAGCTGCGCGAGGCGCTGAAGTGGTGCAAAAACATCGCCTTTATCCACTTCTACGACGAGATATTCCCCAACCTCCCCGGCTGGGTGGACGAGTTCGTGGTTGAGTACAAGAAATATATAAACCTCCCCTTCTCCATCTGGACCCACCCCTACGCCACCAAGCCCGACGTGCTGAAAAAGCTCACAAGTGTGGGACTTATAGAGGTCATCATGGGCATACAGTCCGGCGACCCCACCGTCCGAAGCGACATCTTCTTCCGCCACGAGAAGAACGAGGACATTCTGAACGCCATCAAGTGCATACACGAGTCCGGCGTCTTTTGGGCGACATATGACTTCATTCTCCAGCACGCCTTTGAGACAGTGGACAGCATGAAAAACTCCTACGAGCTGGTGAAAAAGATGGAGGGGCGTTACGAGCTCCAGCTCCACAGCCTGAACTTCCTCCCCAACACCCAGATAGTTGACCTTGCCACCTACGCCGGCTTCTACACCCCAGAGGAGCTTTACGTGTCAATGCACGCCTCCATGGAGGAGCAGTTCGGCGCCTTCCACGCCCGCCTGGACGCCAAGGACAAGGTCCCGGCGGACATTAAGGGCGAGCTCAAGCCCGGCGCCACCCCCGAGACGGCGGGTGACGATAAGGACCTGGCAAACGGCCTGGTGGTCGCAAAGCGCATAGCGGAGGAGATGAACGCCCGCACCGAGGAGCAGAAGGCAAATGACGCCGCTGCCATTCAGATGTACTACGACCTCATGTACCTCTGGCAGTTCCCCGTGTTCCGCAAGAGGTGCCTTGAGTACGAAAAGGACGTGCTGGCGCACAGGAGCGAGATCGAGGCGGACTACAAAAAAGCCGAAAAGCTCTTCCGCCTCCGCTACCTCTACAAAAAATCCATGACCGTCATAAAACGGCGGATACAGAGGCCCTTCAACTGAGCTTCAAAAAAGGGCGGAGCCCTTTTTTGAAAAGGAGAACGTGCGGAAGACCCCTGAGAAAAGCCTGCGGGCTTTTCTCAGGGGCCTTCCTGCTGTTTTGCTTCGCGCACGCCAGAGGCGCACGCTCGCAAAACATAAGGTGATTTTTCCGACGTACATGCCGCCGGAAAAATATTTGAATTGGGGTTTTGAAAATTGAATCAGCCGCCGTGAGGCGGCTGATTCTGGTGTGAGGCGGCTGATTCTGCTTTATTTTCCACAGCGGGAGAGGAGCTCGGACCATTTGCGGTCCACGTAGTCCTGGGCGGCGGCGATGGTCCACTCGTTGCCGGGCTTGAAGCAGTGCTTGAAGCGCCCCTGGAGGCGCATAAATTCCTCAACGGGTAGCTTCTTTTTCGGCTCGTAGCTGAGTATCCACTTTCCCTCCACCACCTCATAGAGGGGCCAGACGCAGGTCTCCACAGCCATTTTGCATATCTCCGGCAGAAGCTCGGGGGAATACTGCCAACCCCGGGGGCAGGGGGACATCACGTTGACAAAGGCGGGACCCGGCGTGTAGATGGCGCGGTGCGCCTTCTCGTGGAAGTCCCTGAAGTTTCCGATGAAGGTGGTCTGGGCGACGTATGGAATGTTGTGCGCCGCCATTATAACAGTCAGGTCCTTCTTCTCCTGCTTCTTTCCCAGGGATTCGGTGCCCACGGGCGTTGTGGTGGCGTTGGCAAAGCGGGGAGTGGAGGAGGATCGCTGGATACCGGTATTCATGTACGCCTCATTGTCGTAGCAGAAATATGTCATGTCATGCCCACGCTCCATGGCGCCGGACAGGGACTGAAAGCCTATGTCGTAGGTCCCGCCGTCGCCGCCCACGGTGATGAATTTGTAATCGCCCTGGAGCCTGCCCTTTTTCTTCAGCGCCTTGTATGCCGATTCCACGCCGCCGCACACGGCGGAGGCGTTTTCAAAGGCGGAGTGGATGTAGGAGTCCTCCCAGGCGGTGTAGGGGTAAAGGAAGGAGGAGACTTCCAGGCACCCCGTGGCGTTGCATATCACCGCCCTGTCGCCCTCGTCCAGGGCGCGGGTGATCCCGCGGCAGACTATACCCGCGCCGCATCCGGCGCAGAGCCTGTGACCCGGCGCGAAGCGCTCGGGTTTGGAAAGCTCGGCTTTATGATCGTATGCCATCTCAAAGCACCTCCTCTTGACTGCTGCGTTGGCCCATGTGTATGTAGCGGGGACCGACGACGCCCGTCTGGGCAATCCTCATAAGGTGGCGGTAGACCCTCTCGATGTCCTCCACGGCGCAGTCGCGGCCAGCGAGCCCGTAAACCACGTCTATCATCTTCGGGGGAGTATCCAGATCGTAGCATGCGGAGCGGACCTCGGCGAAAAGGGGACCTCCGCAGGCGGAGTAGCCCTCGCTCTTGTCCATCACGGCAACGGCCTTCACGCCCTTGAGGGCGTCGGCGATCTCCTCCATGGGGAAGGGGCGGAAGACGCGGACCTTCACAAGTCCCGCCTTTATGCCGCCGGCGCGGAGCTTTTCGATACACGCCTTTGCGGTGCCGGCGGTGGAGCCGATTAGCACAAGGGCGACCTCCGCGTCCTCCATGCGGTACTCCTCGAAGAAGCCGTATTTCCTGCCGAAGGTACGCTCAAAGTCGGCGGCAACGTCCAGAATGACCCTCTTGGCGTTTTTCATCGCCTCCGCCTGCTGGACCTTGTGCTCCATGCAGAAGGGGCAGGTGTCATAGGGGCCGACAGCCAGGGGGTTGTCGCGCCCGATGAGGGCGTGCTCCGGGCGGTACTCGCCCACGAATTTTTTCACCGCCTCATCCTCCTCCAAGAGGATGTTTTCAACAGCGTGGGAGGTGATGAAGCCGTCCTGACAGATCATTATCGGCAGGCGCACCGAGGGGTGCTCGGAGATGCGCATGGCCTGGAGGTAGTTGTCGTATGCCTCCTGATTGTTCTCGGAGTAGATCTGGAGCCACCCGGAGTCCCTGGCGCCCATGGAGTCTGAGTGGTCGTTATTTATGTTTATGGGGCCTGTCAGTGTCCTGTTTACGCAGGCGAGGGTTATGGGCAGCCGCGAGGACGCCGCCACGTACAGGACCTCGTACATGAAGGCAAGGCCCGCGGAGGAGGTGGCGGTCACCGCCCTGGCTCCCGCGGCGGCGGCTCCGATGCAGGTGGACATGGAGGAGTGCTCGCTCTCCACGGTCACGTACTCCGTGCCCACCCTGCCGTCCGCCACGTACTGGGCGAAATACTGGGGTATCTCGGTGGACGGCGTTATGGGGAACGCGGCAAAGACGTCCGGGTCAATCTGCCGCATGGCGTGGGCAATTGCCTCGTTGCCTGAAAGACGGTCACGTATGCTCATTATCTCGCCTCCTGTTCCATGTGTATCGCCGCAAAGGGGCAGACCGTCCGGCAGATCCCGCAGCCCTTGCAGTGGTCGTAGTCAAAATCCTCCCGCTTCCCGTCCTTCACGGGTATGGAGGAGTCGGGGCAGAAGGGCGCGCACAGCAGGCACTGGCGGCACTTCTGTATGTCCCACACGGGCCTGTTGGAGCGCCAATCGCCGGTTTTTGTGAGCCGCGAGGTGCCCCCCTCATATATCTCCCCGCCCGGTGTCATCTCCTGCCAGGCGGAGCTCTCGGTTATGCTTTCGGCTTTGATGAAGCTCATGCGCCGCGCACCTCCTTCATGGATTCTGTAAGGCATTTCATGTTCCCCTCGATAACCTGCGGCTTGGAGGCGAACTTGTGGCGGAAGGACGCCTCCATGTCCGCTATGAAGCGCTCCGGCTCCAGAACGCCGCTGACCTTGACGATGGCGGCAAGCATTGGCGTGTTTGGGAAATATCTCCCCAGATACTGCTCGGAGATACGCCGCGCGTCCAGGGTGCAGACCCTGCCGGCGTAGCCCCTGAGAAGCGGACGCAGCTCCTCCGGCTCGCGGGGGGAGTTTATCACGATGGCGCCCTGCGGGTCCAGCCCCGCCGTCACGTCCACCGCCCGCAGAAGCGTCTCGTCCACAACCACCACGTAATTCGGCTTATAGATGTTGGAGTGGACGGTGCACGGCGCGTCGCTTATGCGGTTGTATGCCGTGATGGGCGCGCCCATGCGCTCCGGGCCGTACTCAGGGAAGCCCTGGACGTACTTTCCCGAGGCAAAGGCGGCGTCCGCCAGCAGGAGGCAGGCGGTCTTCGCGCCCTGTCCCCCTCTGCCGTGCCAGCGTATCTCTGTCATGGTTCTGCTCATTTAACTACCTCTTTTCATGAAAAAAGCGCCCGTCCCGTAAAGGGACGGACGCCATAAATTGACACCGTTGTACCACCCGTTACTGCGTACAGCTCTCTATACGCGCTTCCTGTAACGGGGAACACCGTCAGCGCCTACTCCAAGGTATGTTTGGGGCTGAAACTCCGGAGTGATATTCGGTCTTGCCCTCCGGCGCCGGATTTACACCATCCACCGGCTCTCTGCGGCCTCGGGCGAGCCTACTGTCTCCATCATCGTCTTTGACGAATTAAATTGTAGAAATATTTTAATCGAATCCGCGCCCCCTGTCAATGTACATCTTTGACAAAAAACCCGCTGATTTAACTAAAAAAACTGTTTTTCGCGCCCGTAAGCCGGCCCGCTCGAATAGCGCAAAAGCCCCGAAGCCTTGCGGCTTCGGGGCTTGAACCATATATTTTTTAGCGCTTGGAGAACTGGGGCGCACGACGGGCGGCTTTGAGTCCGTACTTCTTGCGCTCCTTCATTCTCGGGTCGCGGGTGAGGAACCCGGCGGCCTTCAAAAGGGCGCGGTAGCTCTCGTCCACCTGCAACAGCGCGCGGGCGATCCCGTGGCGGACGGCGCCGGCCTGCCCGGACACGCCGCCTCCGGTGACGGTGGCGTCAATGTCCACCTTGCCGACGAGCCCGACGGTGTTCAGGGGCTGGCGGACGATGTACTTGAGGGTGTCAAGACCGAAGTAGTCGTCGATGTCACGACCGTTGACGGTGATCTTTCCGGTCCCGCCGGGGAAGAGGTGGACCCTGGCGACAGAGGACTTTCTGCGGCCTGTTCCGTACATATAGGGCTTCTTGCTGGTATACATTCTCTAATCCTCCTTACTCCTGATCCCAGACTTCGGGCTTCTGGGCCTCATGCTTGTGGTCCTTGCCGGCGTAGACGCGAAGACGTGTGAGCTGCTCACGGCCCAGGGAATTCTTGGCGAGCATACCCTTTACGGCCTGCATGAACGCGAACTCCGGCTTCTCAGCCATGATCTTGGAGTATTGGACCTCCTTGAGCCCTCCGATCCAACCGCTGTGATGGCGGTAATACTTGTCGGTGAGCTTTTTGCCGGTGAGGACGGCCTTGGAGGCGTTGATGATGACGACGAAGTCGCCGCAGTCAACGTTGGGGGTGTAATCGGGCTTGTGCTTTCCGCGAAGGAGAGTAGCGGCCTTGACAGCGGTGCGCCCAAGGGGCTTGCCCGCCGCGTCCAGGACGTACCATTTGCGGGAAACGGTCTCCTTTTTCGCAAGTGTAGTGGACATGGTGTTCCTCCAGATATAATAATTGTTTTTTGTGTGGAAAATTTAACGTGCCTTACTTTTATAGCACAATCGCATTTGCCTGTCAACACTTATTTTTGAAAATTTTGATTTAAATTCCCGGCTCCTCTTAAAATCGCCGTTTTTCTCCGATTTGCTCTTTATTGCTCTATTTCCAAATTAGATTTTTTCGCCGGACCGGTAAGTCTTTTGAGCCGCTCGAGCACCTTGTGAAGCGCCCACCCCAACAGAATATTCAGCCCCATGGTCACGGCGTAATAGGCGTAATGCCCCGGTCCCGGGTCGAATATGCCGCGCAGCAGCGGGACCTCGGCAAAGAGGCTCACGTCAAGAAGATATATCTCCAGACTGCTCTCCCCCAGGAGCCTGAGCGCCCGTCTGACAGGCTTCAGGGAAAGGCGCTCAAACATAAAGCATATCGCCAGGCACACCGGCACGGTGATGAAGGGGAACATATACGCCGCCCACTCGGTGAGCTCCAGAAGCTTCAAGACCCCGACCCCCGCGCCCGCGAGGAGCATGGGTATCATCACCAGCACGTCCCGGCGCGTGACCGCCCGGTCCCGCTCGATCCACAGCCCCAAAAGCACGCCCTCCAGCAGTACGGGCACACGGAAAAATACGTCCATGTAGTACCAGTACCCGCAGTAGTAAAGCGCCTCGCACACCGCGAAGGACAGCGCCCAGCCGGCGCAAACCGCCGCCACCGGCCTTTTGCTGTCGGAGATAAGCCCTATCAGCGCCGGGAGGACGGCGTAAAAAAGCACAATAGCGGTGATGTACCAGTTGAAGCTCCCCAGCGGGTGGAACCAGAATTGAAGCGTCAGGGCGTTCCAGAGAAACGCCGCCGGCTCCGCGCGGCCTGCGGAGAGAAGATAAAACGTGTACGGAAGCATGACCGCGTAATACGCCGGAAGTATCCGCCAAAGCCTCCGCCCCATGTATTGCGCGTATCTCCTGGGCCTTCGCCTCAGCGACATGGTTATCCCCATGGCGGAAAGGAGCACAAATATGTCCACGCCCCCGAAGCCCATGTTGCGAACAAGGTTCAGCGGCGGCAAAACCAGATCCAGCTCCGCCGCGTGAAAAAACAGCACGCCCAGCATGGCAACGCCCATGAGCTCGGACCTATACTTGCTGAGCACCGAATACTTCACTTTCTCCCCACCCCGAAAAAAGCGGCGGCAGGAAGCTCCGCCGCCGCTTTATTGTTTAATTTTTTACGCGCGGTCGATTGGCAGTCCCTGCTGCTCGCGCTCGCGGATGGCGTCCTTGCGGGAGATGTTCCAGCGTCCACGGTCGTCGATGCCGAGGAACTTCACCCATGTCCAGTCGCCCACGTTCAGCACATCCTCAACCTTCTCGGTGCGCTTGAACTCCAGGTCCTTGATGTGGCACATGGCGTCCTTGCCCGGGACCAGCTCCACGAAGGCGCCGATGGGAATGACCCGCACGCACTGACCGAAGTACAGCTTGCCCACCTCGGGGACGAAGCAGATGTTGTCGATGATCTTCTTTGCGGCGCGGCAGGCCTCGATGTCCTGACTGCTGATGAAAACGGAGCCGTCGTCGTCGATGTCCACCTTGCAGCCGGTGTCCGCCTGGATCTTCTGGATGACCTTTCCGCCGGAGCCGATGACCTCGCGGATCTTGTCGGGGTCGATGTGCATGGAGATCATCTTGGGCGCGGACTTGGCAAGCTCATGCCGGGGCTCGCTGATAACGGGCAGCATGATCTCGTCAAGTATCTGTATACGCGCCTCGCGGGTTATCTCAAAGGCGTTCTTGATGATGTCATAGGTGAGGCCGTCGTTCTTAAGGTCCATCTGAATGGCGGTGATGCCCTTCTTTGTGCCGGCGACCTTGAAGTCCATCTCGCCGTGGAAATCCTCCACGCCCTGTATGTCGATGAAGGTCTTCCAGCTTCCGTCGTCGTCGTGCATGAGCCCGCAGGAGATGCCCGCGACAGGCGCCTTGATGGGCACGCCCGCGTCCATGAGCGCCAGCGTGGAGCCGCATATGGAGCCCTGGGAGGTGGAGCCGTTGGAGGAAAGCACCTCGCTGACCACGCGGATGGCGTAGGGGAACTCCTCCTCGGAGGGGATGACGGGCTCCAGGGCCTTCTCGGCGAGGGCGCCGTGCCCGATCTCGCGCCGGGAGGTGGAGCGGCTGGGCCGCGCCTCGCCCACGGAGTAGTTGGGGAAGTTGTAGTGGTGGATATACCGCTTCTCCTCCTCCTCCCAGATTGTGTCAAGCTTCTGGGCGGCGGAGAGCGTCGCCAGCGTGCAGACGGAGAGCACCTGCGTCTGTCCGCGTGTGAAGAGCCCTGAGCCGTGGACCCTGGGCAGGACGCCAACCTCGGCGGCAAGGGGACGGATCTCATTCATTGCGCGCCCGTCCACGCGCTTGCCCTCCAGGAGCCACTGCTTGACCACCTTCTTCTGGATCTTGTAGGTTATCTCCTCCAGCTGCGCGGTGATCTCGGGGTACTCCTCGCCGAACTCGGCGATCATCTTATCCACGACGGCGTTGTAGCGCTCCTCGCGCACGTTCTTGTCGTCGGTGTCCATTGCGTAGCGCACGTCGTCCAGGTACTTGTCCACAAGCTTGTCGAAGAGCTCCTGGTTGAAGGAGGCGTGCTCGTACTCAAATTTGGGCTTGCCGAGCTCGGCCACCATCTCATTGATGAGGGCGATGACGGGCTTGATGGCGTCGTGAGCGGCGATGATGCCCTTCAGCATCACATCCTCAGGGATCTCGTGGCCGCCGGCCTCGATCATGACGATCTTGTCCATGGTACCGGCGATGGTGCAGTACATCTCGGAAACCTTGCGCTCCTCGGAGGTGGGATTGATGATATATTTCCCGTCGATGAGCCCCAGACCCACGCCGGCGATGGGGCCCGCAAAGGGCACATCGGAGATGGAGACGGCGGCGGAGGCGCCAATCATGGCGGCGATCTCCGGGGCGCAGTCGTGGTCGGTGGAGAGGACCGTGCAGGTCACCACCACGTCGTTGCGAAGGTCGGAGGGGAAGAGGGGGCGCATGGGTCTGTCGATCATGCGGGAGGAAAGTGTGCCGCGCTCGGAGGGCTTACCCTCGCGGCGGGTGTAGCCGCCGGGTATGCGTCCCACGGAGTAGAGCTTCTCCTCAAACTCAACGCTGAGGGGGAAGTAGTCGATTCCCTCCTTGGGGCGGGGGGAGGCGACGACGGTGCAGAGCACGGTGGTCTCGCCGTAGGTCACCAGGACCGCAGAGTTGGCAAGCTCCGCCAGCTTTCCCACCTCCAGCTTCAGGGGGCGGCCCGCCAGATCCATCTCGTACTTTCTGTAATTGGGGAATTCTCTGTGCTTGATTATCATTTTATGACTCCTTCTGTTTATTTTCAGAGTCCCGTCTTTTAGCACTTGAATCAATGCCCGGACGCCGGACGTTCATTCAAATACTAAAACGGCAGGACCCCATTTTTAACTTTTTTGCGGCGCGATAAGCAACAATGGGTATTATATGCGTTTTTTCGGACGCATATAATACCCGATTTGTTCACTTCCTGATGCCGAGCTTGGCGATGATGGCGCGGTAACGCTCGATGTCCTTTTCCATCAGGTAGTCAAGAAGACGGCGGCGATGGCCGATCATCTTGTACATACCCAGACGGCTGTGGGCGTCGTTCTTGTGGACCTTCAGGTGCTCGGTGAGCTGGTTGATGCGCTCCGTGAGAATGGCAATCTGGACCTCAGGGGAGCCGGTGTCGTTCTCACTGCGGCGGTTTGCCTCGATAACGGCGGTCTTTTGATCCTTTGTGATCATGGTTCGTTCTCCTTTCTTAAAGTAGTCCCCGCTGAACGTAGAAAAGGGCCGAAAGGACCCGGCAGCGGTGCCGGAATACTCCGCAAATCCACGTAGAGGGGCAATCCATGCTATTTTAGCACACCTTTTCCCCCTTGTAAAGAGTAAATTTCAACTTTTTAACCCCTTTTGTCCCCTATCGCATTTTCTCCTTGACACCTCCCGCCCGCCGTGCTATAATCCTCCGTGAAAATCGAATAGCTGTCATGGACTGCGGTTTGAAAGGTTTTACCGAATAGATCAAACGGGGAAGCCGGTGGGAATCCGGCGCAACTGCCATTACTGTAACTGACGCCGTATTATCAGCGTCTCAAGCCAGAATACCGGCCCGGTTCTTTATCGCGATCATTTCTGGGTATAGAGGAGTGCGGCGTTTACCTTTGCCATTGGGTGAGGGGGAGCGGTGCACCCTCCCTGCGCCCGGACAAGGGTACATATGCTGCACATTTTTTGCGTTTTGCGAAGAATGTGCCTTTTTTATTGCCGGATTTGCCGCGTGAGAAAATATAACCAAGGAGAAATCAACATGAAAACAAAGATCCTGTCCCTTATGCTTGCGGCGCTAATGCTCGTCTCGCTCCTCGCCGCCTGCGGCAAGCCGTCCGACGAAAATCAGGACAACCCGCCCCCTGAAAATGGCGGCGAGCAGTCAAACCAGCCCGAAAACAGCGGCGAAAACACCCCCTCGGTCGAGGACCCCGCCGAGGAAAGCTATGACGGCAAGCTGGTTTTTGACCGCCCCATGGAGCTTTCCTACGCCAAATGCTTCTCTGTGGACTACTACAAGGGCGGCTACAAGCTCGCCTCCACCTCCGACGGCACGAAAATGCTCATCGTCCCTGAGGGCATGAGCGTCCCGGCTGACGCTCCGGAGGGCGCCATAGTCCTTCAGCAACCTGTTAACAACATCATGGTTGCCTCCACCCCCGTGACCTCCCTCATAAACGCCATCGGCGCGCTTGACGCCATATCCCTCACCACCTACGACGCCGACTCCTGGTACATCGACTCGGTGAAAAACGCCATAACCGGCGGCTCCCTCACCTACGTGGGCGACTACAAGGCGCCGGACTACGAGAAGATAACCGCCGCCGGCTCCACTCTCGCCTTCTACTCCACCATGCTCACCGAGGACGTTGCCGCACAGCTTGACGCCCTGGGTGTCGACGTGGTCCTGGACCAGTCCGCCGACGAGGAGCACCCTCTGGCCCGCGTGGAGTGGGCAAAGCTCTACGGCGCGATCTTCAATAAGGAGGCGGAGGCCGAAGCGCTTTTCAACTCCCAGGCGGCGTATATCGACGAGATCTCCAAGTCTGAGAACACCGGCAAGACCGTGGCGATATTCTACATCACCTCCAAGGGCGCCCTCTACGCCCGCAACGCCGACGACTACATGGCGAAGATGATCGACCTTGCCGGCGGCAAATACGCCCTCCCCGATGTGGGCGTTGGCGAATCCGGCACCGTGAAGATGGAGTTTGAGGCGTTCTACGACGGAGCCAAGGACGCGGACTACATAATCTACGTCTGGTCCCTGGGCGGCAAGCCCGAGACGCTGGAGGACTTCCTTGGCAGGGCCGACATCCTCTCCGAGATGAAGGCGGTGAAGGAGGGCAGCGTCTGGTGTACCACCCCGGACTTCTTCCAGATCCAGGACACCATCGGCAGTATGGTCAACGACATCCACCTGATGCTTGAGGCGGACGAAAGCACCGACGCCCTCACCTTCCTCCGGCGGCTGAAATGAACGTAAACGTCAAACTGAATACCGCGCGTTACTGCGCGGTATTCATCTCCCTTTTCGCCCTCTTCGTCCTCTCCGTCATATGGAGCATAAACTCCGGCAGCGTCAGCATACCCGTGGGCGAGATCTGGCGCATGATTTTCCGCAAGGGCGCCATTGAGCGCGGGGAGCTTGCGGCGGACGCCTCGGCGTTCAACATAATCTGGAAGATACGCCTGCCCCGGCTCATGCTGGCGGCGGTGCTGGGAGGGGCGCTGTCCCTTTCGGGCTTCCTCCTCCAGACCTTCTTCCGCAACCCCATCGCCGGCCCCTTCGTCCTGGGCATATCCTCCGGCGCCAAAATGTTCCTCGCCGTGGTCACCATCGCCCTGAGCGCCTGGATCCCCACGGTCCCCGTGGCTGTCACGGTGGCGGCGGCGTTCTTAGGCTCCATGTTCACCATGATGTTCGCCCTTCTCTTCGGCGGCAAGCTCAAAAATATGTCCATGCTCCTGGTCATCGGCATAATGATAAGCTACATCTGCTCCGCCGTCACGGACTTCCTCATCAACTTCGCGAAGGAGGCGGACATCGTGAACCTGACCCACTGGTCAATGGGCAGCTTCTCCGCCGCCTCCTGGCGGGACGTGAGGATCTCCGCCCTCATCGTCCTTCCCACGCTCCTTTGCGTATTTCTCCTGTCCAAGCCCATCTCGGCATACGCCCTGGGTGAGGGGTACGCCCTGAGCCTGGGCGTCAACGTGAGGCGCTTTCGCGTACTTCTGATTCTCCTCTCCGGCGTTCTCTCCGCCTGCGTCACAGCCTTTGCCGGGCCCATCTCCTTTGTGGGCATAGCCGTGCCGCACATATGCCGTATACTCCTCAAATCCTCAAAGCCCATCCTCATGGTCCCCGCCTCCTTTGTGTGCGGCGCGGTATTCTGCGTTTTCTGCGACCTTGTGGCCCGCACCGTCTTCTCCCCCACCGAGCTCTCCGTCGGCACCGTGACCAGCGCCATAGGCGCCCCTATAGTCATATGGTTAATGGTCTCCCGCCGCGGTGGGCAGGCACAGTGAGGTGAAATATGGACAAGCCGTATTTTGAGCTTCGGGACCTTGCCGTTGGCTACAACGGCAAGCCCCTTCTCTCCCACATATCCCTCTCCCTTCAAAGGGGCGGCATAATGACCCTCACCGGTCCCAACGGCTCCGGGAAATCCACTATCCTCAAAACCGTCACCCGCCGCCTCCCCGCCATATCCGGTCAGGTCCTTTTGGAGGGTGAGGACCTGCGCTTTGCCGACTCCAAGGTCCTGGCGCGGAAAATGGCTGTGGTGCTGACGGACCGGATAAGGCCGGAGCTCCTCACCGCCTTTGACGTGGCGGCGGCGGGGCGCTACCCCTACACCGGCAGCTTCGGGCTCCTCACCCGCCGGGACAGGGATATAGTCCTTGACGCCCTTTCCCGGGTCAACGCCGCCGGCATAGCCGACCGCGATTTCTCCGCCCTCAGCGACGGACAGCGCCAGCGCGTCCTCCTCGCCCGCGCCATCGCCCAGGAGCCGGAGCTCATCGTTTTGGACGAGCCCACCTCCTTCCTGGACATAAGGCACAAGATCGAGCTTTTGGAGATACTCAGGTCCATGTCCAGGGAGCGGGGCGTCGCCATTCTCATGAGCCTCCACGAGATCGACCTGGCGTCCAAAATCTCCGACACCGTTGTCTGCGTCTCCCATGACGGCATCTCCGCCTTCGGCAAGCCCGAGGAGGTGTTCTCCGATCTAAGCGTCCGCCGCCTTTACGGGCTTGAGCGCGGCTCCTACAACGCTGCCCTTGGAAGCATCGAGCTCGCCGCCCCGCTGGGCGTTCCCCGGGTATTCGTCGTTGGCGGCGGCGGGTACGGCATCCCCGTTTACCGCGCCCTCCAAAAGGCGGGCGTCCCGTTTTACGCCGGTATACTCTTTGAAAACGACCTGGACCTGGCGGTAGCCGCGCCCCTCGCCGCCTCGGTGGTCAAATGCCCCGCCTTTGGTGACCTCACCGAGGCCCACATCTCCGCCGCCAAAGCCCTCATTGACGCATCGAGCGCGGTTATCGACTCCGGCTGTCCCGCGCGCGGGACCAACAGCGCCAAGGCGGAGCTTCTCGACTACGCCCGCTCCCGTGGCAAAAGGGTGGTCGCCGGCGGCGTTTCGGAGGTGATGTCATGAGGTGCCCCCGCGTGCTCATAGCCGGAGCCTCCAGCGGCTGCGGAAAAACCACCGCCGTCTGCGCCCTCCTGAAGCTCCTTCGGGAGAGGAGCGGCGGCGTCGCCGCCCTGAAATGCGGCCCCGACTACATCGACCCCATGTTCCACCGGGAGGCGCTGGGCATCCCCTCCGGGAACCTGGACCCCTTCTTCTGCTCCGACTCCCTCCTCCGCTCCGCCCTCGCCGCCCGCGCCGGGCGCGACATCACGGTCATCGAGGGCGTCATGGGCTATTACGACGGCACCGGCGAGGACGGCACCGACAACAGCACCTACACCGTCGCCCGCGCCGTCTCCGCCCCCGTGGTCCTCACGGTCAACGCCGCCGGGACCTGCGCCTCGGCGCTGGCTGTCCTTGAGGGCTTCAGCCGCTTTTATCCCGACAGCTCCGTTCGCGGCGTCATCTTCAACCGGGTGACAGGCGGGACATATGAACGCCTTCACGATCTCACCCTCCGGCGCTTCGGCGGGAATATCCTCCCCCTGGGCTATATCCCCAAGCTGCCGGAGACCTGCCTTTTCCCCTCCCGCCATCTGGGACTTGTGACGCCGGAGGACACCCAGGCCGCCGCCCAAAAGCTTGACGCCCTGGGCGGCATCTGCCGCGAAACGCTGGATATTGACGGCGTCCTCGCCCTCGCCGCCTCCGCGCCGGAGCTCAACGCCGGGCCCCGGACCCTCCCCGCGCTCCCTCCCGTCGCCGTCGCCGTGGCGCGCGACGCCGCCTTCTCCTTCATCTACCCCGACACCCTGGAGCTCTTTCGCTCCATGGGGGCAAAAATCGAATTTTTCTCGCCCCTCAGCGACGAGCCCGTACCCTCCGGCGCGGCGGGCCTCTACCTCCCCGGCGGCTACCCGGAGCTTTACGCGGACGCCCTGGAGAAAAACCGCGCCGCCGCCGAAAGCGTCCGCCGCGCCGTCCTGTCCGGTATGCCCACCGTCGCCGAGTGCGGCGGCTTCCAGTACCTTGGTTCCCGGCTTGAGAGCAGAAAAATGTGCGGCGTACTCCCCAACGAGAGCTTCAACGCCGGACGCCTCGTCCGCTTCGGCTACGTGACCCTCACCTCCCAAAGAGACGGTCTTTTCGGTCCCGCCGGAACGGTCCTCCCCGCCCACGAATTCCACTACTATGACAGCACCGGCACCGGCGACGGCTTCACCGCCCAAAAACCCGGCGGCAGGCGTTGGGACTGCGCCTTTTACACCCCCACCCTCTACGCCGGCTACCCCCACCTCTACCTCCCCGCCTGCGTCCCGGCGGCGGAGAGCTTCCTCAAAAAATGCGCCGAATATGCCGAATATAAGGAGTGTTCAAAATGCTGATAACCGACCCCGCCGCAATCGAGGCGCGGAGCATGGAGCTCATAGAATCCGAGCTCACCGTGGAGCTCCCCCCGGACATAAAGCCCGTGGTCAAGCGCGTCATACACTGCACCGCCGACTTTGACTACGCCCAAAGCCTTTATTTCTCCCCCGACGCCGTTCAAGCCGGCATAAACGCCCTTAAAAGCGGCTGTGCCATCGTCACCGACACCCAAATGGCAAAGGCGGGGATCAACAAATCCGCCGCCCAAAGATTGGGCTGTGAGGTAGAGTGCTTCATGTCCGACCCGGACGTGGCGGAGGAGGCAAAGCGCCGGGGCTGTACCCGCGCCGCTGTGTCCATGGAGAGGGCGGCGCGCCTTCACCGCCCCCTCATCTTCGCCATCGGCAACGCCCCCACCGCCCTTTTGACCCTCCGTGAGCTTATGGACGCGGGAAGTCTTGCCCCGGAGCTCGTCATCGCCGTCCCCGTGGGCTTTGTGAACATCTTAGAGGCCAAGGACGCAATTCTCACCTCCAATGTCCCCCACATAGTGGCAAGGGGCAGGAAGGGCGGCTCAAACGTGGCGGCGGCGATAATCAACGCCCTTGTCTACTCCCTGACGCGATGAACGACAGCTTCATAACAAGGGACGGCAAAAGGCTCCGCCGCGGCTTCACCACCGGCTCATGCGCGGCTGCGGCGGCAAAGGCGGCGGCGATAATGCTCCTGAGCGGCAGGCGGCTCCAAAGCGTCCGCCTCCTCACCCCCGCCGGCATAGACCTCACCCTCCCCCTGGAGGACGTGGAGCTTTGCGAGGCTTACGCCTCCTGCGCCGTCAAAAAGGACAGCGGCGACGACCCGGACGTGACAAACGGGATAAAAATCTACGCCCGCGTGGAGAAAACCGCCATACCGGGGATAACAATTGACGGCGGCGAGGGCATCGGGCGCGTCACAAAGCCCGGTCTCGACAGACCCGTGGGCGAGGCGGCGATAAACTCCACGCCCCGAAGGATGATCGCCGCCGCCCTGAGAGATGTCTGCGAGGACTCAGGCTTTTCCGGCGGGCTCCGCGCCCTCATCTCCGCCCCGGAGGGCGCGGAGCTTGCCCGCAAAACCTTCAACCCGCGCCTCGGTATAATCGGCGGAATATCCATTCTCGGCACCACCGGAATCGTGGAGCCCATGAGCGACGCGGCGGTGGTGGAGACAGTCCGCGCCGAGCTCTCCACCCGCCGCGCGGCGGGTCATAGGTACGTCCTTTTCGTCCCCGGAAATTACGGCGCGGACTTCGTGGAAAATTCTCTGCGCCTCGCTCCCGAAGACGCCGTCACCGTCTCGAATTTCGTGGGCGACGCCTTCTCCATAGCGGACGAGCTGGGCTTTTCCGGCGCGCTCTTAGTGGGGCACATCGGCAAGACCGTAAAGCTGGCGGCAAATATGTTCAACACCCACTCCCGTTACGGCGACTGCCGCGCCGAGGTCCTCGCCGCCCACGCGGGCGCCCTCGGCGCGTCCCCCGACACCCTCCGCGCCATCATGGACAGCGCCTCTGCCGACAGTATGCTGGACATCCTGGACGCCGCCGGTCTGCGCGCCCCCGTCATGGAGAGCGTAATGGACAAAATCGGCGAAAACCTGGCGGCAAAGCCCTTCAGTCTCCTCCCCGGCGTCCTGGCGTTTTCCAAAAAATACGGCCTTCTCGGTCAAACCGCGCGCGCCGGAGAGCTTTTGGCGCGGTTAAGGGAGGAAATGTAAAAGGAGGAAATGTAAATGGTACACATAGTCGGCGCCGGATGCGGCGCGGAGGACCTCATCACCCTTCGCGGCAAAAGGCTCCTGGAGGAGGCGGACGTGATCGTCTACGCCGGCTCCCTCATAAACCCCGCCCTTCTCAAATACGCAAAGCCGGAGAGCGAAAAATACGACAGCGCCAAAATGACCCTCCAGGAGATCCTCTCCGTGATCGAGTCCGCCGAGGTGCGGGGGAAGACCACCCTCCGCCTCCACTCCGGCGACCCCTCCCTCTACGGCGCAATCGGGGAACAGATCCGGGAGCTTCGTCTGCGGGGCATAGATTTTGACATCACCCCCGGCGTCAGCGCACTCTCGGGAGCGGCGGCGGCACTGAAAACCGAGTACACCCTCCCCGGCGTCTCCCAGACCGTCATAGTGACCCGCGCCTCGGGCAGAACGCCCGTCCCCGAATCGGAAAGCCTCGCCGCCCTCGCCTCCCACGGCGCCGCCATGGTACTCTTTCTGAGCACCGGGCTTCTCCAAAGGGTGACCTCCGACCTCCTCGCCGGCGGCATGACCCCCGACACCCCCGCCGCCATCGTTTACAGGGCCACCTGGAGCGATGAAATGGTTCTGCGCTGTACCGTGGGGACATTGGAGGAAACGGCGTCGGAGAACGGAATAACAAACACCGCCCTCATAATCGTTGGCGGCTTCCTCACCTCCGATTTCTCCCCCTCCCGGCTCTACGACCCGACCTTCTCCACGGGCTTTCGGGAGGCGAAAATATGAAAATGAACGCCGCCGTCTTCTGCTTCTCCCCCGCCGCCTGTGAGCTGGCGGAAAAGCTCTGTGGGCTCCTTGACCTGCCCCTCTCCGCCGTCCACTCCACGGAAAGGTACGCCGCGCCCCACGGCTTCACCTCCCACAAAAGCGTCTGCGCCGACATGGGCGGGCTTTTCCGCTCTCACGAGCTCCTCATCTTCATCTGCGCCTGCGGCATAGCCGTGCGGGACATCGCCCCGCACCTTAAAGGCAAGGCCGAGGACCCCGCCGTTTTGGTCATGGACGAGGCGGGCAAATTCGTTATCCCCATCCTTTCCGGTCACATCGGCGGCGCCAACGCTTACGCCCGCTCCCTCGCCGCCCTCACCGGAGCCGTACCCGTGATAACCACCGCCACGGACCTGGCAGGCCGCTTCTCCTGCGACGCCTGGGCGGTGGAGCACGGCTGCGCCATATCCTCCCTCGCCGCGGCGAAGGCCGTCGCCGCCGCCATTCTGACGGGCGACGTGCCCATATCCTCCGAATTTCCCCTGCCGAAGCTCCTCCCGGCGGGGCTCGTCCCCGGCGGCGCCGGCGGCGTCGGCGTCTACATCGGCGTCCGCCGGGAGACGCCGTACAAAACCACCCTCCGCCTCGTCCCCCGTATCCTCACCATCGGCGTCGGCTGCCGCCGAGGAACGGCGGCGGACGCAATATCCAAGGCGGTCGCCGCCGCCCTGGACGCGGCGAACCTCGACCCCGCCGCCATATCATGCGTTGCCACGGCGGACATAAAGCGGGACGAGGCGGGGCTTTTGAAATTCGCTCAAGACCTGGGCGTGCCCCTGAAATTCTACTCCGCCGATGATCTGAGCCGCGCCCCCGGCGAATTTCACGATTCCGACTTCGTGAGGAGAACCGTTGGCGTGGGCGGCGTCTGCGAGCGCGCCGCCGTACTGACCGGAGCCACGCTCATGATCCCCAAAACCGCCTCAAACGGCGTCACCGTCGCGGTCGCGGCAAGAGATTGGAGGGTCGAGCTTTGAAGGAGCTAAAGGTAGTCGGCATAGGTCCCGGCGACCCCGATGGCATGACCCTCGCCGCTTATAGGACTTTGGAGACAGCGGAGATAGTGGTGGGCTACGGCCCCTACTGTGAGAAGGTCAGGGAGCTTTTCCCGGAAAAGGAATATCTCTCCACCCCCATGCGCCATGAGACGGAGCGCTGCCGCGCCGCCCTGGAGCTCGCCGCTTCGGGAAAGGCCGTGGCGATGGTTTGCTCCGGCGACCCCGGCGTTTACGGCATGGCGTCCCCAATTTTGGAGCTTGCCGGTGAATACGGGGTGGAGGTCCGCCTCGTCCCCGGCGTAACCGCCGCCCTCTCCGGCGCGGCGGGGCTGGGCTCCCCGCTGACGGCGGACTTTTGCGTCCTCAGCCTCTCTGATCTGCTGACCCCTTGGGAGACAATTGAAAAGCGGTTGGAGCTGGCGTCGGCGGCGGATCTCGTGATAGTCCTCTACAACCCCGGAAGCCGCGCCCGGACGGAAAATCTCTCCCGCGCCTCAAAGCTCATAGCTCTTCACCGCCCGCCGGAGACGGTCTGCGGCGTCGCCACGGACGTGGGCGGCGGCGAGGAGAGCTTTCAGGTGATGACGCTTTCGGAGCTCGCCGCGTTTCGGGCGGGAATGCGCGACACGGTGTTTATCGGCAATTCTTCCACAAGGCTCATAGACGGAAAAATGGTCACTCCCAGGGGGTATAAGCTGTGAAGGAAAAAATCTGTATTTTTGCCGGCACCTCAGAGGGGCGCGCCCTCGCGGAGGGGCTGAACAGCGCCTATTCCCTCACCCTCTGCGTCGCCACGGACTACGGGAAAAGCCTCCTTGATGGCATCGACGGCATAGACGTGGTCGCGGGGCGCATGGACAGTTCCCGGATGGAGAGCTTTATCCGTGAAAACGGCTTTTCCCGCGTCATCGACGCCACCCACCCCTACGCTGTTGAGGCGTCAAAAAATATCCGCGCCGCCGCCTCAGCCGCCCGCGTCCCCCTCATGCGCGTTAAGAGAAAAACCGGCGTTGCCGGCGGCGCCGTGTACGTAAAAACCCCCGAGGAGGCGGCGGAGTACCTTGCGGGGACACTAGGCAATATCCTCCTCACCACCGGCGCAAAGGAGCTGTCCGCCTTTTCAGTGCTCCAAATGTCCCGCGTCTGGGCGCGGGTCATTCCCCTGACCTCCTCCATTGACGCCTGCCTCTCCGCCGGCGTCCCCGCCTCACACATCATCGCCATGCAGGGGCCCTTCACCCGCGAGCTCAACGAGGCGACGCTCCGGCAGACGGGGGCGAAATGGCTTGTGACAAAGGCCTCCGGCGCGGCTGGGGGCTTTGAGGAGAAGCTTTCGGCGGCGGAGAGCGCCGGCGCCGTCCCCGTCATAATCGGTCCCCCGGCTGAAAATGACGACGGCGTTACCCTTGACGAGGCGCTTCAAAGCCTCCTGCCGCCCTCAAAGCGTCTCACACTTGTGGGAATAGGCCCCGGAAGCCCGGACTGTCTGACACCGGAGGCGCGGCGCGCGCTGGAAGGCGCCGACGCGGTGCTGGGCGCGGGTCCCGTGCTGGAGTGTCTGGCGGACTTTAAGCCCGCGTTCCGGGCGTTTATGCCGGAGGAGGTGCGAAAAATACTGGAAGGCCGCCGCTTCCAAAGCCCCGTGCTGGCGCTTCGCGGCGACGTGGGCTTTTACAGCGCCGCCGCGTCACTGCGCGCCGCCCTGCCTGACTACGACCTTCGCCTCATACCCGGCATAGCCTCCCCTGTATACTTCGCCGCGCGCCTTGGCATATCCTGGGAGGACGTAAAGCTTTTAAGTCTCCACGGCAGGGACGCGAATCTCATTCGCGCCGTGGAGGAAAACCGGTATGTCTTTGCCCTGACGGGCGGGGAGAACACCGTGGGGAACGTGGCAAAAAGGCTGTGCGCCTACGGCTTTTCAAATCTCACCGTCACCGTGGGCGAGAGCCTTTCCTGCCCCGGCGAGCGCGTGACACGCGCCACGGCGGGGGAGCTTGCGGGGCGGGAATTTGACAGCCTCTCCCTCATGCTCATTGAAAATCCCGACGCCCGACGCCGTGTCCGCCGGGGCATACCCGACGGCGAGTTTATCCGAGGCGCCGTGCCAATGACAAAATCGGAGGTCAGGAGCGTGTGCCTCTCTAAGCTCGCGCCGGAGTTCGGTTCCGTCATATGGGACGTGGGCGCGGGAACGGGCTCGGTGTCCGTGGAGTGCGCCCTTTCCGCCCCGGAGGGGCGGGTCTACGCCGTTGAAAGATCGGCTGAGGCGTGCGAGCTTATACGGCAAAACGCCCTTAAATTCCGCCTGGAAAACATAACCGTGACCGAGGGCGAGGCGCCGGAGGCGCTGGAGGCCCTGCCCGCCCCCACCCACGTCTTTGTGGGCGGCTCCTCCGGCTCAATGGAGGCGGTGATCGAGGCGGTCCTCGCCAAAAATCCCGCCGCCCGCATAGTCGCCACCGCCGTGACGCTGGAGACATCGGCGGAGCTCACGCGCTTAACTGAAAAATACGGCTTTGAATACGTTGACGCCGTGTCGGTGAGCGTCGCCGTGGCAAAGAAAGCGGGCGGGTACAGCCTGATGTCGGCGCAAAACCCCGTCACCGCGTTCACAATGCAGGGGGCGAGGGAAAATGGCTGAGCTTGTCCTTTACGATTCCCTCGCCGTCGCCATAGGCTTTCTCATCGACTTCGTCTTAGGCGACCCCCACTGTATCCCCCACCCTGTCGCCGCCATGGGCAGGCTCATCGCCCTTTGCGAAAAGCGCCTCCGTCGCGGCGGCAGAGGCGACCTTTGGCGCGGCGCGGTGACGGTTTTGACGGTCGCCCTCGCCTCCACCGCCGTCCCCGTCCTGCTCCTGGTCCTCGCCTGGCGCGTACACCCCCTCCTTTACCTCCTCCTTGACAGCGTAATGTGCTGGCAGCTTGTTGCGGCAAGGCAGCTCGTCCGTGAAAGCCGACGGGTCCAAACCGCCCTGGAAAACGGGGACACCGAGGGCGCGCGCCGCGCCGTCTCCATGATCGTCGGGAGGGACACGGACGTTCTGGACCGGGACGGGATATGCCGCGCGGCGGTGGAGACCGTGGCGGAAAACGCCTCCGACGGGGTGATCGCCCCGCTCTTCTGGATGTGTCTTTTCGGCGCGGCGGGCGGCTTTTTTTACAAGTCGGTGAACACCATGGACTCCATGATAGGCTACAAAAACGAGAAATATTTATATTTCGGGCGCGCGGCGGCAAAAGCCGACGACCTTCTGAACCTGCTCCCCTCCCGCCTCTCGGCGGTTTTAATGATACTCGTCTGCCCCCTTTTTGGGCTTGACGGCGGCGGGGCGTGGAGGATATTTCTCAGGGACAGGCGAAAGCACGAAAGCCCCAACTCCGCCCAGACGGAATCCGTCTGCGCCGGCGCGCTGGGAGTGCGCCTCGCCGGCGACGCGGTATACGGCGGCGTGCTCCACAAAAAGGAGTACATCGGCGACCCCGGCAGGGACATCGAGCCCCGGGACATAGCCCGCGCCGGAAATCTCATGTACGGGGCCTCGGTTTTGATGCTCATTTTGACGGAACTATTCAGATTCGGGGTGATTTTGTTATGTATCTGACAGCCCAGAATCCCCACGGCGGGGATATATACGGGGATAAGCCCCTCCTTGACTTCTCCGCCAGCATAAACCCCTTCGGAATGCCGGCTGCGGTGCGGCGGGCGCTCAAGGCGTGCGTTGAAAAATGCGCCCTCTACCCGGACCCCTACTGCCGGAGGCTCCGCGCCGCCGTCTCCGCATATGAGGGCGTCCCGGCGGAGTATATTCTGGCGGGCGGCGGTGCATCGGAGCTCATCTACCAGTACGCCGCCGCGCTTCCCGGCGGCCCGCCCGCCCTCATCGTCTCTCCCTCCTTCTCCGAGTACGCCGCCGCGCTGGAGGCTTCGGGGAGGAGGGCGGAGCATTACGTTCTCAAGCCCGAAAACGGCTTTAACCTCACGGAGGACATACTTTCACTTGACCTCTCCGGGTACTCCGCCGTGTTCCTCTGCTCCCCGGCAAACCCCACGGGCGTGTGCGTGGAGCCGGAGCTTCTGAGGGCAATTGCCGCGACGGGCGCGCGGCTTTTTTGCGATTTTTGCTTTCTGGACCTCACCGACGGCCCCGAAAGGTACGCCATAACCGAGCTTTTGGAGGACTTCCCCAACGTCTCGGTCCTCCGCTCCCCCACCAAGAGCTTCGCCGTTCCCGGCGTCCGGTTGGGGTATCTCATGTCCCGCGACCGGGCCCTTTTGGAGCGGATGTCGGCGCTGGGCCAGTGCTGGAACGTCTCCGTCCCCGCGCAAGCGGCTGGGGAGGCGGCGATGAGCTGCGGCGGGTGGCTGCGGGAGCGCGTGAAGCTTCTGTCGGCGGAGCGCGAAAGGCTCAGTGGGAAGCTTACAAAAACAGGTCTGCGGGTCTTTCCGGGCGAGGCAAATTTCCTGCTGGCTTACTCCGAAAGGGAGCTTGTAAGGCCCCTCAGGGAGCTTGGCTTCGCCCTTCGCGACTGCCGGAATTTTGTGGGCCTGGGAGAGGGATATTTCCGCCTCGCCGTGCGAACCGCGGAGGAAAACGATATGCTCCTGAATGCTCTTGGGGAGGTGCTTTTATGAGGCGGGCAAAGCCCATAATGATACAGGGGACCATGTCAAACGCGGGGAAGAGCCTTCTTTGCGCCGCCCTGTGCCGGATTTTCCGTCAGGACGGGTACGCCGCCGCGCCCTTCAAGTCCCAGAATATGGCGCTCAACTCCTGCGTCACCCGCGAGGGTCTGGAGATGGGCAGGGCCCAGGCTGTCCAGGCGGAGGCGGCGGGGGTGGAGCCCTCGTGCCTCATGAACCCCATACTTTTAAAGCCCACCACCGACGTGGGGTCCCAGGTCATAGTGAACGGCAGGGTCTTAGGCAATATGCGGGCGGCGGAGTATTTCAAATTCAAAAAATCCCTCGTTCCAGAAATAACCCGCGCCTATGATACCCTGGCGTCAGAGTACGACATCATCGTCATTGAGGGCGCGGGGAGCCCCGCAGAGATAAACCTCAAAGCCGACGACATAGTGAACATGGGAATGGCAAGGCTCGCCCGCTCTCCGGTGGTGCTGGTGGGGGACATCGACCCCGGCGGGGTCTTCGCCCAGCTCTACGGCACCCTGGCTTTGCTGGAGCCGGAGGAGCGGAAAACCGTGAAGGCCACGGTGATAAACAAGTTTCGGGGCGACAGGTCCATTTTGGAGCCGGGGCTCAAAATGCTGGAGGACCTGACAAAAATCCCCTGCGCCGGCGTGGTCCCCTACCTGCGCGTGGACATCGACGACGAGGACAGCCTGTCGGACCGGCTTAGATCCGGCGCGAGGCGGGAGGTGGACATAGCCGTCGTCTCCCTTCCCAGGCTTTCAAATTTCACGGACTTTTCCCCTCTCTCCCGCTTTTCTCAGGTGTCGCTGAGGTACGCAAGGGATCCGCGGGAGCTGGGGGAGCCGGATATGGTTATCATCCCCGGCACGAAAAGCACCGTCCAGGACCTTTTGTGGATGCGGCAGAACGGCCTCGAGGCGAGCGTAAAAAAGCTTGCGAGCCGAGGCGTTCCCGTTTTTGGGATATGCGGCGGGCTCCAAATGCTGGGGAGGAAGATCTCCGACCCCACGGGCGCTGAGGGCGGGGGCGAGACGGAGGGAATGGGGCTTTTGCCCATCGACACCGTGTTTTCCGGCGAAAAGACCCTCGCCAGAAAAAGCGGCGTCCTCTCCGGCGTTGAGGGCATTTTTTCACGCCTCAACGGGCTTGCCTATGACGGCTACGAGATACACATGGGTCAAAGCGGCATATCCGCCCCGGTGATATGCTCCGGAAACGTCTACGGAAGCTACGTCCACGGGCTTTTTGACGCCTCCGGCACAGCTGACGCCGTTGTCTCGGCGCTGTTTGAAAAGCGCGGCCTTGCCTTCACTCCGGAGAGCGAATTTGACCCCAAAGCGTACAGGGAGAGCCAGTACGACGCCCTCGCCAAGGCGGTGCGGGAGTCGCTGGATATGGAGCTTATTTACAAGATTTTGGAGGACGGCGTATGATACACGTCTACCACGGCGACGGCAAGGGAAAGACCACAGCCGCCTGCGGGCTGGCGATGAGGGCGGCGGGGCACGGGAAAAGCGTGCTTTTCGCCCAGTTTTTCAAGGACGGCTCCTCCGGGGAGGTCACCGCCATGAAAAGCGTAAAAAATATCGAGACACGTTGTCCCGGGTACTGCCCCGGGCGCTGGAAAACACTTTCGGAGGACGAAAGGGCCAATGTCCGCCGGTGCTGTGGGGAATACCTCTCCGGCATCATCCGCGACGCCGAAGGCTTTGACCTCATCGTCCTCGACGAGGCTGTTTCCGCCTACAACCACGCGGTCTTTGACCCCTCGGCGCTGCTGGAGCTCCTTCGGCGCGAGGGGGTGAGGCGCGAGATCGTCCTCACGGGCAGAAACCCCGCCGCCGAGCTTTTGGAGCTTGCCCACTACGTCACCGAAATGCGCAAGGAGAAGCACCCCTTCGACTCCGGCGCCCCCGCCAGGGAGGGCGTGGAATATTGAGGCAGCGCTTCGTTATAGGTGCATTATACCTCAGAACGCTTTAAAAGTCAAGTAAAATTACTTCTCTAAACTTAATTTTGTATACCTGCACAAAATAAACCAATCTGCCGCAGGGTAGATTGGTTTACTTTGCATATAAAGCTATTACTTTGTTATCTGATTGCGCTTTTAACTAAAATTTCACATACGTGTGCATGTCCGTGTCAATGTCATAGCCGTGCCCCGGCTCCGGCTGCCACTGGTAGAGGTTTTTACGCTCCTCGGGAAAGAGGCGGTCCATTATGGCGGCTATGACGCCGCCGTGGGTGAAAAGCGCTATGGGGCGGGAGCTTTGGAGGAGCCCCTCCAGGGCGCTCAGCACCCGCGCCCGCATGAGGTCGCCGCTCTCGCCGTTTGGAGTTACATTCGCCCCGTTGTCGCCGGTTATCCAGGCGATGTACGCCGGGTCGTCCCTCAGCTCCTCATAGGAGCGCAGCTCAAAATCCCCGAAGTCCATCTCCCGAAAATCCGGGTCCGTTTCGTGGGGGACGGCGCCGTACAGCTCCGAAAGCGTCTCCTCGCACCGCCTCATGCCGCTTGTTATGACCTTCGCGGAGGCTATGTCGGGGAGCGCGCCGCTTCCCTTCAGCGCCCTCAGCCCGTCCCTTCCCGAGGGGGAGAGGGGCAGGTCCGAGGACCCGCAATAGAGCCGCCGCTCGTTGGCGAGGGTCAGCCCGTGGCGGAAAAGTATGAGCCTCATTTGAGCCTCCCGGGGATACCGCAAAATAGCCTTGTGACGGTCTCGGCCTCCCCCGCGAGCCAGGCGCAAAGCCTGCCCGTCTCCTCGCGCCAGGCGCGCTCCAGCGCGTCAACGGGGACCACGCCGCCGGATATGTCAGCGCATATGAGGACGCTCCCGCGCCAGCTGTCCCGGTGCTCCCGAAAGAGCTCCACGGAGTCCACCTTTTCCCTGACGCACCGGAGCGTCAGGTTCTCAATGGCGTCAATACACGGCGCGGACCAGTCGATCTCCCCGCTGTCGCCGCAGGTGAATACATCTCCGTCCGCAAGCCCCCAATGCTCCCTTGCGTACCCGCTCTTCCCCTGATACGCCCCGCCGATGATTAGGTTCATATATAAGCTCCTTTTTTGTTGACAAATTACACATTTTTGTGTATAATAAAACCGTTGGGAGGGAACGCTATGACACCGAGAGATCAGGCGCTCAGAGAGCTTGAGGCAAACGGTTACACCTTTGACCGCCACGGCTCCAACCACGATATTTACTACAATGAGGCTTTAATGTGCGCAATACCGGTAAAGCGCCACAAGTTCACCGAAAACACGCTCCGATATATCCGCAAGGAAATCAAGGAAAATCAGAAGCTGAGGAGGCAGTCATGAAGTACACATATACCGCTGTTTTTACCCCCACCGAGGACGGAACGGAGTATTACGCCCGAGTTCCTGACCTGCCCGGCTGCGTGACCACCGGCGACGATATAGAGGACGCCATCGAGCAGATCACCGACGCCGCCTCCGGCTGGCTGTGCGTGGCGGAGGACAGGGACCTGCCCATCGCGCCGCCAACCCCGCAATCGGCAATCGAGCGCGCTGACGGAAGCATACTCTCCCTGATCCGCGTTGACACCCTTGCATATCGCGCCGCCACCGAAACCAGAAGCGTCCGCAAAAACGTCTCACTCCCCGCATGGATGGCCGACATGGCAGACAAGCGCCGCATTAATTGCTCCCAGGTCCTCCAGGAGGGGCTGAGAGAACGGCTGGGCGTTAGGTAATTCCCCGCCACGGGGCGGTTTATTCCCACCCAGGTGGGAACCGGTAGGTCTTCTTTTGGGGTCGGCAGGAGCTTTGCGTGCCCTGCCCTTCAATTGCGCCGCGCTTTGGTTCTAAAATCGGGTGGAATGTTTCAGTGCTGCTTCTACACGGTGTTTCGCTGTGCTTGACATGGGTGAATATGTACGCTATAATGTACATATAATGCTGATAGGAGGTGTCACCATGACCAACACCAACATCACCGCTTTCCGTAAAAACGTCTTCGGCTTCGTTGACCAGGCTGTCACCTACGGCGAGGTAATCAACGTCACCACCAAAAACGGCAACGCCGTCCTCCTCAGTGAACAGGATTACAGGAGCCTTCTTGAGACGGTCTATCTGACCTCCATTCCCAGTATGACAGAAAGCCTCAGGGCCGCTGCCGCCGAGCCTTTGGAGGACTGTGTCCCGTACGACCATGAGGAGCCCTGGTGATGTATAAGATCGTTTTTACACATCAGGCAATAAAGGACCGCCGTCTTATTGCCCAGGCGGGTCTTGAGACCCGAGCCAAGGCACTTCTTGATTTGATGGCAAAGGACCCTTTTGTCAGTCCACCGCCCTTTGAAAAGCCGGTTGGCGATCTCAACGGATTTTACTTCCGCCGCATAAACCGCCAGCACCGCCTCGTCTATCGGGTGGATGGCGGTGTTGTCAGTATCCTCAGAATGTGGACGCATTAAGAGTAAGTCTGCGTCGTCGGGGAAGTCGCTTAACCTCGCCTCCGCGCAAGCGCGAAGGCTCACTCGCCGACTTCGCTCGTCCTTCCCCCACGCAAGCTCCGCTTGTGTGGGGACCCCTTTTTTGCGCGCGTTACGACACGCTCCCCGGGGTTTCTCCACATAGGGGGTCCGCAGACCCCCTGTGTGGTCGTTTTTAAAAGGGGATTGTCAAGGGGGAAAATCGAAATCCCCCTTGACCCGGTTTTCTCCTCTTTGTTACTTTCTTCCTCTTTTGACGGGTCAAAAGAGGAGAAAGAAAGTCCCTCCGCCATTTAATGGCGGAATCATTATAAAGAGCCCAGCGGCTTCGGAGCGTCAAACGGCAATTTTTATCTATATTAAAACCAATACAGCAACCCCACAGAGCTCGCCGAAGGTCAGGGCATAGCCGGAGATGTCGCCGGACATGCCGTCAAGGGAGCGGAAGGCGCGGCGGGCGTGGTGGATATAGCCAAGAGCCACCGCCGAGAGCGACAGCCCCGCAAGTCCCGAGAGGACAAAGCCCGCCGCCAGCTCCAGGGCGAGAAGCGCGGACAGCGCGGCGGCGTGGGATTTTTTCACGCCCCGGCGGTACGCGCCGGAATATTCGCTCACCGCCATGGGGCGCAGTACCGTCACCGCCAGCGCCGAAATGGTGCGGGAGACGGTGGGGATTAGCGCCAGAACAACAAGGTCCGTGTCCTCACCCGCCGAGGCGAATAGGGCGAACTGCGCCATTATGAGAAGCGCGCCCGCCAGGACCGCGAAGGAGCCCACGTTGGGGTCCTTCAGTATCCTGCGGCGCTCCTCCGGCTCGCGCCAGGATCTCAGGGCGTCGGTTACGTCCATGTAGCCGTCAAAGTGTATGCCGCCGGTTACGAGGAAGGGGTAGGCGCAGAGTATGGCGGCGCGGACAGGTCCCGGAAGGGCTGAGAGCCCCAGAAGATACGCCAAAAGCGACCAGACGGCGCCGATAAAAAGCCCCACCAGGGGCAGAAAAAGCGTCATCACCGGCCTGGCGTCCTCGTCCCATATCTTCCCCGGCACGGGTATGGCGGTGAACATGGAAAAGCACATCAAAAGCGCGTGAAAGAGTTTTTTCAAAAAAGCCGTTCCCCCTTGTGGACCGTGACGAGCCCGGCGGTGAGCTCAAAAACGGCGTCGCATTTTTCGGCGAGCGCCCTGTCTATCCGCGCCAGGTCACGGCGGTATTTTTCTGTGAAGCTGTCGTAGCGGCGGGCGTCGGAGTAGATGTAATCGGAGACGAAGACGGCGTTTTCGGCGCGGTCCGCGATCTCAAGAAGGCCGCGGATACACCGCTCCGCCGCCTGTGGGTCCGCGTCAACGGCGCCGTCGGGGTACATTTCGTTGAGCAAAAGCGCCGTGACGCTGTCCACGAGGAAGGAGGCGTTGGGCGGCGCGAGCTCAAGACAGCGCTGTACCTTCCTGCCCAGCTCCAACGTCACAAAGCCCATGCCCTCCCGGCCCGCGACGTGGCGCGCCACGCGCGCCCGGTCCTCGCCGTCGCAGGGGATCATGGTGGCGACGTAGTAAAGCGGTCCGCCGTGGGAGAGCTTTACCGCCGCCTCCTGCGCCAGATTGGATTTTCCGCTTTTACTTCCGCCGGAGACGAAGACGTTCATTTGCCGTCCGCCCCCTTGCGTATGGGCTCCAGATACCCGTCGTCGATCTCCGCCTCCTCAAAGGTCGCCATATCGCGCATGACGGCGCAGGCGGCGTCCAGGATCATCATGGCTATGGGGCAGCCGCTGCCCTCGCCCAGGCGCATACGCAGGTCGAAAAGGGGCTCAAGCCCCAGGCAGTCCATCGCCGCCCTGTAACCCGGCTCCACGGAGGCGTGGGAGGGGATGAGGAAAGCGCGGACATTCGGGCAGAGCCTTACGGCGCACAGGGCGGCGACGGCGGAGATAAAGCCGTCGATGACCGCAGGGACGCGCCGCGAGGCGGACATTATGAAAGCGCCGGTCATGGCGCACAGGTCAAAGCCGCCCACCTTTGAAAGGACGTCCACCGGGTCATGAGGGTCCGGGCGGTTGAGGGAGAGGGCGGCGTTTATCGCCTTGAGCTTTTTTGAAAGCCCCTCGTCCGTGAGCCCGCCGCCGCGCCCGGTTATCTCCGCCGGGTTTTTTCCCGTGAGGGCGGAGAGGACGGTGGAGGAGGTGGTGGTGTTGCCTATGCCCATCTCACCGACGCCGACGGCGCGCGCCCCCGCGTCTATGGCTTTCGCGGCGAGCTCCGCGCCCGTTAGGATCGCCTTTACCGCGTCGCCCCGGTCCATGGCGGGACCCGCGGCGATGTTTTTTGTGCCGTGGGCGATTTTCTTATGTATCACGGCGGGGTCGGATATGCGGGCGTTCACGCCCACGTCGCAGACGTACACCTCCACGCCAAACTGCCGCGCCAGCACGGAGGCGCCGGTTTTGCCTCGGGTGAGGTTCACCGTCTGGGCGGCGGTGACCGACTGCGGCGCCACGGAGACGCCCTCCTCCACCACGCCGTTGTCGGCGCAGAAGACAAGCAGCGCCTTGCCGGTGATGGTATTTATGACACTGCCGGTGATGCCCGCCAGCTGAATTGACAGCTCCTCAAGCCGCCCCAGACTGCCCGGGGGCTTGGCGAGCATACCCTGGCGGCGGGCGGCGGACTCCATGGCGGAGGCGTCAGGTCCCGCGACGGCATTTATGAGCCGGCGAAGCTCCGGTTCATCATTCGTCATGCTGTTCACCCGCCTTTTTTGCCGCCCGCGCCCTGTGCCGCGCCCGGCGGCGCTTCTCCCGGTTTTTCTCAAGCCGGTCCTCGCTCCGGGGCTCCTTGAGCCCCGCCTCCTCCAGCGCCCGGGGCCAGGGGCCCAGGAACGCCTTTATCGCCACCACCTGCGCGTCGTCAAAGTCCGACCGCTGGGGGAGGCGGCTCAGCCCCCGGGAGAGAAGCTCCGCGTGCTTGGAGCTCAAAAGTTGGAGGCAGGATTCCTTTGTGTATTTTACATCGGGCATATTTGGGCGCCTCCGTGGTAATGTGTTGGTAACGGTATTTTAACACATTTGTATGTCTGTTGCAAGCACTGAACCTGCGGGGCTTTTTATAATGATTCCGCCATTATATGGCGCCGACGCTCCGAAGCCGCCGGGCTTTTTATAATGAGTCCGCCATTATAGGCGGAGGGATTTACTTTCTCCTCTTTTGACCCGTCAAAAGAGGAGAAAGTAACAAAGAGGAGAAAAACGTCCAGGGAGGGATGATGTCATCCCTCCCTGGACCCTTGTTGGGGACGGCAGAAGCTTTTGCGCCCTGCTGTGTAGTCTCGCGTCGGCTCACGCGGGCTGAAGCTTCACCGCACGGGCAGAAGATACGGCGCGCGGGTTCAAGAACTGAATTGCACAGTCTCCGAAATCACTAAGCCGCTTAACGCGGGCGGTTGATGGGATGCCCTGCCCTTTAATTTCGCCGCGCTTTGTGGGCGGTTGTCGGGCAGAATGTTCAGTGTTGCTCCTACACAACGTGTGCTGCCGCGTCTGTTTTTTTCGCCCTGCTTCTATTTACGCGCCCTCGGCTTTGCCTTTGGGCGCTGGCGGTCAGTAATCGGCAGGTTCCAATCGCGGCGCAAGCTGCACCGCTTTGGGGGCGGCAGAAGCTTTTGCGCCCTGCCGTGTAGTCTCACGACGGCTCACGCGGGCTGAAGCTTCACCGCACGGGCAGGAGGGACGGCGCACGGGTTCCCAAAACTGAATTGCACAGTCTCCGAAACCGCTTAACCGCTTAACGTGGTCGGGTGTTGGGACGCCCTGCTCCTTAATTGCGCCGCGCTTTGTGGGCGGTTGTCGGGCAGAATGTTTCAGTGTTGCTCCTACACAACGTGTGCTGCCGCGTCTGTTTTTTTACGCCCTGCTTCTACTTCCGCGCCCTCGGCTTCGCCTTTGGGCGCTGGCGGTCAGTAATCGGCAGGTTCCAATCGCGGCGCAAGCTGCACCGATTTGGGGTTGGCAGAAGCTTTTGCGCCCTGCCGTGTAGTCTCGCGTCGGCTCACGCGGGCTGAAACTTCTCCGCACGGGCAGGAGGGACGGCGCGCGGGTTCAAATACTGAATTGCACAGCCTCCGAACTCGCTTAGCCGCTTAACGTGTCGGTTGTCAGGACGCCATGCACTTCAACATCGCCGCGTTTTGGCTCTAAAATCGGGCAAAGCCCTCGGCGCTTCTGCTACGCTGTGTTTACAGCTCTTTTTTAAATATTTTTCCGGCGGCATGTACGTCGGAAAAATCACCTTTTGTCGCGCAAGTGTGTGACCCTTCGGGTCACGCGCGCCGCGCGACAGCAGGAAAGCCCTCGCGAAAGGTCCGCAGACCTTTCGCGAGGGCTTTCCGCACGTATCCCCTTTAATAAAAACGGGCAAAGCCCGTTTTTATTAAGCCTTAAGCTTTCATTGCCAAATACGCGTTTATGAAGCCGTCGATGTCGCCGTCCATGACGGCGTTGATGTTGCCGTTTTTAAACTCCGTGCGCTCGTCTCTCGCCAGGGTGTAGGGCATGAAGATGTAGCTGCGGATGGCGGAGCCGAAGTCGATCTTCATCTGGACGCCCTTGATGTCGCTGATCTTCTCCAGGTGCTCACGCTCCTTGATCTCCGCCAGCTTTGCCCGGAGCATCTCCTTGCAGTTTTCTAGGTTCTGGAAGTGGCTGCGCTCCACCTGGCTGGAGACGACGATGCCGGTGGGCAGGTGGGTGAGGCGGACGGCGGAGCTTGTCTTGTTGACCTTCTGTCCGCCGGCGCCGGAGGAGCGATAGACGTCCATTTTGATGTCCTCGTCGCGAAGCTCGATCTCGCCGGTGTCGGTTATCTCCGGCATGACCTCCACGGCGGCGAAGCTGGTCTGGCGGCGTCCGGAGGCGTCAAAGGGGGAGATGCGCACCAGGCGGTGGACGCCGTTCTCGCTTTTCAAAAAGCCGTAGGCGTTGTCGCCCTCGATCTTGATGGTGGCGGACTTGATGCCCGCCTCGTCGCCGTCCTGGTAGTCCAGGATGGTGTACTTGTAGCCGTGGCGCTCCGCCCAGCGTGTGTACATGCGGTAGAGCATACTTGCCCAGTCCTGCGCCTCGGTGCCGCCGGCGCCGGGGTGGAAGCTGAGGATGGCGTTGGCGCTGTCGTACTCGCCGGAGAGCATGGTGGAAAGGTGCGTTGTCTCCAGGTCGTTGACAAATGCGTCGTACTCGCCCTCCAGCTCGGGAAGGAGGGATATGTCGTCCTCCTCGATTGCCATTTCGCACAGCGTGGCAAGGTCGTCGTAGCGGCTCTCCAGCTTTTCAAAGCTCTCGCGCCTGTTTTTCAGCTGCTTTAGGCGCTGAAGGACCTTCTGGGAGTTTTTCTGGTCGTTCCAGAAGCCCTCCGCCTCGCTTTCCGCCTGGAGGCGGTCGATCTCGGCGGAGACCTCGTCAAGCTTCATCGCCTGCCTGATGGTTTCGAGCTTGGGCTTTAAGCCGCCTATTTTTGTCTTATAATCCTCGTACTCAACTATCATGTTATTCAGTCCTTCGTAAATCTTTCGGAATGCCTTGGCTCTTTGTCGCCAAAGATAAGCTCGTCAATATCCGGCTTGGGCGCCGGTTTTTCGCCTTTATCCAGCATATCTCTACCCCCTTGGAAATAAAATACATATCATTATATGCGGGGGCGGGATATTTTATTACATTTTTTCGTCATCGGGCAAGGGTCACGGAGACGACCTCGGGGTTGTTAAAAAGTCTTGGGACCATGTGGGAGCCGGTGAGACCTCGGGAGACGAGCATTTGGGTGCCGCCCTGAGTGTAGATCCCGGCGGTCCAGGTGGGGAACCAGCCCTGACCCGGTGCGAACAGGCCGTCGGTGAAGGGGAGGCGTATGAGCCCGCCGTGGGCGTGACCGCACAGGACGGCGTCGACGCCCAGCTCCGACCACATTTCAAGCCCGTCGTCCCGGTGGGCGAGCATGAGGACGTATTTTCCGGGCTGTTGGGCCCTGATCTCCTCCACAAGCTCCGCCGGAGACTTCTGGTCGCGAAGGCCGTTGGGGTCGTCAACGCCGGCTATTACTATGGTGTCGCCGTTCCTGCCGTAGACGGTGTACTCGTTTCTCAGGATGGTGACGCCGTACTCCTCCAGTATTTTAAAGAGCTCCCGCGCCCAGCCGGACGCCCACTCGTGGTTGCCGGAGACGAAATAGACGGGGGCGATGGAGGTGAGTCCCTCCATGAGCTCCCGGACGTAGGGCTCCTGCTCCGCCCGCTCGCCGTCCACCATGTCGCCGGTGACGCATATGAGCTCCGGCGACGCGGCCCTCACCGCCTCCAGGAGCTCCGAATTGCCGTCGCCGAAGCGTTTGGCGTGCAGGTCCGAGAGGTGGACTATGCGCATACCCTCAAAGCCTTGGGGCAGGTTTGAGTTTCCCAGGGTGAACCCGTCGGTGACCAGGCGGGTGTTGCTGTCGTAGATGAGGAGGGCGAGGATGAGCATAAGCGTCAGGAGAATGAGCGGGCCCTTGCGACGTTTTCTGCGCTTCATGTGGGGTACGCTATGCCTCCTTGTCCCTTACGTAGGGGTGCTTCACGTTGGGGTCCGCCGTCTGGCGGAAGTCCACCTCGAAGCGGTCGATGGATTTTATCATGGCGCTCAGGGATTTGAAGCCGTAGTTGCGCACGTCGAAATCCGGCTTTTTCTTCATGATGAGGTTGCCGAGCTCGCCCATGTACACCGCGTCCTCCCCCTCGGTGAGGTCCGCCACGGACTGGGCGATGAGGCGGATTACGGATTTGGGAAGACGTCCGCTGTCGTCACGGGAGGTCTGCTTGCGCCTGTCCTTTGGCTGGGGCGCCTCCTCAACCTGGACCGTCTCGCCGGGCTGCTTGATGTTTTCGATGTATATGAATTTGTCGCAGGCGGCTATGAAGGGACCGGGGGTCTTGCGCTCGCCGATGCCGAAGACGGTCATGCCGGCCTCCCTGAGGCGTATGGCGAGGCGCGTGAAGTCGGAATCGGAGCTGACAAGCACGAAGCCGTCAACCTTTTCGGTGTAGAGAATGTCCATGGCGTCGATTATCATCGCCGAGTCCGTGGAGTTTTTGCCGGTGGTGTAGCTGTACTGCTGAATGGGCGTCACGGCGTTTTCCAGAAGGGACATCTTCCAGCCCTGGATATGCGGACCTGTCCAGTCGCCGTAGATACGCTTGATCGTGGGGGTGCCGTAGATGGCGACCTCCTGCATTATCCCCGCCAGGGTGCCGCGTGGGACGTTATCGGCGTCTATGAGCACCGCGAGGCGCTTATTTGAAATGTTATCGGGAAGGATTGGCAAGCCGTCCCACTCCTTTGCAATAGGGTAAAGGCAGTCAATTAGGGTTATTGTAACACAAGAGGGAGATTAAATCAACCCCGAAATCGGGTGGGGTCAGGGATTTGAAAGGGAGAGGAGCGTTTCGGCGGTGAGGATGCCGTCAACGGCGGAGGAGGTTATGCCGCCGGAGTAGCCCGCGCCCTCGCCGCAGGGAAAGAGGCCGCGAACGGCGGATTGGCGGGTGCTGTCCCTGAGTATGCGCACCGGTGAGGAGCTTCGCGTCTCGGGGCCGGTGAGGACCGCGCCGGGGTCGGAAAAGATTGGTAGCCTTTTGGCAAACTCCGGCAGGGCCAGCTCCAGGGCGGAGGTTATTTTTTTGGGAAGGACGCCGTGGAGGTCTGAGTATTTTACGCCGGGGCGGAGGGTGGGCGCCACCGACGGGGCGGTGGAGCCGCCGAGGAAGGAGCCCACGGTCTGGGCGGGGGCGAGATATCCGCCGCCGGCGGCGTCAAAGGCGCGGCGCTCGATCTCCCGCTGCCACTCCACGCCGCCCAGGGCGCCTGGGTAGGGAAAATCCGAGGGGTCAAGCCCCACAAGAAGGGCGGAGTTGGCGTTTTCCCCGGCGCGCCCGGACCAGCTCATGCCGTTGGTGCAGACGCCGCCGGGCTCGGAGGAGGCGTTTACCACGTAACCGCCGGGGCACATACAGAAGGTGTACGCCGAGCCCGCGGAGGTGTGGCACACCAGCTTGTAGTCCGCCGCGCCCAGGGATTTAAGGCCCGCAAAGGAGCCGAATTGATACTTGTTCAGCGCCGCCTGGGAGTGCTCCGCGCGGACGCCCATGGCAAAGGGCTTGGGCTCCATGGGGACGCCCAGGGCGTGGAGGTATTCAAAGGTGTCCCTGGCGCTGTGCCCCACCGCCAGAATGAGGCTGTCGCAAACTATCTCCTCCGCGCCGTTCACCGTGACGCCGGCGACCCTGCCGCCGCGAAGGCGTATGCCGGTGAGGGCGGACTCAAAGCGGACCTCGCCGCCGAGGGAGATTATTCTTTCACGCAGGTTTTTCACCACGGTCCTGAGTCTGTCCGTGCCCACGTGAGGCTTGGCGTCATACGCCACGCTCTCCTCCGCGCCGAACTCCACGAACCTTTCCAGGACCCAGCGGATGCGGGGGTCCCTGATGCCGGTGTTGAGCTTGCCGTCGGAGAAGGCCCCGGCGCCGCCCTCGCCGAACTGGACGTTGGAGGCGGGGTCAAGCGCGCCGGTCCCCCAGAAGTGCTCCACGTCCCGGACGCGGGCGTCCACGTCCCTGCCGCGCTCGAAAATTATGGGGCGGGCCCCGGCATACGCCAGAATGAGCCCCGCGAACATTCCCGCAGGACCGAATCCGGCTATCACGGGGCGTGAGCTCAGGCGGCTTTCGGCAGGGGGCGAGTAGGTATATTCCTCCGCCGCCGACGCTTTGGGGCCCGCGTTTTTCAAAACGGCGGCGTCCTCAGCGGCGGTCCTCACGTCGAGGGTGTAAAGTATCCTCACGTCACCCCGGCGGCGGGCGTCCACGGAGCGGCGGAGGAGCTTCATTTCGAGGATGTCGCCCTCGCGCACACGCAGCTCCCTCGCCGCCGCGCGAAGGAGCGCCGCCCTTGAGTCCTCCCGGGCGGGGAGGGATATGTCGCGCAGTCTGATCACGGTCTGTCACCCAGCCTTCCCGCCAGCCTGCCGGAGCTCCACGCCCACTGGAGGTTGTAGCCGCCGCAGTCGCCGTCCACGTCCAGCACCTCGCCGCAGGCGAAAAGTCCGGGGACGAGGCGGCTTTCCAATGTGGCGGGGTCAAATTCACGTGTCCTTATGCCCCCGGCGGTGACCTGCGCGCCCTCCATGCCCATGCTGCCGGTGACACGCAGCTCCACGCGCTTCGCGGCGCGGGCGACGCGGTCCGTATCCGCGCGGGTGAGGGTCGAAACGGGCGCAGTCAGGGGGTATCCCAGGCGCGTGACCAGCGTCCTGCCCACCTTGTTGTGGAGCATACCCGTCAGCAGGTTCTCTGCGGTGAGGCGGGTGTTCCGGCGGGCGTCGAGCATATCCGCAAGCCCGTCAAGCGGCGTGACCGGGGCGAGGTCCAGGCATATGACGCAGTCGGGGCAGGTCACCGCCGCGCGGGAGACCTCAAATATCGCGGGGCCGGATACGCCGTAGTCGGTAAACTGTACCTCGCCGGAGCTCTCGGCGACGGTCCTGCCGCGGCTCATTACCCTCACCGCCGCCGGAGCGCGCACGCCCTTGAGCGGGCGGGTGAAGGAGTTGTCGGTCTTGAGCTGAACGAGGGAGGGGCTGAGCCTTGTGCGGGTGTGACCCAGGCGCTCCAGAAGGAGGTAACCGGACTCACTGCCGCCGGCGGCGGTCCCCGCGGCTCCTCCGGCGGAGACGATGACGTTTTGGGCGTGAAGCTCCCCGCCGTCGGAGACGACACGAAAGCCGCCGGCCTCGGGGCGTATCTCCCGAACGCAAACGCCGCAGCGGAGCTGCGCGCCCGCCTCGGACGCGGCAAAGCGCAGCACATCTACAACGCTCCCCGCCTGGTCCGATAGGGGGTAGACCCTGCCCGAGGGCTCGGAGACGGTGATGAGCCCCAGTGAGCGGAAAAAGGCGAGGGTGTCCTCCACGCCGAAGGCTGTCAGGGCGGGGAGCACGAAGTCCGGCTCCTCCCCGTGGTAATGCTCCGGGCCCATGTTCAGATTCGTAAGGTTACAGCGCCCGTTTCCGGTGACGGCGAGCTTCCTGCCCACTCGCGGGGCGCGCTCAAGGACGGCGGCGCTTCCGCGCCCCGCCGCCTCGACCGCCGCCGCCAGCCCCGAGGCACCCGCGCCGATGATGACGGTATCCATATAAATACCTCCGATGCTTATTGCGTAAATTATACGCCAAAACCGCGAGGTTGACAAGTATGGACATACGTGGGAAATAAGGGTATAATATCCGCAAAGCGGATATTATACATGATTTAAGCCGTTTTTCTCCCCGGCTTCGCCGGGAACCGAAAAACACGGCGAATATACCACAAAATCAAAGATTTTGTGGTATAATACCGTCAATACTCAAAAGGGGGCTTTACGGTGGCGGAAAATGTGCCGTTTCAGGTCATAGCGCGGCTGCGGTGCGGGTTCACGTCCAAATTCGGCGTGCCCAGGCAGAGCGGGCTTGCGGAGAAGGTCAGGGCGCTGGTGGTATTTGAGCCGGAATTCAGGAGCGCCGACGCGCTCAGGGGGATAGAGGGCTTTTCGCACCTTTGGCTCATATGGGGCTTTGACCGGGTGCGGCGGGAGGGCTGGTCGCCCACGGTGCGCCCGCCGAGGCTGGGCGGCAACAGGCGCGTCGGGGTATTCGCCACGCGCTCCCCCTTCCGCCCCAACCCCATCGGGCTCTCCTGCGTCAGGCTCCTGGGGGTGGACGGCGAGCGTCCGGAGGGGCCCGCTCTCGTCGTGGCGGGGGCGGATATGACGGACGGGACGCCCATATTCGACATAAAGCCCTACCTGCCCTACGCCGACTGCCGACCCGACGCCCTGGGCGGCTACACCGACGCCCTCCCGGAGAGAAGGCTGGAGGTGGACTTCCCGCCGGCGCTTCAAAATAAGCTCCCCGCCGAGACGCTGGAGGCGCTTTCGGAGATACTCTCCCACGACCCGCGTCCCTCCTATCAGGAGGACCCGCAGAGGGATTACGGGCTGGAATACGGGGGCTTTGACGTGAAATTTCGTGTCTCAGACGGGACGCTCCGCGTATTTGATGTTTTAACGAAATAGTCTTCGATAGGAAGATTTGACCGAAAAGTGTCGAAACTTTGTCTCTTTTTTGTACCCACTTCTGTCGGCGGTTGTGGTAAGATAGATGTACCAAAACAATTGGAGGAAAAACCTATGATCTCACATGGCAAGGATATCAAGATTTTTTCCGGCAATTCAAACAGGACGCTGGCAGAGGCGATCTGCCGGAACATGGGCACGCGCCTCGGCGACATGACCGTGACGCACTTCTCCGACGGAGAGGTATCGCTCTCCCTCTATGAGACGGTGCGCGGCTCGGACGTGTTCCTGGTCCAGTCCACCTGCGCACCCGTCAACGACAACCTCATGGAGCTTTTGGTCATGATAGACGCCTGCCGGCGCGCCAGCGCGGGGCGCATCACGGCGGTCATGCCCTACTTCGGCTACGCCCGCCAGGACCGCAAGGCCAAGAGCCACGACCCCATCTCCGCGAAGCTGGTCGCCAACCTCATCACCTCTGCCGGAGCGGACAGGGTCCTGACCATGGACCTCCACGCCCCGCAGATCCAGGGCTTTTTCGACATTCCCGTGGACAACCTGGCAGGCGCTCCCATTTTCGCGGATTATTACGCCAGGAAGTTTGGGGAGAACAACCCCGGCGTAATGGTGGTATCCCCCGACGTGGGCTCCGTCGCCCGCGCCCGCAACTTTGCCCACCGCCTGGGGCTGAACCTTGCCATCGTGGATAAGCGCCGTGAGCGCGCCAACCAGTCCGAGGTCATGAACATAATAGGCTCCGTGAAGGACATGGACGTGATACTCTTTGACGACATGGTGGACACCGCCGGCAGTCTGTGCGGAGCGGCAAAGGCCCTGGTGGAGATCGGCGGAGCGAAGAACGTCTACGCCTGCGCCTCCCACGCCGTCCTCTCAGGTCCCGCCATCGAGCGGATAAACGCCAGCTATATAAAGGAGCTGGTGCTTCTGGACTCCATTCCCGAGATAGAGTCCAAGAAGTCCGACAGGATAAGCTTCCTCTCCATCGCCCCCATGTTTGCCGAGGCAATCGACAGGGTGTACGAGGAGGTCTCCATGTCCACACTGTACAAATAATTGGCAAAATAAAACGCTGCCCTCCCCCAGTCGGGGGAGGGCGAATTTTCAAGTAAAAAAGGCATAGCCTTTTTTACTTGAAAAAGGGGAAACGTGCGGAGGAAAATAATGAATTTTGCGAAATTCATTATTTTCCTCCTGCCGTCGCGCTGCGCGCGTGACCCGAAGGGTCACACACTTGCGCGACAAAAGGTGATTTTTCCGACGTACATGCCGCCGGAAAAATATTGGATTTTGAGTTTTTCGGCTGACTGCCCCTGGTTGGAGGGAGGGCGAATTGGTAAATAAGTATGTTTTTTAAGAAAGCTTCAAATATTGACTGGATAGTTGTGTTCCTGGGGAATCCGGGAGTGAAATATGAGATGACGCGGCACAACGCGGGGTTCCTCACCGCCGGGGCGTTTGAAAAAAAGCACGGCGTGAGCATTGACCGGGCAAAGCACAAGTCGCTCACCGCCGTCTGCGACATTGGCGGCAGCAGGGTGCTTTTGATGAAGCCCCAGACCTTTATGAACCTCTCGGGCGACGCGGCGGCGGACGCCATGCGGTTTTACAAGGTGCCGCTGGAGCGCGTCTTAGTGGTGTCCGACGACGTACACCTGGACCTGGGCAGGCTGCGTGTGCGGCCCTCGGGCTCTGCTGGAGGGCACAACGGACTGCGGGACATCATCGCCAAGTGCGGCGGCGAGGGCTTCCCCCGGGTGCGGCTGGGCGTGGGCGCGGTCCCGCCGGAGAGGGAGCTGGTGGACTGGGTGCTCTCCGTGTTCCGCAACGAGGACGCGGAGGAGATACTCCGCGCCGCCCAGCGCGCCGCCGACGCGGTGGAGTGCGTCATACTCCACGGCGTGGAGCGGGCGATGAACCAATATAACGGATAAGAAATCGACAAAGACCGATGGTCTTTGTCGACAGGGGGTTGTGAAAAAGCTGAGCCCCGCTTTTTCACAACCCTGTTTTATTTCTCCCTCTTGAGGAGATAGACGAGCAGTACGGCGGCGGCTTCGGCGAAGTATACCGCCATGAAGACGGAATTCAGGGCGGACTGGCGGGCGAAAAACTGGCGGAAGTCGTCGTGGGTGTACACGGTGATGGGGAGCGCCGAGCCCGCGCTTACGGTGTAATTTATCCGTTCAACGTCGCTGTTGCGCTGGACGAAGGTGAGCAGGACGTTGCCGTCGCTGTCGGTTATGGTCCTTTTCAGCGCCTCGTCCTCGCTTATGGGACTGCCGTCCCCGTCCAAATAATAGTCGGGCTCCGGCGCGGCGTTGTACCAGGGGTCCGGGACGTCTGTCTCCACGAACTCAAGGAAGCTCTCGTAGTCCTCAAAGACGGCGCCGCGAAGCAGGAAATCAGATTCTGTGACGGCGGAATTTGCCAAAGCGGTGAGAGTGAGGAGGCCGGCGAGCGACGCGGCGCAGATGTTCTGGAGGCGGATATTTTTCCGGCGAATGCCGGCTTCACGTTCGGTGAGGGTGAGGACGCCCTTTTTAATGAGGCGGGTGTTGACAAGGCGGCACGCCGCGCCGCAGATGAGGAGCGCAGTCGCCGCGCCAATGGCGCCATACAGGAGCAGACTGCCCGCGGTCACGCCCAGGTAAGCGTCCACAAAGGCCATGGGCAGGGTGAAGCCCAGAAAGCCCGAGGTCAGGGCGAAGGAGAGCTCCGCAAGGCGCAGGGCGTCCCGCTTAAAGGAGGAGGCGTCAGATTCCTCCCAGTCCACGCTGAGAAATGCCCTGTCCAAAAACACCGCCTGGAGGACCGCGCCCGCCACATAGAAGGCGGCTCCCAGATAAAAGCCCAGCGTCGCCCGCAGAAAGGCGAAGTTGCAGATGAGCGCCGCGATGAGCCCCAGCGCCGAGACGCCGGCGGCGATGAGAGAGCGGGTCCTGAATCGGGACATGGCGGACCTTAAAAGTCTCCGCCGCTCCCGCTCGCCCTTTGCCGTGACCTCTGGCGCGGCTGTCCCGCCCTCGCCGGCGGCGCTTCTCTGCCCGCGCAAAAGCTCGTCGCAGGTGACGCCGAAGATCTCCGCTATCACGGGGATCAGCGATAGGTCCGGCGCGCCCTCGTCCGTCTCCCACCGGCTGACGGTCTTGTCCGACACCCCAAGCCTCTCGGCGAGCTCCCTCTGGGTCATGCCGTTTGCCCTGCGAAGGGCGGCGATAAAGCCGCCTATGGTTTTCTTTTCCATTTTACGCACCTCCGTGCCAATAATCGGGATCGCTCCCGTCGCACTAACTCTAAGATAACGGGAGAGAGAAATACACCCCGAAGGCACGGAATCTCTCTCAAATTCCGAGAATCACGCCTGTCGGGGCCGGTTCAGAGCATTAAGGAGGGCGGCGCGGTCGTTTTTCAGCCTGCCGAGGGTGACCTCCACGGCGAGATCGCGAAGGGCGGCGCCGATCTCCGGGCCCCGCAGACCCGCCTCGGCGGCGTCGCTCCCCGTGACGGCAAGCTGTGAGGGGCGGACGCACCGGGCGCTGTCCACAGCCGCCCTCGCCTGTTCGTAAGCGCCCCGGGCGGCGCAGGCGGCAAGGACCGAACCGTCCGTGTGGTCCACAAGCGCCAGGAGGATACCGTCGGCGTCCGGCACTTTCCCGGTGGGAAAGAGCTTTTCCGCCTCGGAGGCGAGCTTGATGTCAGCGGACGTGGCGCGAAGCTCACGGAGGAGCCCGCCGGAGCTTTGGCAAAGCCCCAGATCCCGGCAAAGGACGGCGAACACGGCAAGCCTCAGCTCCCCCGGCGCGGCGCGCAGAGGCTCAAGCCCAGTTTTTTTTGCCGGCGCTGACATAAAGCGGCTCAAAAGTCCATATTCTATCATATGTCCCGCGTACTCGGGCCTGGGGGACAGCAGGGTCTTTGAAAGCTCCGAATGTACCCGCTCGGCGGAGAGCTTCTCCGCGTTGGGGGCGAGCCTCTTAATCGCCGCCAGGGTATTCTCCTCTATCTCAAAGCCCAGCCCGGCGGAGAAGCGCACCGCCCGCAGCATTCTCAGGGCGTCCTCGGTGAAGCGTTCCTCCGGGTCGCCCACACAGCGTATGACGCCGCGCCTCAGGTCCTCCCTGCCGCCGAAAAGGTCGATTATCTCCCCGTCCGCGCCCATAGCCATGGCGTTGACGGTGAAATCCCGGCGGCGAAGGTCCTCCCGGAGCTCCGTCACAAATTCCACGCTCTCGGGCTTTCTCCCGTCCAGGTACTCCCCGTCCCTGCGGAAGGTGGTGACCTCGGCGGCGCCGCCGGGAAGGAGAACGGTGACGGTGCCGTATTTTACGCCGGTGGGGGCGGTCCTCTCAAAGAGCCGCGACGTCTCCTCCACCGTGGCGGAGGTGGCAACGTCCCAGTCGTGGGGCTGCGCGCCCAGGAGCGTGTCGCGCACGCACCCGCCCACGGCGTAGGCGCGAAAGCCCGCCCCCCGCAGACGCGTTAATATCCGGACTATATACTCCGGCATCATACTTCGTCACCCCTTTTTTAACCAATTCCCACAAAAAATCAAATTAATGTTGTATTTGCCCTCATATTGTATTATAATAATTTGGCGTTTGAATTTCAATCTTTTTCTTATCGGAGCGGTTATGGACAGAATTGCCGAGCTTGAAAAGCTGATACTTGAAAAGCGGCGCTGCCACCTCATAGGTATCGGCGGCGTATCCATGTCCCCATTGGCAAAGGTGCTCTTTGACAGGGGCGTACCCGTCACGGGCTCAGACATCAACAACAGCGACACCGTGAAGGACCTGCGGTCCCAGGGGATCACCATACACATAGGCCACAGGAGCGAGAACGTCCTGGGAGCCGCCTTTGTCATTCGCACCGCCGCCGCCAGGGAGGACAACCCGGAGGTGGAGTACGCCAGGGACAACGGCATACCCGTCTTTGAGCGGGCGGAGGCGTGGGGCGTAATAATGCGCCACTACAAAAACGCCCTGTGCATCTCCGGCACCCACGGGAAGACCACCACCACCTCCATGTGTACCCACATACTCATGGCGGCGAACATGGACCCCACCGTTATGATCGGCGGGACGCTGGCGCTTCTCCACGCGGGCTACCGCGTGGGCAAGGGGGACACAATAGTTTTGGAGTCCTGCGAGTATTATAACTCCTTTTTGAGCTTTTTCCCCACCGTCGCCGTTATACTTGACATTGAGGCGGACCACCTGGACTTCTTCAAGGACCTGGAGGACGTGAAAAAGTCCTTCCGCGCCTTCGCCAACCTCGTCCCCGTGCCCGACGGGGTGGTGATAGCCAACATCGACGACAAAAACACCATGGACGCCATTGACGGCATACGCCGGCGGGTGGTGACCTTCGGCTTCTCCCCCCGCGCCGACATCAGGGCGAAAAACCTGGTGGTGGAGGACGGCGTCAGCAAATTTGACGTGATATACAAGATGAAGACCTACTGCCGCGTTGAGCTCGCCATACCCGGCGTCCACAACGTGAAAAACGCCCTCGCCGCCGCCGCTGCCGCCATAGAGCTGGGCATACCCGGCGAGGCGGTCACACGCGGGCTCAAGGCGTTTCGCGGCGCGGCGCGAAGATTCGAGTTCAAGGGGACGGTAAACGGCGCGCGGGTGTACGACGACTACGCCCACCACCCCGGCGAGCTCAACGCCCTCATGGACGCGGTGCGCTCCATCACCGACGGGCGGGTGGTGCTGGCCTTCCAGCCCCACACCTATTCCCGCACAAAGGCGCTGTTTGACGACTTCGCCGAGGCTCTGAAGCGCGCCGACAAGGTGTATCTTGCGGAGATCTACGCCGCGCGGGAGCGCAACACCATAGGCATCTCATCCGCCGACCTCGCCGCCGCCATTCCGGGCGCCGTGTTCTGCCCCACCTTTGAGGACCTGACGGAGCGCCTGCGCGCCGAGGCCCACCCAGGCGACGTGATCCTCACAGTCGGCGCCGGCAACATCTACACCATCTGCGACAGCCTGACAGAGAAAACCGCGCAGACAGTGAGCAAATAATCAGTCAAAAAACTCAAAGTCAAATATTTTTCCGGCGGCATGTACGTCGGAAAAATCACCTTATGTCGCGCAAGTGTGTGACCCTTCGGGTCACGCGCGCAGCGCGACGGCAGGAAAAAATTTATGAATTTCGCAAAATTCATAAATTTTTCCCGCACGTTTCCCCTTTGTCAAAAAAGGGCACAGCCCTTTTTTGACAAGCTAAAAATCCGGGGCGGCTTTTGCCGCCCCGGATTTTTATTTTAGATACGTCTTGAGCCTTACGATGTTGTCGTGCTCGCAGTTGATGAGCTTTTGGGCAAGGCCAAGCGTCTCGGGCGAGGCATCCCGGTGACCGTTTATGACCTTTGTCATCTGGACGATACCCATGTTGGAGCCCTTTATCATCAGCTCCGCCAGGTGCCCCGTCTCCTCGTTCATCATGGTGTTCATGGTGACGCCCATCTTCATGCCCAGCTTTTTCATCTCTCCCACCGGCTCCGGCTGACCGCCCAGCCCCACGATCCGCTCCGCCGCCTCGCCGCCGATGGAGTCGTACTCGTTCTTCTGGGTGACAAGGTCCGATTTGAAGGACGCGTCCTCGGCCCTGGGCAGAAGGTCGCTTATAGCCTGCGACCCCACGCGGGCGTTGCGGTAGACCGAGTTTAAAACAGCTATATTTACATTATTTTCAGCCATAATTGCTCTCCCTTCGTTGTAATCGCCGTTAGTTTGTGATAGAATAGGCGGTGTTATTACTGCCTAAATCAATATGGGAGAGGTAATTATGAACTGGCTTGAGATAACCGTAAACACTTCCCACGACAAACTTGAGCCCCTGACAAACAGGCTCACGGCCCTCGGGATCGACGGCTTCATCACCGAGGATGAGGCGGATGTGAGGGAATTTCTGGAAAACAACCGCAAATTCTGGGACTATGTGGACGAGGACTTTATGAAAAGCATGTCCGGCGTCTGCCGTGTGAAATTTTACCTTGAGGATTCCGAGGACGGGCGCGGGGAGCTTGCCCGCGTCTCCGCCGCCCTGCCGGAATTTGAGCCCGTCACACGCTCCGTCCGTGACGAGGACTGGGAGAACAACTGGCGGGAGTATTACAACCCCATCGAGGTGGGCGAAAGGCTCATCATCGTTCCCCGTTGGCTGCCCGCGCCGGAAACGGACCGCGTCGAGCTTCGCCTGGACCCGGGGCTCATATTCGGCACGGGCGCCCACGCCACAACGCAGCTTTGCCTTGGTGAGATTGAAAAATACGCCCCGGGTCAAAACGTCCTGGATCTGGGCTGTGGCAGCGGGATACTCGCCATAGGCGCCCTGCTCCTGGGCGCAAAACGCGCGGTGGGCGTGGACATCGACGACAAGGCGCCCGGCGTCGTCATGGAAAACGCCGGCTTCAACGTCATAGGTCCCGACAGGCTCACCGTCTTCGCCGGCGACGTCCTCTCGGACACGGCGCTCTCCCGACGCCTCGCCGGGGAAAAATTCGGGCTGGTGCTGATGAATATAGTCTCTGACGTGATAATCGCCCTCTCGCAAAAAATACCTCAGTTTCTCGCCCCCGGAGGGACCTTCATCTGCTCCGGCATAATCGACGGACGCCAGGCGGAGGTCAAATCGGCTCTGGAAAAAGCGGGCCTCACCGTCACGGCCCACAGGCAAAAGGACGGCTGGCACGCATATATATGCAGGTAAATTTTTAAATCCCAATCCAATATTTTTCCGGCGGCATGTACATGCCGCCGGAAAACGTTTGATTTTTAGTTTTTTAAAGGTCTTATATCTCCCTGAAACCTTTCCCGATTATCTGCGAGGAGTTCACCATTGTTATGAAGGCGTGGGCGTCGATGGAGCGGATGAAGTTGCGCAGGTACACCGCCTGCCGTCTGGTGAGAACGGTGGTTATCATCACCTCCGCCTTGCCGGTAAACGCGCCCTCCGCTTTGGAGATCGTGGCGCCCCGGCGCAGCTTGGTGAGTATGAAGTCCTTTACCTCCTCCGGGTGCGAGGAGATTATGGTGCAGTATTTCCTTGAGTTTATGCCGTCGATGACGATGTCCACCAGGAAGGTCTTCATCAAAAGCCCCGTGAGGCTGTAGAGCGCGGTCTTCACGTCAAATATGAAGAACGTGCAGGCGGTTATGACAAAATCCGGAATGAGCAGCGCCTTGCCCACCTCCAGAGAGGTGCGCTTTGAAAGTATCATCGCTATTATGTCCGTCCCGCCGGTGGAGGCGCCGATGTTGAACACAAGCCCCGTGCCCACTCCCGGCAGTATCACCGCCCAGATGACCTCCAAAAGCGCGTCGTCCGTCAGCGGCGCCTTCAGCGGCACGAGCCACTCGAACGCGGCGACGTACACCGACAGCGCCACAGACGCGTAGATCGTCCCCCAGCCGAAGCTCCTCCCAAGGAAAATGAAGCCGATAACAATGAGCGCGGCGTTGATGATGAACATCGCCCCCGACACATTCAGCCCCGGCCAAAGCGCCGACATGATCACCGCCAGCCCAGACGTGCCGCCCATGGCGAAATGGTTGGGCGACTTGAAAAGCGAAATTCCGGCTGCCGTGGCGATCAGCCCCAGGTTCAATACCAAAAACCAGACCGCCCACTGCTTCGGCGTCCTTTTGACCATAAAAAGCCCCTCTCTCCATTGAAATGAGCAAGGACATTATAGTGCCGCCGGAGGAAAAATACAAGGATAATTTATTGCCCGCCCCGACAAAAAGCGCCACCGTCCCGTCGGCGGCAGAGCTTTTGTATTGCAAACGTCATAAAAAAATGGTACAATACCCGCAAAGCGGATATTGTACATGATTTGAGCTGTTTTTCTCCCCGGCTTGCGCCGGGAACCGAAAAACATGACAATTATACCATCCCCGCTATGCGGGTATGGTATAATACCCGCATAGCGGATATAAGACCGACAGCGCGCGAGGTGACGGTATGAGCAGGATCTTTTGCATAGTTGGCAAGAGCGGCTCCGGAAAGGATACGCTCTACAAGGCGATATTGGAAAAATATCCGGGGCTCCTTACGCCCATAATCCCCTGCACCACCAGGCCCATGCGGGAGGGGGAGGTAAACGGGGAAAATTACTTCTTTGTGACTGACAGGGAGCTTTCCCTCCTTGAGGAGCGGGGGCAGGTCATCGAGAAGCGGGAGTATCACACCGTGCGGGGGCTTTGGACATACTTCACCCGCCGCTTCCCCCTGATGGAGGGGCGGGACTACATCGTAATAACCACCCTGGAGGGCGTCAGGTCCTTCATAAGGGCCTTTGGCGACAGGGTGCGCCCCGTGTACCTGACGCTCCCCGACGGACAGCGCCTGCGCAGGTGCCTTGACAGGGAGGAGGCCGGTCAAAACCCGGACTACGCCGAGATGTGCCGCCGCTTTCTGGCGGACGAGAAGGACTTCTCACCGGAAAACCTGGCGGCGATACCAAACCTCCGGACTATCCGCACCGACAGCGACATCCTCAACTCCCTTGCCGAGTGGGAGAGGATCTACAGAACAGAATAGGACCTCCCTTTTTCAATGGGGATTCAGTTTGTCAAAAAACTCAAAAGCAACTTTTTTCCGGCGGAATGTACGTCGGAAAAATCACCTTATGCTTTTGCGAGTGTGCGACTCTTCGGGGCGTGCGCGAAGCAAAACGGCAGAGAAATTTTCTTGAATTTCGCAAAATTCAAGAAAATTTTCTGAACGAATCCCCTTTGTCAAACTCTCAATTCCCTTTTACGTTCCCGGAGTAACGGGAATTTACTTTATATGTTTCGATAAATACAATACAAGATCATCGTCATTACAGCAATCACGATACGGCTCACAGATTTGATCTTTATACCATACGCCGCTCCCGTCAGGAATGTATCCTCGCTTGGCATACATTCTCTGGGCGCTTCCGTATCCGCTATGCAGTCCCACTCCGAGGTATATCACGTCCGAATAAGAGAATGCGATCTGTTCCGCAAGATCCATGAGCTTGCTGCCAATTCCTCTGTGCCTGTATTTCTCCAGAACGCCGAAGTCAACGATCTCCGCATAGCCACGATTTGCATACGCGCCCCACTTGGAATCAGGATAAACGTTGATATACCCGGCAATGTTGCCATTCCATTCGGCAACCAATGAGATCGATTTGCCCTCGGCCTGGTGTCTCAGCCTCATTTCATATTTATCGATCGTCGCCTGCCAGCCCTGCGCGATTTCTTCATCTGTAATGATTTGGGCATCGCTCTGCTGCAAATCTCGAATGACGATTCCGTTTTTATCATAATAGACCATGCCCATATCTCCTTAAACACCGATTTATTAAAGCCTTCTTCAATTGATATACCACACAAAACTGTAATATACAACCTCCACATGGGCGATAATATGCTTATGGTGAATGTTGCTGCGGAATTGACGGCGAGTTTTATTCATGCTGATCGATAATGATTCATGCCTTTGACCGGGAAAACAAAGCCGAATTGGGACTTGTAAAAAATGGCGCAGCCTTTTTTGACAAACTGCATCCCCCTTTTTCAAGGGGGATCAATTCTTTTCGGGGGACAAAAATCTGTTGCTGTGCTCCTGGCGGCGGAGGGCAAGGCCTCGGGAGATGAGGGTGTCCGCCTTCAGCGCAACCAGGTTCACATCGGAGCTCATGGCGGCGGCGACCTCGTGAATGTCCATGCCCTGACCGATGTATTCCATTATCTCCTCGTCCGGCAGGGTGAGCTGTGAGGCAAAGACGTTTGCCTCGTACTCCATGCGGCTGCCGCGCATATCGAAGAGGTTGAACTCCTGAAAGCCGCCCGCCCTCTCCGCCTCGCGGCGGTGGAGCACATGGTGCCCCAGCTCGTGGGCAAGGACGATGTTCTCCATCACCGGGTCCAGGTCGGACTTTATGAATATGAAGGGCACCCGCATGATGACCTTGTACGCCCCCTTTTGGGAGGCAAAGTCCCTGGGCAGTATCTCTATCCCCAGCTCCCGCGCCACGCGCCTGGGGTCGCGGAAGCCGCACCAGCGCACAAGGGCGTCGGCGCGCCTTATTATCTCACGCGTGTCCGCCATGTCAGTTCGCCTTGTACTTCCTGTTGCGCTCCTTGGCGATCCAGTACGCCTCCTGTATCGCCCGGAGCATCTCGTCCTTGTCCTCGTCCGCCAGCTCCCCGCCGGCAAAAAGGGCGGACGCCTCCCGCACCAGGTCCTGCGCCTGCCGCCTGCCCCTGTCGCCGTATACCTCCCCGGCGCGGCTGACAAAATCCTCGTCCTCCGTGAGCAAATAGTTTACGTCGCACTCAAAAAGCGCCGCCAGGCGCGAGTAGATCTCCCTGTTCCTGGGGTACACCCCGTCCTGCTCGTAGGAGCCGTATGCCCGGCGGGATATGCCAGCCGCCTTCGCCGCCTCCTCCTGGGAGATACGCTTCGCAGCTCTGAGACGGCGTATCTTTTCGCCGAATTTCATGGATTTGCCTCCTTTGGGAAGTAATACTTCTCAAAATTTTTAAAACCTCTTGACAAGCGAAGTTGAAACGCCTATAATATGATCACCGATGGGAAGTTTATATGCCAATTATACATCAGACTTCCCAAAATGTCAAGAGGAAATTTTATATTCACTGTCCGTTTTATTGGACACATAGCGAAGTATAATTGCCTTGTAACCCTGGGAGGGGGCGCGGGGATATGTACATTTGTATCGACCTTAAATCCTTTTACGCCTCCGCCGAGTGCGTGGAGAGGGGGCTGGACCCTCTGACGGCGCGGCTGGTGGTGGCGGACGAGGAGCGGACCGACAAGACCATCTGCCTTGCGGTGTCCCCGGCGCTGAAGGCCTACGGCGTACCCGGAAGGCCCCGGCTTTTTGAGGTCTACGAAAGGCTCCGGGAGGTGAAGACCCGCACCGGAGAGGACGTGGACTTCATAATCGCCAGACCGCGAATGGGGCTGTATGTGGACGTGTCCGGCAGGATATACGCCACATATCTAAACTACGTTGACCCCAGGGACATACACATCTACTCCATCGACGAGGTGTTCATCGACGCCTCAAAGTACCTGAAGCCCTACGGCATGACGGCCCGGGAGCTTGCCGTGACCATGATACGCGACGTGCTGGCAAGGACCGGCATCACCGCCACGGCGGGGATAGGGACGAACCTGTACCTTGCCAAGATCGCCATGGACATCGTGGCAAAGAGGACGAGGCCCGACGCGGACGGGGTGCGGATTGCCGAGCTGGACGAGGAGGGCTACCGGCGGCTCCTCTGGGATCACCTGCCCCTCACCGACTTCTGGCAGATAGGCACCGGGACCGTGGCGCGGCTTTCAAAGCTCGGGGTCTATACGATGGGCGACCTGGCGCGGCTGAGCTTGCGGGACGAGGACGTTCTCTACCGGACCTTCGGCGTGGACGCGGAGATACTCATTGACCACGCCTGGGGCGAGGAGCCCTGCACCATGGAGGACATAAAGTCCTACAAATCCACGGACAAATCCGTGACCTCCGGTCAGGTGCTCTCCCGCCCCTACGCCTTCGCAGAGGCGCGGACGGTGCTGCGGGAGATGGCGGAGGAGCTGGCGATGGAGCTCACGGAAAAGGGGCTGATAACCGAGGCCGTGGTGCTCCATGTGGGCTACGACAGGGAAAACGGCGGCTGGGGAGGCCCCACGAAAAGGGACCATTACGGGCGGAGCGTGCCCGCCTCCGCCCACGGCACCCAGGGGCTGGGAGCGCCCACGGACGCGCTGTCCAGGATAACCCAGGCGGCGCTGGAGCTCTTTGACCGGGTGGTAAACCGGGAGCTTACGGTCCGCCGTATGAACCTCACGGCGATACGCGTATCCGACGGGGCGGACAGGGTGGAGCAGCTGGACATATTCCACGACCACCGCCGGGAGCAGAGGGAGAGCCGCCTCCAGCGGGCGGTGCTGGACGTTCGCCAAAGGTACGGCAAAAACGCGATTTTGAAGGGACACGATTTTTTGGAGGGGGCCACCGCCATTTCGCGGCACGGCCAGATAGGAGGACACAGAAAATGAATATCTATCAGGACATCATCACATCAAAAAGGGCGCCGTCCCGCCGTCCCAGGATGGCGAGGGGCGACAGAGCCAAGATCTTCGCCCCCTTTGCGGCGCTGAAGGGCTTTGAGGAGTCGGTCCACGCCAAGGAGACGCGGTATGTGCCCCGCCCGGAGCTCTGCGTTGACAGGGCGGAGCAGCTTGACAGGCGGCTGAGGTCCCTCAAAAGCGGCGACACCGTCACCGTCACCTGGTTCCAGCGCCTCAAGCTGGAGGAAGGCGTGGAGCTGGGAGAGTACCGCGTGTCCACCGGCGGTTACCTCGCCATGCACCCGGACTCGGGCCTCCTGATCCTCACCACCGCCCACATCCCCACGGCGGACATAGTGGACGTGGGGAAGCGATGAGATGGTCACGTTAAGGCCCTTTGAGGGCGGCGATGCCGGGGCGCTTCAAAAATTCTATCCGAAAATGACGGTCGAGGACGCGCGCAGGCTCATAGATGAGTGGAAAAACCGCTCCTGCAACGGGCGGTATTTTGAGATGTTCGCAATCGACGCTGACGGCGAGCTTGTGGGCGAGATCTCGCTGTACCACCACTCAAAAAGCGCTGTTTCCATAGGTCCCGGGGTGTTTGAGCCCTTTCGCCGGCGCGGGTACGCCAAAGCGGCGACAGCGCTGGCATTAAAGGCGGCCGGGGAGAGGGGGTACAGGCTGGCGCTCCAGCAGGTGCGGGCCGACAACGCTCCCAGTATAGCCCTCCATGAAGGCATGGGCTTTGAGACGGACGGATACGTATACAAAAACCGCCGCGGCGAGGACATACTTATATATCTGAGGCTGATAGATAAGCCCGAGTAGTCCTCACCCCCGCCCTTCCCCAACAATTCAGCCCCCGCAAAAACGGGCAGACCGAATTATTGACAAACTCCAATCAAATATTTTTCCGGCGTCATGTACGTCGGAAAAATCACCTTTTGTCGCGCAAGTGTGCGACAAAAGGAAGACCCCTGAGAAAAGCCCGCAGGCTTTTCTCAGGGGTCTTCCGCACGTTCCTGTTCAAAAAAGGGCTCCGCCCTTTTTTGACACCTAAAGCACCCTTGACGCGATTCGAACGCGTGGCCTTTCGCTTAGGAGGCGAACGCTCTATCCTGCTGAGCTACAAGGGCGTGTATTGTGTATTTTAAACGGATTCTCCGGCGTTGTCAAGTGTTTTTCAAAAAAAGGGACCGTGAATGGCGCGGTCCCTTTTTGGCTTGCTTGCAAAGGCTTACTCGTCGTCCAGCTCGTGGCTCAGGAGGTGCTCGGTGTAGCACATGAGGAAGGGGGCGACGCCCTTGGCGTCGTTTTCCACCACGGGCTCGGAGATGTAATACTCGAAGGAGCCGTCGCGACGGCGGTTGTTCTCGGGCCCAAGCCCCGCCACCAGGCAGATGCCGCCCAGGTTGAGCTTGCCGTCCCGCTCCGTCAGGTATCTGTCGCAGATGGAGCGGAATATCGCCTCGCCCCTGGGACAGAAGGAGTAGTCAAGTATGCCCAGGCGGGCGCCCTTCAGGAAGAAGTACGCGACCATGGCGCTGCCGGAGGTCTCAGGGTAGTTGCCCTCGCGTCCCACCATATTGGGGACCTGGTAGAGCATTCCGGACTTGTGGTCGATGTAGGGAAGGAGGTTGGAGGCGAGCTCACGGGCGATGCCGATCATCTCATCCTTGAAGTCCTCATGTCCCGGGGCGATGTAGCTTATCACGTCCACCAGCGCGGCGGAGAACCAGCCCAGGGAGCGCAGCCACGGATTTTTGGACTTGCCGTCCTCCCCCGCCCAGAACGCCTTTTTCGAGGCGTCGTAGCCGTGGCGGTAGAGGCCGGTGTCCGGGTCGTACATCTTCTCGTGTACGGTGCGGAACTGGCGGCGGATGTCGTCATAACCGGCGCAGTTCTCAAATTCGGTGGTGTAGCGGGTGTAGAACACCTGCGCCATATAGAGCCCGTCCAGCCAGACCTGGTTGGGGTAGATCGCCTTGTGCCAGAAATTGCCCTCAAACGTCCTGGGCTGGCGGAGGATCTGACCGTGCAAAAGCTCTATCGCCTTGCGGTATTTCTCCTTGCCGGTGGCGCTGTACAGGTCAAAGAGGACGCGCCCCTCGCAGATGTTGTCCAGGTTGTAATCCTCCTCGCTGTAGCCCAGCATGGAGCCGTCCTCATGGACGTAGAAGTCGATGAAATTGTCCACGAAGTCAAAATACCGCTTCTCGCCGGTGATGGCGTGGAGGTTGAGGAGGGAGATCATCATACAGCCGTCGATGTAATTCCAGCCGTTGATCTTCCCCTCCTTGATCTTCTCGATGTTCCAAAGTGGTGTGCTGGGGGTGGACTCCGCCATAACGCGCTCCACATAGCGTTCAATGGTGTTCATCAATGGTCCTCCTTGTTATATCCTTATATTCAATTTTTTTGCGGCGACATGCGCGTCGCAAAAAATACCTCTCAAGCCAGTTATTTCAGCTCGTTTGTGGGTATCCCGTCCATGTCGTCAAAGTCCTGGTTCTCGCCGCACATACCCCAGATGAAGGTGTAATTGGCGGTGCCCACGCCGGTGTGAATGGACCAGCTGGGGGATATGACCGCCTCCTCGTTGTGCATGACAAGGTGGCGCGTCTCGTCGCCGGTGCCCATCATGTGGAACACGGCCTGGTCGGGGGCGACCTCAAAGTAGAGATAGACCTCCATGCGGCGCTCGTGGGTGTGGCAGGGCATGGTGTTCCACACGTTGCCGGGGAGAAGGGCGGTCATGCCCATGGAGAGCTGGCAGCTTTCGCACACGGCGGGGTGGATATACTGACGGAGTATCCGCTCATTGACGGTCTCCTGTGCGCCCAGGTGGTTGTAGCGGGCCTTGTCCATGGGAATGAGCACCGTGGGGCAGGTCCTGTGGGCGGGGCAAGAGTTGACATAGAACTTGGCGGGGTTTGCCTTGTCAGTTGACTTGAAAACAAGCTCCTTTGTGCCCATACCGACGTAAATGCCGTCCTTGGTGCCCACCTTATACTCCACGCCGTCCAGGACCATGACGCCGGGACCGCCGATGTTTATGGCGCCCAGCTCGCGGCGCGCCAGGAAGTAGGGGGCGGCAAGCTCCTTGAAGGAGCCCAGCACCAGGTCCTCCTCCACCGGCATGATGCCGCCGGCGATGATTCGGTCCTGATGGGAGTAGGTCAGGTTGATGGAATCCGGCTCAAAGATGTTGGAGATGTGGTAGTGCCGGCGGAGCTGGGCGGTGTCATAGTGCTTGGAGTCGTCGGGATGGTTGGCGTAACGGACGTCAAAGTTGATTTTCATTATTGTTCCTCCTGATATGTAATTGAATTGACTTATTCTTATACTTATTCTTATACTTTTTCTTATACTCTATCCCAGATGTCGCGAATCGTTTTGACGGCAAAGGGGATGTCCTCGCCGGTGGTGCCCTCCAGCACCAGCACCGCGTCGGGGTCGGACGCCTTGATTTTCGAGAGTATAGCCTCCTTGTCCAGATCGCCCCTGCCGAAGCCCACTTGCTTCGGGGCGGCGCCCTCCTCGTTGAGGAGGCAGTCCTTCATGTGGAAAAGCAGTATATTGCTCCGGAAAAGCTCCAGCCCCCTGTCCAGAATGTCCAGGTAGTCGAACTGGTTGCCCGCGTCCATGTAGTTGAAAAGGTCGAAGATGACCTTCACGTTGGGCCTGTCCATCATCTTGAGCACCCTGTTCAAAATGTTGGGGTTCCAGCAGACGTGACCCGCCGCGCCCTCCATGGCTATGCTGACGCCGTTTTCCGCGGCGATGTCCGCAAGCCTCCCGAAGGTCTCCGCCACCTGCGCGTATGCCTTGGGCGTGCGGTTTTTGGGGTGATACGTCCAGGGGTCGCCCATGTAGGAGCCTGTCTCGCTGCCCACGCACTCGCCGCCCAGAGCCTTGAGCTGCCCCAGGTACTCGGCGAACACGTCAAAGCCCTTTTTCGCCTTTTCGGTGTCGGGGTGGGCCTGGTTGAAATACGCCCCCACCAGCGGGACGCACACCCCCGCCTTACGCATGGCGTCCCCTATCTCGGCGGCCCTCGCCGGGGTTATCCCGCCGGGCGCGTAGGGGATGTCGTCATAGGATTTGTAGCACACGAGCTGAAGTCCGTCAATTCCCAGCTCCTTCACCCTGGCGATGATGGCCTCGGTGCCCTTGACGCCCAGGTCGTGTCCGCGTATGCAAAGCTTCATTTATTTGCCCCCTTTTCAAAATCGGATTTTAGCTATTTTAACCATTATACCTTGCTGCCGCCGCCGGTTCAATGGCATATTCGACAAAAGATATTCACAAAACGGAGTTGAGCGCGTCACCCCTCGGCGCCCTTCTGCCTGTTCTTCTTGGCGAAGGCAGAGGGGGAGCAGCCGAAGTGCTTGTTGAACACCCGGGAGAAATAGAGGGGGTCCGAGTAGCCGCACATTTCGGCGACCTCCGCCACTGAGTAGTCACGGCTCCACGCGGAGGAGAGCATTCCCTCCGCCTTCTTCATCCTCAGCCCCGTCATGTACTCCAGAGGCGTGACGCCCACCTCTTTCTTGAACAGCTTCCGCAGGTAGTCGTAGTGGAAGGGGAGCTCCCTTATCGCCGCGTCCAGGGCAAAGTCCGGCTGGGTGTAGCTGTGCATGATGGCAAAGCGTATCTGCTCCACGGGCTCGGAAAAGCCGGAGTTTGAAAGCTTTACCATGATGTAGCTCGCCACCAGGTCCCCCAGCGCCTCCAGCACCAGCTCGCGCTTTGTGATGTCGGACTGGAAAAAATATTTCGCCTCGGTGAAAGCGAACCTGAACCTGCCGTCGGCGTCCTCCGCGACCTTAAAGGCGCTCTTCGTGTGAAAGGCCGGAGTGTCCATACGGATATGAATATTGGTAAACCCCTCGGCGGAGGAGTTGGCGTGGAGGAGGCGGGGCGGTATCGCCACCACGTCCCCCTCCTTATAGGCTATCACGGAGCCGTTTTCAAAGGCAAACGCCCCCTCGCCGCCGGTGCAGTACACCATCTCCCACTCCTCGTGGGTGTGCCACAGGACGTCATATGTCTTGGAGTGCTCCCCCACGTAGAGGATGGAGTTCATGCCTCCACCCCTTCATCGTGGATAAAGAGACCCTGTTCGTTGAAAAAGCTTATCATCGCCCCGTACCATTCGGTCACGTCCCGGCTCACCTCCGGCACCGAGCCCGCCGGAAACACCAGCTCGTCGGCGGTGCTCAAGCCGTGCTGACCGTGGGCGTAGATGTGCATGGCGAAGGGCACCCCCGCCTCCTCCAGCGCCACCGCCACAAGCAGTGAGTTTCGGCAGGGCACGGCGTTGTCGTCCCTGGTGTGCCACAAAAAGGTTGGCATCATATCCGGGCGGACCAGCTTTTCCAGGCTCAGCCGCGCCGCCAGCTCCTTGTCCCCGCCGGATACGTTTTCAAAGCTGTACCCGTGGGTCCTGCCCCAGGACACGGCGACGGGATAGCAAAGCCCCAGAGCGTCGGGGCGGATCTCGCCGGGAGAGCCGATGTCCGAGACCTCCGGCGCGTCGTACATGGTCCCCAGCGTGCCGCACAGGTGCCCTCCGGCAGAAAAGCCGATGGCCGCCGTCATGTGCGGATCAACGCCGAATTCTCCGGCGTTCCGGCGTATGTACGCCATTGCCTGCGCCGCCTCCCGAAGAGATGTGGGGAATCTCAACGGCGCGCAGGAGTAATTGAGCACAAAAGCCGCCCAGCCCCGGGCGGTGAACTGGAGCGCCACTGGCTCCGCCTCCCGCGCCGAGCAGTAGGCGTATGCCCCGCCGGGGAGAATGAGCACCGCCGGACGCAGGCGTCCTTTGACGCCGCCCAGATCCTCGGGTCCTTGGGGCAGATACCGGGTAAGCGTCGCCTTGGCGCCCTCAGGACGCTCAAGCCCGGTTATTTCGTATAGGTCCGCAGACATGACTTTCATAAGCCTTTACCGTCCGTTTCATCAATATTGATTTTCCAGATTATCCATGTGCCATTTCCAAAAAGTCCATTCCTAAACCTATAATACAGTAAATCTCCCCGCACGTCAACCACATTTTTCTCGCGTTTTCTGTCAACATTCAGGAAAAATTAACAAAACTGCCGTTGACTTGATTGACTTTTTTTATTAGAATAGTTAAATAAACCTGTGGAGGTGAAATCAAATGCGCCTGTTCAGACGCTTTTCCGGGGCACTTGCCCTTATCCTTGTTTTTGCGATGGCGCTGTCCATATCCGCTTTTGCGGTGAACGCCAGTGAATTTACCGACGTCAGCGGGCACTGGGCGGAGGAGTACCTTCTGCGCGGGATCTCCGAAGGGCTCCTCACCGGCTTTGACGACGGCACCCTGCGCCCCGACAGTCAGACCGACCTTGTCCAGGCGCTTGTACTGCTCCGGCGCCTTCTGATGCCGGCAAGATCCGTCCCGGCGGAGGAGGCGGGGGCGGACCCCGGCGCGTGGTACGCGGACTCCGTTTCGTCCGTGCTGTCCATGATCCCCAATGTGGACGTTCAGTATCTCACTCACGGCGAGCTCACCCGCGGAAGGCTGTTTTTGCTGATGGCGGACGCCTTCAGGCTCATACCCGCCGAGCCCGACTACTCCGTGCTGGACGGCTTTACCGATTCCGGGCTCCTCTGCGGACGCGAGCGTGACGCGGCGGCGGCGCTCATATCCCTGGGCTATGTCTCCGGGAACGGCAATTCGCTCCGCCCCATGGGAACGGTCACCCGCGCCGAGCTCTTCACTCTCACCTTCAGCCTGGTGGAGAACACCGTCTCCGGCGGCAGGGTCCCGGGCTCCCTCTCCGGCGGCGCGCTCCTCCAGCACAGCGGCGAGCTCACCGGCAGGACCTTCACCGACACGCTGTGGCTCGGCGGCTCGGCGGAGGACTGCGACCTCTCCGGTCTCACCGCCGACACCGTCGTTTTCCTCTCCCAGGTCTCCGGGCTCAGGACAAACGCCGCCACGAATGTCAACACCCTCGTCATAGCCGGAGGCACCGGCTCCGCCCTGTCCGGCGGGACCTACGGCACGGTCCGTGTGGCGTCCGGCGCGCCGGAGAGCGTCTTTGTAAGCTGTGACGCCGGCAGGCTGGAGATCACCGCCGACAACACCGCCGTCACCGTGGACTCCCACATACCCCACATAGTCATATCCGGTCAAAACTGCACCCTCGCCTTCTCGGAGGAGGGCGGCGCCGATACCGTGACGCTCACGAACGCCTCCGGCGCCAACGTGCTCATCCTCCCCTCAGGCGTGGAAAAGCTCAGCGTTGACGGCTCCGGCAACACCGTCACAATATCCGGCAGTGTGGGCTCCGCCTCCCTTGACGGCGACAAAAACCTCATCGACGGCAGCGGGACCGTGGAGAGCCTCACCCTCCTCACCAGGAACAGCGCCTGCTCCGCCGCCGTAAAGGCCTCCGTTGAGGATTACCCCGACGGCCTCGGCGACCTGGTCCTCTCCGTGGAGCCACCAAAATTCCTGACGGCAGGCGAAAATCTCACAGCCTCCGCCGCCCTCTCAAATCCCGAGGAGCTGCGGGTGGAGCTGACCTGGTACATGGGCGGTGTGAAGCTCATGTCGGAATCCCTTGACATCGGCCCCATACCCGTCACCACCACTCTTGACCTCCCGCCGGAGCTGGACCCCGCCATGTCCCCCGCCCAGCTCCTCCGCCTCACCGTCACTAGGCGCGACGCGGATATACCCCAGGACTCCAAAGCCGAGGTCATCACCCGCCAGTACCTCATCTTCCTCGAAGACCTCGACTCCCTCCTCCCCGCCCCCGACGAACCCGCCGAAACCCCGCCGGAGACAGCCAACCAGGAATAAGCACGGCTCCTGCATCATCAGCGGAACAAAAAAAAGGATGGTACAAATCCTGTACCATCCTTAAATTTTGCCGTCTTAAAGAGCCGCCTTCGCGGTGCTGACAAGCTGCGCGAACGCCTCGGGGTTGTGGATCGCCGTCTCGGAGAGCATCTTGCGGTTCATGTCGATGCCCGCCTTCTTGAGGCCGTGCATGAAGGTGGAGTAGTTCATCCCGTTCATCTTGCAGCCGGCGGAGATGCGGGTGATCCAGAGCTTGCGGAAATCGCGCTTCTTCTGCTTGCGACCGATATAGGCGTAGGTCAGGGACTTCATAACGGCCTGGTTGGCCATCTTGAAGTGCTTTGACTTCGCTCCCCAGTAGCCCTTGGCGAGCCCCAGGACCTTATTTCTTCTCTTGCGCGTCATCATCGCGCCTTTGACTCTTGCCATCTTCAGTGACCTCCTTATTTATACAGGATCATGCGCTTGATCGCCGCTTCGTTGGTGACGTCGGCGTAGGTTCCCTTGCGGAGGCCTCTCTTGCGCTTGGTTGTCTTCTTGTTGAGTATGTGGCTCTTGTATGCGTGGGCGCGCTTGACCTTGCCGGTCTTGGTGAGATTGAATCTCTTCTTCGCGCCGCTGTG
>CANQVL010000005.1 GCA_947627285.1 uncultured Oscillospiraceae bacterium
AAAGCAGGAAACGGCATGACCGAAATCATGCCGTCCCTGCAAAACTTGATAAAACTTTCTTACGATAGCCCCGGTTTTGGGGGCTTTTTTTTTTCAAAAAAACTGTTGACAACCGCCCACAACTGTGTTATTGTATTAATCGCCTAATACAATAACACAAAGGAGGATTGAGATGGAATGGCGGCTTGACGGGAGCGGACCCATCTGGGAGCAGATAGCCGTGGAGCTGAAGACCCGCGTCGCTGCCGGGCAGCTCCGGCCCGGGGAGAGGCTCAGCGGCGTTCGGGAGCTGGCTCTGGAGGCGGGCGTCAACCCGAACACAATGCAGAGGGCCCTTTCGGAGCTGGAGCGCCAGGGGCTCCTGTACTCCCAGCGCACGGCGGGCAGGTTCGTCACGGAGGACCGGGAGATCATCGGCGAAGCCCGCCGGGAGCTGGCGGAGGAGCGCGTCCAAAGCTTCCTCGGCTCAATGGACGGCCTTGGCTACACCCTGGAGGAGATAATCGGGCTTTTGAAAAAGGAAAAGGAGAAATGAAAATGCCAACACTCAAATGCACCGCCCTGACAAAGAGCTACGGGCGGGTAAAAGCGCTGGAGGACGTAAACCTTACGGTGGAACCGGGGCGCGTCGTGGGGCTTTTGGGGCCCAACGGCAGCGGCAAGACCACGCTTATAAAGCTTGCCAACGGCCTGCTCACCCCCACCTCCGGCAAGATACTCATAAACGGCCTTGAGCCGGGGATAGAGTCAAAGAAGGTAATATCCTATCTGCCGGAGCGTCCGGGTCTTCCCGACTGGATGAGCTCTGCGGACCTTACGGGCTTTTACGGCGACTTTTACGCCGATTTCGACCCCGCCGCCGCCCGCGATATGCTCTCGCGCCTGGGCATCGACATGAAGTCGAAGCTGAAGCACCTTTCAAAGGGCAGCAGGGAGAAGGTCCAGCTCATAATGGTGATGTCCCGCAAGGCGGGGCTCTATCTCCTCGACGAGCCCATCGGCGGCGTTGACCCGGCGGCGCGTGACTACATTCTCGGCACCATAATCTCAAACTACAACCCCAACGCCTCGGTGATAATCTCAACCCACCTCATCGCCGACGTGGAGAAGGTGCTGGACGACGTTATATTCATAAACCACGGCAGGGTCGTCCTGGCGTCCCCGGCAGACGAGCTGCGGGAAAAGCAGGGCAAGAGCGTAGACAGCATATTCAGGGAGGTGTTCAAATGTTAGGAAAGCTTTTAAAGCACGAGCTTCGCGCCACGGCCCACACCATGCTTCCGATACTCGGCATAATGCTCCTGGTGTCGGCGATGGCGAACCTGGGCCTTCGCTTCATGGACGGCAGGAGCGTCCCGGCGGTGGTGTCGGTGATGTGTACGCTCATCGTGGTGATTTTCGGCGTGGGGCTTTTCGCCATGGGAATGGTGGCAATCTTTATGATGGTCCGCCGCTTCCGCGACAACCTCCTGCGGGACGAGGGCTACATCATGCACACCCTGCCGGTCAGCGTCCACGCCCAGATATGGAGCAAGGTCATCGTCTCCTCCCTCTGGTACGCCCTCACCGGCGCCGCCGTGGTGCTGTCCTGTATGCTCGCCGCCGCGGACATCGAGTTTATCCGCTCCGTGGGAAAGGCTCTGAAGGAGTTCATGCGCCTCATGGCTGAGGACGTCAAAAACATAGAGATACTCTTTGAGGTCCTCGCCCTCCTGGTTTTGGGCGCCCTCTCCGTCAGCCTGAGCTTTGACGCCGCCCTCGCCGTGGGCCACTCCTTCCCAAGCCGCAAAATGCTCATCTCCGTCTGCGTATTCGTGGCGATGCTGGTCCTGAGCCAGACCGCCGCCGCGCTCATCTCCAAGGCGGTGAACGACACGGGACTTCTGGAGCTGGTGGACAGCCGCGTCACAGGCTTTATGGCGGCATGGCGCGCCGTCTGCGCCTACGCTGCCGCCCTCCTCGCCGCCTACGGCGCCGTGTGCTATGCCATCACCGCCTACTTCCTGAAACGACACTTAAACCTGGAATAGAAAAGTATACCCTCACCCCGCCGGACAGGAGCTTCCGCCCCCGTCCGGCGGTTTTTCTTGATAAATCTGCGTAACTGTGTTATCCTGTAAACAATAATAAGATAAACCGCAAAATGGGGTGAAAACCATGACGCTTTACGAAAAATCCCAATCCATTCTTGAGCTGCCCGCCGTGCTGGATATGCTCGCCGCCAGGTGCGTCTCCGACGGGGCGAAGGACGCCGCCCGCGCCCTTGCTCCCTCCTCCGACAGGGCGGAGGCAGAGCGCCGGCAGACCGAGACCTCCGACGCCAGGGACATGATGACCCTCTACTCCGCCCCCTCCTTTGACGGTGTGAAGGACATACGCGACAGCTTAAAGCGCACCGACGCGGGAGGTATGCTCAACACCCGTGAGCTTACGGACATAGCCCACGTCCTCCGCGCCGCCAGAAACGCCGTCTCCTACGCCTCGGGCGACGAGAGCGGCGCCAGGTCCATCGGCTATCTCTTCTCCTCCCTCCACGCGAACCGCTACCTGGAGGACAAGATAACCAACTCCATCGTTGGCGAGGGCGAGCTTGCCGACTCCGCCTCCACGGAGCTTGCGGACATCAGAAGGGCGATGCGCGTTGCCGGCAGCAAGGTGCGCGAGGCGCTTCAAAAGATAATAACCTCCCCGACCTACGCCAAGGTCCTCCAGGAGCCAATCATCACCGTGAAAAACGGGCGCTACGTGGTGCCCGTCAAGGCGGAGCACAAGGGCGCCGTGCCGGGCCTCACCCACGACATATCCTCCTCCGGCGCAACACTCTTTATCGAGCCCATGAGTGCGGTGAAGGCCAACAACGAGATACGCGAGCTTTTGGCGCGGGAGGAGCGGGAGGTGGAGCGCATACTCCGGGAGCTGTCCGCCGAGGCGTCGGACTTCTCCGAGAGCATAGCCCTGGATTACAACCTGCTCACCCAGCTCGACCTCATATTCGCCAAGGCGAAGCTGAGCTATGACCTGAACTGCGCCCGCCCCGCCTTCTCGGACAACGGCGGGATCGTCCTCAAAAAGGCGCGCCACCCCCTGCTGCGCCAGTCCGAGGCGGTGCCCATCGACATTGAGCTGGGCGGCGGCTTTGACACGCTGGTCATAACCGGACCCAACACCGGCGGAAAGACGGTGAGCCTCAAGACCCTGGGGCTTTTGTGCCTCATGGCCCAGTGCGGGCTCCATATCCCCGCCGGCGACGAGAGCTCCATACCCCTTTTCCAAAAGGTCCTGGCGGACATAGGCGACGAGCAGTCCATAGAGCAGTCCCTCTCCACCTTCTCCTCCCACATGACCAACATCGTGGGGATACTCTCCGAGTGCGGCGAGGGGACGCTCGCCCTCTTTGACGAGCTGGGCGCGGGGACGGACCCGGCGGAGGGCGCGGCGCTGGCTGTGGCAATCATAGAATACGCCCGGAGCATAGGCGCGCACATCGCCGCCACCACCCACTACGCGGAGCTGAAGATATACGCCATGACCGAGCGCGGCGTGATGAACGCCTCCTGCGAGTTTGACGTGAAGACCCTGAAGCCCACCTACCGCCTCCTCATGGGCATACCCGGCAAGTCCAACGCCTTTGCCATCTCCGAGCGCCTGGGCCTTCCCGGGCACATCATCGACGACGCCAAAAGGCGCATGGACCAGGGCGACGCCGACTTCGAGGAGGCGCTTTCAAAGCTGGAGGAGAACCGCAAGGTCTCCGAGGAGCGGAAAATGGAGACCGCCGAGACGCTGAGAAGGGCGAAGGAGGACCTGGACGCCGCCGAAAGGGAGCGGAAAAGGGCGGAGGAGGAGCGGCTCAAATTCACCAGGAACGCCCGTGGCGAGGCCGAGCGCATCATCGAGGACGCCCGCCGCGCCGCCGACGAGGCGTTCAGGGAGATCGAGCGTATGCGCCGCGAGGCGGCGTCGGACACCGACTGGCAGCGCCTCAACGAGGCGAAGGCCAGACTCCGCCGGGGTCTGAACGAGGCGCAGGACCGCGTGACGCCGGAGAGACAGCAATACGTGGAGCGGGAGAGGACCCGCGACGCGGTGAAGGGCGACACGGTGGAGATAATATCCATCGGCGCCCGCGCCCAGGTGCTCCGGGTGGACCCGGACGGCACCCTCCGGCTTCAGGCGGGGATAATGAAGGTCACGGCAAAGCAGAGCGAGGTGCGGGTAGTCGAGCCCGAGAAGCCCAAGGCGAAGCCCGCCGCCGTATCCGTGCCCGTGTCCTCCGAGGGTGCGGGGTCGGAGCTGGACGTGCGCGGCATGACCGCCGAGGAGACCGTGGCGCTGGTGGAGCGGTTCATCGACAGGGCGCAGATGCGCCACCTCAACCAGGTGACGATAATCCACGGCAAGGGCACCGGCGTGCTGAGAAAGGCCGTCCACGAGTGCCTCAAGCGCTCAAAGCAGGTGAAAAGCTACCGTCTGGGCAGGTTCGGCGAGGGCGAGAGCGGCGTCACGATAGTGGAGATAAAATGAGCTGACCGCCCTTCTTGGTCAAATTGGCACTATTTTTTCGGGTTTTAAGGTCAATATTCAACACAATTATTCATTGACGAGAGAGGCGCTCTTTGATAAAATGTTGTCATCGTTTATAACCGTTCCGTGGGCATGGGCCTGCGCACTTTTTAAGGAGGGGCATCTATGTTTGCTAAAACAGTCGAGGTCAAGAATCAGGTCGGTCTGAGAGCCAGGCCCGCCACCTTCTTCACCCAGAAGGCCAATGAGTTCAAGTGCCAGGTCTGGATCGAGAAGGAGGAGCGCCGCGTCAACGCCAAGAGCCTGCTGGGAGTCCTTTCCCTGGGAATAATCAAGGGCATGACCATCTCCATCGCCGCCGACGGCGAGGACGAGGAGCGCGCCGTGGAGACCCTTTGCGACCTCATCTCCCACGACTTCGCGGAGTGATCCCGCAACCGCAAATAAAAACGGTCTGTTTCAGCAATAATGAAACAGGCCGTTTTAGCTTGTCAAAAGGGGAGTTGCCCTTTTTGACGGTTCAAAACGACTTGCCGCATTACCTTTGACGAGGGGGGATGACCGTGAATCCAAAGCTTGACGAGCTGCGCGAAAAGGCGGCGGCGCTGCCCTTGAAGCCGGGGTGCTACATCATGCTGAACGCCGAAGGCACGGTCATCTACGTGGGCAAGGCCAAGGCGCTTCGCAACCGCGTCAGCTCCTACTTCCACGGCTCCCACAACGCCAAGACCGAGGCGATGATCTCCAATATCGACGACTTCAACGTGATAATCGCCAAGTCCGAGTTTGAGGCGCTGGTGCTGGAAAACTCCCTGATAAAGCACCACTCCCCGAAATACAACATTTTGCTCAAGGACGACAAGGGCTATCCCTTCGTCCGGCTCGACGTAAAAGCCAAATACCCCCGCTTCTCCATAGCCTCCCGCAGGGCAAAGGACGGCGCGGAGTATTTCGGGCCCTTCGGTTCCCGCGGCAACACCAAGACCGCCCTGGAAATGCTCCTGAAGGCGCTGAAGCTCCCAACCTGCTCCAAAAGCTTCCCCCGTGACATCGGCAGGGACCGCCCGTGCCTCAACCACCACATGGGCGTCTGCGACGCCTGGTGCGCCGGGACCTTGACGGAGGAGGACTACCGGGCACGCGTGGACCAGGCGGTCATGGTCCTCAAGGGCAGGGGAAGGGAGCTTGCCGGACGCCTGACGGAGCAGATGTCCCAGGCGGCGGAGGAGCTTAAATTCGAGGAGGCGGCGCGCCTCAGGGACACCGTAAAGGCGCTGAGCCTTCTGGAGACCCGCCAGACCGTCCTCAACAAGGGCGCCTCGGACACCGACGCCGTGGGCTTCTACGAGGGCCAGGTCCGCTCCGCCTTCGCCGTCCTCCACTACGTCCGGGGACAGCTTCTGGCAAAGGACTGCGAGCTCTTTGAGGACCCGCTGGGCGACTTTGGCGAGAGCGTATCCCTCCTTGTGCGCCAATATTACTTCGACGCCGGCTTCATCCCCTCCCGCGTCCTCCTGCCCGTGGAGACCGAGGACATGGAGGAGCTGTCCCAATTCCTCACCGAAAAGGCGGGCCACTCCGTCCTGGTGACGGTCCCGCAAAGGGGTATGTACCGGGAATTTATGACCGCCGCCGCCGAAAACGCCAGGGAGGAGGTGGAGCGGTCCACCACCGCCTATGAGCGCGTCTCCAAAACCGCCCGGTGGCTTGCCGACGCGCTGGGGCTTGACGCGCCGCCGGAGAGGATCGAGTCCTTCGACATCTCCAACACCGGCGCCGACGACGTGGTGGCGTCCATGGTGGTCTTTGTTGACGGAAAGCCGAAAAAGGGCGAATACAGAAAGTTCAAAATGCGCACTGTCGAGGGTCAGGACGACTACGGCTCCATGCGCGAGGCCGTGGGCAGGCGCTTTGCCAGGTCCGCCTCGGGGGACGAGCGCTTCGGCGAGCTCCCCGACCTTCTGCTTATAGACGGCGGCGACAAACACGCCTCGGCGGCAAGGGACGCCATGCGCGACGCGGGAGCGGACGTGCCCGTTTTCGGCATGGTGAAGGACGACCGCCACCGCACCCGCGCCCTGGTGACCCCGGAGGGGCAGGAGATCTCCATACAGGCAAACCCGGCGGCGTTCTCCTTCATCGGCGGCATCCAGGAGGAGACTCACCGCTTCGCCATAGAGTACCACCGGACCCTGAGATCGAAAAGGGTGAAAAAATCAAAGCTTGACGGCATACCCGGCGTTGGTGAGATACGAAAGGCGGAGCTTCTGCGCTTTTTCAAAAGCGTGAAGGCCGTGGAGAACGCAAGCTTTGAGGAGCTTTGCGCCGCCGTCCCGAAAAATACCGCCCGCGCGGTATTTGACCGGTTCCACCCGGAGGAGGAAAAGGAATGAGAGTTATAACCGGCTCCGCCCGCGGCAGAAGGCTGAAGGAGCCCTCCAATTACGACATCCGCCCCACCACCGACAAGGTGAAGGAGTCCATGTTCAATATCCTCCAGTTCCGCCTGGAAAACGCCTCCGTTCTGGACCTTTTCGCCGGCACCGGACAGCTGGGGATCGAGGCCCTCTCCCGTGGCGCCGCCAACTGCGTATTCGTGGACCGCTCGCCCGAGGCAATACGCATAGTGGGTGAGAACCTGAGGGCGACGGGGCTTGAGAGCAGGGCAAGGGTGGTCCGCGCCGACTCCTTAGAGTACCTTGAGACCGCCCACGGCTTTGACATTATCCTCATGGACCCGCCCTACGCCCAGGAATTACTGGAAAAAGCATTAAATATCATCGGAAGATTTGACATTTTAAATAAAAATGGTATAATCATATGCGAGAGCGACAGGACCCGCGTTTTGCCCCGGCTCCCCGAGGCGGATTTCGCCGTGCGGGAGTATTGCTACGGGCGCGTGAAGCTCACGACCTATACGAGGATTTGACACATGAAGATCGCCGTTTATCCCGGCTCCTTTGACCCCATCACCCTGGGGCACCTCAACATAATCAAAAGGGCTTCGCGGCTTTTTGACAGGGTCTACGTCTGCGTGGCGGTGAACTCCGCGAAAAAGCCCCATTTCAGCCTGGAGGAGCGGGCGGATTTCGTCCGCCGCGTCACCGAAAAGTACGGCAACGTGGAGGTCCGCACCTGCGACGGACTTTTGGTGGAGTACGCCCGCACCCTGGGCGCCACATTTATCGTCAAGGGCCTGCGCGCCGTCTCCGACTTTGAGATGGAATTTCAAATCGCCCTCCTCAACAAAAAGCTCGCCCCCGAGATCGAGACAGTCTTCCTCACCGCCGACGAGAAGTATACATACCTCTCCTCCACCATCGCACGGGAGATGGCGACGTACAACGCCGACATCTCCAGGGTCGTGCCCAGGGAGATAATCCCCGACGTGCTGGAAAGGCTCAGCGGAAAATAAAAATCATTTCACACACAGAAAGGATAAAATACTATGGGCAACGACGTAATGGAACTCATCGACATGCTCTACAACATGATCACCGACGCGTGGGGCCTCCCCCTCGGCGCGGAGAAGTGCGTTATAGAGCGGGACAAGGTCCTGGACCTTCTGGACGAGATAAAGTCCCAGCTCCCCAAGGAGCTTGAGGAGGCACGGCGCCTTGTGGCGTCCCGCGCCGAGTTTGTCAGCAACGCCAAGCGCGAGGCCGAGTCCATGCGCAAGGTCGCGGAGCAGCGCGCCCGCCAGCTCGTGGACCAGGAGGAGGTTGTCCGCGCCGCCAAGCAGCGCGCCAATGAGATCATAACCGCCGCCGAGCAGAAATCAGCCGAGCTCAGGCGCGTCGCCAACGAGTACGCCGACGACGCCCTTCGCCGCACCGAGGACGCCATCTCCGAGGCGCTCAATGAGGTCCACCAGTCCCGCACCCGCTTCCGCTCCGCCTCCGCCGCGGCAATGCCCCAGATGAGGACCGAGACCGCCGCCTCCCAGACCGACATAGAGCTCTGAAACCTCCCGCCTGCCCGCGCGTGTATCCCAGAATAAGTAAATCCGCCGCACCATCCCCTGAGGAAAAATTCCTCAGGGGCATTTTTTTATGTCTACTTTCCCATGGGGCGCAGACCCCGTTTTTTAGCAATTGGCATATCTTGTGCTGTCCCTTTTATGTCAACACAAGTGACTTCAAAAAAATATCAAATATAACTAAAATACCTCTTGCAATTTCCTGTAAAGCCTTTTATAATAGGAACATCCGGTGGGGAATAGTGGTGAACAGTGTACCGTTTTCCCACATAAATCCCACAGAACGGTGTCACATAAATGACACACATTGATTTCCGCGAAAGGGGGGCGCAGGCAGATGTTCGGAGTTTACAGGCACTCTATCGACGCCAAGGGACGTCTTGCCATACCCTCCCGTATACGTGAGGAGCTGGGCGACGTTTTTTACGTCACCATATCCTCGGAGCGGTGCCTGACGGCATACTCCGACGAGACCTGGCAGCAGATGCTGGCAAAGATCGCCGCTCTGCCCAGGAAGCTCCAGCTCAAGGCTCGCCCGTTATTCTCACACGCCGCGAAGTGTGAGCTTGACAGCCAGGGCAGGGTGCTTTTGCCCCAGGCCCTTCGCGATTACGCCGCTCTCGACAAGAACGTCGCCGTGGTCGGGAACGGAGACAGTGCCCAGCTTTGGGACGAGGCGGCATGGGATGCCGTCGACGCTGTGGAGACGTCGCCTGAGTACATCTCCCGGGTCCTTGAGGAGCTCGATTTCTGATGGGCAAGGCTCATATACCCGTACTCCTCACCGAGTGCGTGGAGGGCCTCAGGATCGAGCCCACCGGCACATACGTGGATGGCACGCTCGGGCGGGGCGGCCATTCTGAGGCGATAGCCGAGAGACTGACCACCGGCAGGCTCATCGGCATCGACCGTGACGCGGCGGCGATCGAGGAGGCCGGAGAACGTCTCCGGCCCCTGGGCCAAAGGGTCACCCTGGTCCACGGGAATTTCCGGGACCTGGGCGGCATCCTGGACGGCCTGGGGATAGACAGGGCGGACGGTATGCTCTTTGACCTGGGCGTATCCTCCCCGCAGCTGGACGACGCCCAACGCGGCTTCTCCTATATGGCTGACGCCCCGCTGGACATGCGCATGGACCGCTCCTCGCCCCTGACGGCGTTCGATGTGGTCAATGATTGGGAGGAGTCGGAGCTTCGGAGGATCTTCTTTGAGTACGGCGAGGAGCGGTACTCGTCGGGGATAGCCTCCGCCATAGTGAGGACAAGGGCGAAAAAGCCCATTGAGACCACCCTGGAGCTGGTGGACGTGATAAGATCCGCCATGCCCGCCGCGGCGCTGAGAGAGAAGCAGCACCCGGCAAAGCGGTGCTTCCAGGCGATACGCATAGCCGTCAACGACGAGCTTGGGGCGCTTCGGGACATGCTGGATACGGCGATGGACAGGCTCCGTCCCGGCGGCAGGATAGCGGTGATAAGCTTCCACTCCCTTGAGGACAGGATAGTGAAGAACGCCATAAGGTCCCGTGAAAACGGGTGTACCTGCCCGCCGGAATTTCCCGTCTGCGTCTGCGGCTTCAGGCAGACGGTGAAAAGCGTCACCCGCAAGCCCATAGTCCCGACGCGGGACGAAATGAACGAAAACCCCAGAGCCCGGAGCGCCAAGCTCCGGATAGCGGAAAGGATCTGAACCGATGGCAGCCGAAGTGAGATACGCCACATACGGCAGTGAGGCCTACGACCTTGACCGGGTAGTGGGCGGCAACGCCCTCCCCGAGGAGGAGGCGTTTGACGTCCCCTCCCAAAGGGAACGGATAAACGAGCGCCTCAACGAGCGCGCCGGGGAGCGCGCCAAAGCAAAGGAGGAGAGCCGTGTATTCGGCATACCTCTCCTGGGCATGGTGGGCGTGGTAGTTGCCGTCTTCCTCATGGTCACCGTCCTCACCGGCTACATACAGCTTGCTCAGATCTCCGCCGAGACCAGCCGCGTCCGCTCCTCCATCGCGGACCTCGAGGAGAAGGCGGAGATGCTGGAGATACAGTATGAGATCACCTTCAATATGGCTGACGTGGAGTCCTACGCCGTCAATATCCTGGGCATGGCCCGCGCCGACAGCGCCGGCAGCGCCTACAGCGGCGCGGTGATGGCGGACCGGGCCCAGATACTCGCCGAGGACGAGACAGCCGGAATAATGGCGCGACTGACCGGCTTTTTAAAGAGCCTGCCGGAATATTTCGGCTGAGAAGACTATACTATTGAGAGAAGAAAGCAATTTGTTTGAAAGTCGGGTCAGGAGTTCAAAATGGCAGGTTCCAAAGGCGTCCCCACAGGGCAAAGAACAAATAAGATCATACTGGGCCGCACACTTTTTCTCGCTGTTGTGTGCGGCATAGTTGCCTTTATCGTTTTGGGCGTGAAGCTCTACACGGTCATGATACGCGACCACGACTATTACGAGGAGCTCGCCGTCCGCCAGCAGACCAGGTCCGTCACCGTCTCCGCCTCCCGGGGCACCATCTACGACGCCAACGGCCACACCCTGGCGAAGTCCGCCACCGCCTACACCGTCTTCATCTCCCCCCACGAGATCGAGCTCTACCACAACAAGGAGTACAAGAAGGGCGAGAAGGTCTACAACGACGAGCCCACCCTGATAGCCCGTGAGCTCAACCGCATTTTGGGCGCGGACTACGACAATATGCTGGAGCAGATGAAGGACACCAAGTCCTGGTACAAGACCGTGGCGACAAAGATAAGCGCCGAGCTTGCCGACGAGGTGCGCAAATTCAAAAGCGACTATTCCATCGCCGGCGTCCACATCGAGGAGGATTCCAAGCGCTTTTACCCCTACGGCTCCCTCGCGTGCCACGTCATCGGCTTCGTGGGCACCGACAATTACGGACTTGAGGGCATCGAGGCGCTTTACGACTCAAAGCTCGAGGGCACCAACGGCTCCGTGGTCCGCCTCGTGGCGTCCAACGGCACCGAAATGCTGTTTGAAAACTACCAAAACTACAACGACGCCATTGACGGCAGCGACATGACCCTGACCCTGGACTCCACCATCCAGTCCATAGCGGAAAAGTACCTCCGCCAGGCGATGGAGGCCAACATGATCCAAAACGGCGGCTGCGTCATCGTCATGAACGTAAAGACCGGCGAGATCCTCGCCCTTGCCAACGCCAACTCCTACGACCTCAACGACCCCTGGGGGCTCTCCCAGGAGACCTTGGACGAGATAGCCCTCATCGAGGACCCGGAGGAGCGGAGCAAGGCGATAGAGGACGCCCAGCACGCCCAGTGGCGCGATATGGCGGTGTCCGACACCTACGAGCCCGGCTCGGTGTTCAAGATAATCACAATGGCGATAGGCCTTGAGGAGGGCGTCATCACCGAGGACAGCAGCTTCCCCTGCCACGGCAGTATCCCCGCGGGGCAGATAATCGGGCGCAAGACGGCGCTCAACTGCTGGAAGCGCGCCGGTCACGGCGACCAGAACCTCCGGGAGGCCGCCATGCACTCCTGCAACGTGGCGTTTGCCAACATCGGTCTTAAGATAGGCGCGGACACCTACTACGACTACGTAAAGGCCTTCGGACTTCAGGAGAAGACCGGCATAGATCTCTCCGGCGAATCGGGGAGCCAGTGGTGGAGCGACGAGATCTTCACCAACCCCCTGAACAAGTCCCAGCTCGCCTCCGCCTCCTTCGGTCAGACCTTCAACGTCACCCCCATTCAGATGATAACAGCCGTCTCCGCGGCTGTAAACGGCGGCTATCTGATGGAGCCCTACATCGTCAAGGAGATGAAAAACTCCGACGGCGACGTGATATACTCCCGCGAGCCCACCGTGGTCCGCCAGGTGATAAGCGAGGAGACCAGCGCCCTGGTCGCCGACATACTCGAGTCCGTGGTGGGCGACAAGGGCGGCACCGGCTCCAACGCCTACGTCCCCGGCTACCGCGTCGGCGGCAAGACCGGAACCACCACCAAGACCGCCAAGGAGATCGCCACGGGCGTTCGCGAGTACATGGTTTCCTTCTGCGGCATAGCCCCCGCCGACGACCCGGAGGTGGCGGTGCTGTTGGTGCTGGATAACCCCAGCAAGGAGAGCGGCATCTACATCGGCGGCGGACAGATGGCGGCGCCGTACGTGGGAAAGATAATGGGCGAGATACTCCCTTACCTGGGCGTGGAGCCCATCTACGAGCCCGACGAGGAGGCGCTTCTTGACGTCACCGTCCCGCGTCTCTCCGGCGTGGACCGTGTAACCGCCAGGACAAAGGCTTCGGAGCTGGGCATAACCGTCCGCGAGGTGGGCGACGGCGAGAACGTCACCTCCCAGCTTCCCGTACCCGGCGCGCAGGTGGCGGCGGGCAGCCAGATAATCCTCTACTTCAGCGAGACCGCCCCCGGTGACACCGTGACCGTCCCGGACCTCACCGGCAAGAGCGTCAACCAGGCCCGCAATACCCTCCAGAACCTGGGCCTCTTCCTTGACACCTCCGGCGCGTCACCGGCGATCTCCGGCGTGAAGATCGCCTCCCAGGCGATCCCCGAGGGCTCCCAGGTCCCCTACGGCGCGGTAATAAACGTCACATTGGTTGACAATTCTAACCTCGGAATGTATTAAGCGGTTTTTGTAAGTGGATCAAGCGATTTTTGTGGTGGTATCATGAAACTCTCAAAGCTCATCGAGAATATCCCCGTGGAACGGCTAACGGCGGACCCGGAGATGACCGTCACCGGCGTCACCTCCGACTCCCGCAGGGTCAACCCCGGCTGCGCCTTTATCGCCGTGCGCGGCTATGAGAGCGACGGGCACAGGTTCATTCCCAACGCCCTCGCCGCCGGAGCCTCCGTGATAATAGGGGAGGAGGCGCCCGACGGCGTCCCCGCCGTGCTGGTGGAGGACTCCCGCAGGGCGATGGCTCTCGTCTCCGCCAACTTCTACGGCAACCCCTCCCGCGAGCTTTACATGATCGGCGTCACCGGCACCAACGGCAAGACCACCACAACCAACCTCATAAAGAGCATCCTGGAGGACGCCATGGGCGCCAAGGTGGGGCTCATCGGCACCAACAGGAACATGATAGGGTCTGCCGAGTACCCCACGGAGCGCACCACCCCGGACTCTTTGGAGCTCCAAAAGCTCCTTCGGGACATGGTGGACGCCGGCTGTACCCACGCCGTCATGGAGGTATCCTCCCACGCGCTCTATCTCGACCGGGTCTACGGCGTGGATTTCGACCAGGGCGTCTTCACCAACCTCACCGAGGACCACCTGGACTTCCACAAGACCATGGAGGACTACGCCGCGGCAAAGTCCCGCCTTTTCAAAATGTGCCGCAGGGCGATAATAAATATCGACGACCCCTGGGCTGGAACAATGCTCGAGGCCGCAACGGGTGAAAAATTCACCTATTCCGCCAGGAGCGACGAGGCGGACCTCACCGCCAGGGACATAAAGCTCCATCTGGGCTCCGTAAGCTTCTGTGCCCTCATGACGGGCAGGCTTGAAAAGCTCAGGCTCGGAATACCCGGAATGTTCAGCGTCTACAACGCCCTCTCCGCCGCGGCGTCCGCCGTGTGCGCGGGAGTGAGCCTCTCCGCCGTGGGCGAGGCGCTCAAAAAATGCTCCGGCGTCAAGGGCAGGGCGGAGGTGGTCCCCACCGGCACGGATTACACCGTCCTCATCGACTACGCCCACACCCCCGACGCGCTGGAGAACATAATCACCACGGTCAAGGGCTTCGCCAAGGCCCGCACCGTCGTCCTTTTCGGGTGCGGCGGCGACAGGGACGCGGCAAAGCGCCCCATAATGGGCAAGCTCGCCATGGACCTTGCCGACTACGTGATAGTCACCTCCGACAACCCCCGCACGGAGAGGCCCGAGGACATAATAAGGGACATTCTCAACGGCGTGGAGGAGAGCCGCCGCCCCACCCCCTACGAGGTCATATGCGACAGGCGCCAGGCCATAGCCCGCGCTCTAGAGATAGCCCGCCCCGGCGACGTGGTGATCCTTGCCGGCAAGGGGCACGAGACATATCAGGAGATAAACCACGTGAAAAACCACTTCGACGAGCGCGAGATCGTGGCGGAAGCTCTTAAAAAAACAAGCTGAGGACGGAAAACAAATGATTCTTGATCTTATCTGGGCCTTCGTGGGCTCCTTTCTGGTGACGGTTATAGTGGGCATCGCCCTCATACCGGCGCTACGGCGCATGAAGGCGGGGCAGACCATCCGCGAGGACGGTCCCACCTGGCACGCCTCCAAGCAGGGGACGCCCACCATGGGCGGCATAATGTTCATCTCCGGAACCGCCGCCATGTGCGTTTTGGGCGGCATGGACGACATTCTTGCTGGCGACTGGCGGCACATCATCATTCTTGTTTTCTCCCTCCTTTTCGGGCTGATAGGCTTTCTTGACGACTACGAGAAGGTCAAGAAAAAGCGCAACCTTGGCCTCACCGCCATTCAGAAGCTGGCGCTCCAGATAGCGGCGGCGGCGGTGCTGGTGCTGCTTTTGAGGGTCCGGGGCCATCTGAGCTCCAACCTCTACGTGCCGTTTTTTGACGTCACCGTCCATCTTCCTTACCCCGTTTACCTGGCTCTCGCCATATTCATCATCGTGGGCTGTGTCAACGCCGTGAACATCACCGACGGCATAGACGGGCTGGCGGCGGGCGTCTCCACGCCCGTGGCGCTGTGCTACGCCGCCATAGCCGCCGCCTGGGGCTGCGGCTCCGTGGGGCTTTTCGGCGCGGCGCTGGCAGGGGGGCTCGTGGGCTTCCTCATCTTCAACTTCTACCCCGCCAAGATATTCATGGGCGACACCGGCAGCCTCTTTCTGGGCGGCGCTGTCTGCGCCACGGCGTTTGCCCTGGATATGCCCCTGGTGCTCGTCCCCCTGGGCTTCATTTACATCGTTGAAACAATGTCCGACATCATACAGGTCACCTATTTCAAGCTCACCCACGGCAAGCGTATATTCAAAATGGCGCCCATACACCACCACCTGGAGCTCTCCGGCTGGGGCGAGAGGCGTATCTTCGCCGTTTTCACCGCCGTTTCCGCCGCCTTCGCCGTTCTCACCTACTTCGGCGTGAGGGGACGCTTCGGCAATTTCTGATATTTCCTTTTCCCGTCCGGGGAAATCAAAAAAGACCTTTCCGAAGGGAGGAAAAACCGTGAACGTCTACGGCTCGGAGCAAAATTCCAACGGCGCGGAGGAGACAAGGACCTACGCCCGGGAGGAGCTGCGCGACAGGAGGGCGGAGAGCGCCCGAGTGGAGCGGGGCGCCTTTGACGTGCCCTTTTTCCTCCTGACGCTTCTCATACTCTCCATCGGCGTCGTGATGGTCCTCTCCGCCAGCTTCGCCAGGGCCTATTTTAAGGACGGCAACGGAATGAGCATATTCATCCGTCAGCTGGGCTTCGCCCTTTTGGGCATCGTCCTCATGCTGTTCCTCTCCCGTCTGCCCTCCACCTTCTACCGCCGCATGTCCGTACCCCTCCTGCTGGCGACAGGCGTCATGCTCCTGCTCGTGCCATTTATCGGCATAGGCAAGTCGGAGGTGGGCGCGAACCGCTGGTTCAACCTGGGCTTCACCACCTTCCAGCCCTCGGAGATTGCTAAGGTCGCCATAATATTGAGCTTCGCCCACATCATCTGCTTAAACCGTGGAAAAATGCACACCTTCCGTTACGGCGTCCTGCCCTTTGCCATTATCCTGGGCGCCACCGTGGTGCTCCTCTTCCTTGAGCCGCACCTGTCCGCCTCCGTCATAATCATCGGCATCGGCGCCATCATGATGTTCGCCGGCGGTACCCGCTGGTGGTACTTCGCCGTGGGTATCGGCGTCGTCGCCGTGGCTGGCTTTGTGGTGATCAACTTCTTCCCCTACGCCTCCTCCCGCATAACCGTGTGGCGCGACCCCTGGTCCGACCCGCAGAACAAGGGGCTCCAGACCATACAGTCCCTTTACGCCATCGGCTCCGGCGGGCTCACGGGCCTGGGGCTGGGGCAGGGGAGGCAGAAGTACATGTACCTTCCCGAGGAGCACAACGACTTCATCTTCTCCATCGTCTGCGAGGAGCTGGGCTTCATCGGCGCCATGCTCATACTCGCCCTCTTCTCCCTCCTGATAATCCGGGGCTTCTGGCTGGCTCTCCACGCCAAGGACAGATTCGGCTCTTTGGTAATAACCGGCATAACAAGCCTCCTTGCCATTCAGGTATTTCTTAACGTTGCCGTCGTCACGAACTTCTTCCCCTGCACAGGCATCTCCCTGCCGTTTTTCAGCTACGGCGGAACGGCGCTCTTGATACAGCTCGGTGAAATGGGCATAGTGCTGTCGATCTCAAGGGAGATACCGCTGAGGAAAAAGAAGAGTGAGGACGGGGAGCAAAAATGAGGTTTCTATTCGCGTGCGGAGGCACCGCGGGGCACATAAATCCCGCCCTTGCCGTCGCAAACAGGCTGCGTGAGCTTTTTCCGGAGGCGGAGTTCATGTTCGTGGGCTCCGGCAGGGCCATGGAAAACAGGCTCATACCCGGAGCGGGCTTCCCCCTCCGGAACATCACCGTAACAGGCTTTTCCCGCGGCGTAAAGCCCCGCGACATAAAGCACAATATAGGCACGGTCAAAAACCTCTCCGTGGCAAAGCGCGAGTGCGGGGAGATACTTGACTCCTTCAAGCCCGACATCGCCGTGGGCACCGGCGGCTACGTCTGCTACCCCATACTGAAGGCGGCGGCGAAGCGGCGGATACCCACCGTCATCCATGAGTCCAACGCCGTTCCGGGGCTCACGACAAAGCTCCTGTCCGGCACCGTCGACCGGGTGCTGGCGGCGTTCCCCTCCGTCAAAGGCCACTGCAAAAGGCCGGAGCGGGTGGAGCTCACCGGCACTCCCGTCAGGGAGGACTTTTTGAAGCTCTCCCGCGAGGATGCCAAGCGCAGGCTGGGACTCACCGGCAAGCCCGTGGTCGTCTCCTTCTGGGGGAGCCTGGGCGCGGACGGCATGAACAGCAAAATGGCGGAGTTCATAATGCTCAACTCCCGCTCCGGGCAGATGCGCCACATCCACGCCACCGGCAACGGCGACGCGGGAATGACGCGCATGATAGAGCGGCTCAACTCCCTGGGCGTCTACGGGCTCCCCGACTGGGAGGACCTGCGGCCCTACATCGACAACATGGGCACGCTCATGGCGGCGGCGGACCTGGTCCTCTGCCGCTCGGGGGCCTCCACATTGGCGGAGATAACCGCCCTCGGCAGGGCGTCCGTCCTGGTCCCCAGCCCCAACGTCACCAACGACCAGCAGACGAAAAACGCCCGTGAGCTGGAGCGCGTTGGCGCCGCCGTGGTGCTCGCCGAGAAGGACTGCACCGGCGAACAGCTCTACAACACCGTGGTGGGCCTCCTGCGGGACAGGGACAGGCTCAGCGCAATTGAAAAGGGGGCAGGTTCCCTGGGCGTCAGGGACGCCTGCGGGAGGATAGTTAACATTATTCTGGACCTTGCCGGCCTTTCCTGAATCGGCTGAGGAGCCCTTCGGATACAGAGGCAATATGGCGGAAAAGCGCATAGTATGACCTGAAATATTTTTTTCGGGGGTTACTATGAGCAGCTTGAAGGTCACGGGCGGTCGGACCCTTTCCGGCGAGGTTCGGGTACAGGGGGCGAAAAACAGCGTCCTGCCCATTCTGGCGGCGTCAATACTCTCCGGCGGAGAGACGGTGATAACGAACTGTCCGGAGCTGTCCGACGTGGACGCGGCGCTGGAGATACTCCGGCACCTGGGCTGTAGGGCGGAGCTTTCCCACGGCACCGTGACGGTGGACTCCTCCTCCATGACGCGCTGTGACATACCGGACCGGCTCATGCGCCGTATGCGCTCGTCCGTAATTTTCCTGGGCGCCATCCTCGCCAGGTGCGGGGAGGCGACGCTCTCCATGCCCGGCGGCTGTGAGCTGGGACCCAGGCCCATAGACCTGCACCTTGCCGCCATGGAGCGCCTGGGCGCTTTCGTGGAGGCGGCGGGCGGGAACCTTATCTGCAAGGCGCCGCGTCTTTCGGGGGCGAGGATCGACCTTGCCCTTCCCAGCGTGGGTGCCACTGAAAACTCCATGATCGCCGCCGCCGGCGCGGGCGGCCTCACGCTTATAACCAACGCCGCCAGGGAGCCGGAGATACGCGACCTTGGCGATTACCTCACCGCGCTTGGGGCGAGAGTGTCGGGAGCCGGCACCTCCACGGTCTGCGTGGAGGGCGGCAGGTTCAACGACTTCGCCCGCCACCGGGTGATACCCGACAGGATCGCCGCGGCAACCTGGATCGCCGCGGTGACGGCGGCGGGGGGCAAAATACTCCTGAGGGACGTGGAGGAGCGGGATCTGACATCCGTCACCGGCGCGTTCCGGCAGATGGGCGTCTCCCTCACCTTCCGTGACGGGGAGGTGCTGGCGTCGGCGGGGGAGAGGATAGTCCCGCCCCGCACCGTCACCACCGCTCCCTACCCCGGCTTTCCCACCGACGCCCAGCCCCCGCTTATGGCGGCGTGCCTCAGGGCGGAGGGGACGTCGGCGTTTGTGGAGACGATATTTGAAAACAGATACCGCCACGTACCGGAGCTCAGGCGCATGGGCGCGGACATAGGCGTTGACGGCAGGGTGGCGATAGTCAGGGGCGGAGCGCCCCTTCACGCCGCAACGGTGGCGGCGCCGGACCTGCGCGGCGGCGCGGCGCTTGTCGTCGCGGCGCTGGCGGCACAGGGTACGACGGAAATAATTGAGACACAGTACATACGCAGAGGCTATGAGAAAATAGCGGAAACCCTTACGAGCCTGGGGGCGGACGCGAGAAGTGAAGACTGAAAGGACACGATGAAGATGGCGAACACGAGAGGAAGGAAAAATCATTCGGGGGGGGGTAGCGCTCTCTATGTGACCGTCGCGGCGGCGTTTTCACTGCTGGCGGTGATCGTCGCCATGGCGCTGTTTTTCAAGATAACGGACATAACCGTGGAGGGACAGTCAAAATACTCCGCCGCCGAGATAATCAAGGCCTCCGGCATTGAAAAGGATACCTCCGTGTTCTTTGTAAGCGGCTCCTCCGCCCAGATCGCCATCAAAAGCGCCCTGCCATATATCGACTCCGTGAAGGTGGTGCGCAAGCTCCCCGGCACCGTGAGCATACAGGTCACCGAGTCCACCGCCGCGGCATACGTCACCTTCGGCGGCGGCAGATATATAATCGACGAAAACGGCAGGGTGCTGGAGAAGTCCAATTCTGCCGGCACCGCCGAGATACGGGGCGTAACCGTCAAGGAGCCCGAGGTGGGCAAGACAGTGGAGCTTGCCGATTCCGACACAGTGCGCCGCGACGCCCTGACGGGCGTGCTGAAGGCGCTCTCCGACAGCGGGAAGCTGGAAAAGACGAATTGGATCGACCTCACAAATCTCTCATCCATCACCTTCAATTTCTACGGCTACAACGTGAACATAGGCACCTCCGACAACGTTGCCCACAAGCTGGGCATTCTGGACAGCTTCCTCCAGGTCCACACCGAGGAGGGCTACGGGCAGGAGGTATTCTACGACGCGGAGCGCGACGCGCTCAAATTCCTGCCATAATTTATATTAAATTACCGCCCAATGTGAATAAAATTTCCGCAACGGTATTGACCTTGAGGGAAAAATAGTTTAAAATGTAAACTGTATATATTCAAAAGAAAGCGCCCGCGCGCTGTAAGGAGGATATAAAATGCCTATAGCTTTAGATAACGGCCCCGACAACGTGGTGACCATAAAGGTCCTGGGTATCGGCGGCGCCGGAAACAACGTGGTCAACCGCCTGGCGAAGGTGGGGACCTCCGGCGTCGAGCTCATCGCGCTGAACACGGATAAACCGGCGCTTGCCATTTCCGCGGCGGACACGAAGGTCCAGATCGGCGAGAAGCTCACCCACGGGCAGGGAGCGGGCTCCAACCCCGAGGTGGGCAAAAAGGCCGCCGAGGAGAGCCGCAACAACATCACCAAGGCCCTGGAGAACACCGATATGGTGTTCATAGCCGCCGGTATGGGCGGCGGAACGGGCACAGGCGCCGCCCCCGTGGTGGCGGACATAGCCCATGAGATGGGCATACTCACCGTGGGCGTTGTGACAAAGCCCTTCGCCTTTGAGGGCAAGCGCAGAATGGACCAGGCCAACGAGGGCATATCCAACCTCCTTGGAAAGGTGGACGCTCTCCTGATAATCCCCAACGACAGGCTCAAGCACGCCACCGACCAGAAGCTCACCTTCGCCAACGCCTTTGAGATCGCGGACTCCGTGCTCCAGCAGGCGGTCACCAGCATCTCAGAGCTTGTAAAGCAGACGGGCTTTATAAACCTTGACTTCGCGGACGTCACAGCCATAATGAAGGACGCCGGCTACGCCCACATGGGCGTGGGCAAGGCCGCCGGAAAGGGCAAGGCCGAGGAGGCCGCCCGCTCCGCCATTTCCTCGCCGCTCATGGAGACCTCCATCAACGGCGCAAGGGGCGTTCTTATCAACATCACCGGCTCCCTCGACATGGGCCTTGACGACATCGAGGCCGCCGCCACCCTGGTCCAGGAGGCCGCCCACCCCGACGCCAACATCATCTTCGGCGCCGCCTTTGACGAGGACATGGACGACGAGATTCGCGTCACCGTCATCGCCACGCGCTTTGACGAGAAGCCCACCCTCAAGACAGGCTCCTCCGCCGCGCGACAGGGGCTTTACACCGAGGCAAAGGAGAAGGCGGAGGCATCTGAGCCCGCCGCTCCCGCTGAGCAGCCCTCCGGCGAGGTCCCCCCCGAGGAGGATCCCTTCGACAAGATCTTCAAGATATTCAATAGATAACCTTCGATCCTCACCCCTCCGGCCCGCCGGAGGGGTATTTTTGTCAAGGCTCCGCCAAAGACCGCTCCGCGCCGCCCCTGAAAAGGAAATAATTCGGTATAATTTTGATTATAAGTGCATTATACTGCAAAACTAATCAAAAGTCAAGTAAATTTTTTAAGTAATGCGAAATATGTATTAATGGACAGTGCCCCGTACACACTGACGGCAAAAAAAGTTTACATTTTCTTAAACCTAACGTGACGCGTTTTGAGTAAAATATAATGTATCTGAAATGTATCACATCATGTATCACAGCTAAAAGAGGTTTGAGGAAGCATGATACGAAGATTTTTGTACAATTTCTTCCGGGGGCGCAACGGCTTTGACAGGCTGTGCCTGTGTACCTGGGCGCTTACCTTTGTTTTCCTGCTGCTGTCGTTTATCCCGGGGTGGGCGGGCCTCATAATGCAGGCGTTGTCGTTTGTTTTCCTCTTTATCACACTTTTCCGCGCCATATCCCGCAACATACCCAGGCGCAGCGCCGAAAACGCCAAGTATCTGGAGCTCACGGCGGGGCTGAGAAGGAAGCTCCGCAATATGAAGACACGCTTTTCACAGCGAAAGGAGTACAAATTTTTCACCTGCCCCACCTGCCACACCCTCCTTCGGGTCCCCAGGGGGAAGGGAAGGATACAGATAACCTGCTCCAAATGCGGGAACAGGTTTTCGGGGAAAACCTGAAAAAGCAATTTTATTCGGTCATAATTATGAATGAGGAATATTAGCATGGAGACTATTGGGTTCAAAAATCTCGCGGGGATCGTACTCATACCCGCGCTGGCAAACGGGATCGAAGGATGGTTTGCTTTTGATACCGGCGCTATGCAGACATCACTGAACAGCAATTATTTTCCTGAGCTTGAGGGCGAAAATAAACAGGTTGCGTTGTTTGATGACAATACGATGGCGGTCAATGGAGCTTTGGAAACAAAGCTCCGTGAGCTTGTTTTCGGCAATATCAAATTATCCGATTTTCCGGTCATCCGCATGGATATGGCATATGTAGAAAACAGCCTCAGAACTGTTGAAGCGGATATACGTTTCCTTGGCTCCATCGGCATGGAGGCGTTTGGCAATGCTCCGATCCTGCTTGATTACGAGCATTCCGCCATAACAATCAAGCCCGACATTGACACTGACGGCGCCGAAAAGCTCCCGCTTTCTGTCCGTGAGCTGCCTGTCATTACGGTTGAGCTTTCCGGCGAGCCTCACAGGTTTGTCCTTGACACCGGCGCGAATACATGCCTGTTGTCAAGTGAGCTTGCGGATAAAATCCCCGCTGTTCCGCTGGAGGATTCTCCGGGAGTTTATGTTGTTCCGGAGATAAAGGTCGGAACACATGATTACAAAAATGTCAACGCTGTTTTTACGGACATTACTCACATCCGAGATAGAATCGATGTGGACGGCGTGATCGGTTATCAAATCCTGTCGCCGCAGTTGTCCCTTCTCGATTTTCCAAATGCTTTGTTATATTTGTTCTGAATTTAAAATGACGGGAGGCGAACCCGCGCGGTTCGCCTCCCGTCAGCTTTTACATTACTATTTGCGAGACGCTTTTTTAGAGTCTTTTAAATTCCGAGCTTTATCCACAGCTCGTTGTAGAGGGCGCGGGTGGGTTTGGGGAGGCAGATGTACATTTCGCAGCGGTCAAGGACCTCCTGGGGGGCGGCCATTATGCTGTAGATCTCCGGGTCCAGGGGCTCGCCGTACTGCTCCTCGTACCACTCGGGGTAGAGCTCCAGGGCCTCCTCGTTGGGGCTGGCGTACCAGATGTAATCCATGTTGCGAAGGTTGGAGTCGGTGGAGGCGATGAAGTTTATCCACTTCATGGCGTTGTCGTAGTTGGGGCAGTCCTTCAGGACGCACATGGCGTCCACGAACCAGTTTGAGCCCTCCTTGGGGACCACGAAGCGAAGGTCCTCGTTGTTTTCCAGCATGGAGAGGTAGTCGCCGGCGTAGTAGGTGGCGAAGGCGGCGTTGCCGCCCTCCATGGTCTGGAAGACCTCGTCCATGACCTTGCCCTGGAAAACGCCGCGCTCGTAGGCGTCACGCACCAGGTCGTAAGCCTCGCGGATCTCGTCGGGGTCGGTGGTGTTCATGGAATAGCCAAGGTACTTGAGGGCGATGCCGAAGGCGTCGCGGGAGTTGCCGATGAGAAGGACCTGGCCCGCGTATTTGTCGTCATAGAGGCAGGACCAACTGTCAATCTCGTCCTCAATCATGGCGGAGTTGTAGATTATGCCCACGGTGCCCCAGGTGTAGGGGACGGTGTATTTGTTCTCCGGGTCATAGGGGAGGTTCTTGAACCTGTTGCTGATGAGGGAGAAGTTGGGGATTTGGGAGTAGTCCAAGGGCTGGAGCATATCCTCCTCGATGAGCTGGCTTATCATGTAATCGGAGGGCACCACCACGTCGTAGTCGGCGCCGCCGTTGCTCAGGAGGGAGTAAAGCGCCTCGTTGGACTCGGCGGTCTGGTAATTGACGCGTATGCCGGTCTGCTCCTCAAACTCTGTGATGAGGTCCTCGTCGATATACTCGCCCCAGGAGCACACGTTGACCACGGGGCGGGAGGTGGTGAAGGCGGTGAGGAACACGGTGGTCGCCACAAACGCCGCGCAAAGGACGCCGGCGGTGACACGGCGGGCGAGCTTGCCCCTGGGCGTAGCCATCCACTCCCGGAAGCGCCTGAGGCGCGGGCTCTCGGGGACGGGCTCGAAGGAGGCGCGCTTGGCGGCGAGCTTCGCCATTTTCGCCGAGCGCACGTTGTTGATTATGAGGACTATGAGCACCGCTAAGAACATCAGGGTGCTGACGGCGTTCACCACGGGGGTCACGCGCTTTTTCGTCATGCCGTAGATGACCATGGCGAGGGTCTGGGTGGCGGAGCCGGCGGTGAAGTAGCTTATTACGAAGTCGTCAACGGACATGGTGAAGGCTATCAGCGCGCCGGAGACGATGCCGGGCTTTATCTCCGGCAGTATCACCTTGACGAACGCCTGCATCCAGGTGCAGCCCAAATCCTGCGCCGCCTCCACCAGGTTCGAGTCCATCTGCCGCAGGCGCGGCGCCACGTTCAGAATGACGTAAGGGATGTCAAAGCAGACGTGGGCTATAAGGAGCGTGGAGAGCCCCAGATGGAGGCGGGTGGGGAGGGTGAAAAGCGTCTGGTGGGCGTTTATCCAGGAGGCGATCCCGTGCCAGCCGTTGAAAAACGCCACGAAAAAGAGGCACAGGGAGACGCCGGTGACGATGTCCGCGTTCATCATGGGAAGGTCGTTGACCACTAAGATGGGGCCGCGCCATTTTTTTGTGAGGTTGTAGATACCGATGGCGGCGAAGGTGCCGGCGACGGTGGAGATGGCGGTGGCGAGGAGGGACACCAGAAGGGTGGTGGCAAGGCCCTCTATCACCAGGCGGTTGTGGAAGAGCTCCACGTACCACTTGAGGGAGAAGCCCCGCCAGACGGCGGAGGAGTCGCCCTTGTTGAAGCTGAAAATTATCAGCAGGAATATTGGCAGGTAAAGGAAGAGGAAGCAAAGCCCTATGAGGGAGCGGCCCCCGATACTGTTCTTTTTCATCAGAGAACCATCGCCTCCTCCTCACCGTCGCCGAAGTGGTTCATGACCACCATGCACACAACGACTATGACCATCATCACCATGGAGATCGCGGCGCCAAGATGGGGGTTGTACGCCCCGCCCAGGAATTGGTTCTCAATGAGGTCGCCCAGCATCATCTGCGTGCCGCCGCCCAGGAGTCGGGAGATGGCGAAGGTGGACACCGACGGGACGAATACCATGGTGACGCCGGAGACGATGCCGGACACGGAGAGGGGCAGTATGACCCGCCTGAAGACGTTGGCGGAGTTGGCGCCCAGATCCTGCGCCGCCTCGATGAGGCGGGAGTCCAGCTTGCAAAGGACGGTGTAGATTGGCAGGATCATGAAGGGGAGGTAGTTGTAGACCATGCCCAGAACGACCGCGCCGGGGGTGCGGATGAGCTGGAAATACTCGATGTCCGAGCCCGTTATTTTGTTGTAAAGATATATGACGCCGATTTTTTGAAAGAGCTGATTGAGGAGCCCGTTGTTCTCCAGAATGGACATCCAGGAGTAGGTGCGAAGGAGGAAGTTCATCCACATGGGCAGCATAATGAGCGCCATAGCCACGCGCTGGAAGCCGGGACCCTCGCGGCTCATGAGGTACGCCACGGGGTAGCCCACGAGAAGGCACATGGCTGTGGCGATGAGGGCGAGCCAGAAGGAGCGCCCGAAAACTCCGGCGTAGAGCGTCATGCCGGTGTAGTTTTCAAAGCTCGCCTCCAGGACGGTGCCGGAGGAGGTCTCCACCTCCACGGTGAGGGAGTAGACGAGCATAATGATTATTGGGACGACCACAATGAGCGCCATCCAGATGACGTATGGGACGGCGAAAAGTCCGCGCTTATTCCTCATTGTCCCTGCCCTCCGCTTCCTCCACGTCAAGAAGGGTGGGGTCGTTTATCTCGTCGTACTCCTCGGAGTAGGAGGAGTAGTCACCGAACATACCGGAATAGCGGCTCTTTTTCATGACGTGGATCCCGTCGGGGTCGATCCTTATGCCGATGTGGGAGTCCACGGGGCAGTAGTCGGTGGTCTGAATGAGCCACTTGAAGCCGTAAAAATCGACTATGGTGTCGTAATGGACGCCCTTGAAGGTCACGGAGGTGACGACGCCGCGCAGCTGGCCCTCGGATTCGGAGACTATGTCCACGTCCTCCGGGCGAATGACCACGTCCACGGGCTCGTCCTTGGCAAAGCCGGAGTCGAGGCAGGCGAAGCGGCGGTTGAAGATCTCCACGACCCTGTCCTCGCGCATTATGCCGTCAACTATGTTGGACTCGCCTATGAAGTCCGCGACGAAGGCGTTTTTGGGCTCGTTGTATATGTCCTCGGGGGTGCCTATCTGCTGGATAACGCCCTCGTTTATCACCACCACGGTGTCGGACATGGCAAGGGCCTCCTCCTGGTCGTGGGTGACGTTGATGAAGGTTATGCCCAGACGCTGCTGTATGCGCTTGAGCTCCTGCTGCATATCCTTCCTAAGGCGCATATCCAGCGCGCCCAGGGGCTCGTCCAGCAGAAGGACCTTGGGCCTGTTCACCAGGGCGCGGGCTATTGCCACGCGCTGCTGCTGGCCGCCGGAGAGGGAGGAGATGGAGCGGTGCTCAAAGCCCTTAAGGGACACCACCTCCAGCATCTCACGGACGCGGCTGTCGATCTCCTCGCGGGAGAGGCGGACCTTCTCCTTTTTTCCCGATCTATCTGTCCCGCCCTCGGCCTCCTTGGGTATGCGCAGACCGAACGCCACGTTGTCGTAGACGTTCAGGTGCGGGAAAAGGGCGTACTTCTGGAACACAGTGTTCACCTGCCGCTTGTGGGGCGGGACATCGTTTATCCTCACGCCGTCGAAGAACACGTCACCCTCGGTGGGCGTCTGGAAGCCGCCGATTATCCGCAAAAGGGTGGTCTTGCCGCAGCCCGATGGACCGAGAAGCGTGAGAAATTCCTTGTCGTTGAAGTAGATGTTTACGTTGTCCAGGACGGTCTCGCCGTCAAATTTCATGGTCACATCTTTGAGACGTATAAGCTCTTTGGACATTATCCTCCCCCTCTTTTCACGCGCCGCCAAAAGGGACGCGCACAGTTTGATATTTTAGTCGAAAAAACCGCGGACGCTCAGCTTCCAGCACAGCATCCGCGGTTTTGACGATGAATAATATACAAAATATTATTCCGGTTGTCAATATGATTTTTTCACATTGGGAATAATTTTTCGACAAATTCCGGGCGGGGCACCTGAAATTCCCTGCCCGCGAGGTAATTGAGTATTCCGGCGTCGGTTTTGAAGGAGAAACGAAGCTTATATGAGCATAGCGCCTGACCGGGGATTCCGAGCTCCCGGGCGGTCTTGTCCGTGCCGTACTTGCCGTCGCCCACGAGGGGGTGACCGGCTGCGGCGAACTGGGCGCGGATTTGGTGGGTCCTGCCCGTGAGGAGCTCACATTCCACCAGGCAGACGCCGTTTTTGAAGTCCAGGGTCTTGTATTTTGTCACGGCGGAGCGGGCGCCGGGCTCGGGCTTCTGGCGGACGTAGACGCGGTTTTGCTTTGTGTCCTTGAAGATGAAGCCGGTGAGCGTCCCGGAGGGGGGGACCATTTTCCCGTGGACGGCGGCGAGGTAGAGCTTGTCGATCTCCCGAAGCCGTATTTTTTCGTCCAGGACGCGCAGTGCGGGGGCGGTTTTGGCGGCGATGACAAGCCCCTGGGTGTTCCGGTCGATGCGGTTGCACAGGGCGGGGGAGAAGGAGCTTTCCGATTTTGGGTCCCACTCGCCCTTGCCGTAAAGGTATGCCTTTATGTTGGAGATGAGGGTGTTGTACTCCCCGGCGTCTCCCGCGTGGCACAGGACGCCTGCGGGCTTGTCGGCGAGGAGGAGGTTTTCGTCCTCGTATACCACGTTCACCCGCGGCGTAGTTATCCTCAGCCAGGAGTTTTCGTCGGTGGGGCGGTCGAAAAACTCGTCGTTTACGTACATCTGCACCGTGTCGCCCGGCTCAAGGCGCTGCTCGCGCTTTCCGCCCCTGCCGTTGACCTTTACGCGCTTGAGGCGGATATATTTTTGCAGCAGTGCCTCTGGGAGAAGGGGCGCTGCCTTTCCCGCGAAGCGGTCAAGGCGCTGGCCCGCGTCATTTTCGTTTATGAGAAATTCCTTCATTCAAGTCAGTAGGACAGGTCCGCCTTCCTCACGATGCCGAAGCCCAGGGGATAGGGACCGGTGTGGACGGAGATGGCGGCGCCGATGTGGTAGATGGGAAGCTCCTGGTCGTGCCCGATGGAGGCGAGGTACTCGCGTATCTTGTCGCGGAAGACCTCGCCCTCGGGCAGGTCGTAGCCGTAGCCGATGGCGGCGACGTACTCGTCGGGGCTCTTAAAGGTCTCGGTGACGTATTTCACCACCAGCTTGCCCACCATGTCCATGGACTTTTTGCGGGAGCGGGTGATGCCGGAGGGGAAGATCTCCCCCTCCTTCAGGGTTATGAGGGGACGGATGCCCAAAAGCGCGCCTGCCACGCCCGCCAGCTTGCCTATCCTGCCGCCGGCGCGGAGATAGTCGAGACTGCCCACGGTGAAGAGTATGCGCCCGGAGGGGAGAATGTCCCGAAGGCGCTTTACGGACTCCTCAAAGCCGAAGCCCGCGTCCCGCAGCTTGCAAAGCTCAAGGACGACGATGCCCTGGAGGACAGTGTCAACGGTGGAGTCGATGACCTCCACCCTGCGCTCCGGGTACTCGTCCAGCAGGAGTTTTTTCGCCGCCATCGCCACGTCATAGCAGGAGGAGAATTTGCGGGTTATGGTGAGGCAGATTATGTCCTCGCCCGCCTTTGCCGCCTCCTCAAACGCCTCCAGGAAGTCGGAGGTGGGGGGCATGGAGCTCTTGGGGAATTTGCCGGGGTTATCAACCATCCACTTGTAAAAGTCGGACTTGGAGATCTCCACGTTTTCCTTGATGTAGTTTTTTTCGTCCATGGTCACGTAGAAGGGGACTACACGGATCCCCTTCTCCCGCGCCAGCTCCTCGGGAAGGTCGCAGGAGCCGTCGGAGATTATTCTGTAAGCCATAAAATACCTCCATTATCCGTACATGATGTCATTTTTACAAATACAATAATACACCAAAATCCTCCGCATGGCAATAGGCAGGATTTGGCGCTCATGTGGAATTGTTGCGTACAGATTTTGAGGATGTGTCGGGTTTATTCTTCCAAAAGGGCTTTGCCCTTTTGGAAGAAGGGGGGACGTGCGAAAAAATTTTCGGAAATGTCTGCGGACATTTCCGGAAATTTTTTCTGCTGTCGCACTGCGCGCGCCGCCGTAGGCGGCACACTTGCAAAACATAAGGTGATTTTTCCGACGTACATGCCTCCGGAAAAATATTTGATTAAGGGTTTTTGCCGACCGGAAAATTTTCGCCGCCCGTAATTTTTTACGGGCGGCGAGGGGGGTCAGGGCTTCAGGTGGGAGTCGTAGTATTGGCGGAGCTTTGAGAAGGTTTCGGCGCTGATGTCGTGCTCTATTTTGCACGCCTCGCGGGCGGCGGTCTCGGGCTCGACGCCCAGGGCCTTGAGCATGTCCGTCAAAAGGACGTGGCGCTCGTAGATCCTCTCGGCGACCTCGCGCCCCAAGGGGGTGAGGTGGATGTCCCGGCGCTCGTCCACGTCGATGTAGCCGGATTCGCGGAGCCTGCGCATGGCGATGGAGATGGTGGGCTTTGAGAAGCCCATCTCGGTGGCGATGTCGATGGAGCGGACGTACCCCATGCGGTTTTCCAGCATAAGTATTGTTTCAAGGTAGTCCTCGCCGGATTCGTGGATCTCCAATGCCATCCACTCCTTTTGCCAAAATTCGGGGTTTAAGCTGACGCGGGTTCGGCTCCCGTCAGCTTAAAAATACCTCTTGATCCCTTCGGTGGCGGAGGACTCGTCGGCGCTGATGGTCATGGTGAACTTGACGCCCTCCCGGTTGGAGAAGCTGTCGCACCACGCCAGGAACTCCTCGGCCTCGTTGAGGGATTCGGTGCCCGCCAGCTTAAAAAGGCCGTCCATGAAGATGTGGGTAATATCGTAATTGCCGGCGCGCAGTCCGCTGAGGAAGCCCTTGAGGGCTGTGTAGCCGGCAAGCTTGTAATCCGAAAGCCTGATGAGGCGGACGCTCATGGGGACGTCGTAGCGGAGCGCCGCGTCGCGCTCGATACAGACGACATTTCCGTGCTCCTCTTCGGAAGCCTTGCGTACAAGCTCCAGAAGCTGCTTTGTTTTTCCGTGACCCTTCAGTCCCATTATGACCTTAACCATAGGGAACACTCCTTTCAGTTTTGGGGTGAGGACAGAGCTGCTGCCTGTCATTGGTATTTTACCATCTTTCCGGCGGTGATTCAACAGGAATTTTCGCAATTCAGAAAAATTTTATTTTTTCAGGAAAAAGCGGGGTAACAAGCGGTCACGGAGATGAATATTATGTTGTAGGCTCATATGAGCCCAAGGAGGATTTGGATGAAAGCATCTGATTTATTTGACGCCAATGAGCCCTGCGGAGGGCAGGGAGCCGGAGGCTGCGGGGGAACCGTGATAAACTGCGGCGGCTGTATGCCGCCGTGTCCGGGTACTCCCACCGTGTGTCCCGGACCCAGGGGACCCCAGGGCATACCCGGTCCCGTCGGTCCCACCGGTCCCCAGGGTCCCCAGGGACCTCAGGGTGAGACGGGTCCCCAGGGACCTCAGGGACCCGCCGGTCCCACGGGGGCGATGGGCGCGACAGGCGCTACGGGGCCCATAGGTCCCCAGGGACCTCAGGGTCCCGTGGGCGCTACGGGAGCCACGGGAGCGACGGGTCCCGCCGGTCCTGCCGGAGCCGCGGCGACGATAGAGATCGGCACCGTGACCACGGGAGCCCCCGGCACGCCGGCGAGCGTGACCAACACGGGCACGGACACGGACGCCATATTGAACTTCGTGATCCCTCAGGGCGCGACGGGTCCCCAGGGTCCCGCGGGTCCTGCCGGAGCTACGGGACCTCAGGGACCGGCGGGGACTCCGGCGGTCACGGGGTACGCGGATTTTTACGCACTTATGCCGACCGATAACGCCGCGGTCATAGCTCCCGGAGCGGATGTGGCATTCCCCAACTCAGGTCCCAGCACCGGCAGTATCACCGCCGCGTCTGACACCTCTTTCACCGTAGTGGACGCGGGGACGTACCTGGTGGTCTTCCAGGTGCCCATTACCCAGACGGGACAGCTCCAGCTTGCCGTCAACGGGGCGGGCGTGGCTTCCACCGTGGCGGGCAGGAACGCCACTTCTGACCAGATAGTGGGAATGAGCGTGCAGACGCTCTCCGCCGGCGACACCGTCGCCGTCAGGAACCCCACCGGCAACACCGGTTCTCTGACCGTGACGCAAAGCGCCGGAGGCAACGCCCCCGGCTCCGCGCACCTGATATTCGTTAGACTTGCGTAAAAAAACTGCCCCAAAAGGGCTGTGCCCTTTTGGGGCAAAGGGGAACGTGCGGAAAACCCTCACGAAAGGTCTGCGGACCTTTCGTGAGGGTTTTCCTGCTGTCGCGCTGCGCGCGCTCGTCGTCGCTGAAGTCGCTTAACCTCGCCTCCTCGTCCTCACTGGCGTCACTTAACCTCGGGCTCCCGTTGGTCGCCCTCAGGCGTTGACGCCGCTCGTCCTCTCCCCAACAGGCTTTCGCCTGTCGGGGTCCCCCGATGGCAGGGCTCAGGCGCAGACTTCGCTCCTCCTCTCCCCACGCAATCATGATTGCGTGGGGACCCCAAAAAGGGTCACACACTTGCGCGACAAGAGGTGATTTTTCCGACGTACATGCCGCCGGAAAAATATTTAATTTTGAATTTTTCGGTAGTTTAAGCTAATTATATAATTTATTTGTGTCGTCTACGTCCCCGGTAATTGAGTCCTTCCAATCCGACGGGGTGGTGCGGAGGGAGATGTTGCAGCGGTAGGTGCCGGCGGGGGCGGTGAGGGGGTTGTCGCGGAAGATGAAGTTCTGCTGCTCGTTGTCAACGGAGACACAGCCGGTGACAACGAGCTTGCCGGGGTTAAAGTTGTCGGAGAAGCCCGCCATGATGTTTTGGAAGGCGACGCAGTTCTCCATGACGTGTCCCACGGGCAGGCCCTCGCCGCCCGCCTTGAAGCCGTTTCCGCCGCCGCCCCCGCGAATGACGTGGGAGGGGTCGGTGGGGTCGGTCCATATCCCGTTGCGGTACGCCGCGCAGCCGCGCATGGTCACCGGGGAGTTCCTGCCGTTTTCCACCTTGTTGTAGAGGTCAAAGCCGTCGTCCACGTTGTCGTGGGCGACACAGCTTTCAAAGACGTTGCCGGGTCCCACGCCCACCTTGGCGGCAAAGCCGTCGGCGTTCATGTGCTTGGGGTCCAGATTGCCGAAGCTCTCGCAGAAGCTCACCAGATTGTGGCTGGGCCAGGCGAAGTTGAAGCCCGCGGGCTGACCGCGTCCTATCATGAGCCCCGTCTCGTCGCAGTCGTGGAAGACGCACCTGTCCACCAGGTTGAAGCTGCCCAGGATCAGACAGCGGGTCTTGGTGAACTCAAGCCCGGTGACGCGCCAGAAGCAGGAATCAAGCCACAGCCCGCCCAGTATCCTCACACTCGCGCCGGGTGCGGGGGCGACGGTCTTGACCGCGCCCTCAGCGCCGGACAGGTCGCGGGTGAGCTTCAGCGCCTCCGGGTACTCGCCGTCCGTCAAATACACCGTGCCGCCCTGGGCGACTCGCCGGAGCGCGGAGGTGAGGGAGAGAGGGGACGCCTCGGTGCCGGCGGCGTCGTCACGCCCGTCAGGGGCGGCGTAGAGCTCGACGGAGGACCCGGGCGCTTCGCGGTGATTCACCGTGAAGATCTCGGTGAGGGCGTTCCCTCCGAAGCGGTAACGGCAGTCGAAGGTGTTTTCGCCGGGGCGGAGGGAGACGGAGAGGGACGCCGGCCTTTCCTCGGTCAGGGTGAGACTGCCGGCGGGCACGCCGTTTAGCGTTATGTAAACCTCGCCGTCCTCGTTGCCCTGGAGGGTGAGGGTGTAGGCGCTGACGGAGGAGACGGCGCCGGAGCGCAGGAGCAGCGTGGGCTTTACGCTGTCGTTTACAGGCACCCAGAGCCTGGGCGGCTCCTTGGGGGCGGTGTAGTCCGTGATCTCAAGGTCGATGTCCTCGTACCTCACCTGGGCGTTGCGGGAGGCGAAGAGGCCAACGTACATATTCTCCGGGTCCTGCTGCTCCATAAGGTTCGGCGGGCAGTCGGGGACGTACCAGCGGTCGCTCATTTCGCCGTCGGTCATTTGGGCGGCGACGAAGAAGCCCTTTTCGTCCCTGCCTATCTGCATTTTTACCCCGTCGCCGCCGGTGACGATCTTTGTCTCAAAGGGCAGGTCCAGGTGGTCCAGCGTCACACCCACCAGCTCGCCGGGGTCGTATACGCCGCGCCTGCGGGTGACGCGAAGGACGTTTTCGTTCCGGTCGCCGGCGAAAAGGCCTATGTAGACCATATTTGACGGCGCGGGTATCTCCTGAAAGGAGGGGTCGTAGGGGTCGCGGCGGGCAGGCCCCACGGTGTCCCGGACCATGAGCCCGAAGCCGCACTGCTGGGGCGTGTCGGAGGTACCCTCCCGCCCGTAGTTTTCCAGGAACACCCGGGCTGTGAGGACAAAGCCCTGCTTTTTCGGGTCGAGGCGGGTGAAGTAGTAGAGGAGCCCGTCGTGGCCGCCGGTTATCTTTCCGCCGCGGCTCTCAAGGGTCACGGAGCCGTCCGGGGCGACGCGCGCCTCGTGGAGCCCTATCTTGCCGGCGTACCGGGGCAGGAGAAGGGTGGAGGTAAAATTGAGGTCGGTGGACTGCCCGAATACACGGGCCTCCCATTGGGTATTGCTCATATCTGTCACTCTCCTATATATTTTTTCGCTTTGGCGCTTTAACGGCAGGCTATGTACGGACCGGCGGACCGGTCCGTCGGGTCAAAGACCCAGGGAATCCGAGACGTTTTCGATGATGTGTCCCGCGGTCTTGAGGAATTTTCCCGCGGCGGAGACACGCTTTTTCGGCATGGCGGCGATGGCGCCCACCGCGCCGCCGGCTATCATGCCTATGGCAATTCCCTTGGCAAATTCGGTCATTGTAAAGCCTCCCTTTTTTTTATTCGTCTATAGCTTTCCGCAAAAGGGAGATTTTTTTCTTATAAAATATTGGTATCAGTGTTGAGGCAGAGCCCGTACCACTCGCAGGAGGAGCAAATTTCGGGAAATTTTTCGGTTCCGAATATCTCCCGCCGAGCCATTTCGGAGAGCCTGTCCCAGGGGAGGACGCCGCCCGCGGAAAGGGAGAGGGCGGAGAGAACGCCGGAGTCCATGGCCTCCACCTTTTCCGGGGTGGAGCAGCTGCCGCGTATGTTGTTGGGGCACGCCGCGCACAGGTCGTCACAGCCGGACACGAGCTCCACGGGCGTTTCGGGACGGTCACGAAGGGTGTTGACGGTTCCCGTCATGTGGGCGGTGAATTTTTCATCGTAGCCGTGACCGGTGAATTTCTGTATGCAAAGGGCGTGATGGGGCCTCAGCTTCATGTCGCCGCCTCCTCCGGGCGGAGGGTTATTTCGCCGCTGGTCAGCATCTCCTCCGCGCCGCCGTCATAGCGCACCTTGAGCCCGCACCTGCCGTCACAGCCCAGAACAAGGGCGGAGCGGGAGGTGTCCGCGCGTATCACGTTGACCCTCTGCCCCACGTACATGAGGCGGCGGCGGTAGTCCTCCACAAAGCCGGCATTCTCCACGCGGGGCAAAAGATTTGAAAGCGAGCGTATAACGGCGGCGGTGAGGTCCTCCACGGCGTATTGGCGATACTCCGTCAGCACGGCGCCCGCCCTTTGGGATATGTCCTCCGGGAAGCCGCCCTCCGGCGGGCAGACGTTGACGCCGATGCCTATGACCGCCCATTTTGCCCTGCCGTCGGGGTCGAGGGCGGACTCGGTGAGGATCCCGCAGACCTTTTTCCCTCCGGCGTACACGTCGTTTACCCATTTTATCCCCGTGGGGACGCGGAAAACGCTCTCTATCGCCAGGGACACCGCGACGGCGGCGGCGGGGGTGAGGAGCGTCAGGTCCTCGGAGGAAAGCTCCGGGCGGGATATGAGGACGCTGAGGTACATTCCCGTCCCCGGAGGGGAGAAGAAGCTCCGCCCCAGCCTGCCGCGCCCATCCGTCTGGCGTCCAGCCGCGAGAAAGAGGGGCGAGGGGAGTGCCTCCCCGGAGGCGGCAAGGCTCTTGAGGAGGATGTTGGTGGAGCCGCACTCCCCGATGTACCGGAAGGAGCGGGGGTCGACGCCGGAGGCGTCAAGAATCCGCTTTACGGTGGCGTTTTCACTCAATGGAGAAGTCCTCCCCGGTGAATTTGCCGCTGACCGGCGCGGCGGGCTCGGGGGGCTGTCGCTTCAGCGGGTCATATTTGAATTTCCTGCACTGTCCCGCGGCGGAGACGATACCGCGTTTGAGGCACGCCACCTCCGTCTCGCTTATGCGCGTGCCGTTGGAGCAGTAGGAGCAGCAGGGGTCGATTTTTTTGTTGAAGAGCATGATATGTCCTCCGTTTTTCCCGCCTCCGTTTATCGGAGGCAGGTCTATTATATATCACATCACTTCTTTTTTCCACTCAATTTTAAAGAAATTGCGGAAACAATGAGAAAAACGGCGAGGATACCGGCGGAGAGCACAGCGGAGCCGCGAAGTGCGGAGGAGAAGTCCCGCGAGGCTATCTCACCCACGCGCCCCGCAAGGTACGCGCCGACGGCGGTGTCGCCGGAGATGAGGGACATCGCCACCGCCGCCAGCCCCGCCGAGAGGACGCCGTGGAGGAGCTTGCCGAGTATGTAGGAGCGGGCGGAGAGCCCGGTGGAGCCCAGGAAAGAGAGGACCTGGCAGTGTACCGAGAGTCCCGCCCAGCCCAGCATAAACGCCGCCATAGCCACGGAGGCTGTGAGAGGGCCTGACACGTCCCTGAGGCACCAGACGCCGCTGGTGAGCTCCAAAAGACCGGTTATGAGCATCTGCGCCCACTCGCTGTCAAAGCCCAGGAAGCCGAACACGGCTCCCAGCGCCCCCGCCAGCGCGTCCATGATCCCCGAAAGGTACAAAAGACGCAGAAGCACCGTGAAGAATATAACAAACCCGCATATTCCCAGGCACGAGCTGAAGGAGGAGCTGACCGATTTCACAAAGGCGGCGGGGAAGGAGGCGCGCGGGGCGTCCTCGCGGGATACGCGGGTCACTCCGCCGCGTCCGCCGTAATTTCGGAATATGAGCCCCACCAGCACGGAGGCGAGTATGTGGGTGAGGTACAGCACCGCTCCCACGGCGCCGGAGGAGAATATGCCCGCGCCCACCACGCCGAAGATAAAGGCGGGCCCGGAGTTGTTGGAGAAGGCGAGCATACGCTCAGCCTCCCGGCGGGATATTTTTTTGCCCTCATAGAGGCTTATCACGGTTTTCGCCCCCACGGGATAGCCGCCCACAAAGCCGAGGATCAGCGCCGGGGCACAGCCGCCTCCCACGTTGAAAAGCGGCTCCATCACCGGCGATAGCACCCGCCCCAGCCTCTCCGCCAGCCCCAGCTCCACCGTGAGGGAGGATATGACGAAGAACGGAAAGAGGGAGGGAATCAGCACGTTGAAGCACATATCAACCCCGCTTTTCGCCGCCTCCACCGTCCGGGCGGGCAGGAGTATGAGCCCCGCCATCACCCCCAAAAGTCCCAGGACCGTGACAAGGTCGAATATCCTCTGCCGCACCGTATAAATACCCATATCCGCCGCCTCCCCAAGGTTTTCAAATCAAGTCTATGCCGGTACAATCCTAAATTTGCCACTCCCTTCATAAGCTTTAATGATACAGGCTATGGAGGCGAACAGCATGAGAAAAAAACCGTCGGGCCGCGCGGCGCTTTTGCGCGTGTCGGAAATTTTTGACATTCCCGCCGAGGCGGGGGCGGGCGCGCCCAGGGTCACCATAACGGGCGACAGGAGGGTACACATTGAAAACCACCGGGGGCTTTTGGAATACGGGCCGGAGACCATCGTCGCCGCCTGTCCGGGGGTCACGGTGAGGATTCGCGGGGCGGGGCTGGAGATCTCGGCGATGAGTGATCTGGAGCTCGTGGTCACCGGCAGGATAGCCGCCGCCGAGATAGTATCGTAGGTGGCGCCATGGGAGCGATAATGGACCTTATAAGCGGACGCGTGCGTGTGGAGCTGCGGTGCCGGTACTCCGAACGGGCGGTGAACATCTGCGCCCGCCACCACATCGAATTTAGCGATCTCACAAGGACGCCGGAGGGGAACGCCTGCCTCACCGTATCCATACCGGGGTATATGAAGCTCCGGGAGGTGGCGCGGGACACCGGAGCCTTCACCGTGGGCATAGTTTTGAGAAGGGGCGCGCCGTTTTTCCTCTGGAGGCTCAGAAAAAGGTACGCGCTGTTTTTGGGGCTTGCCCTGTGCGCCGTACTCACGGGGCTGTCCACGCTCTACGTCTGGCAGATAGACGTGACGGGCAACGAGACGGTGCCCACCTCGAAGATTTTGGCGGCGCTGAGGAACAACGGTGTGGACATCGGCACGTGCGTTTTGGACATCGCCGAGTCGCCCATAGCCAACAAAATGCTCCTGGACGTGCCGGAGCTTTCGTTTATCACCCTCAACTCCAACGGCAGCAGGATAGACGTGGTGGTGCGGGAGAAGGTGCTGAGGCCGGAGCTCTATGACCCGGACGCGCGCGTCGGGGTTTTTGCCAAAAAGCCGGGTATAATAACTGAGATCACCGCCCTTGAGGGCTGGAGCCTCCGGGAGCCGGGTGACGCGGTGGACACTGGCGACGAGCTCATCTCCTCCTATGTGCCCGTGGGACAGGGCTACAATACCCACGCCTCGGGGGAGGTTTGGGCGCGGACCTGGTACGAGCTTACGTTGAAAATGCCCCTGGAGACGGCAAAAAAGGAGTACACGGGCAGGACAAAGACACGCACCGCCGTAATTTTGGGCGGAAAAAGAATAAATCTTTATTTTATGGGTGGAAATCCGTATACAAGTTGTGATAAAATTACAACGTACAAAAGGCTGACCCTCCCCGGAGGGGGAGTCCTGCCGGTGACGGTAGTCCGGGAGAGGTACGAGGAGTATGAGAGCGCCGCCTCCGCCTTCACCAGGGAGGAGGCGGAGAAGCTCCTCTCCGCACACCTTCTTGAGAGCGTGGAGCGGGAGATAGGCGACGGGTACGTGGCTGACTTCGACCTTTCAAGCGACGTTTCGGACGGCGTTATCTCCGTAACGCTCACCGCCGAGTGCGTGGAGCAGATAGGGCAGGAGCGGGCGGAGGACGGTTCCGGGCAATAGAGCTTCGGCGGCACACAAAAGAGAGGAACAGATATGACAGAACAGACAATGAGCATCGACCGCATGGAGAACGTTATAAACGTATTCGGCTCCTTTGACGAGAACCTTCGCCTCATCGAGGCGGAGCTGGACGTGCGCGTCACGGACAGGGAGTCGGAGCTGAGGATAACGGGAGAGGCGGAAAACGTGATGTACGCCCAGAGGGCCATCGAGGGCCTCATGAGGCTGGCGGCAAAGGGCGAGAACATCGACGGGCAGAACGTCCGCTACGTCCTGGGGCTTGTGCGCGCGGGGCAGGACGACAAGATTGGCGAGCTTTCCAGGGACGTGATTTGCGTCACCGCCAAGGGCAAGCCCATAAAGGCCAAGACCCTGGGGCAGAAGAGGTACGTGGACGCCATACTTAAAAACACCGTGACGCTGGGCATAGGACCCGCCGGCACCGGCAAGACTTACCTTGCGGTGGCGGCGGCGGTGGCGGCGTTCCGGGCAAAGACTGTTAACAGGATAATCCTCACCCGCCCCGCTGTGGAGGCGGGGGAGCGCCTGGGGTTCCTGCCGGGGGACCTGCAGTCCAAGGTGGACCCGTACCTGCGCCCGCTGTATGACGCCCTATTTGATATGCTGGGGGCGGAGACGTACCAAAAGTATTTGGAGCGGGGGGACATCGAGGTTGCGCCGCTGGCGTATATGCGCGGGCGCACGCTGGACGACAGCTTTATAATTTTGGACGAGGCGCAGAACACAAGCCGGGAGCAGATGAAGATGTTCCTCACACGCCTGGGCTTCGGGTCAAAGATCGTCATCACCGGCGACGAGACCCAGATCGACCTGCCCGCCGACAAGGTATCCGGCCTCCGGGAGGCGGTGCGCGTCCTTGAGGGCGTGGAGGACATAGCCATAATGCGCCTGAGCTCCGCGGACGTTGTTCGCCACGTCCTGGTCCAGCGCATAGTGGAGGCCTACGACCGCTACGAGCGGGCGAGGCAGAGCGGCAGCGGCGGCGCCTCAAAACAACGTAAAACGGGGAGATAAAAAAGATGAACGTACAGGAAGCTATCGGGAAATTAAACGATCTGGAGCTCAAGGAGTTTGCCTACGGGCACGCCATGGGGATACTCTCCTATGACGACGAGACTGTGGCGCCCAAGGGCTCCGGGATACCCAGAGGCAAGACCATGGGCGTGCTCAGCGAGCTCAGCTACAAGCTCTCCACCGGCGACGAGGCGCGGGGGCTTCTGGATTTTTTGAAGGAGCACTACGACGAGCTCTCCCCGGAGGACAAGCGCCGCACGGACCTTCGGGACAAGAGTATGCGGGAGCTTCGGGCGATACCCGTGGAGGAGTACGTGGCGTACACCGAGCTTTTGAACGACGCCTCCAACGTCTGGCGCGAGGCGAAAAACAAGTCGGATTACAAGCTATTTGAGCCGTACCTTTCAAAAATCATCGAGGCGCAAAAACGCTTCGCGGGGCTTGTGCGCCCGGACATGGACCCCTACGACTACTGCCTGGACCAGTACGAGGAGGGGCTGACGCGGGAAAAATGCGAGGAGTTTTTCAAGACCCTCCGGGAGCGCATCGTGCCCATCATAGAGAAGGTCAGGGCCGCCCCGCCCATCGACGACGCCTTTGTCCGCCGGCGCTTCCCGGTGGAGGACCAGAGGAGGCTCTCGCACGTCCTCATGGAGATCATGGGGCTGCCCCAGGACAACTGCGTGATCGGCGAGGTTGAGCACCCCTTCACCACGGGCTTTTCCAAATACGACGTGCGCATAACCACCCACTACTACGAGGACAACTTCCTGTCCTCCATGTATTCGGTTATCCACGAAGGCGGACATGCCCTCTACGACCTGCACTCCGACGACAGGTTCTGCTTCACCTCCCTGGAGGGCGGCGTATCCATGGGCGTCCACGAGAGCCAGTCCAGGTTTTACGAGAACATCGTGGGCAGGAGCCGGGAGTTTATAGGGCTTGTCTACCCCCGGATCGTGAAGCTCAGCCCCGAGATGGGCAAGCACACGCCGGAGGAGCTTTACCGCGCCGCGAACGTGGCGCTTCCGAGCCTCATACGCACCGAGGCGGACGAGCTCACCTACCCCCTGCACATCATGGTCCGCTACGAGATGGAGAAGGCCATGATTGGCGGCGACGTCAAGACCTCGGAGCTTCCGGAGATGTGGAACGCCCTCTACAGGGAGTACCTGGGCATCGACGTACCCGACGACAAAAACGGCATTTTGCAGGACTCCCACTGGTCGGGCGGCGGCATAGGCTACTTCCCCTCCTACGCCCTGGGCAGCGCATACGGGGCGCAGCTCCTCCACAAAATGCGGGAGAGCTTCGACGTCGCCGGGGCGATAAAAGCGGGGGAGATAGGGAAAATAAACGGCTGGCTTGAGGATAAGATCTGGAAATACGGCAGTCTCTATAAGCCGTCGGAGCTCATGGAAAGGGCATTTGGGGCGGAATTTGACCCCAAATACTACACCGATTACCTTGAGCGCAAGTTCACGGAGGTGTACAGGCTGTGAGCTCGGTGACGATAACCAGGGAAAAGCCCAACATCGGTCGCCCGGAGACCGCGAGGCTTGTGAAAAAGGCGGTCCTCGCCGCCCTCAAGGTCGAGGGCATAGAGGCGCCCTGCCATGTGGACGTGCTCCTCACGGACGACGACGGCATACACGCCATCAACCTTGCGCACCGGGACGTGGACGCGCCCACGGACGTGCTGAGCTTCCCCATGAACGACCTGACGCCCGGAAAATTTGACCCGGAGGCCTGCGAGCGGGACTACGACACCGGGGAGCTCATGCTGGGCGACATGGTCATCGACATTCCCCGCTGTGAAAGGCAGGGGGAGGAGTACGGCCACGGCTACGCCAGGGAGGTGAGCTACCTGGCGGTCCACTCCACCCTCCACCTTCTGGGCTACGACCACCTGGACGAGGGACCGCAGAAGGCGCGGATGCGCGCCCGCGAGGACGCCGTTATGGATAATCTGAACATGACAATATAAAACGCTCAAAGAAGGTTGAGGATCACCTATGATAAAACGTACAGCTCTTATAACAGTAGTCGGGCGGCCCAACGTGGGCAAGTCCACCCTTGTGAACGCCATGGTGGGGGAGAAGGTGTCCATCGTCACGCCCAAGCCCCAGACCACCCGAAACAGGATATTCGGCGTGGCTGAGCGCGGGGAGACGCAGCTCGTCTTTGCCGACACGCCGGGGTTCCACAAGGCCCGCACCAAGCTGGGGGACTACATGGTCCACGTGGTGGAGGAGGCGGTGGACGACGACGTGGACGCCGTCTGCCTTGTGGTGGAGCCCAAGGCGAGCATAGGCCCCCAGGAGGCGGGGCTAATTGCCAGAATAAAGGCGTCAAAGGCCCCCGCCGTGCTCGCCATAAACAAGATAGACACCGTGGAAAAGGCGGAGCTCCTGCCGGTCATAGCCCTTTACGCCAAGGAGCTTGACTGGGCGGCGGTGGTGCCCGTCTCCGCCCGCCGCGGGCAAGGGATAGGGGAGCTCTTTGATGAGCTTGAAAAATTCGCCAAGGAGGGACAGCAGCTCTTCCCGGAGGACATGATAACCGACCAGACCACCCGCCAGATGTGCGCGGAGATAATCCGGGAAAAGCTCCTTTTGAACCTCCAGTCCGAGGTGCCCCACGGCACGGCGGTGGAGATAACCGCGTTTACTGAGCGCGGGGACGGGGTCACGGAGATCACCGCCGCCATATACTGCGAGCGGGAGAGCCACAAGGGGATAATCATCGGCAAAAACGGCGAGAAGCTCAAGGCCGTGGGCGAGGCGGCGCGGCGCGACATGGAAAAGCTCCTGGAGCAAAGGGTCTACCTCAACACCTGGGTGAAGGTGAAGGAGAACTGGCGCGACTCCGGCGCAAACCTCAAGACCTTCGGCTACACAGAATAATTTCCCTCTCATAATCCCCGCCCATACGCAAAACCTAACTGTGCGGGTGGACCGGAGAGGACAGAGGATGGATATTTCAGGACTTTGGCGGCTTTTCTGGGCGACGGGGGATATACGGATATTCCTCGCCGCCAAAAAGCTGGAAAACGAGAGAGAGGAAAACGCGGCGCACTGAGCGCCGCCCGGGGACCAGATGTACATAACAACGCCGGGGCTTGTCCTTCGTGAAACGGAATATAAGGAGTCGAGCCGCATCCTGACGGTCCTCACCGCCTCCAACGGCAAGCTCACGGTCCGCGCCCGGGGCGCAAAACGGCGGGGCAGCAAAACAGCCGCCGCCACTCAGCTTCTGGCGCTGTCGGAGATGACGCTTTTTGAAAACCGCGACAGGTACACCCTCACCGAGGCGCGCAGCGTTGAGCTTTTCCGGGGACTTCGGGAGGACATAGCCAAGCTCTCCCTGGGGACGTATTTTGCCGAGCTCATGGACGCCATCTCCGACGAGGACGCCCCAAGCCCGGAGCTCCTGTCCCTGGGGCTCAACGCCCTTTACGCCGTGTCAAACTCCGTAAGCTCCGACGCGTCGGTTAAGGCGGCGTTTGAGCTCAGGGCCATGTGCCTCGCGGGCTTTGAGCCGCTTTTGGGCAGCTGTGCCGTATGCGGCAGGGAGGACCCGGCCTCGCCCGTGCTTTCCCTGGAGGGCGGGACGCTCCTTTGTGCTTCCTGCCGCCCGGAGGGGGCGGGTGAGTGCCTGTCGCTCCTGCCGGGGACCCTTGCCGCCATGCGCTACATCACCGGCGCGGACCCCAAAAGGATATACTCCTTCCGCGTCAGCGCGCAGGTGGAAAAGCAGCTCTCCCGCGTGTGCGAGGCGTATCTTCTGACCCAGCTGGGGCGCGGCTTCGCCTCGCTGGATTTTTACAGGACAGTGAGCTGACGCGGGCTTTTGCCGCCGGCTTAAAGAAAGGAAACAACATGGAAACAGATCTCGGCTTCGACGCGGGAAAACAGCATATAACCGTGCCCGACAAAAACCTTCTGGGCGTACTCACGCAAAATGAGGTGAAAACCGACCTTACCGGCGAGGCGGAGGTCCGCCGCGCGCTGGCGTCGCCCATAGGCTCCCCGCCGCTTCGCGGCATCGTAAGACCCGGCGAGAGCGTCGCCATAGTCACCAGCGACATTACCCGCCCGATGCCCACCCGGAAGGTGATGCCGGCGCTTTTGGACGAGCTCTACGCCGCCGGTGTGAGGCGGGAGGACATAACCCTCGTCTTCGCCCTGGGGAGCCACAGGCGTCAGACGGAGGAGGAGCGCCGCCGCCTGGCGGGGGAGCGGACGTACTCGGAGATAAGGTGCGTCGATTCTGACCCCAACGACTGCGTACATATGGGCGTGACCTCCCGGGGCACGCCGGTGGACATCTTCACCCCCGTGGCAAGGGCGGACAGGCGCATATGCCTCGGGAACATCGAGTACCACTACTTCGCCGGCTATTCCGGGGGCGCGAAGGCCATAATGCCCGGCGTCTCCACCCGCGCCGCGATACAGGCGAACCACTCCCGCATGGTGGAGGACACCTCCCGCGCCGGGCTCCTGGAGGGCAACAACCTGCGCGCCGACATCGAGGAGGCGGGGAGTATCTGCGGCATCGACTTCATACTGAACGTGGTGCTGGACGAACACAAGGAGATAATAAGGGCAGTCGCCGGGGACGTGACGGCGGCGCACCGCGCCGGGTGCGCGTTTCTGGACACGCTGTACCTGAAGAAAATCCCCCGCCGCGCGGACATCGTCGTCGTCTCCCAGGGCGGCGCGCCCAAGGACCTGAACCTCTACCAGACGCAAAAGGCGCTGGACAACGCAAAGCACGCCGTGCGGCGCGGCGGCACGGTTATTCTCGTGGGCTCCTGTAAGGAGGGGCTGGGGGAGGCGACATTCTCCCGCTGGATAGAGGAGGCTCCCAACGCCCACAGCCTCATAGAGCGGGTGAGGACCGGCTTTGAGCTGGGCGGACACAAGGCCGCCGCCATCGCCATGGTCCTGGAAAACGCCGATGTGGTGCTGGTCTCGGAGCTGCCCGAGGAGACGGTGAGGAAGGCGTTCCTCACCCCCGCCGCCTCCGCCCAAGCCGCCCTGGACGCCGCCCTCAGCAAATACGGCCCCGACGCCACCGTTTTGGTCATGCCCCACGGCGGCTCCACCCTCCCGGTGTGCGGGGAGTGAAAGGAGAGATATTATGACAAAGCAGGCGCTTTATGACGCTTACCGCGCCGTGGAGACTGATTTCAGAAGGGCCTTAAACGACAGGGACCACGTGAAGGTAAAGACCCTGGCGCTGAAGCTCCACGCCCTTGTACACCCGGCGTGCGTATCCGGCGGCGGTGAGAAAACCATGGCGGACCATGTGGCGGAATATATGCTGGCGGGACACCAAAATGAACAGGTGCCGAGACAGCCTTGGGAGACGGACCTCCACTACGCCGGCACGGACCGGGTGCCGATGGTGTGGCAGCTCTGGCACACCGCGCGCATAGAGGACCTTGTAAGCAATTTCCTTTTGGCAGACCGGGAGCAGATATTCAACGAAGGCTGGCAAAAAAGGATCGGCTCGCCCATAACCGACACCGGCAACGCCCTGGAGCCCGGGGAGGCGGTGGAATTCGGGAAAGCCATATGCCCGCGGGCGCTTTACGACTACATGGTCGAGGTTGGGACGAATACCAGAAAAATCATCTCGGAGCTCAAGGACGCTGAGCTTTTCAATACGGTCCCGGAGGAGTGGGTCATGAGGATATATGAGGCGGGCGGCGTCACGTCCGACCTGCGCTCAGTGTGGCTGCTGGTTTTCTGGGGCAGGCTCACCCGCGCCGGTATGCTGGAGACGCCCATGACGAACCACTTCATGATGCACCTTCCCCCATGCCTTGACAACCTCCCGATAATACCGGAGTGACGCTCCGCTGAAAAACAAAACATAAAGGAGACAGGAAAAATGTACATGGCTTCCGATACAAGATATGACGGCATGGTCTACAACCGCTGCGGCAGGAGCGGGCTGAAGCTTCCGGCGGTGTCCCTGGGGCTGTGGCAGAACTTCGGGCACACCGGGGTATACGCCAACATGGAGGCGATGGTACACACTGCCTTTGACCTGGGGATAACCCATTTCGATCTCGCCAACAACTACGGCGCCCCCTACAACGGCAGCGCCGAGGAGAACTTCGGGCGGATACTTCGGGATATGCGCCAATACCGGGACGAGCTGTGCGTCTCCACCAAGGCCGGCTACGGCATGTGGCCCGGTCCCTACGGCGACAGAAACGGCTCCAGAAAGTACCTGACAGCCTCCCTGGACCAGTCCCTTAAGCGCATGGGGCTTGAGTACGTGGACATCTACTACCACCACATCTACGACCCCGGCACGCCCCTGGAGGAGACGGCCCTGGCGCTGGACAACGCCGTGAGGCAGGGCAAGGCGCTGTACGTGGGCGTCTCCAACTACAGGCACAGGGAGATGGAGGAGATACTTGCCATTTTCCGTGAGCTCCGCACACCCGTCGTCCTGAACCAGCCCTCCTACTCCATGCTCAACAGGTGGATCGAGGAGGACGGGCTGGACGAGCTCTGCTATGAAAACGGCGTGGGACTCGCGGTGTTCTCCCCGCTCTACCAGGGTATGCTCACTGACCGGTACTTAAACGGCATACCCGCCGACTCCAGGGCGGGGCGCGGCAACAGCCGCCTTGCCGGGGAGCTGGACGCGGCGATGATAAAGAGGCTCAACGACCTCAACGCGATTGCCGCCTCACGCGGGCAGACACTCTCCCAGATGGCGCTCTCCTGGGTACTGCGCAACAGGGCGGTGACGACCGTCCTCATCGGCGCCAGCCGCCCGGAGCAGATAAGGGAGAACGTGAAGTGCGTTGAGCGTCTCGATTTCTCCGGGGAGGAGCTGGAGGCGATAGACAGGCTCATTCGTCGATAGGACAAATCATTACTTTAATTCATTTTTCACGTATTGAAATACAGCGGCCGCGGTGGAAACGTTACCTCGCGGCCGCTTCCTTTTTTGCGAATTCTTTCGTATTCTAAACTGTAAATGGCTGATGAATGGGGAAATCTGAAAAAATATGTGATTTTTTTCAATATTTTTTCAAAAAAAGGATTGCCAAAAGGACGATGATATGCTAAAATGTGTAAATAGGAGCATAAAGCTTTGGCTGTCACGAACTAAAGTATGGAAACGGTTCCATATGAGACAATTTTTTTTCGCCCGTCTCCAGGCACCTTACGTGCCGTCATCTCTTATGGAGGGGAGCCCCGCGCCTATCGGCAAACAGGGTGCGTATCCGCGGATACCGCCCTGGAGGGGCTCGCCTTCGTTTTTTTTACGCGCATACATATAATTAAATAAGGTAATATCGAAATTATTACGTTAAATAACGGAATACGGACAAATCCTGTCGGAATATGCTAAAGGGAATCTTATAAACGGTGGTGTTTCCCATGCTTTCCGCAGCCTTTGCCGCTCTGTTGGGCTATCCCTTCCTGCTTCTGCGCCTTTCAAATCCCGTGGGCTCCTTCCCGCGCCCGCTGACGGCGAAGGAGGAGAGGGAGTACCTGGAGCTTGCCGCCGCCGGTGACCAAAACGCCCGCAACACCCTCATTGAGCACAACCTTCGCCTTGTGGCGCACATAGTAAAGAAGTATTACACAAAGACCCGGGACCAGGACGACCTCATCTCCATCGGCACCGTGGGGCTAATAAAGGGCATATCCACCTACCGCCCGGACAAGGGCGTGCGCCTTGCCACCTACGCCAGCCGGTGCATCGAAAACGAGATACTCATGTACTTCCGCTCCCAGCGCAAATCCGCCGGGGACCTGTCCCTCTCCGACACCATCGACTCGGACTCCGACGGCGGCAGCCTCTCACTGATGGACGTGGTGTGCTCCGAGGACGACGTATTTGAGCGCCTGAGCTCCCAGGAGATATACACCCGCCTGCGCCGCCATGTGGAGACAGCCCTGGAGGAGCGGGAGCGACGGGTGATAGCACTGCGCTACGGGCTTGACGGCGGCAAGCGCCTCACCCAGCGGGAGGCGGCGGAGAAGCTGGGTATCTCCCGCTCCTACGTCTCCCGCATAGAGAAAAAGTCCCTCGACAAGCTCCGCGCCCTCCTGGAGGCCGACGGCGGCATATAAAACCAATACCCATTCACAAGGCACGGATGATCTCCGTGCATTTTTTATATATCCGCAAGATATGCAATACTAAAATTTAAAAAACTACTGGAAATCACAAATGGTGTGTGCTATAATATGAAAACTTGCGAAAAAACGGGTTGCGAACGTAAAAATTGGAACTTTTTTCACACGACTGTCCATAGCTGGAAGAGGAACAAGATGATTTTCGGAAAGTACATAAACAAATACTACATAAAATACGGCCCAATCCTTCTTTTGGGCCTTGCCGCCCTTGCCGTGGTGGACTATATGCAGCTGGTGGTGCCCAGGCTCTATCAGCTTGTGGTCAACGGCATGAACGACGGTCAGGTCATGTCCGACGGCGTGATGTACGCCTTCGACATGGAATTTCTGCTTGACAAGGTGTGCCTGCCGATGCTGGTGGTGGTCATATCCATGGTCTTCGGGCGCTTCCTTTGGCGCGTCTGCTTTTTCGGCTCCGCCATACGGGTGGAGACGGACATACGCAACGCCATGTTCGACCACTGCAAGGACCTCTCCCAGCAGTATTACCAGGTGAACAAGGTGGGCAACCTCATGAGCCTTTTCACCAACGACCTGGACACGGTCCAGGACTGCTACGGCTCAGGGCTCCTCATGCTCGCCGACGCCCTCATGCTGGGCATACTCGCCATAGGGCGCATGTGGCAGATGGACCACCTGCTCACGGGGCTGTCCCTCATCCCCATGGTGATACTTTTCGCCATCAGCACCGTGGTGGGGCGCTACATGGAGAAGAAGTGGGACATCCGCCAGGAGGCGTTTTCCAACCTCTCCGACTTCTCCCAGGAGTCCTTCTCCGGCATTGCCGTCATCAAGGCATTTGTCAAGGAGGCGAAGGAGCTCTGGGCGTTCAAAAAGCTCAACCTTGAAAACGAGAAGGCTAACGTGGACTTCACCCGCGCCTCCGTGCTCCTGCACATTCTGGTCACCCTCTTTGTGGAGTCCGTCATCTGCGTGGTTTTGGGCTACGGCGGCTGCCTTGTCCACGAGGGCGTTTTCAACGCCGGACAGCTGGTGGAGTACATCGGCTACTTCAACGCCATCGTCTGGCCCATAATGGCAGTCTCCGAGCTCATAGACATGACGAGCCGCGGCAAGGCCAGCCTCAAGCGCATAAGCGAGCTCCTGGACGCAAAGCAGGACGTGATCGACCGGGAGGGCGTGAGGGAGCTTCCAAATGTGCGCGGGGACATCGAATTTAAAAACCTCACCTTCCGCTACCCCGACGGGGAGTACGACGTGCTCAAAAACATAAGCTTCACCATCAGGGCAGGGGAGAGCGTGGGCCTCGTCGGTCGCACCGGCTCCGGCAAGACCACCCTCGTTGACCTCATACTGCGCACCTACAACGTCCCCGACGGCGCCGTATTCGTGGACGGCAGCGACGTGAACACCGTCAAGATCCGTGACGTCCGCGCCGCCTGCGCCTACGTCCCCCAGGACAACTTCCTTTTCTCCGACACCATCGCCCGCAACATCGCCTTCACCTCCGGCGAGCCCGATATGGCGCGCGTCAAGGAGGCGGCGACCCTCGCCGACGTGGACGGGAACATCATGGAATTCACCGACACCTACAACACCATGCTTGGCGAGCGCGGCGTCACCGTCTCCGGCGGGCAGAAGCAGCGCATATCCATAGCCCGCGCCCTTTTGAAGGACGCGCCGATACTCATACTCGACGACTCCGTCTCCGCCGTGGACACGGACACCGAAAAGACCATTCTCGACAACCTCAAGCGCACCCGCCGGGGCAAGACCACCATCCTCATAGCTCACCGCATATCCACCATCGAGCGCATGGACAAGATAATCTACCTGGAGGACGGGGAGCTGGCGGCTGTGGGCAGCCACGCCGAGCTTTGCGAGACGTGCCCCGCCTACAAGCACATGGTGGACCTTCAAAAGCTTGAGGAGGAAGGGGGCGAGCACAATGCGTGAGTTCGCGCCGCTTTACATCGTCGGCGCCATCATCGGCGCCTTCACCGTCCTCTTTGTGGCGGCTTACATCACCCTAAAGCGCCGCAAGGCGGCTGTCACCTTTGACCGCAACATGCCCGACTCCGAGATAATGGCGCGCATGCTGCCCTACGCCAAACCCTATTGGAAGAGCTTCATTGTGGTCCTCTTCCTCATGCTCCTCGCCATAGCCTACGATATCATCTCCCCACTGCTTGTGGGCGACATCGAGCGCGTCATAAAGGAGGACTTTGAGCTCCGCGACCTTTTCGTCCGCGTGGCGGTCTACGCCGGAATTCTCATCGTCTCCCTTATCAGCACCTACTTCCAGTCCATAATCCTCCAAAAGACCGGCCAGAAGATACTCTCCTCCCTCCGGCAGGACCTTTTCACCCACATCGAGAGCCTGTCCCACAATCAATTGAACCAGATACCCGTGGGCAAGCTTGTCACCCGCGTCACCAACGACACCAACGCCATCTCCATGATGTTCACCAACATCCTGGTGAACATGATACGCAACGTCTTCGTCATCGTGGGAGTTCTGGCGGCGATGCTCATCCTGAACTATGAGCTGACGCTGATGATACTGTGCTTCATACCCTTCCTGGTGCTCTTCACCGTCATCTTCCGCACCTTCACCCGGCGGGTGTTCCGCACCGTCAAGGACAGGACCACGGACATCAACACGTACCTCTCCGAAAACCTCTCCGGCATAAAGATCACCCAGATCTTCAACCGCGAGGACGCCAAAATGCAGGAGTTTTTGGGCAAGTCCAACGGGCTCAAAAAGGCAAAGCGCCAGCAGATGTTTGTCTTCGGCATCTTCCGCCCCATGGTCTATATGCTCTACATAAGCTCCGTTTTGTGCCTGCTCTACCTTTGCGGCAGGGGCTACATCAAAAACACCTCCTTCCTGGGGCAGACCATCGCCAGCGAGACACTGGTCAGCTTCTACATGTACATCTCCAAGTTCTTCAACCCCATCCAGACCCTCGCCGAGCAGTTCAACCAGCTCCAGTCCGCCTTCGCCAGCGCCGAGAAGATATTCTCCATCTTCGATCTGGAGCCCGAGCTTGTGGACTCACCTGACGCCATCGAGCTTGACCACATCGAGGGCGAGATAGAATTTAAGGACGTCTGGTTCAGCTACGTCCCCGGCGAGTGGGTCCTGAAGGGCGTCAGCTTCCACGTAAAGCCCAAGGAGACCGTGGCGTTCGTGGGCTCCACCGGCTCCGGAAAGACCACCATTCTCAGCCTCATATGCCGCAATTACGACATCCAGAAGGGTCAAATACTCATTGACGGCATAGACATACGCCGCATAAAGATCGCCTCCCTCCGCCGCCACTTCGGTCAGATGCTCCAGGACGTGTTCCTGTTCTCCGGCACCATCCGCTCCAATATCGTCCTTCGGGAGGAGTCCTTCACCGACGAGGAGGTTTGGCAGGCGTGCCGCTACGTGAACGCCGACCACTTCATAAGCAAGCTGGACGGCGGCCTTGACGAGGTTGTCCGGGAGCGCGGCAACAACTTCTCCGCCGGTCAGCGTCAGCTCTTGAGCTTTGCCCGCACCATTCTCCACCGCCCCGAGGTCATGATCCTTGACGAGGCCACGGCGAATATCGACACCGAGACGGAGCTTCTCATCCAGGACTCCCTGGAGAAGATGAAGAATATCGGCACCATGCTCGTGGTGGCGCACCGCCTCTCCACGATCCAGCACTCCGACAACATCATCCTCCTGAGCCACGGCGTCATAAAGGAGCAGGGCACCCACCAGGAGCTCCTCCACAAAAAGGGCCGCTACTACAAGCTCTACACCCTCCAGTTCGACGAGCAGCAGCGCGCCCTCGCCGAAAAGAATAAATGACCTCTCCGCCCGCCGGATACCGGCGGGCGAATTTGTTCTTGTATCCTCCGCCAAAATATGCTATTATTGGCGTATGATTTTGAAAAAAGGGGAGGGGAGCCCATGTCGGCAAATTTCAGGGAGCTTTATACCGACGCCGAGCTTGAAAAGCTCCGCCGCAAAATAAAGGCCTGGACAGTCGCCCTCGCCGTCATCTCCGCCGTCGGCCTCGCCGTCTGCGTGACCCTGGCGGTCCTCACAAATACCGCCAACGCCCGGCGCATGGAGCTTTACACCATCGCCGTCAGCATCGCCGTGGGCTGGTTCGTCATCTACTGCGCCTGCTTCGCCGTGGGCTCCTCCCGCCGGGAGCTCGCCCACGCCGGCACCCTGCGCGACGGCGAGCGGGAGAGGACCGAGGGGAGGGTCACCGTCACCCGCCAGCGCCTTCGCATAAAAAAGAGCATAACCGCCAAAAGAGTGCGCGTGGAGACCCCAGACGGCGAGAGCCTTTTCTGGGTCGCCGAAAGCCGCGCCCCGCTCCTTCAGGGCGCCTCGGCTGTCTGGACGGTCCACGGCTACGTGGCGGGATACGAGGTGGCAAAATGAGGTTTTTGAAAAACGTTTTTTCCCAGCTCCACACCTTCGTCCTCTGGGCGCTCATGTCCGCCATACTCTGGAGCTGGATCTTCACCATGGTCACCGACACCTCCCCCCAAAAAAAGGTCCAGATCTACATCTACGTTGACGAGCTCAGGGACACGGACCTCGCGGTTTATCTGGAGCAGGACCTCCCCGACGGCATAAAAATGGTCAAGGTCCACCCCTTCACCTACGCCATGCTCAACGTGGACCTTCTGGAAAACAGCGACCTCTTCATTCTCCCGGCCTCCATGGTGGGGGAGTATGAGGAGCTCCTCCTCCCCGGCGGCGAGGCGGTGAAGGTCTACGATCCCGATACCGGCTCCGGCGCTGCCTTGGATTACATCTCCTACTCGGACGAGGATTATTACCTCTACTTCGGCGCCAAATCCCTCCACCTTGACGACGGCGCCGCAAAATACGTCGCGGACAGGCTTTTGGCCTCTTAAATCCCATTTCCCACACCGAAAAGTGTGGGAATTTTGGTTTTATTATATTAATATCGTGTTAAACCTTTGTTCAAAATGCACAAAATTTGTTACGAATTTTTGTCGAAAACGTTTCCATACTTTTTTACCCAACTTTATTGAATTTGCCTCCGACCTCTGCTATAATGTTAAAAGATAACAGGCCGGACAGGGGCCCCTGTCCGTTTATCCCCGCAAAGCGGGGATAATAACTGTTATAAATTATTCAGGAGGAATGAAAATGAAAAAAATCTTAGCAATCGCTCTCGCGCTCCTCATGGTCCTGTCCCTCGTCGCCTGCAATAACAGCAACAGCGACAACCAGGGCGACAACAACCAGGGCGGCGGAGAGCAGGCCGCGGACCTCGCCGGCACCTATGATGTGACCATCTGGGCGCCTGAGGCGGCTGTGGAGCTCACCAAGAAGCAGGTCGCTGACTTCAACAGCTCCAACGAGTACGGCATCACCTTCAACGTCACCGTTGAGCCCGTTTCCGAGGCTGAGGCCGCCGGCAACGTGGTCACCGACGTCTCCGCCGCGGGCGACCTGTTCTTCTTCGCCCAGGACCAGCTGAGCGTCATCGTCAAGGCCGGCTGCCTTACCAAGCTCGGACAGGGCGCCGCCGCCACCGTTAAGGAGCTCAACGCCGAGGGCGCCGTCCTCGCCGCCCAGTCCGGCTCCGACCTCTACGCCTATCCTCTCACCGCCGACAACGGCTACTTCATGTACTATGACAAGTCCGTTATCCCCGAGGACCACGTTGACAGCCTCGAGGACATCCTCGCCGACTGCGAGACCGCCGGCAAGCTGTTCTCCATGGAGACCAACACCTCCGCGTGGTACATAGCGGCCTGGTTCTTCGGCACCGGCTGCCACTCCAACTGGGATTTCGACGAGCAGGGCAACGCCATCGCCCTGGACGATGACTTCAACTCCGAGAACGGCGTTATCGCCGCCAAGGGAATGCTGAAGCTCCTCAACTCCCCCGCCAACCTGAGCAACTCCGGCGTTGACGCCTTCTCCAACGGCGCCGCCGTGGTCGTCTCCGGCACCTGGGCTTACAATGACGCCCTCGCCATCCTCGGCGAGAACCTGGGCGCCACCGACCTGCCCTCCTTCACCGTTGACGGAAAGAGCTATCACCTGGGCTCCTACAACGGCTGCAAGCTCCTGGGTCTCAAGCCTCAGGAGGATACCAAGAAGGCCGCCGCCCTCAACCAGCTGGCCCTCTACCTCACCAATGAGAAGTGCCAGCTCGAGCGCTTCAACGAGCTCGCCTGGGGTCCCTCCAACACTAACGCGCAGGCTGACCCCGCTGTCCAGGCCAACCCCGGCCTCGCAGCTCTTCTGGCTCAGAGCCCCTACTCCGTACCTCAGCCCAACATCCCCAACGCCTGGTGGGATATCGCCAAGGTCATCGCCGATGACGTCAAGGCCGCCGGCAATGACGACGCCGCCATCAAGGCCGCTCTCGATAAGTATATCGCCAGCGCCCAGGGCTGCGTCACCGCTCCCGCTGAATAAACCGGCTGATTTGGAGCTTTTTTAAAAGCGTCAGGTTAATTTCGGCCTGATATAGTATCTGATCGGCCGGGACTGGAAACAGCTCCGGCCGATTAATTAAAAGGGGTGATTTGATGAAAAGATACAGCGATATGGAATACCTTCGCTTATCAAAATGGAACAAATTCGTTTACAAGCTGGTATCCTTCCTGGTGAGCATCCCCTTGGGCATCGGACATTTCTTCGTCAAGATATGGAAGGGCATCAAGGAATTCGGCGGGAAGGTCGCCGCCGAATGTAAGGACATCTGGACCACCTTCGTCACCGGCGACTGGAAGACAAAGCTCTCCTTCCTTGTCATGGGCTTCGGGAACCTTGCCCACGGGCAGATCCTCCGCGGCGTCATGTTCCTCCTCTTTGAGGTCGTCTTCATCTTCTACATGGTCACCACCGGCGGCTACTGGCTGTCAAAGCTTGACAACCTGGGCGACAAGGGTCCTGAGAGCGTCTATAACGCGGTGCTGGACACCAACACCACCGTCTTCAACGACAACTCCTTCAAGATCCTCCTCTACGGCGTTCTCACAATCTTCTTCATTATAGCCTTCATTTACACCTGGCGTGCCAACGTCAAGCAGAATAAGCTCATAAACCAGATCCTCAAGTCCGGCAAAAAGCTTAAATCCGGCAAGGACGACCTGAAATCCCTGGTGGACGACCAGTTCCACAAGACCCTTCTCGCCCTTCCCATGGTTGGTATCCTGGTGTTCACCGTCATGCCCATAGTGTTCATGGTGCTTGTCGCCTTCACCAACTACGACGGCTCCCACAACGGCTATTCCAACGCCCTGTTCACCTGGGTGGGACTTAAGAACTTCGGCACCATGTTCTCCTGGACCGCCAACACCTCGGCGGGGCTCCAGTCCTATTCCGCCACCTTCGGCGAGATACTCACCTGGACCCTTATCTGGGCGTTCTTTGCCACCTTCACCAACTATTTCCTTGGTATGTGCGTTGCCATGATGATCAACAAGAAGGGTATCCATCTGAAGAAGATGTGGCGTACCATACTTGTTATGACCGTCGCCATCCCCCAGTTTATCTCCCTGATGTACGTATCCAAAATGTTCGCCCAAAACGGACTGTTGAACCAGATGCTGATGAACCACGGCTGGATCAAGCAGCCGCTGCCCTTCTGGACCGATCCCACCTGGGCGAGGATCACCGTCATCATCATCAATATCTGGGTCGGCATTCCTTACCTCATGCTCATCACCACCGGTATCCTTATGAATATCCCCGCGGACCTCTACGAGTCCGCCAAGATAGACGGCGCCAACGCCTGGCAGCAGTACAGGAAGATCACCCTCCCGTATATGCTGTTCATCACCGGCCCCTATCTGCTCACCAGCTTCACGGGCAACATGAACAACTTCAACGTCATCTACCTCCTGACCGGCGGCGCGCCCACCAACGCGGCGGCGTCCGGCGCGGCGGGAAGCGTGGGCTACACGGACCTTCTTATCACCTGGCTCTTCAAGATCACCACGGGCGGCGAATCCCTCTACTACCTGGCGTCCGTCGTCGGTATCATGGTCTTCGTAGTGGTGGCGCTGATCTCCCTTGTGGTCTACAACGTGCTGCCCTCCATTAAGAATGAGGAGGACTTCCAGTGATGAATAACGAAAAGCGTCATATGGGTCTAAAGACCCTCAACAGGGCAAGCAACACTGTTATCTACATCCTGCTTGTCATCATCAGCGTTATCTGGCTGCTCCCCTTTGTCTTCATCGTCTTTCAGTCCTTCCGTGTTGAGTCCACCTGGCAGGTGGGATACGTCATCCCCCAGCAGTGGGGCCTCCAGAACTACATAAACCTCTGGAATTCCGACTTCAAGCGCTGGTATCTCAACACCTTCATCATCGCCCTGGCTTCCGCGGTGCTCGTCACCGTCATCCAGCTTTGCATGAGCTATACCCTCTCCCGTTTCCGCTTCAAGATGCGCGGGCCCCTTATGCGGTTCATGCTGATTTTGGGAATGTTCCCCGGAATGCTCACCATGATCATCCTCTACCGCGTTCTGGCTGACCTGGGCCTCACTCAGGCCAACGCTGTCCCCGGCCTCATTCTTGTGGGCGTGGCTTCCTCCGGCATGGGCTATTACGTCTCCAAGGGCTTCTTTGACACCATCCCCAAGTCCCTGGACGAGGCCGCCCGTGTTGACGGCGCCACCCGCTTCCAGGTGCTCTACAAGATCATCCTGCCCCTGGCAAAGCCCATCGTCATTTACACCATCCTCACCGCCTTCATGGGCCCCTGGGGAGACTTCGTATTCGCCCGTTACGTGGCCATGGGCACCTCCGCCGGCTACAACGTGGCCGTCGGTATGTACAGCTGGCTGACCAATGACCAGATCAACAGCTGGTATACCACCTTCTGCGCCGGCGGCGTTATCGTCGCCCTCCCCGTGACCATCCTCTTCATGTGCCTGCAAAAGTATTATGTCGAGGGCGTTACCGGCGGCGCCGTAAAAGGCTGATTTGAAAGGAGAATAAGGATATGGCAAGTGTAAAACTTACTAACGTCAAAAAAATCTACGACAAGAACGTCGTTGCTGTCCATGACTTCAACCTTGAGATCAAGGACAAGGAATTTGTGGTCTTCGTCGGCCCCTCCGGATGCGGCAAGTCCACCACCCTGCGCATGATAGCCGGCCTTGAGGACATCTCCGAGGGCACCGTAGAGATCGACGGCGAGGTCGTCAACGACCTCCAGCCCAAGGACCGCGGCATAGCCATGGTCTTCCAGAACTACGCCCTCTATCCCCACATGTCCGTCTATGACAACATCGCCTTCTCTCTGCGCCTCAAGAAGGTCCCAGAGGACGTCATCTACGACAAGGTCACCAAGGCCGCCGAGATCCTGGGCATCACCGAGTACCTGATGCGCAAGCCCCGCGCCCTCTCCGGCGGGCAGAGGCAGCGTGTCGCCATCGGACGCGCCATGGTCCGCGACTCCAAGGTCTTCCTCATGGATGAGCCCCTCTCCAACCTGGACGCAAAGCTCCGTAACCAGATGCGCGCCGAGATCATCCTTCTCCGCCAGAAGCTTGACACCACCTTCATCTACGTCACCCACGACCAGACCGAGGCCATGACCCTGGCTGACCGTATCGTCATCATGAAGGACGGTTTCATCATGCAGGTTGGCTCCCCCGACGAGGTCTTTGATATGCCCGACAACCTGTTCGTCGCCGAGTTCATAGGCGCTCCCAAGATGAACATAGTCCGCACAAAGCTCGTCTGCGAGGGCGGCAAGTATTACGTCACCCCCTTCGGCGCCAAGATCCCCGTGGACGGCGACAAGGGCAAGGCGCTGGCGGCGCGCAACGTCAAATCCGGCGACGTGCTCCTGGGCGTCCGCCCCGAGCACATCCAGCTCGCCAAGGCCGCTGACCACGCCATCCCCTGCACCCTGGTGGTGGACGAGATGATGGGCTCCGAGCTCCATCTCCACGTTGACACCGAGGACGGCTCCCGCCTCATAGTCAGGGTCCCCACCCTTGACCTTGACAAGGAGGAGCGCCGCGCCCTGGTCGCCGGAGCCAAGCTCCACATCACCTTCGAGGGCAAGGCCATGCACCTCTTCGACCCCGACACGGAGAAGAACCTTCTCACCTGATAAAATCACACCTAAAACCTCATTCCGGGGCTGTGGCCAACGGCCACAGCCCTATTTTAGTGTTCACTTACGAATTAGCCGAATAACGATTTGATGTTTTAACGGAGGATCAAAATGAAAAATCGCGCTTTTGCGCTTACGCTCGCCCTGCTCCTCCTGCTCACCGCCTGCTCAAAGGGCGTGGAAGTGGGGTCAAATGAGGAATACGAGCACGCAGATACCGGCGAGGCCATAATCTCCGGCCCCCAGGTGGAGAACGCCGCGGCGACGACCGACAACTACCGGGTGTTCTATGAGATCTTCGTCGGCTCCTTCTCCGACTCCGACGGCGACGGCACCGGCGACCTTCGCGGCATAATCGACCGCATGGACTACCTGAACGACGGCGACGACGCCTCCGGCCTCTCTCTGGGCGTGGAGGGCATATGGCTCTCACCCATCTTTACCTCCCCCAGCTACCACAAGTACGACGTGGACGATTACTACGAGATCGACCCCGCCTTCGGCACCATGGAGGACCTGAAGGAGCTGGTTGACCTGTGCCACCAGCGCAATGTAAAGGTCATTCTGGACCTTGTCATCAACCACACCGGTCCCAACAACGAGTGGTTCAAAAGCTTCTGCAAGGCCCACGTGGAGGGCGATACCTCCAATGAGTATTACGACTTCTACTCCTGGAGCCCCGCCGGTCAGACCGCCCCTGCCGGACGCACCTTCAGCCAGATCCCCGGCTGCGGCGATATGTACGAATGTAACTTCTCCGGCTCCATGCCGGAGCTCAACTACGATAACCCCGCGGTGCGCGAGACCATGCTGGACGTGGCGAAATTCTACCTCGACCTGGGCGTTGACGGCTTCCGCTTTGACGCCGCCAAGTACATCTACTTCGGCGACAATAAGCTCAGCGGCGAATTCTGGGTGTGGTACATGGACGAGCTTCGCACCGTAAAGCCCGACATCTACACCGTCGCCGAGGTCTGGGACGCCGACGGCATCACCGACGCCTACTTCCCGGCGCTGAACTGCTTCAACTTCACCACCTCCCAGGCCAACGGGCTCATCGCCTCCACCGCCAAGGGCGGAAGCGTGGACTCCTACACCGCCTACGTGGACGCGTACCTTGACAGGATCCATGACCTCAACCCCGACGCCATGATCGTGCCCTTCATCGCCAACCACGACACCGACCGGGCGGGGGGCTACCTCTCCTCCACCAACGGGCAGATGCAGATGGCGGCGAACCTCTACATCCTTTCCCCAGGCTCGCCCTTCATCTACTACGGCGAGGAGCTGGGCGCGAGGGGCTCACGCGGCGGCGCGAATACTGACGCCAACCGGAGACTCAAGATGGAGTGGGGCGGCGACGCCACGATTCGCGACCCCGAGGGCTCCACCTACAAGGCCGACAACCGCGTCCCCGCCACCGCCGAGGAGCAGCTTGCCGACGGAGCCAGCCTCTTCAGCCACTACAAAAAGCTAATCATGGTCCGCAAGGCAAATCCCGCCATAGCCCGGGGCGACTACACGCCCATCGACCTTGATGGCACAGGCGTTGGCGGCGTCACCTCCACCTATGAGGGCACGACCGTCGCGGTGTTCCACAACACCACCGAGGAGACGGCAACTCTTGACCTGTCCTCCGCCGGCATTTCCGTGACGGAGATAAACGCCTGCCTCGGCATGGGCAGCGCCCAGCTCAAGGGCTCCACACTCACCCTTGACGCCATGACCAGCGTCGTCCTGGCCTGCGGATGAGTAAGAAATTGAATGAATAAGTGATTGAATAAACGGAGGGGTAAAAATGAAAAAGCGCACAAGACCTTTGACACGCCTGGGCAGTCTGCTTCTCGCGCTGCTTATGCTCACAGCCCTGTTCTCCGCCTGCCTCACACCGGCTCTGGCGGCGGAGGGCGTCACCGTAAAGCTCCACTACAACCGTCCCGACGGCGACTACGGCGGCTGGAACCTCTGGTTCTGGCCCGAGGGCAAGGACGGCGCGGTATACGACCTTGTTGAGGAGGACGGCGAAATGGTCGCCACCTACCCGGTGCCCGCGGGGACCACAAGGGTCGGCTTCATCGTCCGCAAGGGCGAGTGGGAGCAGAAGGACGTGGACGCCGACCAGTACATAGAGCTTCCCGACGTCCTTCGCGGCACCGTCCACATCTACGTGGAGTCCGGCGTGGAGGGCTACACCCGCGTTGACGGCGACGACGTGGTCACCGGCGTCCTCGTCTCCGCCGTGAAGTACGACTACGACGCCCACACCGTCAACGTCACCCTCACCGGCAAGCTCTCCGCCGACCCCGCTGAGGCATTTGCCGTCAACGGACCCGACGGCTCCGTCGAGTTCACCGCCGCCGAGACAGGCGACGGAAAATACGCCCTCTCGGTCCCCGAGCTGGACCTGACGCTCACCTACACACTTATCTTTGACGGAACGGAGTACAAGATAACCATGCCCAACATCTACTCCACGGACAGCTTCGAGGCGGAATACACCTACACCGGCGACGACCTGGGCGCTGTGTGGTCGCCGGAAAAGACCGCCTTCCGCCTCTGGGCGCCCACAGCCTCCGAGGCGTTTGTGAACCTTTACAGCTCAGGCACCCAGGACGCCGACGACCTCATTGAGTCCATTCCCATGACAGCCGCCGAAAACGGCACCTGGACCGCCGAAAGGTCCGGCGACCTCAACGGCACCTATTACACCTTCTCCGTCACCGTCGGCGGCAAGACCGTGGAGGCGTGCGACCCCTACGCCCGCACCACCGGCGTCAACGGAAACAGGGCGATGGTCATCGACCTTGACTCCACCGACCCCGAGGGCTGGGCGGAGGACAAAAACCCCAACGCGGATCTCGGCTACACCGACGCCGTTATATATGAGCTCCACGTCCGCGATCTCTCCGTGGACGAAAGCTCCGGTATCGTGAACAAGGGCAAATACTTAGGCTTCACCGAGACCGGCACCAAGACCGCCGGCGGCATGGCGACAGGCGTTGACCACATAAAGGAGCTGGGCGCCACCCACGTCCACCTTCTGCCGGTCTACGACTTCGGCTCCGTGGACGAGACGCGCCTTGACGAGCCGCAGTTCAACTGGGGCTACGACCCGGTGAACTACAACGTCCCCGAGGGCTCCTACTCCACCGACCCCTACAACGGCGCGGTGCGCGTCAGCGAGATGAAGCAGATGGTGAAGGCGCTCCACGACCAGGGGCTCTCCGTCATCATGGACGTGGTGTACAACCACGTGTACAACGCCTCGGAATTCTGCGTCAACAAGCTCGTCCCCGACTACTTCTCTCGCACCACGGAAAACGGCTCCTACTCCAGCGGCTCCGGCTGCGGCAACGACACTGCCTCGGAGCGGAGCATGGTGCGCAAGTACATCGTTGACTCCGTGAAATACTGGTGCGACGAGTACCACATCGACGGCTTCCGCTTTGACCTGGTGGGCCTTTTGGACACCCAGACGATCAACGAGCTTGTGGACGCCGTCCACGCCGTCCGCCCCGACGTCATCTTCTACGGCGAGGGCTGGAGCATGTCCACCTCCGTCACCAAGCCCGACGTGGAGCTCGCCACCCAGCAAAACTCCTCCAAGACGCCCGGCTTTGCCTACTTCAACGACTCCATCCGCGACGCGCTGAAGGGCAGCGTATTCCAAATCGAGCGCGGCTTTGTCTCCGGCGCGGACGCGAAGAAGTCCTCCGTGGAGCAGAGCTTCCTGGGCAAGCCCATCTGGTGCAAGTCCCCGGCACAGCTCATAAATTACGCCTCCTGCCACGACAACAACACCCTTTTTGACCGCCTCGCCCTCACCAGAACCGACGCCTCCCGCGAGGACCTCATCAAGATGAACAACCTGGCGGCGGCGATCTATATTACGAGCCAGGGCGTACCATTCATGCAGGCGGGGGAGGAGATACTCCGCTCCAAGGTCAAGGAGGACGGGAGCTTCGACGAGAACAGCTACGCCTCCTCCGATGAGGTGAACTCCATCAAGTGGTCCAACCTGGACGAGCAGGAGTACAGCGACGTTTTTGAGTATTACAAGGGGCTCATCGCCTTCCGCAAGGCCCACCCCGTCCTTCGCCTCTCCACCGCCGAGGACGTGAAGGCCAACGTCGCCTCCGCCGACGCCCCCAAGGGCGTCGCCGCCTTCGAGCTGAAGGGCGGCGTCAACGGCGAGCCCTCAAACGGCATATTCGTCATCTTCAACGGCACCGCCGAGACGCAGACTGTCTCCCTCCCCCTCGGGAACGAGTGGGAGATATGCGTCAACGGCGAGACAGCCGGAACGGAGGTCCTGGGCGCCGCCTCCAACACCGTCGAGGTCGCGCCAATCTCCGCCCTCATTCTCACAAAGGGCAGGGAGATAGAGATACCCGAGACCCCCGGCGACACCGAGAGCGCCAATAACGGCCTCTCACCCCTCGCCATCGCCGCCATAGCCGGCGGCTCCGCCGCCGTCCTCGGCGCCGTGTTCGCCGCCGTCAGCTCCAAGCGCCGCAAGAACGGAAAATAAACCAACAAACCTGACCGAATACCGAAAAAGCCCGCCAGGGCTTTCAGCCTGTCGGCAAAGGCCTTTGGCCTTTGCCGACAAGGGGAACGTGCGGGCAATTTTCTCTGAATTTTGCGAAATTCAGAAAAAATTGCCCTGCTGTCGCCCTGCGCGCGCCCTCGTCGTCGCGGAAGTCGCTTAACCTCGCCCCGCCGCAAGCGGCAGGGCTCAGGCGCGGACTTCGCTCCTCCTCTCCCCACGCAATCATGATTGCGTGGGGACCCCAAAATGCGCACACTTGGGCGACAAAAGGTAATTTTTCCGACGTACATGCCGCCGGAAAAATATTGGATATGGGACATTACTCTTTTCTGGGGTTTGTCTATAGTCTGAAAGCCCGTCAGGGCTTTTTCGATATTATGTAGGAGTATTTTTAAGGAATTTGACATGAGATTCACCTTTGACAAAAACGATTTCGCGAGCGGCGGCGCGAAAAGCGCCTGCTGGCTCCTCACCAACGGGCTCGGCGGCTTTATGTCCATGGGTCTTGACTTCGGCGTGACACGCTGTGACCAGGGGCTTTTGATCTCCGCCGATTCCCCCAGCCGCCGCTATGACCTGGTCCACTGCGCCCGCGAGGAGCTGAGCTCCGGCGGCGAGCCACTGGAGCTTTCGGACCCCGTTTCCTTCGTCTGGGACGCGGGTCCTGAGTGGCGCTATGAGGCGGGAGACGTCATACTCCGGCGCAGGTGCGGCATGGAGCCGGGGGAGAACGCCTCCGCCGTCGTATATGACCTTGAAAACAGGGGCTCTGAGCCCTGCGCCCTCGCCGTCAGGCCCGTGTTCCAGTTTTCCCAGAAGGGCGAGCCGCCGCGGGAGAGCTTTCCGGCGGAATACGAGGGCGGAACGGTGAGAGCGGCGGGGCTTGAGGCGCGCGTCGCCTCAAATGCCGGGCTTCGCGCGCTTCCCGTGAGCTTTGAGGATATAAGCTACCCCGACGACGAGAGGGACGGGCGGCGGCCCACGGGCGTGGGCTTTACCTGCTGTGAGGCGCGCCTTGAAGTCCCCGGCGGAGGGAGCGGCAGTCTGTGGCTCACCTTCTCCCGTGACGGCACGGAAAAAAGCGGATTTGAGATAGTCGCGGACTGCCTTGAGGAAAACCGCCGCCGCTGTGCGGGATTATCCACGCCGGAGGCGGCGGAGCTTGCCCGCGCCGCGGGGGACTTCATAGCGTACCGCGCCTCCACCGGCGGAAAGACCGTCATCGCGGGCTACCCCTTTTTCGGCGACTGGGGGAGGGACACCATGATCTCCCTTCCCGGCTGTACGCTGTCCACCGGAAGGCTGGAGGACGCGAAAAGCATATTGCGCACCTTCATTCACTACGAGCGCGGCGGGCTTCTGCCCAACTACTTCCCGGAGGGGCAGGAGGAGCCGCAGTACAACTCCGCCGACGCGCCGCTCCTCTTCATAAACTGCGTCTGGCTCTACTACCGGCGCTCAGGCGACGGCGATTTTGTCCGGAAGGCCTGGGGGACCATGAAAAGCATAGTCTCCGCCTACATAAACGGCGCCCGTTACGCCATAAAAACGGACTCCGACGGGCTCGTATCCGCCGGGGAGGGCTTTGACCAGGTGACCTGGATGGACGTGCGCGTGGGCGACATACTCCCAACGCCCCGCCACGGCAAGCCCGTGGAGATAAACGCCTACTGGTACTCGGACCTTCGCGCCATGGCGCTGATGGCGCCTGAGGCGGGGGAGAGCGGGGAAGAATTTGACAAACTGGCGGACAGGGTGCGGGATTCCTTCAACAGGGAGTTTTGGATGGAGGACCGGGGGTATCTGCGGGACGTCATTTCCGGCACAAGCGCCGATACACAGCTTCGCTGTAACCAGATTTGGGCGGTCTCCATGCCCTTCACAATGCTTTCGCCCGAAAGGGAGAGGCGCGTTGTGGAGACGGTGGGGAAATACCTATACACCCCCAAAGGTCTGCGAACACTGTCGCCCGACGACCCGGATTTTCACCCCACATACGGCGGGACACAGCTTGAGCGGGATCTGGCGTACCACCAGGGCACGGTCTGGCCCTTCCCCATGGGAGCTTATTACCTCGCGCTTTTGAAGGTCATGGGCAGCACACCCCAGGCGGCGGCCCACGTCCGCAAGCTCCTGGGGACGATGCCGGAAATACTGCGGGAGGGCTGTGTGGGGCAGCTCCCCGAGATATACGACGGTTTGGAGCCGGGGGCCTCCAAGGGGTGCTTTGCCCAGGCGTGGAGCGTGGGCGAGCTTCTCCGGGTCTACGAGGCGCTGGAAAATATCGAAAGGGAGGCGGGGGAGAATGCTTGACAAGACTAAATACGGCTGGTGGAAGTCGGCGGTATTCTATCAGATTTACCCCAAGAGCTTTCAGGACTCCGACGGCGACGGCATCGGCGACATACCGGGCATTATAAGCCGCCTCGATTACCTTGCCGAGCTGGGGGTGGACGGGATATGGCTCTCGCCGGTCTGCGCCTCGCCCCAGGCGGACAACGGCTACGACATATCGGATTACCGCTCCATTTGGCCGCCCTTCGGGACCATGGAGGACATGGAAAGGCTCATATCCGAGGCAAAAAAACGGGGAATTTCCATCATCATGGACCTGGTTCTCAACCACACCTCCGACGAGCACAGGTGGTTCACCGAGGCGCTGAAATCGAAGGACGACCCGTATCACGACTACTACGTCTGGCGGGACGGGGAGCCGGGAACACCCCCAAACGACATGCGCGGCTGCTTCGGAGGCTCCGCCTGGGAGTACGTGCCAAGCCTGGGGCAGTATTATTTCCACCAGTTCGCCGTAAAGCAGCCGGATCTGAACTGGGACAACCCCCGGCTTCGCCGGGAGCTTTACGACATGATCCGCTTCTGGGTCCAAAAGGGCGTGGAGGGCTTCAGGCTGGACGTGATAGATTCCGTCGCCAAGGAGCCGGACAAAAGGATAACGGCCCGGGGCCCCAGGCTCCACGAGTACATAAGGGAGCTGTCCGCCAACGCCTTTATTGAGCCCGGCATCGTCACCGTGGGCGAGGCGTGGAGCGCCGACACCGACGAGGCGATAAGGTGGAGCAGTCCCGACGGCTCGGAGCTCTCCATGGTGTTCCAATTTGAGCACATCTGCCTCGACCGGGGGGAGGAGAAGTGGGACAGCCGCCCCTTCTCCCTGTCAAAGCTCAAGCGGTGCTTTGAGCGGTGGCAGAGGGAGCTCCACGGAAAGGGCTGGAACAGCCTGTTCCTGGATAACCACGACCTTCCCCGCGCCGTATCCCACTGGGGCGACGACGGGAAATACCGGGTGGAATCGGCAAAGCTTTTGGCGCTTATGCTCCACGGCATGGAGGGCACGCCCTATATCTTCCAGGGCGAGGAGATAGGCATGACCAACATAAGGCTTGGGCTTGAGGAATACGAGGACACGGAGACGCTGAACATGATCGCCGAGCGGCGGGAAAAGGGTTACAGCGACGCCGAGATACTTGCGTCCGTCCACCGCCAGAGCCGGGACAACGCCAGAACGCCCATGCAGTGGGACGACAGCGAAAACGCCGGCTTCACTACGGGTACGCCCTGGTTTGCGGTGAATGACAATTTCAGCGAAATCAACGTAAAATCCGCTGTTTCCGACGAAAATTCGGTATTTTATTTCTACAAACGCCTCATTGCCCTCAGAAAGGAGCACCCGGTTTTCCGGGAGGGCGATTTCACCCTTTTGGAGCCCGAGGACGAGACGCTTTTCGCCTATATCCGCGCCGCAAAGACCGAAAGGCTCCTAATCGTCTGCAATTTCGCGGGTGAGACGAGGCGGTGGCGCGTGCCGGCGGGATTTGAAAGTGCCCCGGTGCTCCTTGCAAACTACCCGGAGCCCGAAGGCGACCTGAGGCCCTGGGAGGCGCGGCTTTACCTTGCCGGGGAGGGTGAAAAATGAGGTTCAATAACTGCGTTTTTGACTTCTACGGCACGCTGGCGGACATCCGCACAGACGAGGAAAAGCCGGAGCTCTGGAAAAAAATGGCGGAGATTTACGCCTCACGCGGGGCGGTCTGGTCGCCGTCGGAGCTGAAGGGGGCGTATTTCCGCACTGTCCGTGAGGCGGAAAGGGGCGCCGAGCCCTTAAGACGCGACTCCCACGAGGCGCACCCGGAGATAAAGCTTGAGTACGTCTTTCAAAGCCTCTACGCCCAAAAGGGGGTGGAGGCGAGCCCGGAGCTGGGGTGTGAGACGGGGGTGCGCTTTCGTGAGGCGTCCATGGAGTATCTGCGCCTTTACGACGGGGCGCGGGAGCTTTTGAGCGCGCTTCGCGGAAGGGGGCAGAAGATCTACCTCCTTTCAAACGCCCAGGCCATATTCACCCGCCGGGAGCTGGACGCCCTTGGGATAACATCCGAGTTCGACGGAATATATCTCTCGTCCGACTACGGCGTAAAAAAACCGGACAGGCGGTTTTTTGGAATACTGCTGAATGAGCGCGGGCTTGACCCAAAGGACACGGTGATGGTGGGTAACGATGGCGTCTGCGACATAGAGGGCGCCAAAGGGCTGGGCCTCTCCACGGTCTACATCCGCTCCAACATATCCCCCCGCGAGCCCATGCCCCAGGCGGACTACGCCCTCCCAACCATGGACCTATCACGCGTCCGGGAGATCCTAACTTCGGATTAGTTCACCCGACAATGGCATTATACATCAAACACAAGCAAAAGTCAAGCAAAAATAATCAAAAATTAATTCGTTTTTCGCATAAAAACAAACCACCCAACCGCTCCGTCGATTTTAAATCGCCGGAGCGGTCAGCCTGTTGACAAACCTCAAATAAGAGTAAGCCCCCGTTTTAAATATTTTTCCGGCGGCATGTACGTCGGAAAAATCACCTTTTGTCGCGCAAGTGTGCCGCCTCCGGCGGTGCGCGCAGCGCGACAGCAGGAAGACCTTCGAGAAAAACCCGCAGGCTTTTCTCGGAGGTCTTCCGCACGTTCCCCTTGTGGACAAAGGCCAGCGGCCTTTGTCCACAAGTTAACCGCTCCGGCAATTTTAAATCGCCGGAGCGGTTTCTGTTTCAACATGGGCGGAAGGTTTGTAAATTTAATTAACCGTCTTAACGGACAGTAGACATTTTCACATTCGGGTGGTATAATATTAAATATCGAGTGGGCGATTGTTCGACAAACAGGTATATGCGGATGTAAGGTTATGAAAAATATTTGGAAATATATTTTAGCGGGTATTGTGACTGCTGTTGTCGGGGTGTATGTATCGGATATTGCCGGACACTTTTTTAATGGGCTGGGAGGCTATGGCTTTGGCTGTATTTTGTGCATTTGTATTTATCTTTGTATTGTCGTTGTAGCTTGCACTGGAATTATCATTGAAAAAATTGATTCTAAATCAAGGAAAGACAATTCCGGCGAAGATAAAAAGGAATAGATTCACGCTTGTTGAGACGTTGCTAAACTCTTTAGGAGCTAAATGACGCACTTCTTTACATAGGTTTGGAGAATATATTGCGTACTTGTAGAACCAGTCATCAAGGAACCCCTACTTCGTTGAATTGAGGCGGCAGTGTATTTTGAGTTATCACCCGTCAGCAATTATGCTGGCGGGTGATTTTTTGTGCACACTGTTGGATAAATGCTTTCTAAGCCGTGGGCCGATGCTCCAGGGACACAAAAGGGAATTGGGAGTTCTGTATTGTATCCGTCACCTTCTGTGTATGACATGACGACGGGTTCCAAATGGGAAATAATGAATGGTGTAACACGCCTTGCCTGCTGAATAGCTGTCTACGGATATATAAACAGGCACCAACGGAAGCGCTTTGGGATATATGCCTTTAGATTGGCTCTGTATCGCCTCCAGGCAATTCTCAGGGACATCTCTCTTCACATCAACCCCTCCTGATATATCTATTGCGCAAAATAGCTGTTCTCGTAAATATCAAGGAACCGGGATATGAAGTTGGCTTGGTCTTTTTCTTCCTGTGTACCGGTTTCCAGCTGTGCGCTGTAAATTTTATACCATTGGCATGTATCGGCGGATAATTCGTCCAAATCAAACTCTGTTTGGATCAGCGCGATGGCGTCGGGAAAAAGCTCTTTGAGGGTGTCCAACGCTTTCTCAGGCTCCTTGAACACCGGGTATCCGTATTTGTTTGCCCCAATGTCAAAGCTCGGGTCAATGGAGACGTACTGCTGAACATCTACGTTGCCGCGGATCCCCGGCTTGCCCACAACATACTCTTGGCTATAAAGAAGCGCTTGCTTTTGCGCCTGACCGTAGATGAAAACGGCGCCGGATACGCAAACGACCGTAATAAGGACGGTCAAGCAGACAAGGATTATTTTTTTCTTTTTCCACGCGGTTTTGAAACGCTGTAACGGCCTGATGTCGTTCTCAACGGGGACTTCGACCCTGGTTTTCATGCTCTCATACTGTTTCCGGCATTGGGCGCACTGCTCCAAATGCTCCGCCACCATAGTGCGGGTATCCTCGCTGACCACCTCGTCAACATACAGCGGCAGGATGTCCCTGATTATATTACAAGATATTTTGTTCACTGTCTAATACCTCCATATACTCCTTGATCCGGACTTTCGCCCGATAGAAAACGACGCGCGCCCAACCGGGACTTTTGTTGAACAAAAAGGCTATTTTCTCAAATGACAGCTCGCCAAATACACGCAGTGAAAATACCTCTTTATACGGCTCTTTCATACTGTGCAGGAATTGGTGGACGCGAAACGCGGTTTCTTCATCTTCGACACTTAAGGTAAAATCAAACCGGGGCGCCGCGATATTATCGACCGTTTCATTCTCAACATAAATTTTCTGCCGTTTGCAATATGTAAAATATGTGTTTTTTGCTATGGTAAACAGCCACGCCTTAATGTCCTTTTTGCCGTCAAAGCTGTCTAATGCTTTCAGCGCCCTGGCGAATGTCTCCTGTGTGATTTCCTCGGCAACACTTTCGCTGTTGGATATGCCGCGCAGATATAAGAAAACATCTTTAAAATATGTTTGGTAGATCAAATCAAAATCCACAGGCTGTGACCTCCTTTCACTTAAATAACTGTCGAAATCGAAAAGCGTTACAAAATTTACGAAAAAACTTTTCGTTGAATCATATCGCGTGGAAACAAAAAAGCGGCAAGTCTGAAAAGATTTGCTGCTTTTTTTGTCCTTTATCCGTGTTGGAAAGTGGGGCTTGTTATGATTTTCCGGTTATTTTCTGAAATGGGAGCACTGTGTCGGCGAGGGAGAGGGAGTGGGAGTCGTGGGCGGTGAGGAGGATGGGGAGGGGGAGGGCGCGGAGGGAGGACATTATTTTTTCGGCGGTGGGAGGGTCCACGCCGGTGAAGGGCTCGTCTAAGATGAGGAGGGATTTATCCTTAGCGTAGGCGAAGGCGCGGGCGAGGGCGAGGCGGCGGCGCATACCGCCGGAGAGGGTGTCGGGCTTTGAATCCAGCGCGTCGGAGAGCCCCACGGCGTCCAGGTATTGGCAGACCTCCGCGCCGCGTGGGAGCACGGCGCTCAGCTGCTGGCGGCAGGTGAGGTTTGGCAAAAGCCTGTCCTCCTGGAAGAGGAATGAGGTTTTGGGAAGGCCCGGCGCGTGGACGCGCCCGCTTTGGGGCTTTTCAAGTCCCGCTATGAGCCTCAAAAGGGTGGTCTTCCCACAGCCCGAGGGACCGGAGACCGCCGTCACGCCGGCGTCGGGGAGCTCAAAGGTCAGACCTTCAAAAACGGGCTTTCCGGGGTAGGAGAAGGAGACGTTTTCAAGATACATCGCTTCCGCCTCCCTTCAAAAGCGCGCGGCGCACTATACGCTCTAAGGTTATGGAGAGGACCAATACCACCGCCGTCCAGGCGAAGAGGGCGGGGACCTCAAGATAGAGCTTTGACCAGTATATGCGGGTCCCTATGGCGGTCCTTGGGATACACAAGACCTCCGCCGCGACGCCGGATTTCCATGCGAGGCCCATGGAGCTGAGGACCCCGGAGCGAAGATAGGGGAGGGCGGCGGGGGCGTAGATGTATTTAAGGCGGCGGGAGGGGGTCATGGAGTACGCCCTTGAGAGCTCCAAAAGCTCCGGGTCGGCTGAGGACAGGCCGGCGCGCAGATTTTCCCAGACCACGGGGGTGACCATCATGGCGCAGATGACCACGGGGACGTAATTTGAACCGGTCCAGAGGATTATGAGGATGATGAAGCTCACCACGGGGGTGGCGCGGAGCACCCTCACGGCGGGGCTCAAGAGGGCGTCAAGGGGCGCGGAGAAGTGGGTCAGAAGGGCGAGCAACACCCCCGTGAGCACGCCCAGAAGCGTGCCGGAGACTATGCGCAGGAGGGTGGCGCCGGTGCTCAGCCAAAATGCGCCGGTGACGGCGAGGGAGCAAAACGTCCTCGCCACCTCCACCGGGGAGGGGAGGAGCAGGGGCTTGCCCAACCACACGGACACAAGCTGCCAAAGCCCCAGCCAAAAAATGACCGGGGCCAGCAGCCTTATTATTTTTTTAACCGTAGTAGAAGCCGTCATCGGGCATCGCGCCGCCTATGGAGGCGGGGTCGGCGTCAAAGAGCACCCGGAAGTAGGGCTCAAGGGTGGATCTTATGTCCTCGCCGGAGACGAAGGTCAGGTTGCAGTCGGGGATGGCTCTTTTGGCTATCGCCGCCTTGGGGACGATGCCGTAGGTCTCGCAAAGCTGGGCGGCGTGGTCCACGTCGTCCTTGACGCCGTTAATGGACTTCTCGTACTCCTCCAAAAAGCGGTCAACCGCCTTGGGGTTTTCGTCGGCAAACTCCGTGCGCACAGCCACACAGCCCATGGTGAGCTGTCCGCCGGTGCCCAGGGCGTTCCACTCGGCGGTGAGGTCCAGGGCGGAGCGCACGTCCTGGTTGTTTATTAGGACGGCGGTCGCCGCGGGGACGGGGAGCATACACAGGTCGATCTCGCCCGACGCCATCTTTGTCTGAATTACGCTGGCCTCGTCAAAGACCACCTCCACGTCTGCGTCCTCCACGGGGTCAACGGAGGTGCTGACGGTGAGACCGTTGGAGGTGAGGATATACTTGAGGACGTACTCCGGATTCGCGCCCTGACCGGCGGCGTAGATGGTCCTGCCCTTCAAATCCGCGACGGAGCTTACGCTGCTACCGTTCTCCAGGATGTAGAGGACGCCCAGGGTGTTGAGGGCTATGACCTTAATTTTGCCCTCGGTCTTGTTGTAGAGGGTGGCGGCGACGTTTGTGGCGATGGCGGCGATGTCGTAGTCGCCGTTGATGAGGCCGTCGCGGATCTGGGTGTTGTCGGCTACGGCGGTGATGCTGTACCTGTCGGTGGTGCTGCCGGCATCGGCGGCCTCCCACAGGCCCACCGCGCCCACGCCGGTGGGACCGGTGAGGACGGCGACGTTTATGTCCGTGCCCTTTTCGCCGCAGGCGGCAAGGGAGAGGACGAGGGTGAGGGCTAAAAGTAATACTGTGAGCTTTTTCATGGTCGTTCCTTTCTAATTACGGAGGCTATTCAAGCGCCTCCGGTTTCAACACGGTTATTGTTTTGCCGGACTTTTCGATTATTCCCGCCTCAGAGAGCTTGTCCAGCTCCCGGTAGAGGGAGGCGCGGGCGATGCCCAGGCTGGACGCCAGCTCCGTCATGGAGCGGACCTTTACAACGCCGGACTCGCCGGAGCCGCGAATGAGGAAGTCCGAGAGCTTCTTTCCGCCGGTGCCGGCGGACAAGGCGTCCACCTTGGCGGAGAGGAAGCGGATGCGCTGGGCGAGGTAGCGGAGGTAGTTTTCCCGCACCTGCCGGTTCGTATCAATGAGGCCGTAGACGTACTCCTGGGAGAGGAAAAGCGCCTCGCAGGAGGTACGGGCGGTGAGTGTGGAGACGTAGCGCTCCTCGTCGGTATAGAGCGCCGCCGCGCCGAACATATCGCCCTGGGCGAGCTCCGAGACGGTGAGGGAGCCCTTGGTGACGGTGACGGAGCCGCGAAGGACCACGCCCAGCTCCCGGCGGAAGTCCTCGGGGGAGTAGATGATGGCGCCCCGGCTAAAGCGGCGGAGGCGGGTGTCGGAGCCCTCAAGGAGAGCTTCAAGCCCGGCGGGGTCGATATCGCGGAAGAGGAAGGTGCGGGAGAGTATCTCAAGAGCGTAAGCGTCCACGGTATACCTCCAAAATGTCTCATTTGAGACGGTTTATATGTATTATAACAGCGCGGGCGCGGTATGTCAACCAGTATCGTTAATAAAATATCAATATCAAAGCGCGTAATACCTCTCCAAAACGACAAAAAATCCCCCTTCTCTCCGTAGAGAGAGGGGGGATAGAGGTTGAAGCTTACTCAGCGGCGTCCGTTTCGGGGAGGAGCGGGGAGAGGGCGCTGACTATTACTGCCATTTTGGAGCGGGTGACGGTGGCGGTGGGGGCGAAATTGCCGTCCCCGTCCAAAGAGAGGATGCCGTTTTCAACGCACCAATTTACGGCGTCGGCGCCCCAGGAGCTGACGGAGGCGGCGTCGGCGGCGGTGAGCTCGCCCTCAACGGCGGTGTCAAGGCCGAGGAGCGTCGCGAACCTGTAGACAAACGCGGCAGCCTCGACGCGGGTGAGCTCGTTCGTGCCGAGGAAGGAGAAGGTGCCGTCGGAGTTCTCAACGCCCGCGGCAACGCCGTTCTCCTGGGCCCATGCAACGGCGTCGGTGTACCACGTGTCCTGAACGTCGGTGAAGGTGGAGACGGTTTCGGACCGGGCCTTCTCCGCCATCTCCCACAGGAGGTAGACGGTCTCGGCGCGGGTTATGGTCTGGGTGGGGCGGAAGGTGCCGTCGCCAAAGCCCACCATGAGGCCGGCGTCAATTGCCGCCCAGATCTCGTCGTAGTCGATGCCGCGCTCGGGGCGGTTGTAGGTCACGTCGGTGTATATCTCTTTGCGTTTCTGAATGAGGAGGTACTCCTCGCCCTTTACCTCAAGACCAAGCTTCTCGTTAAGCTCCTCGCCCAGCTCCTTGAGGAAGTCGGGGTCGAAGGGAGAGCGCATATTCATTTCCTCGAACTGCTCCTTGAAGGAGAGAATGGGATCCAGGGAGACGAATTTGAGGTAGTCGCCGTATGCCTTGTCGTAGCCGTTCTCCTGGGCGTCGAGCCAGAACTCGAAGGCGCCAACGGCGGAGACGGAGTAGCTTATGTAGTAGAGGGGCTGGCTTACGATGTGGGGGATCTGCATCCACCACTCCGTATCGCCGTCAAGGACCTCATCCACATGGTACTCCTTGGCGAGATCGCCGAACTTGGCGGTTATCTCGTCGAGGGTGGGCCTGGCGTCGGAGTGGATGTAAAGCTCCAGCTCGCCGACCATGGCGCCCATTATGAGACCCCAGACGATGGTGCTCTCCATCAGGTTGTTGGTGGCGATCTCAACGCCGTACTTGTAATCGCCGAAGAAGTCGTCATAGAACTGGGTGAAAAGCAGCTCGTTGGCCTGGGAGTGGACCTCAGCCACGTCGGTGTTGGACTCGGCGGAGTTCCAGTCGTGCTCGTGCCAGTAGTTGTCGTTGTAGTGGCCGAACTCGTGGATAATGGTGGAGAAGTCGCCGATATACATTGAGGGGGAGATTATCATGTAGGGGGCGCGGGAGGAGGTGAGGCTGTAGGTGAAGCTTGCGCCGCTCTTTGTCTCGGAGTAGGCGTTGTCGATGAGGTTGTGCTCACGCATATACTGCCACGCCTCCAGCATTTCGCTGGAGATCCTGCCGATGTAGGGCTCGATGGCGTCCAGGGTCTCCGGGGTGGTGAAGTCGCCGCGGTAGACGTTGTAGAAGGAATCCTCGTCGGCATAGCCAACCATGCCGACAAATGCCTCAAGGTAGGGGACCAGGGGGGCTATGTACTCCTTCACGGCGGCGCAGTACGCCTGCATCTCCTCCTGGGTGTAATCCCGGGTGAAGACCTCCTCGTAGGCGTAGTCGGCGTAGCTGTCATAGCCGTAATGCTCGGCTATGCGGGAGCAGACGTCCTGGAGGTGGGCGTAGACGGCGGCGAGGGCGCTGTAATAGGCGTCGTAGTAGAGATCCACCAGGGTATCATAGGTCTCGTCGTCGATCTCGCCGGCGCTGTAGGCGGCTGCAATGTCGGCAGAGGTCCAAGTTACGCCCTCGTACTCAACGGTGGGGTCGCCGTTCATGGCCTCATAATACTCGCCCTCAACGCCCAGGAGCTCGTCGTCCAGGTCAAACTCCTCCTGGGTCTTGGGCTCGTAGTCCTTGAGGAAGTCGATGTCGTCCTGGGTGAGCTGCTGCTCCAGGTAGGCGGCGAAGGGGGAGTTGAGGACCTCCTTGGCGGCAAGGAGCACCTGGTCCCAATACTCGTTGAGGAGGGTGCCGTAGGCGGCGTAGAGGCCGTAGGCCTCCTCGTCGTTTATGTCGGCGCTGTAGAGGTAGTAGTAATACTGGTAGTTGGTTGCGGCGTCCTCGTACATCTTGATGACTGACTCGAAGGCGGCCTCGACGTCGCTCATCGCGGCGCTTTCGTCCTCAACGAGGGCGTAGAAGGCGGCGAGAGCCGCGGCGTTGGCCTCCTCGTCCACGACGGGCGGGGTGAAATTTTGAAGGTCCACGTCCGGGTCGTGCCAAAGGTCGTCAAAGTAGTCGGTCTCGTTCACGTCCTCATCGTCAGCCAGCGCCATTGGCGCCAGGGAGAGGATGAGGCTCAGCGCGAGGAGCAGGGAAAGAAGCTTCTTCATGTGTTTTTTCCTCCTGTTTTTTTGCGGTATGTATGCTGATGGGGTAAGCGCAATGTGTGCAAACAGCGTATCTATTTTAGCACTTCGCCGATTTGATTTCAATAGAAAAATGAAATTTTTGGCTTCGGAAATTTCATAAAAGGGAAATTACGGCATTTTTCGCGGCCTTGACCATTTCTTGACTTTCGGGGGGTATTTTTTTTAAAATAGGTAAAAAGGGGTGAGGCTTGTGGGGTACAGGATACTTGTGGCGGACGACGAGGAGCTTCTGCGTCAGGTGGTCTCGGAGCACCTGACGCGGGAGGGGTATACGGTTTTTTGTGCCGCCGGCGCCGGGGAGGTGAGGAGCCTGCTTTCGCTGGGACCTGACCTTATTTTGCTGGACATCAATATGCCGGGGAAGGACGGGCTGGAGCTGTGCGGGGAGATTAGGGACCGGGTGGGGTGCCCCATAATATTCCTCACCGCAAGGATAACGGAGCAGGACAAGATACGCGGCTTCGAGGCGGGAGGGGACGACTACATCACAAAGCCCTTCAGCCTTTCGGAGCTGTCGGCGAGGATAGCGGCGCATCTGAGGCGCGACGAGAGGCAAAGGCGGAGCTCCGGGGCGCTGAGCTTTCGCGGGCTGACGGTGGACCTTGCCGGCAGGCAGGTGAGCTGGCAGGGGGAGGAGATACGTTTTTCAAAGCGGGAGTTTGACATCATCGAGTTTCTTGTCATGAACAGGGGACGGATTTTTGACAGGGAGCGCATGTACGAGCTCATCTGGGGGCTTGACGCCGAGGGGGACAGCGGCGTCATCAAGGAGCACGTGAGGAAGATACGCGGCAAGCTCCTGGAGGTCACGGGGCAGGAGTATATCGAGACGGTCTGGGGGATGGGCTACAGATGGAAAAGGTGAAAACGGGCTCGTTGAAGCGGGAATTTATTCTGGCGGTGGCGGTGACGCTGACACTTGTGGCGGCGGCGTCGGCGCTGACGGTCTGGGGGTGCTGGGCGCTGAGGCGTTGGCTCGTGCCAAGACCCGACAGCCTCATTTTGAGGGCGAGCTTCAAAAGCCCCGACGGGTGGACGGAGGACACGAATATATACGTGGAGCCCGACGGGGACGAGGTGACGTTGGGCGACCCGGCGGCGCGTCTGGAGATCAGGCCGGGGGCGCATACTGAGCGGGAGAGCGATGAGCCGGAGGACGCGGGGGAGAGGCCGGTGACGGCATATACCTTCAGGCTTTTGAGCCCTGAGTTCAGCGCGTACAAAAACGGCCCCCGGCGAGGGGCGGCGTACATCGCGGCGGGTGCGGCTATGGCGGCGCTGCCGGCGCTCTATGCCGTCGCGGGGACGGTGCTGTGCGGGCTGTGGATATTCAGGCGCAAGCTGGCGCCGGCGATAGAGGTGCTGGAGGACGCCACTGGGCACATAAGCGGTAAAGACCTGGATTTCAAAGTGGAGAGCCCCACGAACAACGAACTGGGGAGGCTGTGCGCGTCCTTTGAGAGGATGCGGGCGGCGCTTTACGACAATAACCTGGTGCTCTGGCGAGCGCTGGAGGAGAGGCGGAACACCATGGCGAGCGTGGCGCACGATCTGAGGAACCCCCTGGCGATAATGGAGGGGACGGTGGAGAACGTGAGGGCGGAGGCAAAAGCCGGGCTGTTGACGGGGGAGAGGCTGGAGGCGGCGCTGGGGAATATTGACGCCACGGCGAAAAGAATGGAGCGGTACACGGACTACATCAGGGACATCGACGAGGTGGAGGAGCTGCCGGTGGATCTGGAGCCCGTGGAGCTTCCGGGATTTCTCAACATGGCGGCGGAGAGCGTGGCGATGCTGGCGGGGGAAAAGACCGTGGGCGCGACGTTCGACGTGCCGGAGTGCCGGGCGGAGCTGGACGGGGAGATTTTTTACAGGGTGCTGGAGAATGTGGTGTCAAACGCCGTAAGGTACGCCAAAAGCCGGGTGGACATGGAATTTTCCCTGCGGAGGGATTTGCTGACGGTGCGCGTCATCGACGACGGGCCGGGGTTTTCTGACGCCATGCTCAGCCGCCGGAACAGCCTTTATTACACCGAGGACCCCACGGGCGAGCACCTGGGGCTGGGCCTTGCCACGGGGCGGATACTTTGCGAAAAGCACGGCGGGGGACTGAGGATCAGGAACAGGGAAGGGGGAGGGGAGGCGGAAATTTCTTTCCTTTTAACGCAAAAGGGCGGGGCCCTTTTGCGTTAAAAGGAGGGGGGAGCGTTCAGAAAAAAGCCGTGAATTCTGCGAAATTCACGGCTTTTTTCCTGCTGTCGCGCTGCGCGCGCCCTCGTCGTCGCTGAAGCCGCTTAACCTCGCCCCGCCGCAAGCGGCAGGGCTCAGGCGCAGGCTTCGCTCCTCCTCTCCCCACGCAATCATGATTGCGTGGGGACCCCATTTGTCACACACTTGCGCGACATAAGGTGATTTTTCGCGAGGCAAAGCCCCGCGAAAAATATTTTATTGGGGGATTTTAAATCGGGAGGGGTCTCGGGAAACGGGGAGGTTTTTTGATTTTTTGTCGAAATTTTGACTTTTGTGGGGTAGGGTGGGGGTGGAGGTGAAGGGGAATGAGTGAGAGACGGAGGAAAAGGCGGGTTTGGAGGACGGCGGTGGGGTATTTGGGGCTTGTTTTGGGGGCGGCGGTGATTTTGTTGGGGGCGGCGCTGGTGGTGTGCGGGGGACTTTATGTGGGGGAGCGTTTGAGGACGGGCGGAGGGAATGACGGGGAGCGGGGGGAGATAACTGGGGAGCCGGAAAAGGTGCCGGTGGAGGAGGAAAAGACGCCTGTGGAGGAGGAAAAGGCGCCGGAGGAGTATGTTTTCGGGGAGCCGGTGGAGGAGAGCGGGAGGGTCGAGGACGGATGGTTTGACGGGGCGGTGTTTTTGGGGGACTCGAGGACCGAGGGGCTGGAGCTTTTCGGCGGGCTGTCCCATGGGGATTATTACTGGCACAGGGGGATGTCTGTCTTTGCCGCCGACGGGGAGGAGCACAGGTATTTTGACGTGGGCGGGGAGAAAGTGACGCTCCTTGAGGCGCTGGCGGCGAAGAGCTACTGCGCGGTGTACCTCATGCTGGGCGTCAACGAGCTGGGTTACCCGCCGGAGTCCTACGAGAGGGCGCTGGGGGAGCTGGTGGATAGGATATTGGAGGCTCAGCCGGAGGCGGTGGTCTATTTGCAGACCATGCCGCCGGTGAACGACCGGGCGGCGAGAGAAAACGGGCTGCCGGAGTATGAGCGCTGCGAGAACGTGGACAGGTTCAACGGGATAATCGTAAAAACGGCTGAGGAGAAGCGGGTGGCGCTGCTGGACACCGCGTCCTGCTACCGGGGGGAGGGCGGGCAGCTGCCGGAGGAGCTTACCCGCGACGGGGTTCACTTCTCCTTTGACGGGTACACGCGCTGGGCGGAGTACCTGAGAACGCACGTAATTGACCCGGAGAGATATTTTTACTGGAGAGATGAAAGATGAGACTTACATTGACGCTTTTGATATTCGCCCTGCTAACGGCGGCGCTTGCCGGGTGCGCCGGAGCGGGGCGGGAGTACACGGCCGGGGACGTTCAGACACTTTTGGACGCGGGGCTCTTTGAGGGGGACATGATGGAGGTGGACGCTTCGGCGGCGGAGAGCATATGCGGCGCGGCGGCGGAGGACATAGTGGAGTTCAAAAGCGTCCGCGCGGGAAATACTGCCGTGAGCTGTGACGAGGTGACCGTCGTTGTGCTGGTTGACGGGGACAGCGCCAAAAGCGCCGAGGAGACGCTGAGGGAGCGGCTTGAGAGTATGACGGAAAACGCTCTCGCCTACACCCCGGCGGCGGTCCCGAGGCTCGAGGCGGCGGTGCTCCACCGGGTGGGCCGCTCGGTGCTGTTCGCCGTGGGGGACCCGGAGCGGCTCGCGGACGAGGTGGGGAGGCTGAGAGAATGACGGAGCGGGAGCGAATGAGAAGAAGGCGGAGAAGATCGGCTTTCGCCTTCCTTGTGAGGGCGGGGGTCGCGGTTTTCGCGGCGGCGATACTGGCGCTCATGGTCTGCGGCGCGCTGTATATCGGCGAAAGGCTGGAAAAGGACGCGGCGGACGCGGGACCGGCGGGCGGGGTTGATACGGCGGAGGACGGCGATGCGGAGGACCTTGAAGGCGACGCGGAGGGTGGCGGCGCGGAGGCCCCCGGCGCAGACGCGCAGGACGGGGAGGCTCCCGCGGTGGTGGTCATCGACGCGGGACACGGGGGAGTGCAGTCCGGGTGCGTCTTTGACGGGGTGATGGAGAAGGACATAACGCTCTCCGTGGCAAAGCTTGCCGGCGAAAAGCTATCCGAGGCGGGGGTGACCGTCATCATGACCAGGGACGGGGACGAGGACGTGTCGCTGGACGAGAGGTGCGAGATCGCAAACTCCGCCGGGGCGGAGCTATTTGTGAGCATACACTGCAACTCCTTCACCGAGGACGATGGGGTGAGCGGCTTTGAGGGGTACTACCATCTGGGCGCAGAGGGCAAGAGGCTGGCGGAGTACATAATGGAGAAGGCGGCGGGGCTCGGGGTAAAGACGAGGCACGTAAAGGACGCCGATTATCAGGTGCTGAGGGAGACGGATATGCCCGCGGCGCTGATGGAGATAGGATTTCTGTCAAATCCCGGCGAGCGGGAGAAGCTTCAAACGGAGGAGTACCGGGACACCATAGCCGAGGCTGTCGCCCAGGGGGTCATGAAAATGCTTGAAAACGGGTAAAGGGGTTGCGGAGAGACGGGAAAGGTTGTATAATAGGAAAAAACAAAGGAGGCGCGGGAACGGTGACGGAATATTTTCCCGACGGGGTCACCCGGATAGACGGGTGGTTTTACGACATACGCGTGCCGGAGCTTGAGGAGCTGGGGCGGAGGTATGTGCTGACGGAGCACGGGATACTTGACGACGGCAGGGTCCACACGCAGGAGATACAAAGCCTCATCGACGCCGCCAGCGCCAATGGCGGCGGCGTCATTGTGGTGCCACGGGGCACGTATTTGACGGGTGCGCTTTTTATGCGGCAGGGAGTGAACCTCTACGTCTGCGACGGCGGAGTTTTGCGGGGGAGCGACGACATCGCCGACTACCCGGTGCTCACTACCCGCATCGAGGGCGAGACGTGCCGCTACTTCCCGGCGCTTATAAACGCCGACGGGGTGGAGGGCTTTGTCATGTGCGGACCGGGGACCGTGGACGGAAACGGCATGAGGTCCTGGAGGTCCTTCTGGCTCCGAAGGGAGTGGAACCCCGACTGCACCAACAAGGACGAGCAGAGGCCGAGGCTCGTTTACATATCAAACAGCCGGGACGTGCTGGTGGCGGGATTGCACCTGCAAAATTCCCACTTCTGGACAAACCACATCTACAATTGCCAAAGGGTGAAGTTTGTGGGCTGTACCATATACTCCCCGGCGTCGCCCGTGAAGGCTCCCAGCACCGACGCCATTGACATCGACGTGTGCTCCGACGTGCTGGTGAAAAACTGCTATATGGAGGTCAACGACGACTCCGTGGTGCTCAAGGGCGGCAAGGGGCCCTGGGCTGATTCGGACCCCGCCAACGGGGGAAACGAGCGGGTGCTGGTGGAGGACTGCGTTTACGGCTTCTGCCACGGGTGCCTGACCTGCGGCTCTGAGTCGGTACACAACAAAAATATACTGGTGCGGCGAATAAGGGTTTTGGACGGGAGCAACCTACTCTGGCTGAAGCTCCGTCCGGACACGCCCCAGCACTATGAGTACATAACCGTGGAGAATGTCACCGGGAGGATCGAAAGCTTCCTCACCGTCCGCCCCTGGACGCAGTTTTTTGACCTGAAGGGCCGGGAGGACAAGCCGAAATCCCTGGCAGAGCACATCACCATGCGCAACTGCGACTGTGACTGCGACATATTTTTCAACGTCGAGCCGGACACGGAGCAGTACGAGCTCAGAGACTTCACCCTGGAAAACCTGACCGTCAGGGCAAACCACAACGGCTTCAGGGACGGCGCGGTTGACGGGATAACGATAAGGAACGTAGATGTTAAATAGATACTTAAAAAGCCGTGAATTCCGAAGAATTCACGGCTTTTTCGCACGTTCTTCTAATTCAAAAAGGGCAAAGCCCTTTTTGAATTATTTATCTCCTCTAGTTCTGTTGTTCAGCTCCTCGTTTTGGCGGCGGAGGAGCTCTTCGATCTCCTCGAAGCTCTTGCCGGTGGTGGGAGATGGGGCGGCGGATCGGGCGGGGCGCTGGGGGGCGCGGGTCTCGGCGGGGGCGCGGCTGTCCCGGTCCTCGCGGGGGAGGGGATAGTCGGCGTAGGTCTGCCTGCGGGCGACACCCGCGGCGCCCGAGGGCTCTTGGCTCCGGCGGTACTCCTGTACGCGCCTGCGGGCGAGCTCCGCGGCGGTTTTGCGCTTGTTGGCGCGGCGGACGTTGTAGTAGATTATGAAGGCGACGTAGAGTATCACCAGCAGGACGAGAACGGTTATGGTCAGGCGGACGTATTTGTTGCGGAGCGTCTCGCGTATCTCGGAGCCTATGTACGCCGTGCGGTCCAGCTCCACGGCGGTGTTGGCTATTAGATTCACGGTGCCGTAGTCCACGCCGTTGAAGGAGACCTTCACCTCGCCCAGGACCGCCCCCTTCTCCACCGGCGCCGTGAGGGTGCCCTCCTCATAGAGCACAGGCTCAAGCTTCACTTGGGTGAGGTCCGCGTCGTTGGGGAGGAGGGCCGTGACGTTCTCCTCGGGCCTGAGGACGACGGAGTTGGCGCCCCTGCCCAGACGGACGGGTATCTCCGCCATGAGCTTCATGGTGGTGAGGAGCTCCCGGAGGTTGAAGTTGTCAAAGCCCCAGTTCATAAGGCGCTTTGTCTCGGTGTAGCTCTTTACCTCCGTCCTGCCGTCCTCGGCTATGATGGACTTCGCGCCGAGTATGACGCTGAGAAGGTTGCGCCCGTCCTTTGAGGCGGTGGCAATGAGGCAGTAGCCGGCGGCGTCGGTGTAGCCGGTCTTGACGCCGGAGGCGTACTCGTAGTAGTAGCCGCTCCTGTCGTTGAGGAGGTTGTTCCCCGTCCTCAGCACGCGGGCGTCGGAGACGTTGGTGGCGTCCACCGTCCAGGTCTTGGCGGAGCAGACGCGCTTGAAGAGGTTGTGGGTCAGCGCCTCGCGGGTTATGAGGTAAAGGTCGTAGGCGGTGGAGTAGTTTAAGTCGTTCGGCATACCGTGGGTGTTGCCGAAGCTTGTGTCCTTGCACCCCAGCTCGGCGGCGCGGGTGTTCATCATGGAGATGAAGGTGGGCACGTCCCCGGACACGGCGCGGGCGATGGCGTTGCAGGACTCGTTTGCCGAGGCGACGAAGGAGGCGTAAAGCAGGTCCTCAAAGGTCACCGTCTCGTCGCGCTTATACTCGGTGGCGCCGTCGGAGTCGATGTCGGAGAAGTCGGCGTCGGTGACGGTCACCCTGTCGCCCAGCTTCACGTCTCCGCGCTCGTATGCCTCCACAGCCAGAAGCGCGGTCATTATCTTCACAAGGCTTGCCGGGGCGCGGCGGACGGACTCGTTGAGGGAGTATAGGACGCTTCCCGCGTCAATGTCCACCAGAATCGCCGCCTCCGCGTCCACAGCCGGGTCGTCCAATGCGTGGGCGCGGGGGGCGAGGGGCGCCAGGACAGCGAAGATAATGACTGCCGCGAGGACTCCGGCGGCGGTTTTTCTCAGTTTGTCAAAGGAAAAAGCTTTCATCTTGAATCTCCGGGAAGAAAGTAATGGACAAAGAGGTTTTTTTATAGTAAAATGGTGACGTACCGGCGGGACCTGTACCCGCCCATATATAATATATTATTTTTTCCGAGTAAAATCAATACGGAATGTCGAAATTTGTCTTTAATTTTGAAGAAGTGGTGTTATGAAGCTCAAGGGAACGGAGCTTGCCATGCTTGGCGTCGCGCTGGCGGCGGTGTTTTACGCGGCGGGCTATTTCACCGGCAGGTCCGCCTCGGGGGACGTGCTGGTGACGGTGGAGAACAAAAGCTACACCGCCTCGGCAGCTGAAAACGCCGGGGAGGGGCTTGTTGACCTGAACTCCGCGGACCGCTGGCAGCTCATGAGCCTTCCGGGGATCGGCGAGACCCTGGCTGACAGGATAATCGAATACAGAAGCGCGCACGGGGCGTTCACCTGTCCCGAGGAGCTGATGAGCGTTTCCGGCATCGGCGAGGCGCTTTTTGACAAAATAGCCGGGAGCGTTACGGTGGGGAACATAACGGAGGAGTGACTGTATGAAAATACTTGTTGTGGACGACGAGAAGCTGCTTGTCAGGGGGATAAAATTCAACCTGGAGAACGAGGGCTACCAGGTGGAGGCGGCATATGACGGCGAGGAGGGGCTGGAGCTTGCCAGGAGCAGCGACTTTGACCTCATAATCCTCGACCTCATGATGCCAAAGCTCTCCGGGCTTGAGGTGTGCATGAGGCTCAGGGAGTTTTCCTCGGTGCCCATCATCATGCTCACCGCCAGGAGCGACGACATGGACAAGATAATCGGCTTTGAGTACGGGGCGGACGACTACGTGACAAAGCCCTTCAACATACTGGAGCTGAAGGCAAGGGTCAGGGCGCTTCTGCGCCGGTCCGCGCTGAAGAACCAGGCGGAGGATCAGAACCTCATCTCAATAGGCCCCATCTCCATCGACTGCGAAAGGCGCATGGCGTATAAGGAGGGGGCGAACGTGGAGCTCACCGGCAGGGAGTTTGACGTCATCGAGCTTCTGATGAAGAACCCCGGGAGGGTCTACAGCCGCGAGAACCTGCTGAATATAATCTGGGGCTACGACTTCCAGGGCGACATACGCACGGTGGACGTTCACGTCCACAGACTGCGGGAGAAGCTTGAGAGGAACCCGGCGGAGCCGGAGTATATAATCACAAAGTGGGGAGTTGGGTACTATTTCAAGGGCTGAGAGTGGGCGCCGCCGCTTCATAAGCCTGAGGACGAAGTACCTGCTCACGTACCTCATGCTCACGGCGGTGGTGATCGTTGTGCTCAACACCTACCCCGTCACCATCTCCAGGGACCTGGTGTTCGTCTCAAAGGAGAACGCCATACTCCCCAGCACCATGCAGATCGGCAGCTCCGTGGAGGCGCTGGAGCGCATGACGCCGGAGACGGTGGCGCAGGTGATGAGCATGGTGGAGACCGGGAACCTTTCGCGTGTCTCCATTATGAACACGAATATGGACGAGCTCTACTCCGTCAGAAACGACGTGACGGGGTACGACGAGCGCGTGCTTTTTACGCTGGCGAGGGCGGCTGTGTCGGAGAGGAAGGACGAATTCCGGACGTTTTTCTCCGACGGGGCTTTTATGAGCTACTCCTGCGTCCCGATAATGACCTCCGGCACGGTGTCTGGCGCGGTGTGCGTTTATGAGTACGACTCCGCCGAGGGGGAGATAGTTTTGGGGCTGAGGGACGACCTCACCAGGATCTCCCTGGGGCTGGGACTGGCGGCGATAGTCGTGAGCGTCATACTCTCCGAGACCATGAACCACCGCCTGCGCAGGATAGTTGACGCCATAAAGAACGTGCGGGAGGGGGAGTACACCTACCGCGTAAGCGTCTCCGGGCACGACGAGCTCACGGAGCTTTCCAGCGAGTTCAACAGCCTCACCGACAGGCTCCAGCAGACGGAGGAGATCCGCCGCCGCTTTGTGGCGGACGCGTCCCACGAGCTGAAAACGCCCCTTGCCGCCATAAGGCTCCTCTCCGACAGCATACTTGAGACGGAGAACATGGACGGGGAGACCGTGAAGGAGTTCGTCGGGGGCATAAGGGAGGAGTCCGAGCGCCTTGCCCGCACCACGGGGCAGCTTTTGGCGCTGACAAAGCTGGACAACACCTCCTCCGCCGCCGTGCGCGTGCCGGTGGACTGCCGGGAGGTGGCGGGCAAGGTATTGAACACCTTAAAGCCCATCGCGGAAAAGGCGGGGGTGGATATGGACGCCTCCATTGACGGGGACACGTGGATAATGGCGACGGCGGACGAGCTCTTCCAGATAATATATAACCTCACGGAAAACGCCATAAAATATAACCGCGAGGGCGGCAGGGTGTCGCTTTCCGTAAGCCGTTCGGCGGAGAATGTGACAATAACCGTGGAGGACACTGGCATAGGCATACCCGAGGACGACCTTCCCCACATATTCGACCGCTTCTACCGGGTGGACAAATCCCGCGGACGCGACGCCGGCGGCACGGGCCTGGGGCTTTCCATAGTCAAGTCCACCGCAAACCGCCACGGCGGAGACGTCACCGCCGAAAACATCCCCGCCGGCGGCATGCGCTTCACCGTGACCTTCCCGGCGTATAAAAAAGTATGAATGAGCTTGTCAAAAAAGGGCGGAGCGCTTTTTTGACAAGCTCATTCGTCGAGTGGTGACCTCTATGCCGCGTATATGCAAAGGGTATGTTTATTTCAGCTCTGTATGCCGCAGGAGCGCATAGGAGCCGAGCCAGAAAACGGCGCCTATCACCGTGAATGTGAGGATGGGGAAAACAAGCTCGACCGTTCCGTCGTTCATAAACCCAAAGGCATTAAGCGCAAAGCTTCCGATCCTGCTTACAAGCTCCGGGGAAAACACAAACCGGAACAACGCGGCAATCAGCAGAATGACGCCGGATAGACCCACGCCTATCAGAAGCGAGGCTGTTTTTCCGACCTTATTGATCACCAACGCCGCCAAATAGAAAATACTGCAAAACATCACATACACGAAAGTCAACAAGAGCCAGGTGGTCAGCATATGTCCGTATCCGTAAAGCATTCCGAAAAATGTGAAGTATTTAACAAAATGGCGGAGAACGTTCCCGAGCAGGGTATCTATCAAAGCCATTGAGGCTGACACTATAAAGAAGCTGCAAAAAGTAGAAAGAAAAATGTATCCGCGGGTAAAACCGTTTTGTAAAAACGCCTTAAAGTCCTCCTTGAAGCTCAGAGCACCCATAATGCTTATAAACACGGCTGACGAAATTTCCACTCCTCTGGGGTTTAGCGCTGCATTTCCCGTGCAAAGCACAACGATCGCCATGATCAAAGCGAAAAAACCGTATTCCACCAGATAGAAAATCGTAAGCGGTCTGATTTTTGTCGAGCACCCATAGGATATAGCTGATCTCAGCATTTTCATTTTATACTCCTCTCAGTCATCTTGACAAACAGCTTTTGCAGGTCCATCGCGGAGATCTGCAAATCGCTTCCTTTGGGCAAGGCGTTTTTTTTGCCCATTATATAGGCGATTTTCAGCCCGCCAAGCTCATCGTACCCTATAACATTTTTACCGGCGCAGTAGCCGTCAACCTCTTCCGCCGCGCCTGAAACGCTGTAACCGCTTTCCAGAAGCTCCTCCACGCTTTCCTGCGCGAGTATCCTTCCCCCGTCGATCAAAACGACCTCCTCAATGATATTTGAGACCTCCTCGATCATATGTGTCGCGATGATAAAGGTGCGATCCCCCTCTTCAAACGCCTCCAGGAGCAGGCTGTAAAAAAGCTCCCTGTGATTCGCGTCAAGTCCCAGCACCGGCTCGTCGAAAATGACGTAAGGGACCGACAGGGACAGAGCTATGACCAGCTTGAAAATAGATTGATAGCCCTTGGACAGAGCCTTAAATCGCTTGTTTACATCGAGACGGTATTTCTCCGAAAGCGTCAGCGCCCTGTTCATGTCAAAATCCGTGTAAAAACGCTTCGTCCACTTAAATTGTTCAATTACCTTCAAATCCCTGTCATACAGATCCGTTTCACTCATACAGAATATTTTATCGTGGACCGCCATATTCTCACTCGCCGGTATGCCGTCTATGAGCACCTCTCCGCTGTCGGCAAAAACGCGGTTGGCGATGATATTGATGAGCGTTGATTTTCCCGCGCCGTTTCTCCCCAAAAAACCGTATATTTTTCCAAGCTCAAAGGTAACTGAAACGTGGTCCAGCGCAGGAACATCCTTATACCGTTTCGTGACGTCATTGACCTGAATGGCTCCCATTTTGATAACCCCTTTCTATCAGCGAGATGATGTCCTCTTTTGTCATTTGCAGCTTTTTTGCCTCCTCTATCAAAGCGGCTATATACTGTTCGTAAAACCGGCTTTTCCTTTTTCGCCGTATTTTTTCAACGGCTCCGGTCATAACAAACATACCGAGACCCCGTTTTTTATAGATGATCTCCCCGTCCACAAGTATGTTCATTCCCTTCAGAACGGTGTGAGGATTGACGCTGAGCAGGGCGGAGATCTCATTCGTTGACGGTATCTGTGTCTCCTCGCGAAACACGCCTGTGAATATCTTATCCTCAAGCTGCTCCGCTATCTGAATGAAGATAGGCTTTTCCGTGTTTGAATTTACATTCAAGCGTTACAGCTCCTTTCTTTGCCGGTTTGTTAGTCAAGTAACTAACTACAACACGATTATAACAATAATGCCCGTTCCTGTCAATACCAATTTTGAAAAAAGATTTGAGATTTTTACCGCGCGTTTCCGCTTTTCAAAAATGGCAAAGCCGTTTTTGATTATCCTCCCGCCAAATTCTCAAACCGCAGCCTTATCTGCGCGGCTATTTCTCTTAGGGCGCGGGGGTTTACCTTTAGGACCTGGCGGTCGAAGGTGTAAAGGCCGTTTGTCTCGCCCTCCACGTCGGAAAGCTGTGTGTAGACGCAGCCGCACAGGCCGTTTTCCAGGGAGGGGAGCACCATCTCATCGTAAAGGCGGGTTATCCTTTCCGTCAACGCCTCCTCGCTGTCAAGCCGCTTGCCGTAGCCGTAATTTTTCCGGTCCTCCGCCGTGTGTCCCGGGACACGGCGGGAGAAGCCGCCGCACTCGGAGAGTATGAGAAATTTTCCCTTCCTTGCCCTTTTCAGGACCTTGGAGCGGAAGTAGACGTGCCGGCTGTCCGCGTCGCTCCTTTCCCCGGCGAACCAGCCGGAGGCGGAGATGAAGAACCGCGTGGGGTCGAGGCTCTTGAACCTGGTATAGAGCCTGTCGGAGTCGTACTGTCCCCAGCCCTCGTTGAAAATGGTGTAGCCAATCACGCAGGGGTGGTTTTTGAGCCTTGCTATCTCGCCCTCCGCCTGCCCCTCAAAGAGCTCGCGCCGCCTTTGGGAGACGGCGGAGCCTGTGTCGCTCCGGCGCGTGAAGCCCAGGGTGGGCAGGAGCGTGTCGCGGGGGAAGCTGTACTCCCCGGAATTTACCATGTCCTGGATAACAAGGATACCCAGGCGGTCGCAGGCGCAGTAAAACTCCTCCGGCTCTATCTTCACGTGCTTGCGCAGGGCGTTGAAGCCCAATGATTTGACGCGGAGGACGTCCTCCCCGTACCCGGAGGGGTCGGCGGGGAGAAAATGCCCGCCGGGGAAATAGCCCTGGTCCAGTACGGCGTGGAGGAATACGGGCTTTCCGTTGAGGCAAAGGCGCGTGACGCCGCCCCTGTCCTCAACAGTCACGGTCCGAAGGGCAAAGTACCCCTCCACCCGGTCGGTGGGGGTCTCCAGGGCGTAGCTGTATAGATACGGGTCCTCGGGCGTCCAGAGACGCGGCTCGGGGACAGTGACAGCGATGGACCTGTCATGCGAGGTGACATCAATGCCCGCCTCGGGGACGGTGAGCCGGAGGGAGCCGGCGTCGGTATCCACATCAAAGGTGACGCCGTCAAGACCGGAGGTCATCTCCACGGAGCGCACGGCGCCGTGCGACGGTACAGCCTCCAGCCACACCGTCTGCCATATTCCGGAGACGGGGGTGTACCACATTCCGTGGGGCTTTTTTGACTGCTTGCCGTAGGGGTAGTCGGTGGAGAGCGTGTCCACCGCCAGGACCCTCAGCTCGTTGGGACCGGGGCGGAGCGCGTCGGTTATGTCCGCGGAAAACGGCAGGTAGCCCCCCTCGTGGCGGCAGACGGCGGAGCCGTTCACAAGGACCCGGCAGCTCTGGTCCACGGCGCCCAGGTTGAGCATGAGTCGGCTGCCCTCCGGGAGAAAGCCCTCGGGAAGGGAAAAGGTGGCGCGGTAGTCCAGCTCCTCCGGCGCGCTGCCCGCAAAGCCGGACAGCGGCGCCTGGGGCGGGAAGGGGAGACGTATCTCCCTCCCGTTCAGCGTCCAGCCCTCGGAAACCGCCAAAAAGCTGTCCCTTCGCAGCTGCGGCCTCGGATAAGCCTCGTTCCAGCCCATAATAAGCCCTCCCCGATCTTTTTTCCTCCATTATACCCCCCGCCGCGCCGGATTTCAACACCTTGACAGCAGACCGCGCAAATGATAAAATATAGGCTGACAATGGAGCGCAACCAGAAGGTCCGGCGGTATATGCCGGACTTTTTGTCACTTGACCTGACCTAAAGCACAGATATAAAAGCGGGTGACCGAGACGATGCTTGATGTTAAATTTATCAGGAGCCTCTTCAGCGCTCAGGATTACGCCAGGGGAAGGGACTATTATCTGAGGGACAGGGTGGAGAAGCTGGAGCGCACCGTCTCTGACGGGATCGTCATATATACATGCGCCGTGCGGGGGACCGAAATGTACCGGGTCAGTTTCGGCCTGACGGAAAAGGACGGGCAGACAAGGGCGGCTATGTACTGCACCTGCCCGAGATTCGCGGACCGCGGGGAGTGCAAGCACGTGGCGGCGGCAATGCTGAAGGCGGCGGAGGACAGCTCCGAGGGAGACGCGGAGCCGCCGAAGGCCGTATTACCTGACCCTGAAAAACCGAAGCGCGGGACAAACGCCCTTCGCGGGAGCGGAGGCACATCCGCGGGCGTTGACCGGCCCGCCGGACGGCTGACGGAGCAATATTTAAGCCTCTCAAGTCGCGCGGATATGACCGGTGAGGCGCGTCTGTCGCCCCTGCTCTCTCTGAGCCGCGACAACGGAGAATATCCGGGGCTCTACCTCTCCGTTGGAGTTACCAGGCTGTACGCGGTGAAGGATATTTTCGTGTTCCTCGAAAACGTCGCCCAGAGAAGGACCGTCGCCTACGGGAAAAATCTGACGCTGTTTCACGGGATCGAGAACTTTGACGCGCCATCCAGGGCCCTCATCGAGCTTTTGATGGACGAATCCCGGGACTTCCGCCTTGTCCGCGCGCCCCGGAGAGGGTACTACGATCAGCCCTACGGCGCCGCGCGCGGGATGAAGGGCTCTTGCGTCCGGCTGGAGGGCTCCTCCTTCGACAGGCTTTTTGACATACTGCGGACATTTCCGCCGGAGCGCGGCTTAGAGCGGCTCCGGGACGGGGACCCGGCGGTGACGCTGAGCCTGTCGGAGAACAGAAGGGCGGTGAAGCTGTCCGTTGAAGCGCCGGAGGAGCTCCGCTTTTTCGGGAGCAGGACGCGTCTGTACGCGGATACCGGCGACGAGCTCCTGCGGTGCTCTGACGGCTTCAGGGACTGGGTGTACCCGCTCCTGGCGGAGAGACCCCGGGTCATGAGCTTATCTAAGGATGATATGTCGGTATTTTGCGGCTGCGCTCTGCCCAGGCTCAGAGAGCTCGTGACGGTGGAGGACCCGGAGGGGATAGGGGAGAAGTACCTCCCGGACAAGTGCGTACCGCGCTTTTATTTCGACCTGGACGGCGACGGGTCAGCCATGACGCTGGAGGTGCGTTTCCTCTACGGAGATACTGAGGTGATGCACGACGGATCCGGCGGCGGACAAAAAACGCTGAGGCGCGATACTCCGGCGGAGACAGGCGCGCTTCAATTCGCCCGGCGCTTTTTCCCGGAAAGAGACGCGTCCGGGGTATTCCGACTTTCCGGGGACGACGCCATATACGACCTTCTGGATACCGGAATGGACGCCTTTTTTGAGCGCGGGGAGGTCTTCATATCTGACCGCCTCCGGGGAAAGCGCCTCCGGCCCGCGCCGGCGGGCGTGGGCATATCTGTCTCCGACGGGACACTGCTTTTGGACATCGACACCGGGGAATTCCCTGCCTCCGAGCTGGAGGAGCTTTACCAAAGCCTTTTGGAAAAGCGCCGCTACTACCGTCTGCGCGACGGGCGGTATCTGACGCTGGACGGCTCGGGCTATGAGACGCTGGCGGAGATGGCGCATATGCTCAGGCTCTCCCCCGGCGAGCTTGAGAGCGGACACGCGAAACTCCCGGCGTACAGGGGCCTTTATATCGACAGCGTCCTCTCGGAGCGGGAGGATATGCGCGTGGACCGGGACGCCAAATTCCGCGCCATGATCCGGGATTTCAAATCCCTTCCCGAGGGCGGATATGAGCCGCCGGAGGAGATGGACAAAATACTGCGGCCCTACCAGAGGGTGGGCTTTCGCTGGCTGAAGACGCTGGAGAGCTGCGGCTTCGGCGGCATACTGGCGGACGAGATGGGCCTGGGGAAGACGGTCCAGATGATCGCCTTCCTCCTGACGGTCCGCAGGGAGGTCACGGGCCTTCCCAATCTGGTGGTCTGCCCCGCGTCACTGATCCTCAACTGGATGGATGAGACGGGCAGGTTTGCCCCCGGCCTTTCGGCAGCCGCCGTCATGGGGACGGCGGCGGAGCGGAGGCGGATACTGGAAAACGCCGGCGGCGCGGACGTGATAGTCACCTCCTATGAGCTCCTGCGCCAGGACATCGCCCTTTACGCCGAGAGGGAGTTTTACTGCTGTGTCCTGGACGAGGGACAGCATATCAAAAACAGCTCCACCCTTGGCTCAAAGGCTGTAAAACGCCTGCGGTGCCGCCAGCGGTTCATAATGACCGGGACGCCCATGGAAAACAGGCTCAGCGAGCTTTGGAACCTCTATGATTTCCTCATGCCGGGGTATCTCTATTCGCACAACGCCTTTGTGGAGAAGCTGGAGAAGCCCGCCGTCAAAAGCGGGGACGCCGAGGCGCTGGAAAAGCTCCGGCGACTGGTTCTGCCGTTCATGCTCCGAAGGGTCAAAAAGGACGTCCTCCGGGAGCTGCCGCCGGTCATCGAGCACGTGCGCCGCGTGGCGTTGACCGAGGAGGAGAGAAGGGTGTACCTTGCCACCGCCGCCCGGATACGCTCGTCCCTGGACGGGGGCGGAAAGCTCCAGATATTGGCGGCGCTCACAAGGCTGCGGCAGATCTGCTGTGACCCCGCCCTGTGCTATGAAAACTACGCCGGAAAGGCCAGCAAGCTGGAGGCGTGCTTGGAGCTTTGCGCCGGGATGACGGAGAACGGGCACCAGATCCTGCTGTTTTCCCAGTTCACCTCCATGCTTGACGTTTTGAGGCCGCGACTTGACGAGCTGGGGATCACCAGCTTTACCCTCCAGGGCTCCACGCCCAAGGAGAAGCGGGCGGAGCTTGTCAAAAGGTTCAACGACGGAGAGGCGCAGGTCTTCCTCATCTCCCTGAAGGCCGGCGGAACGGGCCTCAACCTGACCGCCGCCGACGTGGTAATACACTATGACCCGTGGTGGAACGCGGCTGTCCGCGACCAGGCCACCGGACGCGCCCATCGAATAGGACAGCGCTCGTGCGTTCAGGTCTATAAGCTGATCGCCCAGGATACCGTGGAGGAAAAAATAATGGCGCTCCAGGACAAAAAGGCCGAGCTCATGTCCGCCATCTCCTCCGGCGCCGAGGGCGACATACTGAATATGTCACGCGACGACCTCCTGGCGATTTTGACCTGACAAAATGCCGCCCGGAAAGCTTGACACCGGGCGGCGGGAATGATAAAATGCAGTTTGATAAGTATCTGTTTCCCGTCGGGGAAGCTCCAATGACGTGACCTTGGTGAAAAAGCGGTGAGATAATGGCTGAATATAGATTGCCGAAGGACTTTTTTGAAAAAAATCTTATTAAACCGTACTCGACGCCCCAGTTTTTTCTGGTTACCCAGGTCATTGAAGGACACGAGGAGCTGAACAGTAAGCTTAAAAAATTGATTGCGCAGTTCGACGAGGAGTTGACGGAAAAGGACGAGGCACAGCTGCGGCTTATTGAGGAAACGAACGATCCGGCGGCACTGGTCGACTTGATGCGTAAGAAATTACGTTCGCCTAATATGGGAACCTATATCGGTAAGGTCCTGGCACATCAGAGCGAATGTTTGCCGCTTTTGTTAAAACGATACTTGACCAGCGGTCATGATGCGTTCATTGAGGCGTCGGCAAGAGTTTTGGTCGCTGCGGATGAGAGCTGCGTCCGGCAGCTCCGGGAAATGTATGACCGGATAAGAAATCCTTACGCCAGAGCCTTCGCCTGCCTTGTTTTCGGACATCGCGGGATGAAGGACCAGCTTGCGTTTCTGGTCGGCGAATATGAGAAATTCAAAAGAAATTATATTGACGAAAGCTTTGAGCAGTTTCCACTCGCCGCCATATATCTGCTGAGCGGAAAATCTATTATTTAATAAGCGTTAACGCGCGCCCGTGGTAAAATTGGTATGCACGATGGATTAGGCGCCGTTACCTAAGTGAAGGGTTTTGAGTTGACCGAATAATTGAATACAGAATACGCGGGTATGGCGGAATTGGCAGACGCGCAGGATTTAGGTGACGTGACCTTGGTGAAAAGTGGAGTGGTTTGTTTATGACAATACGTGATGACTTTTCAGATAGCGTAAAGGAACAGATAAGATTTTTGAGCGGATACCGCTGTTCCAATCCGGATTGCCGTGAAAAGGTTTTCTATATCAGCCCGGAAACAAACAGGAAAATCAATCTGGGCGTGATAGCTCATATTTGTGCGGCTTCACCCGGAGGACCACGCTACGATTATTCCATGACGGGGGAGGAACGGAGAGGGGAAGGCAATGGAATACTTCTGTGTGCAAAGTGCGCATCGCTTATTGACAGGGACATGGATGCTTATCCTGTTGGGCTGCTAAGAAATTGGAAAAGAATGGCGTATGCCAATGCAAAAAAAGAATTTGTTTTTCTTTCTACGCCAGATGATTTGACACGGGCGCTGTCTGTAATCCGAGAACTGGTACGTGTGTTCCTTTCCTCATATAGGACGCATGGGAAAGTTGTACCTGAGGCAAGGTTTCGCGGTTACGCCAGCATGATGTTCAGGTTGTTTTTTGAGGATCTTCCTGTCGAACATGATTATGATAATAAGGTCATGTGCTGTCTTAGGACACTGGATATGATTTCCTTTAATGTATTGGAAAATGTCAGCGTAAGGGTTTCGCATTTTGATCGGAGTTTTCCCAGACGGTACGATCTTTTTATGGAGGAGTTGGGAACGTACTCAATCGATATCCAGAAGAACAAAGGAAGAATTCTGGATGTTATTGAGGAGACGACGCGTTGTATGTTTATGTCCGAGGAAGCCTTTTGTATGAATAAAGAAGAGAATATTTCACATCAGTCATAAGAGGAGCCGCAGTATAACCGCAGAAAATTCCGGCGGAGCTTAAAAATTGCGTTGTTGTACATTTCAGATGTCTGCTTGCGGGTAAGATTATATTTCTTCGCGATCTTTTGAGAAGAAAGCTGATAAAAAATACGAAAGATAACGATGTCCTGCTCCACTACAGGTAAATCGTAAAAGGCCTGCCACAAACATCGGTCTCTTTCCAAGTAGATTAGAATCATAAGAGGATCAGAGTCGGCAACTTGTGATTTGGCGCGGCAGTTGAGCAAAAACGCATTTCGATGGGCTGTGATAATGCGGGCGGACTGATTGCGAACAATGTTCTTCGCGTAACCAGAGACCCAACTTCGAAATCTGCCCTGTCCACGGAAACGATATAATTGCTCAAAGCATCGTTTGAAAGCCTCACTGACGGCCTCAGCGTAGTCTGAGGTACTCATCAATTTCCGATAGTCAGCCTGTCTTGCCGCATGCATAACAAAGGGCAGAGATTCTTAATAAAGGGTGTTCCAGGAGTCCGTATTCCCGTCAATTATATCCCTTACCAAGTAAAAGTCTTTCATCCGAAAATCTTCGGGTGGTTCGCTATAATGAATGACTTTTGACATATTCATAAGCCTCCTGAAATTCTATGGGATAGAATGACAGGTACTTTACAACCAATATCAGAGGATGTCAATATGAAGATTTGACTTTCATAAATGTTTTAGTTAAAATTCATAATGCGCATTCGTAGAGAAATCAGTGATAGGATTTTTGAGGTACACAAAGAGAAAACATGCGGGCATGGTGTAATGGCAGCCACGGTGGTCTTAGGTGATGTGACCTTGGTGAAAGTGTATCAAATGCATAGTGAAAGGGGATGATTATCATCTTTTCTCGCTTTTTTTCGAATTTGTGTAAGATTGCGGATATCCGACAGGCATTTGATAATGTATGTTTGAAGAAATTGGCGCTTGATGGTTATGTTGATATGAATGCCTACATAAGCGGTCGAATAAAGAAAGACGATATGTACGCGAGCCTTAAAACTTATAACTCAAAATATACCAATCTTTATTCAAATTCGTATCCTAAACAGAACACGGTCCTTGAGGTTTGGAGTAAAGCAATTTGGAAAGACTCCAGCAGAGATGATGAATCTGTTCCTGAGCTTACCTTTGAGGAATCCGTTGCTATTGTTAACTGGGTGTACAGATCCCTGAATAATACTCGAGATAGGACTGATTTTACTAGGGAGCTTTTTGAATATTTCAAAGACTTAGAATATTTTAAAATCCCATATGGAGCACTGGAAAAAATTAGTTTTAATAGAGGCGTTGTATATAATGCGGAGAAAGTAGAGGTTTACTTTTTCTCTTCTGTATCCGGGGTCAGCACTTTTATATCCTCATTAAAAAAGCGGGACTGAATGTTATTCTTCCGTGGACATTCCAATGCCAATTACTCCTTATGCCCGTCTATTTTGCGTTCATCTCATTTGCAGCAGAATGAGAGTAAATTATATCACGAGCTTCTTATTGAATGCCCGGATGATTTTGAAAAGTGCGATTCGCATTTGGAAAAATTGGTTAAGATGCAACATTACGGCTTGCCTACTCGCCTGCTTGATATAACAAGGAACCTTTTAGTCGCGCTTTATTTTGCGTGTGAAAGTGAGCCGGAAGCATACGGGGAGCTTGTTTTGGTTTCAGCAAGAGAACAGGATATCAAATATCCCCAAAGTGATACAGTTTCCATCTTGGCAAGTCTTCCTGTTTTTCCTTATGAAAAGCAACGGGATTTTTATAATCTTGCAGTTAATACTGATATTTCCGATAGGCAGTTCAATACAAAAGCTTCTCGATTGATCCGCGAGGTTCAGATAGAGAAACCCGCGTTTCAGGCGGAAATAAAAAAAGAGGACGTATTAAGCAATTATATTGTTTGCGCCCTGAAGAATAACGGAAGGATCGTGAAACAGGACGGGGCGTTTATTCTTTGCGGTTTAGCGGCGGGACACGGCTCGTTGGAAAGCTTTCGATATAAGGAACATGACAAAAAGATTATTATTCTTCTTGATAAAAAGATACATTTTCTCGAACAATTAGAAACGTTTTCAATCAATAGAGCTTCCCTGTTTCCGGAAATAGAATGTGTAGCCGAGTATCTTAAGGAAAAATATTCAATGTGATTTCGAGTACATTTTCGTAAAGAAAGCAGTGAAGAATTTATTTATTTCAATGTTAAAACGTTGCTTGCCATTGTTCTTCCGGTTATGTTATTATAAAAAGTGTATCCGGAGGAATGGTGGTAATATTACAATATGCGGGCATGGTGTAATGGCAGCCACGGTGGTCTTAGGAGCCACTGGAGAGATCCGTGCAGGTTCGAATCCTGTTGCCCGCACCAAACAATATAAATCCGAACCTTTTCCTTGTTGGAGATGGGTTCGGATTTATTGTTTATTTCAAATTGTTGGACGATTTGTATCAGCTTGCCTTTTATATGCTATAATAAATTAAAATGATATTTGGGAGGTTAGGTATGAGTGTAATATTTGGCAATGCAACCAAAATTACTATAGCCGTTATTTCCTCTCTAAAACAAGTAGCAAATATGCTTTGAATAATATAATAATACGAAGCAACTGAATAAATTTCATTTGACTGGATTAGACTTCTTAAAAATCCACTTTTTTAGGTAGTACTTATTTGCCACATAGTATACTATTTAGTACCGCTTGTAATTAAGCATAAGGCATATGCAGTAGATGAGAATCTTGAAAAAGCAATTTCTGAAAATTCTGTTCATCTTATTGGTAACGCAGTAGAGTACGGAAAAGTTTAAGATGGGTGGAGGAGTTAGGCCTTCACCTATTTATATTAGGCAAAACAAAATCAACGCTTAAATGAGACTTTTTCTCATTTAAGCGTTGACAAATCAAAAAAACTGAGTATAATGGATAATGAGAAGATAATAAGGAGCAAATGATTATGTTACTTCAATTCAATTTTAAAAACTATAAATCGTTTAGAGATGATACTACTTTAGATTTGACTGCAACAAAAATCTCAGAATTTAATAATCATATAATATCAATCGCAAATGAACGCGTACTTCCTGTTGCATCTATTTTTGGTGCAAACGCGAGTGGCAAATCTAATGTGCAAGAGGCCTTTAGGTATATGGCCACATATGTTATTCATTCTTTAAATTATGGCGGAGATGAGTCATCATCCAAAAAGAAAAAATCCGAGTTTTTTAAACCTACGCCGTTCCTTTTCGATACAAAGAGTAAAACAGATGAATCTTCATTCGAAGTATACTTTATTGATTCTGAAGAAAACGGTGCTAAAACTTATAACTATGGATTTACTGTGAACAATGCCGGCGTCTGTGAAGAGTGGCTAAATTATAAATCTAAGTCTTCCAGAGGTGTTTACAAAAAAATTTTCTACAGAAGCCGAGATGAATATGATTTTTCTGGACTTCCGGCTAATAGTCAAGAAAATCTGAAAATTGCACTAGAAAAAGAAACACTTGTGGTATCATTGGGTGCAAAACTTAAAATTGCAAAATTAAAATTTGTGCGCGATTGGTTTTTGAATAACGACTTTGCTGATTTTGGAAAACCAATCGAAAACTTTTTCCTTTCTCAGTTGATTCCAGGAGGATTTGCTGAAAGCAAAGATGTGCAGAAAAAGGTGGTAGATTATTTTTCAACATTTGATCCGTCAATAATTGGCTTCAATGTAGAAGTCCTTAAAACTGACGATGACGAAGATGAGCATTTAAAAATAGATGCCATTCACCAAATGAACGACTCTGATCAAACGGCTTCTATTCCTCTTCAGCATGAATCTGCAGGTACACTTAAGATGTTTGCTTTATATCCCATGCTGCAGGATGTCTTATCGAATGGTGGCGTTCTCTTTATTGATGAGTTGAATGCTCGATTGCACCCATTGCTTGTGAGAACATTTATTATTACCTTCTTGGATCTCAATATTAACACAAAGCACGCGCAATTGATTTTTACCTCACACGATTCATGGCAATTAAATGGTAGTATGTTGAGGAGGGATGAAATTTGGTTTACAGAAAAAAATTCATCCGGGGTATCTAATCTGTATTCACTTGCCGATTTTGTTGATGAAGATGGTGTAAAAATTCGAAAAGATGAAAATTACGAAAAGAACTATTTACTAGGAAAATACGGTGCTATTCCTACTTTAAAACATTTCGATATGTTCAAGGAGGAATAATTAATGCCGAAACCTGAAAGAATTGGTAACCGAAAGACAAGAGAGCAATTGTACAAGCGGCGCATACCAAAGCTGGGATATTACTTTATTGTTACAGATACAAAAGAGACTGAGCAAAATTATATGTATGGACTAAGAGATTCCATTCCTCAGGAATTACAAGGTAAATTAGTCATTAAAGTTATAAAGACCAAGACAAAAAATCTTGTAGAGGAAGCGTTGAATCTTGCGTCTCTGAATCCTCAATACGGTGAGATATGGATTATCTTTGATAGAGATCAGGTTAAAAATTTTGATAGTATCATATCAGAAGCAATATCCAAAGGTATCAATGTCGGGTGGACAAATCCATGTATTGAAGAATGGTTTAGTGCCTATTTCGGCGCTATGCCTACATATAACAGTTCTGTAGCTTGCTGTGAAGGATTTGAGCAAATCTTCGAACGTATAGCGCGGCAAAAATATATTAAATCCGATCCGGCAGTTTATGAAAAGTTGAATTGCTTCGGCGATGAGAAAAGAGCGGTTAAACTTGCCGCCCAAAAAATGCACGAGCATAAAACAAATGGCAAGGACAAGCCGTCAGAAATGTGTCCGGGCACAACCATTCATTTGTTAGTGGACGAAATAAAAAAGAAAGTAAATGTTTAGGAGGAATAATAATGACGGAGCAAAAAAATAACAGTTATCCTACTATTTCCGAAAAAAATTGGTGGACAATTCGGGAAAAATTTAAGGCTTCAATTCCCTCAGTGGTTTCACCAACTTATATCAAATCACTTCTTTCAATGGCTAATGATAATTCAGCAAACAGCAATGTTATAAACCCCTTAAGGCGTGTTGGTCTTATTGATGATGATAATAAACCAACATCATTGGCAAATGAATGGCGCATTGATGACAAATATAAAGCGGTATGCGATACTATCATACAGTCCGTTTACCCTACCGAACTTTTAGACTTGTTTCCTGACTCAAATGTTGATAGAGCTTCTGCGAGAACATGGTTTATGAGCCAAGGAGTTGGCCAAGGAGCCGCAGATAAAATGGTCGCTCTATTTTCTTTACTTAAGAGTGGTGAAATAAAGAATGGAAAGACCATTGGCTCTAAAAACAATATAAAACAATCATCTCCAAACCCTAAAAAGGTAGCCAATAATAAGTCATCAACTCCCACTGCCGGTAATCAACATACTGGTGGTAATAGAAATATTTCCAATTCTACTAGTCATCCCGATCTGCATATTGACTTGCAGATTCATATTTCTCCCGATTCGACTCCGGAACAAATTGATACTATTTTTGCTAGTATGGCAAAACATCTATACGGGACAGGGAAACAATGAGTTTGCAGAGAGATATATTGTCTGTTGCACAACAAATAAATAGCGATATTAGAGAGCAGGGGTTTGGCAAAATAGATATTTCTACGCACTATTATGAAATTATACACATATATGATGAATTAATCACCAACAAGTCATTGCGTAGAAAAACAGAAAAACTATTTAAAGACGGTCACCATGCTAGAGCGGTCAAAGAGGCATACAAATTGCTCGACAATCTTGTAAAAAAGAAAGCCAAATTACAGTATACAGATCTAACTGGTGCACCGTTAATGCAGCGAGTCTTTTCTCCTAGCAATCCCAAACTAAAGCTTAATGAATGTGTTAGTACATCCGAAAAGAATGAACAATCTGGATATATGCAAATATTCGCTGGCTGTATGACTGGGATTAGGAACCCGCGCGCACATGATTCAGATTGGGAAGATACAGCGGATCGTGCACTGCAGCTTTTAACCTTCGCAAATCATCTAATTGAGCGGACACAAATGGCAGAAATAGCAGAAGAAGCCATAAGCGAGGAGAAGGGAGTATAACAATGATCGACGTAATTTACGCACGCTATTCTTCGGAAAATCAGCGAGAGGAATCCATCGAAAGACAGTTACGGGAGTGCAAAGCATTTGGAGAAAAGGACGATATTCAAATTGCTGTTATATTCGCAGAATTATATTTGATGATGAACTGATTGAAATATTAGTTGATAAAGTATTAGAAATGCAGGGTGCAGAAAATACCATATTTCCGTTACTCAAAAAGCAGTATGCAGAAACACAGAGGGAGATTGATAATCTGCTCAATGCAATTCAGCAAGGAATTTTGACTGATTCTACCAAGCAGAGAATGGAGGATTTAGAGCATCAAAAGAGTGAGTTTTCGGTGCAGATCGTGAAGGAAAAAATGGCAAAACCGACCTTGACAAAAGACCAAATCATAATTTGTCTTAACCGTTAACGTAAACTCAATACAAATAAACTTGAACACCGCTGTCGGTTGATAGATACTTTTATAAATACGATTATCCTTTATGATGACGGGCGGATATATTTCGGCTGTAATTACAAAGACTGTTCAAATACTATGTCCTTTGCTGAACTCGAATCGGCAGGCATGGGCTCGGATTTTAAAGCACTCGCTGTACCAACGTCGTCGCATAAAGTCGCAATGGCTCGAAAAGATGCAGAAGCAAAAGGCTACAGCCTCTTTCCTCACTCGCTGACCTCGCTCCTCCCAAAACGCGACTCGCTACGCTGGTCTCGCGTTTTGTTGTTATGGGAGTTATAACCACTTATTCCAACGAAAAAGGGCGAGCCGTCGAAGTAAGCGGCTCGTCTTTTTTCAATTTATGCTTTCAATTTCTCCATGATGATCTCGTCGATTTCCGCCTCAAGCTCCGCGACCCTATTCAGCATGGACAGGCGTTTGGCGTTGATGACGGGGGCTTTGAGGGACAGGAGCTTTTGGTATGCCTGGGTGGTCAAGAGAGCGTTTTGTGCATTGTATAGAAGCTCGGATAGCTTTTCGTATAAGGCGCTGTCGATAAACTCCTCGTGGATACGGTGGGAGGGGCACACGGCCTTGCCGTGGCGCATATAAGTTTTGCAGATGTACTCAACGCGTGTTCTCCCGTTCCAACGGCGGTTGATGGCAACAAGAGGAGAATGGCAGTCGGCGCACTCAAGAAGACCGGCGTAGCGGTGACGGGACGGGGTAGAGGACGCAGCTTTGGAAGGAGCTTTGGAGAGAAGATCCTGCGCTGCCAGCCAGTCTTCTCTTGATACTATCGGAGGGTAGAAGTTCTCGTGGCGGTAGTATTCGACTTCGGGGACATAGCTCGTTTTGCCGGAGGTTATCTCGCGCCGGTGGTTTGTAAGCGTCCCGATGTAGCTCTCGTCCTGAAGGATGTTCTTGACGCTGGTGAAGCTCCACATGTAAGGTTTGGTGTTTCCGAAATGGCGGTTGTATAGCTCCAATTGGAGCTGAGCGGGAGTCTTGCGGCGCTCGGCGGTGAGCTGCCGCGCGATCTGAATTAGTCCAATGCCGGAGAGATACGTGCTGTAAATGTGCCTGACGGTATCGGCGGCCTCCTCAATGATCTCCACCGTGCCGGTGTTCTTGTTTTTCCAATATCCGAAAGGAGGGATGATAACAAGTCCGTCCTTTTGCTTTTGCCTGAAGCCTGCACGGATCTTGGTCCCGATGTCCTTTGCGTAGAAGTCGTTCATCAGGACCCGGATACCGACGATGAGATCGTCATTTTCGGTAAGGGTATTCAGCCCCTCGGTTACAGAAATCACGGCGATATTGCGCTCACGCAGATACTCGATAAACAGTGCTGTCTGCGTATTATGGCGGCCAAGTCGGGACAGGTCCTTGACGAGTACGGCTTCTATGCTCCCGTTTTCCGCCGCCTCGGAAAGCTTTCGCAATCCGGGGCGAGGGAAGGTCATGCCGCTGATGTTGTCATCAGAGGACGAACCGACAACATTGCTACCGTTCTGCTTTGCGTATTCTCGGCAGATACGCTCCTGATTCAGAAGTGAATTTTGCTCCGGGTCATCGTCATTGGACAGCCGTGAGTAAATCCATACTCTCATTTTCCTCACTCCATTGTTTCAGAATTATAGGCGCGATACGGTCATAGTTGAAATCCATGGAGGCCCAGGCGTCAATTACATCGTCGCCGTCAAGGATAAACCCATGGGTTCTGAATGGCGCTTTAAGATGTATGTCGATGTCCAATTTACCGTCACGCTCAGATATATAAATTTTCTTCACGAGCAGTCGGAGGTTCGCATCGGAAATACGCCCTTCACTGAGTATACTGTCCATGAGCTTTATATCGCGTCTCAAAGTTGATTGACGTTGCTTCAGGGTGTCCTCGATGCTGTTAAGAGCCGCGATTTGTTTCTTGAGCTCCTCGATTTCAGCCTCGCGCTTGCTGATCATGCGGTCATAGCGTTCGATGTTGGCCTTGTCCCGGATACGCTCCATTAGTATCACCTCCATTTCGTCCTCCAGAGTGTCTATCCTTTCGGACAGGCTTTTGAGATTCGCCTCCACTGAGGATTGCCTTGGTATCCAGCTGTCGATCAGCTTTTGAAGTCCCGCCCAATTTTGCTCGTAAAGTACCTTGGTGCTTTTCAGCTCATCTATGATCAGCTTGTCCAATATCTCCTCCTGGATCACGTGGGACGTGCAGTACTCCTTGCCGTAGCGGTGATATGTGTCACAGACATATTGGACACGTTCGCCGCTTTCTTTTTTTATACGCTTGCCAACAAATGCCCTGCCGCAATCGGCACAGCGGAGGAGGCCGCCGTATCGAAGCAGACGCTTTCCGTGAGCGGCACGGGCTCTGGATTCCTTGCGCTGTGCCATAATCTCCTGCACCTGCTGCCACACCTCATAGCTTATGATGGCCGGGACAAAGCCCTCATGGCGGAATTGCTCATCGGGTGTCGTCAGGCGGAAGGTCTTGTTAATTTTGTTCCTTTCACTTTTATGACAGATGAGGGTACCGGTGTAAGTTTCGTCCTGAAGGATACGGGAAATCATCGTTGCCTCCCAAATGTTTTTCCTTCGGATGCCGTTGTAAGTGCAAGGCTCGCTTTTTCGCAGGAGCTGAAATTGTATCTGAGCGGGAGTTTTTCGCTTCTCCAGGTTAAGTCTTTTAACGATGGCTTTCAGACCGCTGCCGGATAAATACATGGAATAGATGAGACGTGCCGTCTCGGCTGCTTCTTCGACGACCACGACCTGTTTGGTGTTCTTATCCTTGAAGTAGCCGAAGGGCGGGATCATTACGATGCCTTCCTTTTGCTTCTGGCGAAAGCCCGTTCGGACACGGCGGCTTCCGTCGCGGGCGTAGAAGTCATTGACCAGCCCCTTGAAGCCGATGATCAGGTCATCGTTTTCGTTGAAGGTGTCGATGTTCTCCGTGGCGGACACCACGCGCACATTGTGCTCGCGAAGGTAGTCTATGAACAGGGCTGTCTGCGTTCTGTGCCTCCCGAGGCGGGAGAGGTCCTTTACGACGATAACATCAATGAGCCCCGCTTCCACGACCTCGTAGATTTTGTCGATGCCCTCACGGTTGAAATGCATACCGCTGACGTTATCATCAAAGGACTCGCCAACTATTTCATACCCACGGGATACGGCGAAGTCATAGATGATTTTGCGCTGGTTCGTCAGAGAATTAAGCTCCTCATCCTCATCGCGGGAGAGCCGGTAATAAAGCCAACTTCGCATATGTCCTCCTTTCCGCGTGAACGCTTTTTTGCTGGGACACAACATACCACAACAGTTTTGGAATAGCTATCTGAATATTCGGAAACGGTATAATTTCTACACATTCAACAAGCCTTCTTTTCCTGCTTATAGGGATTGTCCGTGAGTAAGTAGTCACGAATCAGCATTTCAAGAAATCTGTCGAACTCCTTATCTGTTCCGACATAGGTAAAGGTGACAGTACCTATTCGGTTCGACTGACGAGTTGTATCCTTTTTGCTTTTAATAGGCGTTACCTCCTTAGTACATTTTCTGTGACCATGTAGGTTCTTCGTCCTCATGGTCGTCGGACTTGTGACCCATGGCAATGCGCTTGCGCTGACGTTCGCGGTACGCTTTGGAGTCAATGTGCTGACGCATGGACGTGGCGTCGCGGACCGGGCCGGTGTCGGAGAGGGCGGCCACGGTCACAGCAGTCGAGATAAGAGCGTCAGCAACAGGGTCGAGAGTGAGGACGCTATCGCCGTCAGGACGATTGAGATTTTCGCGGTATGCGTCAAGTCTCGAACGCACTTCCTCGAAGCTCTCTCCATGTTTTCGATGCTCGTAGTATTGCTCTCGTGCATTTTCCCAACCTGTTGTTGCAGAACCTGAATGCAGTTGCTCATGCAGGTCATCTGGTTTTGTATCCTCTTCGCGTCCTCGGCTGTCATCAGCGTCGTGAGCATCTCTTCTATTCTTGCTTGACGCTGGAGCAGACCACTGAGGAGTGAAAGCGTCTCCACCTGACCGGGCCTGTTCAGGGCTTTCAGCTCCTCGTTGGAGAGTCTCCTGTCGGATTGCGAATTCATGTTCCATGTTCTCCTTTAGGTATTTTTCTTCGTGTAATCTGTCGTCCCGGCACTTCATGCCGGAGGGGAGTGTGTAGGTGATGTTCTTGCGCGTGTTCTCCCAGCGGACACCGATCCCGCACTTATCTTTTGGCGTGATTCTGTACTCGCCCATGAGCTTTATGAATTCTTCCTTGCTACCGGCGTAGGTCATGCAGTCGTCGATGGCATTGATGAGGCGGTACTTCCAACTGTTCCGCTTCTCGGCAACGCGGTACTCGCGTGCGCTCATGCCGTTGGACTTCTGCTCCGGGTTCGGAGGCAGTACAGAGAGACCGTGGGCAAGGCATATCTCATCTGAGATTTGCCGGAGGCCCTTCAGGGTGTTCGGCCCCTGCCTCAACATTTTTCCGCTCTCGAAGCAGACGGCGTTGACAATGAAGTGGCTGTGGATATGGGCGGCGTCCACGTGGGTGGCAATCAGCACCTCGCTGTCCGGCCAGGCACGGGCCGCGAACTCTTTGGCGATGTCGTGAGCGGCCTTGCCGTCGATGCTCTCGTTGGGGCTGAACGACTGTGTGTAGTGGTAGAAGTACACCGGGCTGTCCTTGTGGTACACCATCCGCGTCGCCAGGAACTCCTTGTCCGCGAACTGCGGCGTACAATTTTGGCCGCTGACGAGACGTGCGCCGGACGGGTCGAGCGTTTCCTTCTCCTGCTCCACATACCTTTTCACGCCGCCGAGGACACCGGCTGACTGCTTCTTGTTGCGAATGAACGTCACTGTCGCCATCAGCGCCGCTCCTGGTCGGACAGGATGTAGAGCTGTCCGTAGATTTTGTCCAGCTTGTCCACCATAGCCGAAAGGTCGGGCGAGGTGAACCGTCCCTCGTTGGCGAAGATGGTGAGCTGGTTCAGGTTGCGTCCGATGCCGCGTACCTCGTGGACCATCTCCCGGAGACCGTCCACCACCACGACCTTGTGCCGCATGGCCGCCGCGCGGATGTAGGCGCTAAGGGTCATCTGAGCCGAGGCCGCTTTCTCCGAGATGGCTTGTATCTGCTCGTCAGTGAACCTGACGGTGATGCGATTCTCTTTCATTTCTTCCTCCGTTCCTGAGTGGGTGCGGGCTTCTGCCCGCAATTTGTGCCGTCCGACAAAGTCGGACAGGCGCTCTGCTTGCCTCTCCCAAGGGGAGAGTTTTTCTCTGCCATAACCGCTTGCCTCTCCCAAGGGGAGAGTTTTTCTCTGCCATAACCGCTTGGGCTACGCTGGCGCTGTGTGGGCTCTTAGCGCAGAGGCGACTCACGATGCCACCTCCCGGAGCAGCTCGGCACCTGCGGCCTTGTGTGCGGCGACAGGGTCGATAGTGCCGATGTTTCCGGGGGCGGGAGTATCGTCACTATCGGCACTCACGAGTTCGATGATCCGCTTGCCGTTGCTCCGGCGGAAAACAGCTTCGATGCCCGCTTTCCTTAGGGCCGCAGCACTTTGCAGGAGTTTACGGGAGAGCGTCCGGGTGCTGATATTCTCCGTGCCGGCAGGGTCGATGCTGGTGACGAGCTCCGTGGGAGTGCCGATAAAATTACCGTGGGTCTTCACGAATGCAGAGAGCAGAGAGAGTAACCTGTCAGGGGAATTGGGGTGTAGCAATGTCTCCTCCACGTCCCAGACGTTGCACTCGCTCCTGACGAGGAACATCTCCCGGTACTCAATGTCCCGTCCGATGCAGTAGAGCGTTGCCCGCCCGCTCCCGCGTCAATCCTCCACCAGTGTGAAGCTGGAGTCCACCGCGCCGCTGATGGCGGTGGTGCCACTGATCCGTTTGAACACGTCGTCGTCCGCGTTCTCCTTTCGCAGATGGTGGATGAGCAGGATGGCGAGGCCGTGGGCGTCTGCAATTTTCTTCAGCGCCGACAGGTCGGAGTAGTCGTTAGCGTAGGTGTTGTCCCGCTTTGTGCTTCTCACCATCTGGAGCGTGTCGATGATGACCAGCGACGTGTCCGGGTGTTCGGTGAGGAATACTTCAAGCTGTTCCTCCAGCCCCGCGCCCACTACCCGGCTCTCCGTGCAGAAGTGGACGTTGGCCGGAGCGTCCTCGGTGATTTCGAAGAGCCGGTTCTGTATCCGCAGGGTCGAATCCTCAAGGCAGAGATAGAGCGTCGTGCCCTGCTTCACGCTCATCCCCCACACCGGCTCTCCCTTCGCCACCGTTACCGCCAACCACAGAGCCAACCAAGACTTACCCACCTTCGGCGCTCCGGCCAGGATGTGCAGGCCTTGAGAGAGCAGGGAGTCCACGATGAAGTTAGGTGGGCGGATAGGTTCGTTCATCAGCTCCTCGCCGGTGACGGTTTTCAATCTTTCTGTGTTTTTCATTTTTATCCTCCTCCATGTTTTTGCGGTACTTTCTTTTCCTGCGATCTCATGTTACAATGATCCCGGAGCTTTCTACATAGTGCAGTGATCTTTTTTGAGATTTTTTTGAAAAATATTTGGAGGAACCACATGGAGGAAAAGAAAACACCCGGACTCACTTTAACGGAGGAGCCGGGCGGGATGATACGAAAGCGGTTATTGGATTTCGACGGGACGTTGCTTTTAGACGAGACGGTGCTGCCCCATGATGACCTGATCCGTTTTACGGACAGGCAGTTGAAGAAATATTCCCAACAGCTTGACGAGATAGAGATGCACAGCCTCTTTGCGGAGTCACTGGACGTTTCAGAGTTGGATTACCGAGACGCGGTTGCCAGATGCTATGCCGTGGCGGACAGCTTCCGGGAGGACTTTCCCGAAGCGTACTTCTTCACGCGCTCCGCGCTGGACAGAACGTCGGAGAACAGGGACGACGGCAGCGCCCTCTTTCTTCTCCAGAACGGAATGCGGATGATGAACGCGGCGCGGACGTTGTACTTTACCCGCGTGCGGATGCGCAACGTCATGGAGGTGTGCTTTGGCAACACGGAGGGCATGACGCAGCAGGAGCGTTGGGAACATACCATTGGTATATATCCTCAGCTTAAAAACTATGGGTTTTCCATAGACGGGAACGAGGAGCAGAGTGACAGCGAGCATGAGATCAAATCTCTGATGGAGCTATATATCTTTGAGCTCTGCGCGGTTTTACGCTCTAATAAGCGCATCGCCCGGTGCCAATATTGCTGGCGCTATTTCGTACCGAAGACGAACAAGAGGACCGACTACTGTGACCGCAAGTGGAGCGGCGGGAGTACCTGCAAAAAGAAAGGGCCGAACCTGAAGCGCAAGGACGGCCCCGCCGAGGACAAATATCTTCTCGCCTTTAAGCGGCTGCGCGCCCGGTTTTACGAGCGTGAGTACAGATATTACGCCACAACTCCCGGCAAGACCGTCCCTGGCGGATATAAGGACTGGATCGAGGAGGCATGCGAGGCCAGAGATGAGTATGTGGAGGGAAGAATCACCGGCGAGGAACTCCTGCGCCGCATAAACCCGGAGGAGGAGCCGCTGGACGCCGAACTGGAGCCGGAACCATTTTCCATTCAGAAGCGACTTTCCCTCACTCCCTGGGACGAGCTGGTGGCGCGTGACATCTCCTTCGACCCCCGGTGCCGTTTTGGGACTATGCAGTTCATCGACCTCGGCGAGGAGAACCCACAATGGAGAACCGTCACGTCGAAGGAACGGGAGATGGACGCAAAACAGGGGAAGGTGAGCTTGAGGGAGAAATATAAGAAATAGGAGTGAATATATCAAAACGCGCTCGAAGTTCGAGAGCGTTTTTGTGTTAGACCCACGCCAGGATCGATTAGTGGTGTGTTTTTTGTTCCCTCCGTCAAAAAATTGACACCGAAATAAAATTTACTCCATTTTTATAAATTACCCGTCTGCTACAATTCAACCATAAGACCGGGGAGACCCGGAAAAATGAATTGAAAGGTGGATATTTATGAAAAAGCTCATCGCGATCATCCTTGCGCTGACGCTGGCGCTGGCACTTGTCGCCTGCTCCAACAACAACGGCGATAACAAGGACAACAATTCCTCCGGCAATGGCAATACCGTAATCAATAACAACGATAATTCCGGCGAGGACAATAACGGCGAAGCCACCGGCAGCCAGTACAAGTCCGTTGACAAAATCGTCCTCTGGACCCTCTCCAACGACCTTAAACAGTTCGCCGAGCGGTACACCGAGCTGACCGGCAATGAGGTCGAGGTCGTGGTCTTCGACTCCGCGGACTTCGCCACCAAGATCAACCAGACTTTGGGCACCAAGAGCAAGGACGTGGACGTGTTCGTTGGCGAGCCCCAGATGCTCCCCAACTTCTTTGAGGCTGGCTTCTCCGCCGACCTCTCCGCTCTTGACGAGCAGGTAAAGAGCAGGCTCGTGGGCTATACATACGAGGCCGGCAAGGACGAGGACGGAGTCCTTCGTGCCATCAGCTATCAGGCCTGCCCCGGCAGCGTGATCTATCGCCGCGACCTCGCCAAGGAGGTCTTTGGCACCGACGACCCCGATGAGATCGGCAAGCTGTTCTCCTCCTTCAGCGCCATTGAGGACACCGCCAAGAAGCTTCAGGAAAAGGGCTACACCATCTTCGGTGACACCGGCGCTCTCCGTTGGTTCTCCAACAGCTCCTCCCCCTGGGTCAATGACAAGGGCGAGATCATCGTCGACCAGGACCGCCTTGATTACTTCGACTGCGCCGTTGAGCTCTATCAGAAGGAATATGTGGCCTTCGCGCCCGAGTGGTCCGCCGCATGGTACGCCTCCATGGCCGGCCCCCTGCCCATGCACGCCGAGTGGAGCGGCCTTGACGAGGTTGCCGGCAACCCCACCACCCAGATCTTCTCCTATGTAATGCCCTCCTGGGGCGCCCTCATCGTCCGTGACAACGCCGGCGACAACAAGGGTCTCTACGGTGTGTGCAGCGGCGTGTGCAGCTTCTTCGGCGGCGGCACGTTCCTTACCGTCAACGAGTACAGCGCGCACAAGGAGGCCGTCCAGCAGTTCATCGAGTTCTGCACTCTGGACGACGACACCGTCCGCTGGTGGCTTGAGGCCTCCAACGGCGACGTGGTCAGCAACCTGGCGGTTCTGGAGGAGAACAAGGATTACGAGAACGAGTCCTTCGGCAATCAGAAGACCTACGATTTCTTCATGGGTGAGATGGACAAGATCGACTACAGCCTGGTCACCGGCTACGACGACGCCTGCAAGGACGCCTTCGGCGCGGCTATCATCTCCGTCCAGCAGGGCGAGGCCACAAAGGAGGAGGCCCTGAAGGGATTCTACGATCTGGTCATCGCCACCTATCCCGAACTCAGCATTCCCGCTGACGCTCCCATCAATCAGTAACCGTCGGAACATCAAAAGTGTGATGTTCTGAGCATCGCAGGGGCGGGGCCCAAGGCTCCGCCCCACGAAAATAATGATTATTGAAAGGCGGGAGAGCATGGCGGTCAAGGTAAAAAAGGAAGAGACAAACGCCGCCGTAAAACCCCAGGGCGGCCTTGCGGCACGGCGGGACAGAAAGGGCATCCTTTTCTGTATCCCCTTTGTCATAACATTTCTTATTTTCAACATCTATCCTGTTTTCCGCACCCTTCAGATGAGCTTTATGAGCTACAAGGGCTTCGGAAAAGAGACGTTTATCGCGTTTGACAATTACAAGAGAGCTTTTAAAGACGCTTTCTTTTGGGACGCTTTCCTGAACACGCTGAAAATGTGGGGCGTCAACATCGTCCTTCAGCTGGGTCTGGCTCTGCTGCTGACCATCATCTTCAACGACATGAAATACAGGATGCGGGGCCTGAGCATCTTCCGCGCCCTGTTCTACCTCCCCAATCTCATCGCCTGTACCTCCGTGGCGTTCCTCTTCAAAACGCTCCTTGACTGGCGGTTCGGCACAGTCAACCAGATCCTTCTGGACGCCGGGATCATATCCGCGCCTGTCAACTGGCTCACCGGCGAGGGACTGACGGCCCAGATGGTGGTAGGCGTGGTGGGCGCCTGGATGTGGTTCGGCAACAGCTTTATCATGCTGATGGCAGGCGTCCAGGGCATAGACCGGTCATATTTTGAGGCTGCCACCATCGACGGGGCGGGCCGGTGGAAAATGTTCACCAAGGTCACCATGCCCCTTCTCCGGCCCATTATGCTCTATGTTGCCGTGACGAGCCTGATCGGCGGACTTCAGCTCTTCGACCTGCCCTATCTTCTCTCCGGCACAAAGGGCCAGCCGGGGAGGTCCCTCTTCACGGCGGTCTTCTATCTCTACGACATGGCCTTCAACAAGAATCAGATGGGCTACGCGGCGGCGCTGGCGTTTGTGCTGTTCCTGATCATCTCCGTCTTCTGCGCCATAGCCTTTAAGCTCATGAACAGGAAGGAGGACTAAACATGGAAAGAGTAAAGACAAAGACGGCGAAAAGCCTTTTGTATCTGTTCCTTATCCTCCTGTCGGCGCTCTGCTTTACTCCCTTCTATCTCATGCTGGTAAACGCCACGCGCTCCGGCAACGAGATCATGACCAGCTTCACCCTCGTTCCCGGCGGGAGCCTTGCGGAAAACTGGAAGCTGGTCACGGAGAACATGAGCCTTGGACGCGGCTTTTTGAACAGCCTTTTCCTGGCTGTCTGCAACACGGTGCTTGTCTCCTATTTCTCCGCGCTGACTGCCTACGGACTGGCATATTATAAATTTCCGGGCGCCAAGGTCATCTTCACAGCCATGCTCATCTTTATGATGGTGCCCTCGCAGCTGAGCCTTTTGGGCTTCTACGACCTGTGCAACCAGCTGGGGCTCATCGACAGCTATATTCCTCTTATCCTCCCCAGCATCGCCTCTCCCGCCACGGTCTTCTTCCTCCGGCAGTATATACTCTCCGTGATGCCGAAGGCACTTCTGGAGGCGCCGCGTATCGACGGGGCCGGTGAGTTCAAGATATTCCACAAGATTGCGCTCCCCATTATGGCTCCCGGCATCGCCACCATGGCAATCGGCTCCTTCATCGGCAGCTGGAACAGCTACCTCATCCCCATGCTCCTCATCAACTCCCCGGAAAAGAGGCCCCTCCCCGTCATGGTCGCGGAGCTGTCCGCGGTCCGCGACATCACCACCAACCTGGGCGCCACCTATCTCGTCGTAGCTATCTCCGTAGTGCCCATTATGATCGCTTTCTGCTTCTTCTCCAAGTACATCATCAGCGGTATCTCCGCCGGAAGCGTGAAGGAATAAATTTATTGGTGCAACCTGAGAGCTTTTATGGTAGAATATAGAACATACAATGTAACTATCACAAAGCGAGGGGGGCTCCCTTTGAAAAAATCATTTTGCTTCTTTTTCATTTTCATTATGATCCTCCAGACCCTGGCCGGGTGCGCTCAGACGCGCCCGGCTCAGGTCGTTTCCGAGGAACCGGTGGAGCTTGACTGGTATGTGAACTTCAGCTGGTACAACACCACCTGGGGCGGCAACGCGGTAAGCGACGCCATCACGGACAAGACCGGCGTCACCGTCAATTTCATCTCCCCGGAGGGCAGTGAGACGGAGACGCTCGACGCCCTCATCGCCGGGGACAAGCTCCCGGACCTCATCACGCTGGGCTGGTGGGAGACACAGCTCAACGTGATCATAGACCGGGGACTCGTCTATCCCCTCAACGAGCTTGCGCAGGAATATGACCCGTATTTTCTGGAGGTCGCCGACCCCGACAGGCTGGCCTGGTACACGAGGGAGGACGGAAACGTCTACTGCTATCCCAACTCCTCCTATACCGTGAGGGACTATGAGGAGGGGCGCGGCGCGTCGTCAAATCAGACCTTCCTGGTGCGGAAGGACATCTACGAGGCCATCGGCTCTCCGGACATGACCACGCCCGAGGGCTTTGCCGCCGCTGTCCGGGCCGCCGCGGAGCGGTTCCCGGAGGTGGACGGAAAGTCCCTCATCCCCGTTGGGGCCCATGAGTTTACCGGCACGGGGTGCGACTCCTTTGACAAATTCCTCCTAAATTTCCTTGCCGTGCCCTACGAAAAGGACGGGAAATTTTACGACAGATACACCGACCCCGAATATAAGCGGTGGCTCTCCATGTTCCGTCAGCTTGGCGAGGAGGGGCTCCTGTCCAGCGACATTTTCATCGACAAGCGGGCGCAGATGGACGAGAAGATCCGTGACGGGCGGTATTTCTGCATGATCTACCAGCGCACCGACATCGCGGACATCGAGCGCGAGATATATGACGCGGACCCGGAGCGGGTCTATATCGCCGTGGACGCGCCGCGCAATCAGAACGGCGACGCCCACACCCTCCCCGGCACAGGCATCAACGGCTGGACGGTGACGCTGATCTCGAAAAACTGTGAACGCCCCGATTTGGCTATCAAGCTCATGAGCACCATGATGAGCGAGGAGGGGCAGAAGCTCATCGCCCTTGGCGTTGAGGGCGAGAACTATACCATGGTGGACGGCAGGGCCGTGCTGACAGAGGAGACTCAGGCGCTCCTTGGCGGAAATTACATGGAATATCTGGCGACCGTCGGCGGCAACGACGTCTACTGGATGCTTCAGGACAACAGGATACAGGATCAGTGGAAGCCCCTGGAGATCGAACCTATCCGGCAAATGGAGGACTGGGCCAAGCCCTATACCTTCTACACCGGGCAGTACGACGTTAGCTTCACGCCCGAATCAGACGAGGCGGCGGCAAACGAGAAGATCGCCGCCATACACGGTGAAATGCTCCCCAGGCTCCTTCTTGCCTCCTCCCAGGAGGAATTTGAGACGCTGTGGCAGGAGTACGTTCAGCGCCGGGAGAACGCCGGCCTTGAAGCGGTGCTGGAGGACAGCACGCGGCAAATGAACGAGGCCAAGATCCGTCTGGGGCTGGACTGAGCGGGAGGCGGCGCCATGAAAAAGTGGTTTACGCGGCTGAAGCTGAGCCGCCAAATCGCCGTCGTCTGCGGCGTGTTCCTGCTGATCCCCGTGCTGACGCTCTATTACACCACCATGCGCTCGGCCCGCGAGACCGCCATTGAGGCAAAGATACAGGAGGCCGAGACGAGCCGTGACCGCTTCATGGCGGAGGCGGAGCGTGTGGCGGAGCTGTGCAATATGTCCACCCAGGTTTTCCTCAATACCCCGGCGCTGACGGAGCATCTTTCGGCGCTGACGGCGGGACGGGAGCCTGACGCGCTGGCGCTTTTGGAATTTTACCGGGAGGACCTGGCGAGCCTTAAGAAGATCATCATCAGCAACCCGGACCTCTATCAGATCCGCGTCTATTCCACTGTCTCCGGCATCCATGAGATGATGCCCATTCTTTACGGGGCGGAGCGGATGGAGCGCCTGTCCTGGGCGGATAAGGAGCTGCCCTCCGGCTCCTGGGTCTTTGACTTTGACGATACGCTGTTCCCCAATCAGCCGGCGACGCCCCACATTTTAAGCCTCGTCACGGACATCACCTCCGAATACGGGAAGGTCGGCGTTTTGGAGACCTCCGTCCGTATGGACGAGGTGATGCCGGAGCTCTTTTCGGGCGATGAGGCAAGCTGGACTGTCCTTCTTAGCGAAAACGGGGAAGTTCTGGCGGGGACGACCTATGTGGAGGCGGAGGAGCTGCCTCATATACCGCTCTCGGAGACGCCCGTCCGAACAAGGCTTGACGGGCGGCGAACGCTGACAACGCGAGCCTTTATCCAAGGGTCTGACTGTGTATATCTTCAGGTGACGGACCTTTCCGACATATACGCGGCGTCCCGCTGGCAGGCGCTCTGGCTGTTTATCGCCTTTGCCGCGGCCTTCGCGCTGATGACCGCCGTGGTATCGCGGCTCATTCGCCGGATGCTCCGGGGCTTTTACGGAGCCTTCGACGGCATCCGCGCCTTCGCCGCCGGGGACATGGACGCCACGGTGGAGGTCACAGGCAAGGGTGAGATCGCCGACTTTGCCCGCGAGGCCGGCGGGCTTCTTGAAATGCTTCGTAAGACCCTGCGGGACAACCTTGAGCGGGAGGCCCAGATACAGAGGGCGGAGACAAAGGCCCTGCAAAACCAGATAAACGCCCACTTTATCTACAATGTTCTGGAGGCCATCAAGATGATGGCGGAGATCGACGAAAAATATGAGATAGCCGACGCGGTGACAACGCTGGGGAAGCTCCTTCGGTACAGCATGAAGCTGGAGGGCGGGAACGTGGAGCTGAGCCGGGAGCTTGAGTACATAAGGAACTACATCGACCTTATGAATCTGCGCTTTGACTATGTGATCACCCTCTACATGGACATTCCGGAGGAGCTTATGGGGCAGAAGATCCCCAAGATAAGCCTCCAGCCCATCGTCGAGAACGCCGTAGTCCACGGCGCGGCGGCCCTGGCGGCGGACAGCACCATAAGCCTGCGGGGTGAAATAGACCGAGAGCGCGGACGTTGTACCATCAGTATCCGGGACGAGGGCGTAGGAATGGACGAGGGGGCGCTGGAGCGGCTCAAGCGCCAAATCGCGGGCCTGGAGCCCACAAGCTCCGGCTCCGGCAACGGGATCGGACTGAAAAACGTCCATGACCGCATCCGCCTGTCCTTTGGGGAAGAATATGGCTTGAGAGTGGAATCGAAGCCCGGCGTGGGCACCACGGTGATGGTGGATCTGCCCTACCGGGAGCCTGAGAAAGTTGAGGGAGGTCAGACGTGAATACTGTATTGATAGCGGAGGACGAAAAGATCCTTCGAGCGGGACTGCGGACCATGGTCAGCCGCTCCGGTGTGCCGTATACGGAGATCCTGGAGGCCCGCGACGGGCAGGAGGCCCTTGAGATCCTTAAAGTCCGGCAGGTGGATCTCCTCATCACGGATATCCGTATGCCGAAAATGGACGGCATTGAGCTTGTATCCCGTATTCGTGACGAGCTGGACTACTCCCCCGCCGTCCTGGTGGTCAGTGGGTACGACGATTTTTCCTATGCCGTGGAGATGCTCCGGAACGGCGCTCAGGATTACCTTCTCAAGCCCGTGGAGAGGGAACGGCTGTACAACGCCATTCGGAAGGTCGAGGAGCAGATCGTAGAGCGCAACGCGGAAAAGGAGGCCCGCGAACGGGAGTACCTGGACACCCTCCGCCAGCTTATGATGGAGCCCGACGCCAAGGGCGACGAGTGGCGTGAAAGGCTGGCACGATACGGCGGGGATTTCTTTTCCGGCCCTTACGTGGGCTTTTGCTCCGGAGAGGCCGGCGTGGTGATGCCCGACAGCGTATTGAAAATACGGGCTGTGGGCTCCGTCGTCTTTTACGCCTCACCGGAGAGCGGCGCCAATTCGCTGGAGGGCAAGCTCACCCTTCCCATCGGAAAAAGCCGTGTCCATCGGGGACTTGAAGCCCTGCATCTGGCTTACCGGGAGGCGCTGGAGGCGTGGAAGGTGTCCTTCTTTACCGGCGATCTGCGTATGCCTCGGGAGAGCTCCTACAAGCCCCTGAATGTCACGGCGGAACAGCTGGCGGGTCTTATCGGCCTTTCCAAGTGGCAGGACGCCTCCAGACTTCTCCGAAGCGAGTCGGTCAGGGTCGCCCACGGGGAGGCGGACCCTGAGGAATACGCGCGGCTTTGCGGGCGCTTTATGGAGCAGCTTGAAAAAACCTACCCGGAGCTGATGGTGGACAGCAACGGAAAATTTGACGACCTTTGGAGCTTCGATACTATAAACCGTTATCTGAGGGAGCTGGAAAAATGGCTGGAGGAGCTGTGCGTCAGGACCTCGGCGGCCTTCTCCGATTTTGAGAACAGGCAAAAGATACGTCAGGCCGTCCAATATGTCCAGGCCCATTTCCGGGAGCCCCTGAATATGGCGGAGGTCAGCAACCGGGTGTCCATGAATTACTCCCTTTTCAGCACTCTTTTCAAGCAGTATACCGGCGTCAATTTCGTAAGCTACCTTCAAAATCTCCGTATTGAGGAAACAAAGCGCCTTTTGGAGACTACGGATTGGCGCGTCTCCGAAATAGGCCGCCGCTCCGGCTTCACCGACGACAAGCATTTTCTCAAAACCTTCAAATCCGTCACCGGCTTCTCCCCCACCGAGTACCGCAAATCCAGGCTTCTGCTGGAGAGGAAGGACGGGGAAGACGGCTGACTATGAAAAAGGATTTTCGCATTCATTTTGCCGCTGAACGATTTGAGGAGCTTCGCCGCCGGATAAGCATGACAAGGCTGCCGGAGCCGATAGAGGGAGACAGCTGGTCGCTGGGGACGGACGTACAATACCTCTCATCCCTTCTGTCCTACTGGCGGGACAGCTATGATTGGAGACGAAAGGAGACTGAACTCAACCAATATCCGCAGTTTACCTGTGAACTGGATGGGGTGACGGTCCATTTCTTCCATATTTCCGGTTCCCACAAGGGCTCGCTGCCGCTGCTGCTGACACACGGCTGGCCGGACAGCTTCCTCCGCTACGCGAAGGCGTTTCCGCTGCTGTCCGAATTTGACCTTGTGGTGCCCTCCCTGCCGGGCTTTGCCTTTTCAACGCTGCCGCCGAAAGGATTTCTCAATAACGCCGAGGTCGCGGAGCTCTGGCATAGACTGATGACCGAGGTACTTGGATACAGGGAATACATAGCGTCAGGCGGCGATATGGGTCGAGGAGTAACTTGCTATCTGGCGACTCGCTATCCGAAAGAGGTCAGAGGAATATATCTTACAGATGTAGGCTCTGCGGGAGCCATTGTTGCGTCGGCGGATGATTCGCTTACGCCGGCGGAGCTTGACTATAAGCGTCGCGCCCAGGAGTGGACGCGGATGGAGGGAGCTTATATCAATATCAACAGCACCAAGCCCCAGACCCTGGCGTTTATGCTCAGCGATTCCCCGGCCGGGATGGCCGCGTGGATTGTGGAGAAATACCGTGCCTGGAGCGA
>CANQVL010000006.1 GCA_947627285.1 uncultured Oscillospiraceae bacterium
TTGCGCTGTGGACAACAACAATAGGGCTGTTTCAATGGTTATCAGCATGGGGAAAGTAGAGCCAAAAATGTTCATAGTGCATACGCCGCCCCGCCAGTGCGTCTTGACCGCGTGCCGTGGTGCTCCCTGACCGGCCAAATGGTGCATGGGGACCGGGGACGTGGTGCACGAGCCCGGTCCCCGTTGTGTCACTCGGTGAGGATGCCTTTGCGCTTGCGCATGGTGTCGCCATCTATCCGTATCACATAGGAATCGTACACGATCCTGTCGCATATTGCGTCGGCCAGGGTGGGGTCGTAGAGGTTCTCGTGCCAGCCTGGGACATCGAATTGGGAGCAGAAGATGGTGGACGCGGTCTTGGCCCGTGACTCCACGAGTTCCAGTACGTCCCGGGCCTCGTTCTCCTTCAGCGGGTACAGCAGCCACTCGTCCAGGATGAGCAGCCGTACTTTCCTGAGCTTCTTCATGTACTCCCGGTATGTCCCCTCGCTCCGGGCCACGGAGAGCTCCACCAGCAGGTCCGGCAGGCGGATGTACCGTACCGTGTAAAACTCCCGGCAGGCAGCGTTCCCGAGAGCGCAGGCCAGGTACGTCTTCCCGGCCCCTGTCGCTCCCAGCAGGATGACGTTGTGCGCCTCCCGGATGTACGCGCAGGACGCCAGACGCAGGATCTGGTCCCTGTTGAGATGACGGTCAGAAAGGTACTCCACGTCCTCCACACTGGCGCCTGGGATGGAAAACCCGGCGTTGCGGATGAGCCTGAGCAGGTGGTTGCTCTTTCGCGCAGCCCATTCAGCGTCCACCAGCAGGCCAACCCTGTCCTCAAAGGACATGGAGGTATACTGCGGATCATCCAGTTGGGTCTTGAATTGTCTGGCCATGGTGCCAAGGTGCATCTCCTGGAGCTTTGCGAAGGTCTCGTTCGTTAACATCAGTCATCCCTCCTTCTGTAGTACTCCGCCCCACGGGTGAAGCTATACGGGGAGGGCTTGGCCGGCTCGAACTCCTCCTGAAGCGTATCCTGGCCGGAGCGAAGGATGGACTGGATGCTCTTCAAGCTGGGCGCCGTGGTGAAAGAGAGAGCCATTTTACAGGCGGCCTCCAATCTGGCGTTGGAGTATTTCTCCGCGGACTTCAGCAGAGCCATGCAGGACTTGTACCCCTGCTGCTCCACCTTGTGTGCTGAGAGGAACAGCTTCACCACAGCCAGCGTGTTGGGCCCGATCTGCCTGGCCCAGCGCTCAAAGCGTTCGCCGTTCCATTGCAGGTACTCCTGGTGCTCCGAAGGCATATGGTCCTCGCTGGTGCTGTACTGGTTGGGCCTGCCGTAGAGCCTGGGATGCGACGCGATCCGGCGGCCCTCGAAGAAGACCTCCACAGCGGAGCGCGTCAGCCGAACATCCACCTTCCGCTTGATGTACTCGTAGGGCACGGAGTAGTTCTGCCTGTCCACGCTGATGTGGTAGTTATACTGGACCACGGCCACCTTCCACACGGCGAGCTCAAAGGGCACAGGCGGCAGAGGCTGGAGGAAGAGCTGCTCGTCCCGGAACATCTCCGCGCGGCTGCCATCCTTCTTCTGAAAGGGCTTGTGGTTGAACTCATAGAGTTTTTCCATGATTGCTTCATTCAGCTCACGGAGCGAAAGGAACTGCCGATCCCTCAGCGCGGCGAGAATCCATGTGGATACCACACCCACCGAGCCCTCCACGAAGGCCTTGTCCTTTGGCTTCCGGGGCCGCGCGGGAAGGATGGCTGTGCCGTAATGCTCGGCCATCTCCTGGTAGGACTTGTTCAGAACGGTCTCGTTCCGGCTGTTCTTCAGCACGCCCGTCTTCAGGTTGTCCGGGGTCAGGATGCGCGTGACGCCTCCGAAGAAGCGGTAGGCGTTCACATGGGCGGTGATCCAGGCCTCCTGCTTCATGTCCAGGAAGGCCTCTGTGTAGGCGTAGCCGCTGTATGGCAGCACGGCGATGAAGAGATAGGCCGGGACGAGTTCCCCGGTATCTGTGTCCAGGATGGAGGCCGTCTGACCCGCCCAGTCCACCTGCATCGTCTCGCCGGGCCGGTGCTCCAGGCGCATGGTGGCCTTCGTCTTGTGGACGTAGTCCGCGTAGTACTTGTTGAACTGCGTGGACTGGTACGGCAGCTCCCCCGCGGCGCGGCACTCCTCGCAGTACTCCACCCACAGCAGGCTCAGCGTGACACCGGGCCGCTGCAGCTCACGGTGGACCTTCTCGTAGTCCGGCATCCTGTACTGAGGCTTTGTGGCCTCCTCTGGAAAGAGCTTTTTGCGAAGCTCCTCCGGCGTCATGGCTTGCGCAGAGTCCCAGGTGATACCCTGCTCCCGCGCCCTGCCGAGGGTCCTGGTCACGGTATTCCTACCGCAACCGCAGGCTGACGCGATGTCCACGTGCGTCAGTCCGAGACTTTTCAGTCTTAAGATCTCTTTGTAATTGGTCATTTTCTGGCCTCCTGATTAGATTTGCATCTGACGATGCAAGTCCATTATACAGGGGCCATATTCGATGCACCATACCGCCGGCAGCGTTGCACCATTTCAGCGGTCACCATGCACCACCGCCGCGGTCAAAGAGCACCATCCGGGGCGGCGGATTCATTCATAGAGCATTTTGACGCATACTTGAAAGATGTTACATATCTCTGTACAGACGGAAGCCCCATATATACTGAATACTGCAAACAGAAGAATATACCCCATTATGTACGCCCATCCTCTTACGTCTCTGAACTCAGAAAACGTGGATACCTCACTGGATTGGGGACAAACCCATCAGACAAAGAGATTGAAGAAACATTAAAGGACGTATATGAGAAAAACAAGAATATCATGTCAATGCTATACAGTGACGGATTTCTTGATTATATTGACTATGCAGCAAGTATTCCCTTTTCAGACTTTTGCAAGATAAAATATGAAAATGGGCTTAACCTTTCAAGAGTAAACGCCTTTCATAACTATTTGAAGCTGAAACTCGAAAAAGAAACAAGGGCGCTTGCCACAAAATATTTACCCATGTATGTTGATGCCTATACATTCATGTATAATTGGCGTCACGCCCACAAGACAACACTTTCCTCTATGAAAGACGCTGAAACGATGCTCATAGAGCTTGTTAAAAATAAATCCGCATTTACACTGAACGACCAAAATGAATTGGATTTTTTTGTCGCCCCAAAACCAACTGGAAGATATTTAGCTTTGCTTGACGAGAAAACGAAGGAAATGCGGAGAAAGACAGATAACAGATTCTTCAAGTTTGACGAAGAGGACCGCGTTACTTCCTTTAATATGAGAAAGTACATCAAAGAAACGCCAGTGGGCAAGTTAAGACCTTTCGGCAAGAAGTATGGAATAAAAGGCTATACGCGCATGACACATTGGCAGCTCTACTCCACAATTATGACTTTGCCAAACGATATAATCAAGGAAATAGTTGAAGAATTGATTGCACAGGATAAGGTTTACAACATTTACGCGGAAGATATTAAATTCCTTGAAAGGAAGAACATACCCGATTATGAGCTGACCTACTCAAAGGGAAGCGGTTATGTGGATTTAGATAGACTGTTTATAATAGAAAAGGATAAAATGCTGTTTAACGATGAAAACAACATCAGCACAACAGACAACGACATTTCAGACGATGAACACATTGACGAAGATGATTTGCCGTTTTAAGGAAAAGAGCGTGGATTGCTCCACGCTCTTTTTATATACAAAAAACAACAGTTGGTTTATCTTACGACAAACCAACTGTTAAGGGGAAAGAAAGAATTACGAAATGTCTATGCTCACTTAAATATGCAACAATGTGTCCAAACACAATGTAATATGTCCCATTAACCTAATCTCGTTGAATCTGTTACAGACACATTTGGTACTAAATAGTCTACAACCTTATCACCAAAATCGTTGGCTTCTCTGCTTGTATGCTCAAAGTACACTTTTGCGTTCTGTAAATCACTCTTTATCTTTGATAGGTTAGCTTCAAACATCACATTCAAGAAATTATATCCTTTTCCCATAGTGCTGAAGAATTGATTTTTATTTGTTGGAGTCTCCAAACCCTTTACAGACAAGCTAATCTTATCTGCTGCAGCAACATTTGGTATGTCAAAAACGCTTACATACTCTTTTATTACCAAGGCTGTTGTATCTTCTGAATACCAGCCCTTGTTGACGGAGATATTGTTAGTCTCAAAGCCATCCAATGACTTCTTTGCGTTTGCGGCCATATCAGCATATTTTTGTTCAGTCAATGTTGCTCCTGTTTGATGCTCAAAAGGCTTGAATAATGTTTCATCCTTATTCTTGCCTATCAACTTCATATTGACCAAGGCGTCATATAGTGCTGGGTCCTTCTTTTGCAAATCCGCTATTTGTACGGTTGTATATTTCAAGGTATCTCTGTTTTGTACCTTGACGCCAACGACCTCGCCGCCCCTGACTATCAGCTCATGTGTGTACTCTTTATAAGTATTACCGCCAAATGTCTCTTGTTTCATCTTGACGGCGTTTTTCTTCACCACATTTGCTCCTATGTAGTTCTGCTTAATACCGTCAATCTCCAATCTGCTTGTGACTGTTCCGCTTGTAAAGTTCCACTTACTCAAAAAGTCAGTATGGTATGTCAAAGGATTATAACTGCTTGCGCCCCAAAGCCTCTTTAAATTGACGCCATTCTTGTTTGAGTTAATATCCAAGGAATATGTACTAACCGTCAATGTTCCCTGCTCTTTTGCGCCCTTGCTCTTATTTATGAAGAATGAGGTGTTCACTCCCGCGCCCTTATAAATAACTTGCAATTTTGCAAAACCAAGTTGTCTTGCCTTTTGCGTTGCCCTTGTGTCAGTAGCAACAGAAGAACCCGTACTTGTCTCACTTACAAAGGCGTCAAACTTCATGTTATGATAAATGACAGGATATATCACACGCCCTATCTCGTCAATAGTCCATTGAATAGAGCTTTCATTACTGTCATTATCAAATAACATAGCGGTTTCAGGAAATACCATCAAAATAAAATCTGTCTGATATGAAACCTTTGTCTCACCATTACTGCTGCTCACACTTGACGCGACTTTCAATTCTCTGCTTGTTGAGGGAACATATCTTTCAAAGAATACTTCAGCGTTAAAGCTATAAGGTGTATAACTCGCCTGTGATGGAGTTATGCTATTACTGTATATCCATGCGTGATTATGTCCTGTATACTCACCCTTATTATTGTAGCTGTTCCAACCATAGGGCCAACTGTTTACGAATGTGTCTGTATTATACACGCCAAACTGCAACAGCTTTGTTTTGCTGTATTCTGTATCTGAAATAGTGCCGCCAACTATACCCGAATAAATATCATAAGCCTCCAAGCTCTTAATACTGCCAACATTCAACCAGCTTGCAACTTCCAGACCGCTTGTATCAGTAGATTTAATAGCATTCATAACGCCATCAATACTAACTACGGCGGAAGGATTACTGATTGTTATACTTGGCGCGTTTCCTTTTTTTACCGCTTCACTGTGCAGCCATGTAGTTACTTTTGTATTTGTATGATTTGCCTGTTTCAAATTACCGTTTGGATTTACAACATTATAACTCCATGTCCCCGTGGGACTTAAACGGGCTAAACCGCAACAACCGCTTGAAATAGGAAGGCTCATCATAGCCAATCCGTCAGGTATCATGCTTTCCTCAAAATATCTACTCAATCTCCATTGTGGTACAAAATACTTACCTGGCTCTACTTCTTTTTTTGGAATTGTTATTTTCCATTTCACATAAAGGTTATGGTCAACAGGGTCTTGAGGATAATTTTTAATAGTTTTGTCTGAACCCTCTAACCCATTCGTACTCTTTGATGGTAAAACACCGTCTGAAATGTCCTTTGTTGGATATTCACTGTTTGTCACCCACTTGACAAGCTCAGGAGTACCAAGGTCCTTAACACCCGTCAAATCTGGGGTTTGTACTGTTACTGTTGTATCACTTATCAATAAATCCTGAGTACCGCCGTTTACATACGTTGTCTTGCCCGTATTTTCGTCATATACTTCAATGACATTTATTTGCATAGGATTAGGCTTTACAATGTATCTCAAAATAAGGTTATTTGCTGGGGTTTTAACACCAATCTCTTGTGCTGTTTCCTCATCTATCTTGACTACCTTGCTGCCGTCATCCTCTAACATTCCTAATTTAATATCATCGTAATATGTGTACTCTGTTGCTTCTGTTATTTCTGTTTGTACCAAGAAAACACTTGAACGAAGGCCCAAATCTTTACCCGTAATAAATGAGTGCTGTTGCTCTGAACCAAGGTCTTCACTTTGCTCTTTTGCTTTTGATAAAGCGTGTATAGCAGCATTCAATGTATTTGGAATTACTAAAATTGCTTCCTTATAATCCTCCGCGAACAACTCTGATTGGGTAACTATGCCCGCTGTATATCCCGCAACGTCAAGCGCGCTGGGCTGTAATTCTGTACCAACATTAGTTGGCAGAGGTGTATTCAACCATTCTGAATTGGCGGAAATATCCAAATCGTCCTTGACGGAAACAATGTCATTCAATATGGCGACTCCGCCATCCATATACTCAACATTCTTGAATTCAGGCGTCAGTGTCAAATTTCCGTCACTGTCTGTTACAAATTGAGCTTCCTCTATTGTTGAGGGGGCTGCCTTCTTATATGTGATTTTTCCGTTTTCATCAACGGAATCTATGTAAACATACATCTTTATGACACTTGGGGGATTATCCTCTTCTTGCATTTCCCCGCCTGTGATAACACCTACGCCCGCGCTGTTGAACAAATCCTTTCCTAACGCGGACTGATTCTTCATGTTGGAATTAGTAGCCTCATAAATTTTATTAGGACCTGTCATGTGGATTGTAGGCTCATAATATGACAAGTGCAATCTCTGGCCCATTTGAATTAAATAACTTCCGCCAAAAATACCAAGGTTATTAGTTGGTGTTCCATCATCATAAGCAGCACCAATCTTTGTTTGAGGTATAAATGCCAACAAATCCCTGAATGTAAAAACTGCGTAAATGGTGTAATTGTAGTTTACAAAAAGAAGTGGCTCTATGTATATCTTGTATGTGCCTCTAATAGAACTATCATTCTTGTCAGTATAAGCATCTCTAAAAATACCATATCTGAAATCTTGCTCCATAAGGGCAATCAATTTATCCTCTGACAAACCAGCATAAGCAGGAATATCATTTAAGGCATCACCAAGGCATAAACGAACTACTTGTGCGGAATGTGTGAAGTCGATCTCATTCTGTCTGCTTTCTGGCACGTCTGAAATATGACCTTCAGGTACTCCCGTGAAGAAGATGTTGTATGAACCCTCTGGCTTATTATCTCTATATAAATCAATCAAGTAAAAGTCTTTTGCTGTATCTGAATCCAAAAAGGCAATTAATTTGTAATCATTGTCATTCTTATCCAGATGATGATATACAGTTGGCTCTTTTGTATATGCACCGTCATCATATAATTTTACACCGTGAAGTCCTAACCCTTTTTTCATATTGTCTGGATATTCAATCAACAGACCGTTTTCATCAACGGCAGGAGAAACAGCAACGCCGTTATTAAAATTATTCATTCTTTCATAAACGTTTTTTAGAGAATAGGCATTTGCTTTTCTGTAATATGATGCCTTGTCGCCTTTGACTACAACATCTACTGTCCTCCCTACTTGTTTGGCGTTGCTTACGTCCATGTCCCCATCCTTGAAGAAATACACTGAAAAACGATAGCCCCATAAGGATTCTAACAATAGTGAAAACTTACTGTTTCCCGCTGTGGTATCTCCATGTGTATCATCTCCGCCTGTGTTTCCTCCGCTGTCATCTGCTGAAACAGTAAAAGAAAACAGAGAAAATGTCATAACAACTGCCAAAAGAAAACATATTAATTTTTTTATCTTAAACATCCATTATCTCACCTCGTATTATCTGTGTGGACCATAATAACCCCATCCAAATCCTTCGTGATATATAAACCAAATATTATATACTTCGCCCTCTGTTCCTGTCGTTATACCCGCCATACCAGGATGAGCTTGCTCACTAATTGTAAGCCATTCCATACCCGTATGAGTTTCACCGCGGTCATCCATGAGGATTGGGGAGCCATCAGTCCACATATCACCTACTACATATTCTAATCCAGTATTAGGAGCAACAACACCCGTCCAAATATCTACGCCCTGACCTGCTCCAAGGATACCCCATTTCTTCTCAAGGACTACTCTTGTGCCATCAGCCTTTATAACAACGTCTCCCTCTTTGCACTCATTGTGTCTTGAACCCTCTACAAACTCCTGATGTCCGTCCACAATCGTTGACTCCACAACGTCAAAATTAGGAGTAGAACGAGTTGACTTCTCCATCATTCTATAAGCAACAACAGCGGCTTCAGCCCTTGTCAGTGTGCCTTTTGGATTGAATGTGCCTTTTGTGTCAACACCAGACAAAAGACCCATAGAATAAGCCTCTCTCACATAGTTTCTATAATATGTACCAATGGAATTCCAGTCAGCGATTTTGCTTGTACTTACCAATCTGTCTGCTGTCTCACCCTTTGCGTTCTTTAAGGCTCTAACCATAATCATTGCCATTTCCTGTCTTGTGCAACCCTTATTCAAGTCCTGAGAATCCATCTCATTCTCTTTGATAAGACCCTTATCTAATGCAACCATATAATATTTTGCATACCAAACAGCGCCATCCATATCTTTAATGGCATTTATATCATCATTGTAGAACATTCTTGTAACAACAGTGAGGAATTCAGACCTTGACATAATGCCGTTAGGGTTGTATGTACCCACGCCATTGACAGGAGTAGTTGTACCCGACAAAATCCCCTTTGCTGTCATAGCCATAACAGCGTCATAATACCATGAACCCTCTTGAACATCTGAAAATGTCAACGTACTCTTATCTGTTTCATTGCTTGATGTCTTTGCGCTGTTAGCAACGGAGGTCCTTGCATACTCAACAGCGGCGGTAACAATATAGTTGTTCTTAACACCGTCAACTGCTTTATATGCCTTATCCAATACAGCTTCTATGGAGGCTGTATCCTTGTTTCCTACACTCTTAAATACTCTCTCCAATGAGGTAATATTTTCAGCAAGGTCCAAAAGATTACTTTCTGTTATTGTTCCCTGCTTCTTCAAGCTCTCAATATCTTGAATGCCTTTCTCAACAGCGGAGATAGCGTCAGAAATACTTACACTGAATTGCAAGCTGTAATTTTTAGCTTCAACGGATTTTAGCTCTCTTGCGCTTGCATTGTCAGCATACGCTGTTGTGCCAAGTATTGAAGATAACACAACCGCACTCACAATCATTTTTCCTATTACGCCTTGAAAATTCATGCGTCCATTCCTCCCATGATGTATATTTATTGAAATTTCTGTATCATTCATATTGCTTATCACTCCCTTATTTTTATTCTTGAAAATGTTCTGAAATCCTTTGAATGACATATCTGTTCCTCCCATATTGAGTTAAGAACAGAATACAACATTTTTCCTTTATTGGCAAGTGCCATAAAGTTTTTTTTTCTGTACCCATGACCTTTTTTATCCCTTCCTAAACTTTTGTATCTGCTTACAATAAATATAACTGTACCACTATTTTTTATTTTTGTAGTTTTTCTATATCTAACATCTTTTTACACTTTTGGACGTAAATTGTGATGGAGTCATTTAACAAGAAATCTCCATTTCAAGCACAGAAAAACCGCTTCATTACAGCGTAATGAGGCGGTTTGATATATTTTTTTAACTTACACAAATTCAAAAAACACCCCAAAATCCCCATTTTCCGCTTCACTAAAAGACGTTGTTTTGACGCAGAAAATGCAAATTTTCAAGTTTTTCGATGCAAGTTTGGATTGCAATTTCAGCAAAAACACCAAATCAACAAAATTTTATACTTAATACAGCAACATACGAAAAAAGGCGTGTATCAACATACGAAAAAAAGGCGCCCCGAAATGAGGCGCCTTAATAATTTTTGTTTCGGATTTGCCGCGCGCTGTCACTTGCCCGCCACGATGCCCTTCATGTCATAGAGGCCCGCCGGCTTGCCCATCAGGTATCTCGCCGCGGCAAGGGCGCCGTCGGCGAATAGCGCCCGGTCGTGGGCCTCGTGCTTCAGGCTGAGGGTCTGGGTGTCAGTGGAGATCATTATGGCGTGGGTGCCGGGGAGGTTCCCCATGCGCACCGCCTGGATCCCTATCTCGTTCTTCTCCCGCCGCGCCTGACCGGACCTCCCCATGCTCAGCGTCGAGCCGGGGCGGACCGTCTGGAGCTCCCTTGCCAGCATAAGCGCCGTGCCGGAGGGCGCGTCAAGCTTTCTGTTGTGGTGCGCCTCGACTATCTCGATATCCGCCTCCGGGAACAGCGCCGCCGCCCGTTTGGCAAGGTCCGCCAAGGCGGCGATACCAAGGGACATGTTGGCGGAGAAGAACACGGGCACCGATTTTGACGCCCTCTCTATCGCCGCCGTCTCCGCCTCGTCGTGCCCGGTGGTGCAAACGACCGCGGGGACGTTTTTTTCCACGCACCAATCTAGAAGCGGCGGAGTGAGGGTGTGGTGGGAGAAATCTATCACCACGTCCACATTTTCCGTCACCCGGTCCAGGGACCCATACACGGCGCCGCCCTTGGAAAACACGTCCACCCCGGCGGCGACGCTCATGTCCTCCGCCTGCTCCACGGCGTTTATGACAAGGCTTCCCATGCGCCCCAGGGCGCCGTTCACCAGTACGTTTATCATACCCTCAATCCTTCCGATCTCATAAGTTCAAGAAGCTTCGCCCTGTGCTCCGGCTCCATGGGCGTAAGCGGGAGCCTGAGACAGTCCTGGATCAAGCCCATCGCCGCCAGCGCCGCCTTTACCGGGATCGGGTTCACCTCGGAGAAAAGCGCGTCCATAAGCGCCTTGTACCTGCACTGGAGCGCCGCCGCGCCCCTTATGTCGCCCTCGTCAAAGAGGGTGACCATTTTTTTCGCCTCACGGGGCATTATGTTAGAAAACACGGAGATACAGCCGGAGCCGCCCATCGCCATCATGGGCACCGTTATGTCGTCGTTGCCCGACCAGATTGCAAAATCCGGGCACTTGGCGGCGATCTCCACCACCGTCGCCATGTCGCCGGTGGCCTCCTTGATTCCCACGATGTTGGGGTGCTTGGCAAGCTCCACGCATGTGTCGGGCATTATCTTCATTCCCGTTCTGCCGGGCACGGAGTAGACGATCATGGGAAGGTCCGTGGCGTCGGCAATCTTATAAAAGCTCTGCACAAGCCCCTTCTGGGTACACTTGTTGTAATAGGGCGTGACGCACAGAAGCGCGTCGGCGCCGACCTCCTTTGCCTTTACGCTCATCTCCACCGCGTGGTCGGTGTAGTTTGAGCCCGTTCCCGCGATGACGGGGACCCTTCCCGCCACTCTGTCAACGCAAAACTCGATGGTGTCGATGTGCTCCCCGTCGGTGAGCGTGGGCGCCTCGCCGGTGGTGGCGCAGACGATGAGCGCGTCCACGCCGCCCTCGAGCTGAAAGTCCAGGAGCCTGCCAAGGGAGTCGTAATCCACCCCGTTTTCGTCCATGGGCGTCACAAGCGCCGTGCCGATACCTCTGAAAATCTCCTTTTTCATAAAAATGACCTCCACATTTCCGGCCTGCTCACTTGCCGGTTGATACTTTGATTACCGGGACGCCGCCAGGTCCCGCTCCCGCACCGCCAGGGCGTCGCAGCGGTTGTTGTACTCGTTGTCCGCGTGGCCCTTGACCCAGTGGACGGTGACGGAGTGCTGGGAGAGGAGCCCGTCAAGCCTCTGCCACAGCTCGATGTTCTTCAGCTCCCCGCCCTTGCGCCTCCAGCCCTTTGCCTTCCAGCTCCTGAGCCAGCCCTCGTTCAGCGCCCGCTCGATGTACTGGGAGTCGGTGTAAAGCTCCACCCGGCAGGGCCTTTTCAGGAGCTCCAGCGCGGATATGACCCCCAGCAGCTCCATTCGGTTGTTGGTTGTCTCCCGCTCGCCGCCGGAGATCTCCTTCTCGTGTGTCCCACACCTGAGAATCGCCCCCCAGCCGCCGGGACCGGGATTGCCGGAGCACGCCCCGTCGGTGTATATGGTGACCGTATCCATCAGTTCCCGTCCGTATCCTCAGCCGCGTCGGGCGCGTCCTCGGGTTCCTGACCCTCCTCGGCGTCCTCAGCCCTCTCGGTGGTGGCGACGGAGAGGAGCCTCGCCCCCTCGGACACCCTCATGAGCCTGACGCCCTGGGTGGCGCGGGAGAGCACGGAGATGGTCTGGGCGCCGGTGCGGATCATGGTGCCGTCTTCCGCCAAAAGGAGAACGTCGTCGGTGTCCCTTACCATTTTTATGCCGGCAATCGGTCCGGTTTTCTCTGTAACGTTATAATTTTTAACTCCCATGCCGCCGCGCCTCTGGGGAGTGCCGTCGCTCCCGCGCACGTACTCGTCGATGGGCGTGCGCTTGCCGTAGCCGTTTTCGGTGATGGAGAGTAACATTCCGCCCTCCACCGCCGAGGCGTTCACGGCGCCCACAACGAAGTCGCCCTCCCTGAGCCTTATGCCCCGGACGCCCACGGCCTCCCGGCCCATGGCGCGCACGTCGTTCTCGTTGAAGCAGATGGCGTAGCCGCCGTGGGTGGCGATGAGGATGTTGTCGTCGCCGTCGGTGTCGCACACGGATATGAGGGTGTCCCCCTCGTCCAGCGTCAGCGCCCTAAGCCCGTTCTGCCGGATATTCTTGAAGGACTCGCAGGCAAGGCGCTTCACGGTGCCGTTGAAGGTGACCATCACAAGATACCTGCCCACGGACTCTATGTCGGAGGTGTGGATCATCGCCGTGACCCGCTCGCCCGGCTCAAGGGGCAGGACGTTGACGATATTCGTCCCTCTGCTTGCCCTGTTCGCCTGGGGTATGTTGTACCCCTTCTTCCGGTAGACTCTGCCGGTGCTGGTGAAGAACAGGATATAGTCGTGGGTGGAGCAGGTGAACACCGTGTGGACAAAGTCCTCGTCCCTCAGCGTCTGCGCCCTTATGCCCTTGCCGCCCCTGTTCTGCGCCTTGTACTCGCTGACAGGCATACGCTTGATATACCCGGCGTTGGAGAGGGTAAAGGCGCAGTCCTCCTGGGCGATGAGGTCCTCAAGGTCTATCTCCTCCTCCACGTCCTGTATCTCGGTGAGCCTGTCGGAGCCGTATTTGTCGCGGATGGCAAGAAGCTCGTCCTTGAGCACGCCGCGTATCTTCTCCTCGTGGGCAAGGAGATCCTCAAAATAGGCTATTTTCTTCTCTATCTCGTCATACTCCGCCTGGAGCTTCTCCCTGTCAAGCCCCTGGAGGGCCTTCAGGCGCATATCGAGTATCGCCTGCGCCTGGATGTCGTCCAGCCCGAAGCGCTCCATCAGCCGCTCCTTGGCGTCGTCGTAGCTTGTGCGGATTATGCGGATGACCTCGTCGATGTTGTCCTGGGCGATGAGCAGCCCCTCCAAAAGATGCGCCCGCTCCCGCGCCTTTTTAAGGTCGTATACCGTCCTGCGGGTTATCACGTCCTCCTGGAATGTCAGATACTCCGTGAGGATATTCCTGAGCGGCAGTATCTTCGGCTGGGACTGGTTGTCCGTCAGCGCCAGCATGATTATGGAGAAGCTGGACTGCATGGCGGTCTGGGTGAAAAGCTTGTTCAGCACCACCTGGGCGTTGGCGTCGCGCTTGAGCTCTATGACCATGCGCATACCGTTCCGGTCCGTCTCGTCCCGGATGTCTGATATGCCCTCAAGCCTCTTGTCCTTCACCTGGTCGGCTATGCTCTTTATGAGCTGCCGCTTGTTCACCTGATAGGGAAGCTCGGATACGATTATCCTCGTCCTGTGCTCCCTGCCGTACTCCTCAAACTCCGTGCGGGCGCGGACAACTATCTTCCCGCGCCCCGTGGCGTATGCCTGACGTATGCCGCCGCGCCCCATGATTATGCCCCTGGTGGGGAAATCGGGCCCCGTGATGTGCTCCATAAGGTCGGAGAAGGTGGCGTCCGGGTTGTCCAAAAGGCACACGCAGGCGTCTATCACCTCCCGCAGGTTGTGGGGCGGTATGTTCGTCGCCATGCCCACGGCGATACCCGAGGAGCCGTTCACCAAAAGGTTGGGGAAGCGGCTGGGCAGTACCCTGGGCTCCCGGCGGGACTCGTCAAAGTTGGGGTCCCAATCCACCGTCTCCTTGTCGATGTCCCGCAGCATCTCGTCGGCTATGCGGGACATTCTCGCCTCGGTGTACCTGTACGCCGCCGGCGGGTCGCCGTCCACAGAGCCGAAGTTGCCGTGTCCGTCGATGAGCGGCGCGCGCATGGAGAAGTCCTGCGCCATGCGCACCAAGGCGTCATATACGCTGGCGTCCCCGTGGGGGTGGTAGTGGCCCAGCACGTCGCCCACGGCGGTGGCGCACTTCTTATATGGGTTCTGATGTGTGAGCCCGCCCTCATACATGGAGTAGAGTATGCGCCTGTGTACGGGCTTCAACCCGTCCCGCACGTCCGGCAGCGCCCTGCCCACGATGACGGACATGGCGTACTGCCGGTAGCTGTCCTGCATCTCGTGCACCAGCTCCGACTGAGTGATAACCTGATCCGGGAACAAAATGTCCTCGGGCTTGTAGTCTCTGTTGTGTGCCATATGGTTCCTCGATTCGTTGATTCATTGATAAAGCGGCAAGACGCGCCGGATCACCTAAGCGATAGGCCGTCCTCCACTACTGTCTCATACTCCCCTGTCTTCCAGGCGTCCGCGGGAAGGTAAAAGATCTTCAGACCGTCGCCGGTGCTGCCGTTGAAATAGTATGCGCTGCCGTCAGGCATCTCCTGGAAGCCCTGGAGCGAATTGCCGCTAAATCCCTTAAGCGGTCCTTCGCGGAGGGCTTCAGGAGACCGGGTGAACTCTTCGGTGTCCAGATCAAAGGCCGAAATTTGGTTGACAAGATGACTGCCCAGACGAATCCAATCATTATAATATTTAGCGAACTCAGGCATATCAACACGTCTGGTAGAGCCGGCCCAGTCCTTTTCCACCGGCGTAACAGCTATTCTATAGCTCTCGCCAAAGCCGCCTTGAAAGCTAAACAGCTTATTATCGTAAAAGAATACTTTTTTACTGTAATTATTATAAGCATCCAACTCCACCGCTTCATCGTCAATAAGCTGATATTTCCTGGGGTCGTTGAGCTTGAATCGGATACCCCTGGCCTCCCTCTCGTCGTTGATATAGCGCGCTCCGCGGGAGTAGCCATAGCCGTCGTGAACGAATAGACCCCGTTCTTCCGCCTCCTCGGGCAGCCTCTTTCCCGAAAGCTTGCCGGTGGAAAGCGATATTGAGCAAACGAAATATTGACTTTCAGAGCTTCCGGTTTTGTGTTCGTAATTGAACCACAATGCGCCGTTCCACAGCTGAGCTAAATAGGCAATCATCTCCAATCCATAACCGTTCTCACGTCGAACGCTTACTGTTCCGTCACTTCTTATCTCCGTTTTGCTGACAGCGCCGCCATTAGTTCCGACCTTGCATACATACCACTTTTCTTTTTGTACCAATACTTCTATGAAATAGACGTTTCCCTCCCAGCAGCAGAGGTTGAATCGCCATTCGTCGTTGTCGCTGGGAGGAATAAGCTCCGTTCTCTCTCCGTCGGCAGGGTCGAACAACACCAGTTCGCCATGAAGTCCCAGCGCGTATATCCCAACATTCGGAACATAGAGACCGCTTGTATTTCCTGTCGCCTGCATTTCCACATTCTTCTTCGCCGCCGGTTTCGTCTTCGGAGCGGCGGCGTCTACGCTGCCCACCTTCGCGCCGCAGTTCATGCAAAATTTGGCCCCGTCAGGCAGCTTGGTCCCGCAGTTCATACAAAACATGGTTTTTCCCTCCGTTTTATATAATTTTTCAGCGGCGCGTCTCAATATATGATATCTTCCGCGACCGTCTTTGGCTTCGGGTCGTTCCACATGTCGGGGTCGAGCCTCATAATATCTTCGCCCACGAAGAAATAGACCCTTCCGTCCGGCATGGTGAGGCGGCTTGACGTGCATACGGGCATACCGTCTCTTGTCTCGAGCGTTTCAAGGTTTACCGTCTCTCCGACAAAGAGGTTGTCTCTGTATCCTTCAACGCAGAAGCAGCTCCCGCACACAAACGCGCCGTGATAAATGTATTCCATATTGCTGCTGAGAAGGATCTCCGGGTCCTCAAAGCTCCCGTTATTGTCACGGGCGATGTAAATCTTGTATCCGCAGCGCGCCTTCTCTCCAAAAATCAGGTCGTTGCCCGCAAACAGCGCCAGCGATTCAAAATTGCGGTAATCGCAGAAGTCCTTCGGGATGTTTGGCAGCACCTCCCTGACAGACGGGTCGTCCAGTCGGAACCGCTCCTCATCGCAGTATCCCCAGCCGTCCTCAATGAGCCAGAACCGTCCGTCAAGAGCCGTAGTCTCCTTTTTTGTGACGGCGCCCGTCTCAAGGTCGATCCTGTAAAGTATGCCGGTGCGGTGTCCGCTGTCGTAATCCACATCGTCAAAGACGCCGTAATACGCGCCCTCATAGGCGATCTTTTTTCCAAAGACCGGACAGCCCGTGATCTCCTTCTTTTCCACGTTGTCCCATTGGTCCACGCTCACAAGGAACAATTTGTCGTCCCTGTTCGTATACTCGCAGAGCACCGTCATATATACCTTGCCGCGGTAAAAGCACAGGTCGCCGAACCCCTGATTCTCCGTCCCCCGGCGTAAGACCTTTTCCTTTTTTGTCTGCGTGTCATAAACCTTCAGCAGCGGCAGCTCCTCGACGCCCTGCGTCGATGTTAAAACATAAACCCTCCGCTCGTCAGGCGTAACGACAAAATCCGGATATGTCGACTGAAGCGTAAAATCGCCCGCGTGGTCCGTTTTTACACAATTCATGGCGTTACCCTCCGTAATTTTTTATAGGAAACAACCCATCAGAGCTTTACGGCGGTTTAATAGTCAAGATTCACGGCGTACTGGGCGTTTTCCTCGATCCACGCCTTTCTGGGCTCCACCTCCTCGCCCATGAGGACGGTGAATATCTGGTCCGCGGCCACGGCGTCGTCCAGAGTTATGCGGCGGAGGGTGCGCTTCTCCGGGTCCATGGTGGTCTCCCACAGCTCGTGGGGGTCCATCTCGCCAAGGCCCTTGTAGCGGTTGATGTCCACCTTGGCGTTGGGGTTGTCGCCCCGCATCTCGGCGGAGATTTTGTCCCGCTCCTCGTCGGAATACGCCACCCTCTGGGTCTTGCCCCGGGTTAGCTTGTAAAGCGGCGGCACGGCGGAATACACGTACCCGTTTTCAATGAGCGGGCGCATATAGCGGAAAAAGAAGGTCAAAAGGAGCGTTCTGATGTGCGCCCCGTCCACGTCGGCATCCGCCATTATGATTATCTTGTGGTAGCGGAGCTTGTCGATGTTGAACTCCTCCCCGATCCCGGCGCCCAGCGCCACGATCATGGGGTAGAGCTTGTCGTTGCCGTATATCTTGTCGGCGCGCGCCTTCTCCACGTTCAGCATCTTTCCCCACATGGAGAGTATCGCCTGGAAGCGGCTGTCCCGCCCCTGTATGGCGGAGCCCGCGGCGGAGTCGCCCTCCACTATATATATCTCGCACAGGCTCGGGTCCCGCTCGTTGCAGTCCTGGAGCTTGTCGGGCATCTGCCCTGACTCCAGCCCCGTCTTGCGGCGCACGGACTCCCTGGCCTTCCTCGCCGCCTCCCGCGCCCTGCTGGCGGTGAGGGCCTTGTCTATGATCATCTTCCCGAAGGCGGGGTTCTCCTCAAGGTAGATCTCCAGCTGCTCGGAAACTATGGAGTCCACCAGCGAGCGGATCTCGGCGTTGCCGAGCTTTGCCTTTGTCTGCCCCTCGAACTGGGCGTTGGTGAGCTTTACGGATATGACGGCGGTGAGTCCCTCGCGGCAGTCCTCGCCGGAGAGCTTGTCGTCCCCCTTAAGCGCGCCGTTTTTCACGGCGTAGGCGTTCAATACCCTTGTGAGCGCCGCCTTGAAGCCCGTCTCGTGCATACCGCCCTCAGGGGTGTGGATATTGTTGGCGAAGGAGACGAGCATCTCGTTGTAGCCGTCGTTGTACTGGAAGGCTATCTCCGCGATGGAGTCCTCCCTGCCGCCGGACATATACACCACGTCCTCGGTGAGGGGCGTCTTGTGGCGGTTCAGGTAGTCCACGAACTCCCGTATCCCGCCCTCGTAGTGCATATCGTCAAAGACGGGCTCCTCGCCCCTCAGATCCTCTATGCGTATGCGAAGTCCGGCGTTGAGGAATGCCTGCTCCCTCATCCTCTTGTGGAGTATGTCGTAGTCGTACACGGTGTCGTCAAACATCTCCGGGTCGGGCTTGAAGGTGACGGTGGTGCCGGTGCGGTCCGTCTCGCCCACAACGGTGATGGGCTCGGTGATGTCCCCGCGGGAGAATTTCATCTCGTAGATCTTCCCGTCCTTGTGTACCTGTACCTCCAGCCACTCCGAGAGGGCGTTGACCACGGAAGCGCCCACGCCGTGCAGGCCCCCGGAAACCTTATAGCCCCCGCCGCCGAACTTTCCTCCGGCGTGGAGGACGGTAAAGACCACCTCCAGCGCGCTCTTTCCCGTCTGCTGCTGTATGTCCACGGGTATGCCGCGCCCGTTGTCCACCACGGTTACGGTGTCGCCGGGGTTTATCCGCACGGTGATGTGGTCGCAGTACCCCGCCAGCGCCTCGTCGATGGCGTTGTCAACTATCTCATACACCAGATGGTGGAGTCCCGAGGAGCTGGTGGAGCCGATGTACATTCCCGGCCTTTTCCTGACCGCCTCAAGTCCCTCCAAAACCTGGATCTGACTTGCGTCGTACTCCTCGGTGATTTTTCCTGTGATGCCCGTAGCTTCGGTGATGTCTGCCATGAAATGCTGCCTCCAAAAGAATCTTAATTCATATCGTCGTCGGGGTCGAAGTCCGATTCGTCCCCGTCAAAGGGCTCGTCGCCCATGACCTCCATGGTCCTCATTCTCCGCCTGTTCTTGGCCTCCTCCACCGCCCGGTGGATCTGCTCCTTGACCTCGCGGGGATTTTTGATGTTCTCCAGATCCAGCCTCGGGGCGGAGGTGTCGGAGGAATAGAGGCACACCGTGCCCACTCCCATCATCCTCTGTCCCAGGCTCATGCTCAGCTGTATGTCCCGTATCCTGTAGAGGAGCACCTCCTCGGATTTGAGATTAAGGAACCCCTTTTCAAGGAATATCCTGTCCTCGCTGAGGCTGTACTTTGTAAAGGTCAGCGGCATACCAAGTACCCGCTTTCTGTCCTCCCACAGCTTTTCTATGGGCTCAAATTCCGTCTTTTTTGCCATGCTGTTACCTCCTCATACTATATAAATTCCCCGTCAGCCGCCCTTTTGATGAGCGTCTGGGAGGATATCTGAGTGAACCACACCCGGCTCTCCCCCCGGTCCTCCGTGAGCACGAACGCCTTGGGAAGGTCCTCCGCCACATACAGGGTCTTCCCCTCTCTCTCGGCGCGGTTCAGAAAATCCCTGGTTATCCTTGAATATGACGTGTTGTCCAGATCGAATATGCCTATGACCGTCCTTTCACGGACGACGCTGTCCTGACCCAGGTGCAAATACAAGCCTATCACGTCCCTTTATTATTCCGGCGGCTTAAAAGTCACTGGCGGATCTCCCCGTTTTCCACCGTCAGCACCGTTCCGCCCGTTCTCTCGGCGACCCGCTCGTCCTCACAGCAGGTGATGAACACCTGTCCGCCGCCTATGCGGTTGAGCACAAAGTCCTGCCTCGCCGCGTCCAGCTCCGACAGCACGTCGTCCAAAAGGAGCAGCGGGTACTCGTTTTTGTCCCGCCGGTGTATCTCCAGCTCCGCCAGCTTCAGCGACAGCGCCGCCGTGCGGGTCTGCCCCTGGGAGGCGTAGCTCCTGGCGGGAAAGCCGTTTATCGTTATCTCCAAATCGTCCTTGTGGGCCCCCGTAAGGCACAGCCTTGAGGCGAGCTCCGCCTGCCTGTGCTTCTCCTGGTGCTCCATGATCATGGGCAGCAGCTCCGCCGCCGGGCGCCTTGGGTCGTCAACGGTCTTGACGGTGGTGTATTTCACCTCAAGCTGCTCCCCGCCGGAAAATTCCGCGTGGATCCTGGCGCACTCGGGAGCGAGGCTTTCCACAAAACGCGCCCGGTAGTGTATGAGCTCCGCGCTCATCTGGGCGAGGCGGTAGTCGTATTCCTCCAAAAGCGGCAGGAGGGAGGGGTTCTCCTCGCAGTCCTTCAAAAGCCGCGTCTTACCCTCGTAGGCCCTGTTGAACTCCGCCAGCGCCGCGGCGTACCTCGGGCGGAGCTGGCTTATGCACATGTCCATGAGCCTGCGACGCTCGGAGGCGCCTCCGCGAATGATCTCCAGGTCCTCCGGGCAGAAAAGCACGGCAGAGAAGGTGCCGGCAAAGTCCTGGGCCGTTTTCCGCTTTACGGAGTTTACCGCCATCTCCCGGCGCCGGCCCCTGTAAAGCCGAAGCTCCACCCGCTTTTCCCTGCCGTCGGACTCCCCGGCGGCGTACAGCCGCGCGTCCTCCCGCTCAAAGCCGATGAGCTCCCTGTCGGAACGGGCGCGGAAGCTCCTTCCCGCGCACAGGGTGAAAATCGCCTCCAGCAGATTCGTCTTTCCCTGGGCGTTTTTCCCGGTTATGACGTTTATCTCCCGGCTGAAGCCCGCCGAGGAGTCCCTGTAATTGCGAAAGCCCTGGAGCTCTATCGTGTCAATGTACATCAGGACCCCGCCGCCACCTTGTACCTGCGGCCTCCCACCTCAACGGTGTCGCCGGGTACGAGCTTTTTCCCCCTCTGGAGACACACCTCTCCGTTTACGCTCGCCTCCCCGTCGACCACCATATTTTTCGCCATGCCGCCGGACTCCGCCGCGTTGGAGAATTTCAGAAAGTCTCCAAGCCTTATGAAGGGAGTGCTGATCTCGACCCTCTCAGCCTCCGGCTCCCTTCGCCTTACAGTCACCTTAACCTTCATTTGCCCTGAGCCTCACGGGAAGTATCATGTAGAGGAAATTCCTGCTGCCGTCCGCGGGGACTATGACGCACGGCGACACGCTGGTGGAGAGCTGGAACCTGACGGTATCCGCCGGCGCCGCCCTCAGCGCGTCCAGGATGTAGCGGTTGTTGAAGCCTATCTCCAGATTCTCCCCGTCCCCGGAAACGCCGCACTCGTCGGCGGCCTTGCCAAGCGTCGTGGCGGTGGAGACCTTCAGCACGTTGTCCCCGAAGCAGCACCGCACGGGGCTTTTGAACTTGTCGTTAATAATAAGCGAGACGCGCTCCACGGCGCTTATAAGGTCCTTCCTGTTCCCCTCCACGCTGTATTTACTGTTCTGGGGTATGGAATTGCGGTAATTGAGGAACTCGCCCTCGAGCCTTCTGGCGATGAGCATGTTGTTGCCCAGCGTGAACATCACGTGGGAGGTCCCCAGCGTTATCTTCACAAGCTCGTCGGTCTCTCCGGCTATCCTCTCCACCTCTGTGAGGGCGGCGCCGGGCACCACGAAGGAGATCTTTCCAATCTCCGTCTTCTCCACCCTCTCACGCCGCAGGGCGAGGCGGAAGCCGTCCACCGCCACCACGGTGAGGATGTCGTTGTCCACCTCGAAGAGCGCGCCTGTGTATATGGGCCGCGCCTCATTTTCCATGACCGCGAAGTTCGTCTCCGCTATCATGGACTTTATGTCCTTCTCCTTCATGTAAATGGAGTTCTGGTAGTCTGTGACGGGCAGCTCCGGGTACTCGTCGGCAGAGAGCCCCGTGATGTTGTACTCGCTGGTGGCGCAGCGGATATTTATCATAAACTTATCGTTCACGGTCATATATACTATATCGTCGGGAAGCTTGCGTATGATGTCGCCAAAGAGGCGGGCGTTGATGACGATGGACCCCTCCTCCGTCACATCTGCGGCGATGGTGGAGCGGATACCCGTCTTCTGGTTGTATCCCCACACCGTAAGGTCGGAGGACGCCTCGATAAGAAGCCCCTCCAGACTGGGCACGGCGCTCTTTGTCGCCGCGGCACGGGAGGCGATGGTCACGGCATTGGCGAGCTCATTTTTTTCGCAGGAAAATTTCATTTTCCTTTCCTCCTTGATAAATCTTTTTTTATTATAGAAAATATAGAATTTTTATTGCAGTAGTATCAGTAGTAGGGAAAATTTATGTGGAAAACCCCTCCTTTGCCGGGTTTTTCAGGGCTTTTCACAAATCCCTTTCTGTGGACATTCCCTTCCTCTTTCCACCGGGCTTTTCAATCCGCGCCGGTTTTCAACACAACAAAACACAAACAAACATTTTTCTGTTGAAAACCGTTATTTGACCGCGTTTATATTTGCCGTTATGTCCTTGACCATCTGGGCGAATTCCTGATTTGACGCTATGGAGCTTTCAATCTTCTGAATGCTGGACAAAACCGTGGTGTGGTCGCGCCCCTCAAATATGTTGCCGATGTCCTGGAGTGACAGGTTCGTCAGCTTTCGTATCTCATACATGGCTATCTGTCTTGCCAGCGCCGTGTTTCTCGTCCGCCTCTGACCCTTTACGTCCTCGGGTGTGATGGAAAAATACTTTGCCGTCTCGTTGATAATGTCGTCGGGCGTGGGGACGTAGGGGGATTTTTGCCGGCACATATCCTTGAGGAGCTTTGAGACCTCGCTTACGGTCATGGGCATCTCCATAAGCTCGCTCTTCGCCCTTATCTTCAGCACCGCCCCCTCCAGCTGCCGCACGTTGGAGGTCATATTCTCGGCGATATAGTTGACCACGTCGTTTGACAGGACAAGCCCCAGCTTCATGGATTTGTTCCTGATTATCGCCGCGCGTGTCTCAAAATCCGGCGGCTGGATATCAGCCAGAAGCCCGGACTCGAACCTTGTCCTGAGCCTGTCCGCCAGAGTGGGCATTTCGGAGGGCGGCTGGTCGGAGGTAAACACCATTTGCTTGTTGGATTCGTAGAGGGTGTTGAAGGTGTGGAACATCTCGTCCTGAGTCGACGTCTTGCCAGCCACGGTCTGGATGTCGTCAATGAGGAACAGGTCCGCGCTGCGGTATTTTTCACGGAACTCCTTGTTTTTGCCTGTCTGAATGGCGGTGATGAGCTCGTTCATGAAGTCCCCGCCACGGACGAATACGATGTTGTACTCCGGGTGCCGCTTTGCCACCTCGTGGCGTATGGCGTAGAGAAGATGGGTCTTTCCAAGACCCGAATCGCCGTAAATAAAGAGGGGGTTGTAGTTTGTGGTCTGCCCCTCGGCTACCGCAAGGCTGGCGGCGTGGGCGAACTTGTTTGACGGTCCAACAACGAACTTTTCAAAGGTGTATTCCTCCGGGTCGGCGGTTTCCGCGATCTTGTCGGCGCCCTCGTCAAGCTCCTCCTCGCCGGTGAGGAACACGTCCATCTCCCCGGAGAATATCTGCCCCAGCGCCGCCCTTATGGGCGCCATGAACCGGGCCGCGATGACGTTCCTTTTAAACTCCGAGGGCACGCAAAGCGTCAGCCCCGCGTCGGACAGCGCCACCGGCCTGCACTCGCCAAACCAGGTGTTTATAGCCACGGACGTAAGCTCCTGACCCATCAGCTCCAGCACACTTTGCCATATATCGTCAATAGAATTCATATCTTTCTTTTCACCGGCCCTTTCTGTAAAGCCGCGAAAGGCGGCATATCGGCATCATAAACAGTAAGAATCATTATATCAAAAAATCCCTCATATTGCAAGTAAAATTAAGCCGAAAGAGGGCGGAAAAACAGATGAAAAAAGGGGCGGGGAGCCCGAAAAAATCAGGCTTCCCCGCCCGGAAATATCCGTCAGTTTTTCAGCGAATTTATGGGCGCCGGTATCCTGCCGCCGCGGGCGATGAATTTCTCGCTCCCCGCGGGATTTACCGCCATAACGGGCGCCCTGCCGAGAAGGCCGCCGAAATCTACAGAGTCCCCGACACCTTTTCCGGGGACGGGTATGACCCTCACCGCCGTGGTCTTCTGGTTTATCATGCCTATCGCCGCCTCGTCAGCTATGATGGCTGAGATGGAGGAGGCGGGGGTGTCGCCGGGGACGGCTATCATGTCCAGCCCCACGGAGCAGACGCAGGTCATCGCCTCCAGCTTCTCGATGGTCAGCCTGCCCGCTGCCGCCGCCCTTATCATTCCCGCGTCCTCGGAAACGGGTATAAACGCGCCGGAGAGCCCGCCCACGTTGGAGGAGGCCATCACGCCGCCCTTTTTCACCGCGTCGTTTAGAAGCGCCAGCGCCGCCGTAGTGCCGGGAGCGCCCACGGACTCAAGCCCCAGTTCCTCAAGAATATCCGCCACGGAGTCACCCACAGCCGGCGTCGGAGCGAGGCTCAGGTCAACTATCCCGAAGGGCACGCCCAGCCGCTTTGAGGCCTCCTGCGCCACCAGCTCGCCCATGCGCGTGACCCGGAAGGCCGTCTTTTTTATAGTCTCCGCAGCCACGTGGAAGGGCTGGCCCGCGCACCTTTTCAGGGCCGAGTGTACAACTCCGGGACCCGACACACCCACGTTTATCACGCACTCCGGCTCGCCCGTGCCGTGGAACGCCCCCGCCATGAAGGGGTTGTCCTCCACGGCGTTGCAAAACACCACAAGCTTGGCGCAGCCCTGTCCCCCGGACATGTCGGCGGTCTCCTTGACGGTCCTCCCCATCAGCGCCACGGCGTCCATATTTATTCCGGCGCGGGTGGAGCCCACGTTGACGCTGGAGCAGACGCGCTCGGTGGAGCAAAGAGCCTCGGGGATGGATCTTATGAGCCTCTCGTCGCCGACGGTGAAGCCCTTCTGGACCAGCGCGGAGAAGCCCCCGATGAAGTTTACGCCCACCTCCTTTGCCGCCCTGTCCAGTGTGCGGGCAAATACGGCGTAATCCTCCGTCTCACAGCACTCGCAGGCGATGGCGACGGGCGTCACGGATATGCGCTTGTTGACGATGGGGATCCCGAATTCCCTCTCGATGTCCTCACCTGTCCTTACAAGCTTCTCCGCCCTTTTCGTTATCTTGTCGTATATCCTGCCGCAGCAGTCCTTAACGTCCGGCCTTCCGCAGTCCCGCAGGGAGATGCCCATGGTTATTGTGCGGATGTCCAGGTGCTGCTGGCTTATCATCTCGATGGTTTCAAGTATCTCGCTTGTTGTAATCATGGCGTCACCTTAGATCCTGTGCATTGCCTCAAAGATGTCCTCGCGCTGGATGCGTATGTCCAGCCCGTGCTCCACGCCGTCCTTTTTCAATATGTCGGCGAGGCTGGCGAAATCCACCCGGCACCCGGCGGTGTCCACCAGCATTATCATGGTGAAATACTCCCTCATGACCGTCTGGGATATGTCCAGCACGTTTACGCCGTTTTGCGCCAGAAGCGAGCACACGTTGGCGATTATGCCCACGGTGTCCTTTCCGATAACTGTCACTATCGCTTTCATTTTGTCCTCCTTATACGCTCAGCTCGTCGATGGTCTTCTCAAAGGCGCCGATGAAGCTGTCAAGAAAATAGTCCACCTCCGGCATATTCATGCCACGCAGCTTCTCCCTGGTGGACTCAGCGGCGTTTTTGAACTCCAGGTTGCCGGTTTTCAGCTCCTCGAGGCATTTTATGTACGCCGAGAGCTTGTCCGCCGCCTTGACGATGTCCCGGACGTCCCCCTCGCCGCGCAAAAGCGCCTCGTACTCCGGGCGCATGACCTCCGGCAGTCCCCCCACAAGCTTGGCTATTGCGCCCTCCTCAACACGCCTGTAGGCGGCGATCATCTCCGGGTCGTGGTACTTCACGGGGGTTGGCATATCGCCGGTGAAGATCTCCGGCGCGTCGTGGAAAAGCGCCGCCGCGGCGCACCTGTCAGGGGAGCAGGGGATGCCCAGCACGTCCCGGCGTATCACCGCCAGGGCGTGGGCAAGCACCGCCACCATGTGGGAGTGCTCCATCACGTTCTCCCGGTCCGCGTTGCGCATAAGCGCCCAGCGGTCGATGTTCTTCATGCGCGATATAAGCGCGAAAAAGTTACAGCTCATAAATTAGCTCCTTTCCGGGCTCCGGGCAATTGCCGCCGGCGGGCGTCACGCCGAAGCTATGGTCCCGCCGCCCAAAACCGTGTCCCCCAGATAGAGCACCGCCGCCTGCCCGCAGGTTACGGCCCTCTGGGGCTTTTCAAAGCTCAGCGCCACGTCGCCGTTCTCCAAAACGCCGGCGGAGCACGGCTCCTCCCTCTGCCTGTACCTGAGCTTCGCGGCACAGCTTACGGGTAGAGACTCGGGCTTTACTATCCAGTTGAAATCCGTCACCCGGCAGGAGCGGGAGTAAAGCCCCTCCTCAAAGCACACGGTGACGGTGTTCTTCTCCATGTCCTTGGACTTGACATACAGCGGCCTCTCCGCCGCGATTCCCAGCCCCCGGCGCTGTCCCACGGTGTACCCCGCCGCGCCCCGGTGGGTCCCCAAGACCCTTCCGCTCTCGTCCACCAGCGCCCCGGGCTCGCTTTTCCTGCCGGTGAAGCGCTCCATGAACGCCAGGTAATCCCCGTCGGGCACAAAGCAGATGTCCTGGCTCTCCCTCTTGCGGGCGTTGATAAAGCCCTGTTCCTCAGCGACAGCCCGCACCTGGCTCTTGGTGAGCTCCCCCAGTGGGAAAAGCGTGTGGGAGAGCTGCTCCGGCGTGAGCTGCGCCAGCACGTAGCTCTGGTCCTTTGAGCTGTCATACGCCTTTTTGAGCACGGGACCATCGAGCCTGCGGGCGTAGTGCCCCGTGGCGATATATTCACAGTCCACTGTCCGAGCGTAGTCAAGGAGCCGGGAAAACTTCATGTACCTGTTGCAGTCGATGCAGGGGTTGGGCGTCCTGCCCAGCTCATATTCCCGGACGAACTTGTCTATCACGTGAGACTTAAACTCACACGCCAGATCCAGCGTGAGGAAGGGTATCCCCAGCTTTGCGCAGACGGAGCGGGCGTCCTCCACGTCGTCCACGGAACAGCAGGTGTTCTCCCCCTCCAGCCCCAAAAGGGCGTTGTCGTAAAGGCGCATGGTGACGCCCACGCAGTCAAAGCCCTGTTTTTTCAAAAGATACGCCGCGACGGAGGAATCCACCCCGCCGCTCATTGCCACCAGGACCCTTGCCATCAGGCGACGTTGGGGCTTTCCCGCATGGCGAGGATCGTCCTTTCAATGAGCTCGTCCAGCGTCCAGCCCAGCTCCTCCGCGCCCCTTTGTATGACCTCCCGGTCACAGCCCGCGGCAAATTTTTTGTCCTTGAATTTCTTCTTGACGGACTTTACCTCCAGATCGCCGACGCTCTTTGACGGGCGCATGATCGCCACCGCCCCGATGAGCCCCGTCAGCTCGTCCGCGGCGAAGAGCACCTTCTCCATGGTGTGCTCGGGCTTAACGTCCGAGCATATGCCGTACCCGTGACTTACAACGGAGCGTATGACCGACTCGTCAACGCCGTTCTCCCTGAGAAGCTCGGGAGCCTTTTGGCAGTGCTGCTCCGGGTAGAGCTCAAAATCCACGTCGTGGAGAAGCCCCACCGCCTTCCAGTAGTCCGCCTCGGCACCAAAGCCCAGATTTTTGGCGTACCACTCCATCACGTCCCCCACGATGCGCGCGTGGGAGAGGTGGAACTCGCCCTCATTGTACTTTTTCGTTATCTCGTAAGCCTCACTCGGCGTCGGGACCATCAGAAGCACCCCTTTTCCTTTTAATAAGCTCTGTGAGCTTTCGCGCCAGAAGCGCGCCCAGGAATCCGAAAAGGACCCCGAAAACCATCCCTCCGAGAATGTCGGTGGGGTAGTGTACATAAAGATATATCCTGGAGAAGGCGACGACTGCCGCCAGCACGCATGAGGGTATCCAGAGCCTTGATTTGCTGAAGTACAGCGCCCCCACAAAGGTGAAGGACGCCGCCGCGTGACCCGATGGGAAGGAGAACTCCCCCGGCTTCGGTATCAGAAGGACTATGTCCGGATTCACTACGTACGGCCGGGTCCGCGCCACCAGGTTCTTTATGAGCCCGTTGCACAGCGCCACGTCTATTACCAGCGCCACGGCGCAGGCAAACCCCAGCCTGCGGGTCCTTGGGAAGATGAGAAGCGCGACAGTGGCGATTATCCAGAATATCCCCCCGTCGCCCAGCTTCGTTACAAGCGGCATGAACCAATCCCCGAAGGGCGTCCTTATGTTCTGCACCGCGTCCAAAAGCCCTATTTCAAACAGGTTCAAACAGATCCCTCCTTGTTTTCCGCCGTGCTGTCAAAAAGGCACGGCCCGTTTGTGACGGAATGAAGCCATTATACCCCCGCCGCCTCCGCCGGTCAAGGCTTATCCGCATATGTCGCGCGGGAATTCAGATGACGTAATTTCCCCCGTCGGAGCCGGCTATGAGGTCGGCGAGGGTCACGGAGCTCAAATACCTCTCAATGACACCGTAAAGCCCCGTCCACAGCCCCAGGGTCCGGCAGTGCGCGGCGCGGGGACAGGGCTCGGCGCCCTCCTCCAGGCACGCCACCGGCGCCAGGGAATCCTCGGTGAGCCGCAGTATCTCCTCCACGGTGTAATCCTCCGGCGCGCGGGTCAGCCTGTAACCGCCGCCCTTCCCCCGCAGACCCGAAAGGAGTCTGTTCTTCACCAGCGTCTTCAGTATGCTCTCCAGATACTTCTCCGAGATCTCCTGCCTTTGGGCGATGTCCCGCAGAGGAAGGTATCCTTCCCCCGCGTGCTCCGCCATATCGACCATAACCCGCAGGGCGTACCGCCCCTTGGTGGAAATCATGGGCACAGAAAACCACCCCCAAAATCGAATAAACCCATTATACAGCGGGGTTTGTGGTTTTTCAATAAAATATTTGCAAAACCGCTTGACAAACTCTCCCGCCGGCGCTATAATCCCTATAAACCTATCACAAAGATAGGTTTAACACATAAAATAATAATGCGCCCGATGGCGCGGCTAATTTCAAGGAGGAAAAAATCATGTCCAAAATCTACCGCTCCGCCGATGAGCTCATCGGCAAAACTCCGCTTTTGGAGCTCACGAACATCGAAAAGGCCCAGGGGCTTGGCGCCAGGGTCTTGGTAAAGCTTGAGTATTTTAACCCCGCGGGCTCCGTGAAGGACAGGGTCGCGAAGGCGATGATCGACGACGCCGAGGCGCGGGGCGCGCTGAAGCCGGGCTCCGTCATAATCGAGCCCACCTCCGGCAACACCGGCATAGGGCTTGCCGCCGTCGCCGCCGCCAGGGGCTACCGCGCCATAATCGTCATGCCGGAGACAATGTCCGTGGAGCGCCGCCAGCTGATGCGCGCCTACGGCGCGGAGCTTGTGCTCACCGAGGGCGCAAAGGGCATGAAGGGCGCCATAGCCAAGGCGGAGGAGCTTGCCCGCGAGCTGCCGGATTCCTTTATCCCCGGGCAGTTCGTCAACCCCGCCAACCCCGCCATACACCGCTCCACCACGGGCCCCGAGATATGGGAGGACACCGACGGCGAGGTTGACGTGTTTGTGGCGGGCGTGGGCACCGGCGGAACGGTGACCGGTGTTGGCGAGTACCTGAAGGGTAAAAAACCCTCTGTCCGCGTGGTGGCCGTGGAGCCGGACGCCTCCCCGGTGCTCTCCGGCGGACAGGCGGGCCCCCACAAGATACAGGGCATCGGCGCGGGCTTTGTCCCCGAGGTGCTGAACACCGAAATTTATGACGAGATAGTCCGCGTCAGCGCCGAGGACGCCTTTGCCGCCGGCAGGCTCATCGGCAAAAAGGAGGGCGTTTTGGTGGGCATCTCCTCCGGCGCCGCCCTCCACGCCGCCCTGGAGCTTGCGAAAAAGCCGGAGTACGCCGGAAAAACCCTGGTCGCCCTCCTGCCCGACACCGGCGACAGGTATCTCTCCACCCCGCTTTTCGCGGAGTGATATAAGCTCCCTCGAAGATTCGTATAACGCTATTTGCAGAAGCGGTGCTTTCCTATGGTCACGAGCTGCGGCCTTGACCATATCCACTTGCTGGTCGCCGTGGCGGGGTTGAAATAATATATCGCCCCGCCGGAGGGGTCCCAGCCGTTCAGCGCCTCCCGCGCCGCCCGGTAGGCGCTCTCCGCCACGGGCTCGTTGAACTGCCCGTCGTCCAGGCAGGAGAAGGCGCCCTTCTGGTATATGACTCCGGACATGGTGGAGGGGAAGGAGGGGTGCTCCATGCGGTTGAGCACCACCGCCCCCACCGCCACCTGCCCGGAGTAGGGCTCGCCGCGGGCCTCGGCGGATATGAGCCGCGCCAGGAGGTTGAGGTCCGCCGAGCCTCCGGCGCTGCCGGAGGAGCCGGAGGGCAGACCTATCGCCGCCAGTGTCGCGGGACCCGCTACGCCGTCGGGCGTCAGCCCATTTTTCTTCTGGAACTGCTTTACCGCCTCCTCGGTGCGGGAGCCGTATATCCCGTCCGCCGCGCCGGAGTAGTAGCCCCAATCGGAGAGGCGCTGCTGTATCTTCTTCACCGTCTCCCCGGAGGACCCGCGCTTCCAGCTCTCTGCGTAGGCGTCGGGCGCCGCCTGGAACAAACAAATAAGGAGCACGTTCACGGCAAAGACCGCCAAAAGCGACGCCGTGAGCTTTTTTCTGTCCATTTTTATCACCTCAGTATTTCTTTCTCAGCTTTCCCACCGCCATGACGGCGGGGATAAGCACAACAGTGAACGCAAGGCTTATCGCCGGCACGATGAACTCCGAAAGGCGCAGGAACTCAAAGGCGTCCCTCGCCGTCAAAAACGCCGCGGCGCCGGAGAGTATGGCGGTGGGCGGCACGAAGAAGGAGCGGCGTTTGACCCCCGTGACGGTTTTCCAGATCTCCGCCACTATCATCAGTATCGACGTGAGGAATATGAAGTCCGTCACTATCCATATCGCCACCACCACCGCCTCCACGCGCTCGATGACGCCGAAGACCTTGATGTTGCGTATCACCATGAAAAAGGCGTTCTCCATGGTGATGGAAAGGCTCTCCCCCAGCGTCCCCAGGGTGAAAAACGTCACCGCGAGGGCAATGAGGGACAGTATCGCAAGCCAGGGGAACGCGGTGGGCCGCACCGCCCTTTCCGCCGTGACGTGTCCCCGCAGGAACAGGAAATACCCGAAGCCCGCCGTCACGTTGAAGATGGGCGCCGCGCCGTACAAAATGTCCCGCCAGCTTCGGTAGGTCACCGGCAGAAGGTTTTCGGCGGATATGTCGGGCGCGGCGAAGACCAGCACCACCGCTATGACCCCCAAAAGTATGGGCATAAGCACCTCCGCCGTGCGCGAGACGGTCTTTGTGAGCCCCGAAGCCGTCAGCACCGCCGCCAGGAGCATCACCACGATGAACACCGGCGTGTTCCCGTTGGGGTAGACGGTGGAGAGAAGCCTTTCCGCCGCCGAACGCGCCAGAAAGCCCCCGTAATAGGTGAGCCACAGGGCGCTCAGCACCCCAAAGACTCGCCCCGCCACGGGACCCAGACCCAGCATCGCCATATCCTGGAGCCCCAGCCCCTCCGGGGCGTTTTTCCTCAGCGCCCTTGTGAGCGCCAGCAGCGCCGCTCCCGCGGCAAAGGCGGCAATGGGCGAAAGCCACGCCGCCCTGCCCCCCAGCATGACGGCGGCGGAGGGCAGTATGCGTATCATCGGCGACAGCAGGCTTACAAACAGCAGTACCCTCAGCTGCCTCTCAGTGATTCTGTCAGTTTTTCCCACGGACTTCCCTCCTCCTTTCCGCTTATCTCCGGCGGGTCGATGATGTCATAGGTGCGCATGAGCACGCTTTTCACGCTCACGTCCACGGGCAGGGCGGTAAAAATGTCCTCCCAGCGTTGGGGCATATCCTCCATCTTTATCGGCTCCCGCCGCTCGCATATGCCCTCCAGGTCCAGAAAATCGAGCCCCAGCGTCCTCTCCCGCTCCAATACCTTTTCCAGCGCCCCGCCCATGAGCTCCGAAAGCTTTTCCTCCACCTTGCGCCGGAGCTTTTCGTCCCTGAGGTCCGCAAGCCCGTCCATACTCACAAGGTTGGACTGAAGCTCCAACTCCAGCCGTATCCTCTCCAGCTCCCCGCTGTCGGAAAAAACAGGGCGTATTTTTGGCTTTACCAGGTCCACTGACACCGTGAGCACCGCGTCCTCCACGGGAACGTCCAGGTTGTGGGACTCGTATTTCCCCAAAATCAGCATGGCGCCCAGCGTCTCCTCCTCCGTCAGGTATCCGGCGGTGGAATCGGGGAGCATGACGGCGAAGCCCGCGGGCTTTATGTTCATATCTCCCCGGTTCTCAAAGAGCTTTTCCTCCTTCTCGCCCCGGACGCACTGGATGAGGGCGCAGCCGTTCTCCGAAAGCGACGCCGCGATCTCCCGGCAGGAGAAGACGTACCCCTCCCCCACCTTGGGCAGGCTCTCCGTAAGCCCCGCCACCACGTCCGCCGCAGGAGTCTCCTTTCCGGCGACGCCGGAGACAAGGTCCAAAGCGGTGCCGTCCCGGACGATGAACAGCCCCGTGTCAAGGCGCATTTCCGAAAAGCGCTCCACGTAATCCAGAACCTCGTCAAGCCGCGTTTTGGCGGCGTCCTCGCCTATGAGCATACTCTCCGTGTGGGAGAGTATCGCCTGCCTGCCCAGGGGCATGAGCGTGAGCTCGTTCATGGCGACGCCGATGGAGGGGCCGGTGTTTTGGTACATCCGCGCCTCCTGCTTCTCGCCGGCGGTGCCGCAGATGGACACGTTCACCCCGTCCTCCGCCGTATCCACGGTGACGGTGCGCACAAGCTCGATCATCTCAAGCCTGCGGTAGTTGGAAAAAATGGTGAGCCCCGAGGAACAGCCCGTCAGGGCAAGGCACACCGCCAGCGAAAGAAAAACCGCTCTTTTCACAGCTTCGCCTCCCCTCCGCTGCCGGTCTTCAGCTCCGGCTCCCGGTCCTTTTTGTCCGTCATGCTGTGCCTGAAAAGCGCCCGGGATACGTGCCTGCCCTCGCTCCCGGCGAAGGGGGACATATACGGCACGCCGTAGCTCTCCAAAGACGACAGGTGATAGACCAAAAGCGCGCACCCCAGCGCCACACCGAACATACCCAGCGCTATGGCGGCGAGGACCAGCAGGAACCTGCACAGCCTCAGCGCCGAGCCCATGTCCAGGTTGGGCATGGTGTACCCGGCTATCCCCGCCAGGGCTATCACCACCACTACCACCGGCGACACTACGCTCGCCTCCACCGCCGACTGCCCCACGATGAGCGCGCCGATTATTGAAACCGTCTCGCCTATGGGGCTTGGCAGCCGTATCCCCGCCTCCTGCAAAAGCTCAAAGGCCAGGAGCATCATTATCGCCTCCGCCGCCGTGGGGAAGGGCACCTGCTGCTTCGCCTCTATCATGGACTGCATGAGACGCGTCGGTATCATCTCCTGATGGTACATCGCCACCGCCACGTAAAACGCCGGCGCCAGGAGCGTCAGCGCCACGGCGAGGTAGCGAAGCAGCGTCAGGCAGGAGGCCACGATGAAGTGCCCCGAGTGGTCCTCCGGCACCTTCATGAACTGGGAAAACGTCCCCGGGGCCAAAAACCCCAGGGGCAGGCCGTCCACGAGGATCCCCACGCGCCCCTCCAGGATGTTCATGCAGAACTTGTCCGACCTCTCGGTGGTTATCACCTGGGGGAAGGGGGACCTGGGGTTGTCCACGATGTTTTCCTCGATGGCGGCGCTTGTAAGCGCCCCCTCCACGTTTATATTTGAAAGCCTCCGCTCCGCCTCGGCGACGATCCCCTCGTTTGTGAAGCCCTCGATATATATGAGCGTCGCCGCCGTGTCCGCCCGCGTGCCCAGGCTGTATTCCTTTATCTTCAAATGCGGGTTCCGAAGCTTTCGCCGCACCAGGGTGGTGTTTATCTTCATGGTCTCCACAAAGGCGTCCTTTGCGCCCTTCACCACCTTTTCTTCCTTTGGCGCCTCCACGCTCCGCCTCTGCTGGCTCTTGACCTCAAAGGTCACAGCCGTGCGCTCCGCGTCGAATATGAGGGCGCAGAAGCCGTTGAGCAGGTCCCCCGCCAGGTCCCCCAGTTGCGTCCTGCTCTTGGCGGTGTAGACGTACACCGACCCTCCCAGGAGCATGGCTATCACATCACCCGCGCCCCTGCACCCCCCGAACCGCTCCGGGTCCGTCAGGGGCTTTATCACCTGCTCCGCCACGTCCGAGCCGGATACCAGCCCGTCAATGAAGCATAGCCGCGCCGTCCTCCCCGGCACGCCCCCGATGAGAAGCTCCCGGGACTCAAAGTCGTAGCAGCTTTCAAATACCTTCTCCACCGCCGCCACCGTCACCGGCGAGCTCTCCCCCACCTGCGGCGCGGCGCTTGATGTCTCTCTGCGCATATCATCACCCGAAAAGAAAATTTCAAATTTATTTTGCCTCAGCCGCGCCCAATTAGTTTTTGTAATTTTTTCATTTTTCGCCGTTAAGCCATTGACACGCGTCACGTTAAATGGTAAAATCATTCACAATCTGAAATAATCGCGGAAGGAGTTGGAAAAGGTTGTTCCTTGAGACGCCGCGTCTGACGATACGCCACATGACGGAGGAGGACTATCCCGACTGGCGGGAATACGGCATGGACCCTGAGTGCTGCCGGATGCTGGGCACCTGGTGCCCCGTGAATGAGACGGAGGCCCGGGAGGCCTTTGAGTGGCTGATGGTCAACGAAAAGCGCTTTTACGCCATAGTCCTCCGGGAGGAGGGGAAGTGCATAGGGCACCTCATCGTCGGAAATTTCCCGGAGATAGGGAAGCTGCCGGAGCTCACGGGCCTGGAGGGGCGGACCCTCACGTTCTGCGTGACCGGGAGCTGCCGCCGCCGGGGTTACGCCTCGGAGGCCGTGGGAGCGGTGGTGGAGTATCTCTTTGAAAAGCGCGGTGTGGATTACGTAAATTCAGGCTACTTCACCTTCAACGAGCCCTCCCGCCGCCTCCACGAAAAGCTGGGCTTCACCCCCATAACCACCGCCACCGTCCCCCTCCCCGACGGCGCCCCCGCCACCGGCGTAGAAACCATCCTCCGCAACCCCAACTCCCCATCTCCCCACCCCGCTAAAATATCCGAAAAATAATCAAAAAGGACGGTCATCGCCGTCCTTTTTGATTATTTTATGCGCTCTTATAATCCCGTACAAACGTCACCGCCGCGTTTAAGGGCCTTTCTCCCGGTCGAAGCTTCAGGGAAATCGCGGGCTTCAGACCCGCTTCGATCTTCACGCGGTTTTTGTAGAAGGGCAGGGAGTAGAGCCGCGACACCCGGTCCATCTCAAAATCACTGATGGAGAAAATGAGCCGCCCCTGCTTTTGACTTATCTCCGAAATGCCCGTGTCCGCCGCCTCGCCCCGCAAAAGGGCGATGTGGATTAGGGAGTTGACCTCGGCGGGCGGGTCGCCGAACCTGTCGATGAGCTCGTCCGTCATGTCGTCCGCGTCCTCCTCGGTGCGTATATGGGCGATCCGCCGGTACAAATCCATTCTCTGCTCGGCGCTTGCCACGTAGCTTTCCGGTATGTTTGCCGACACCGCCAGATCCGCCGCGCACTCCGGCTTTTCGGGTATCTTCTCCCCCTTCTCCTCGTGAACCGCCTCCTCCAGCAGCTTCAGGTACATATCGTACCCCACGCTCATCATGTGCCCCGACTGCTCCGCGCCCAGGATATTCCCCGCGCCCCGGATCTCCAGGTCCCGCATGGCTATTTTGAAGCCCGAGTTGAACTCCGCGAACTCCCGTATAGCCGAGAGCCGCTTTTCCGCCACCTCGGTGAGCACCTTGTCCCGCCGGAAGGTGAAGTAGGCGAACGCCCGGCGGGAAGACCTGCCCACGCGCCCGCGTATCTGGTGGAGCTGCGCCAGCCCCATCTTGTCCGCGTCCTCGATTATCAGCGTGTTCACGTTGGGTATGTCGATGCCCGTCTCGATTATGGTGGTGCAAACAAGCACCTGCACGTCCCCCGCCTGCATCGCCTCCATGACGCTTCCCAGCTGCTCCTCGTCCATCTTCCCGTGGGCGACGGCGACGGTCACGCCCTCCACAAGCTCGCGTATCTGCGCCGCCGTCCGCTCGATGTTGTCCACCCGGTTGTGGAGATAGTACACCTGCCCCCCGCGTGAGACCTCGCGGCGTATGGCGTCGGCGAGCACCGACCAGTCGTGCTCCATCACATACGTCTGCACCGGCTGCCGGTCCGAGGGCGGCTCCTCGATGGTGGACATGTCCCGCACGCCGGACAGCGCCATGTTCAGCGTCCTGGGTATGGGCGTGGCGGAGAGCGTGAGCACGTCCACCTTGCGTGAGAGCTCCTTCAGCCTCTCCTTGTGCTGGACCCCGAAGCGCTGCTCCTCGTCCACCACCAAAAGGCCCAGCTTTTTGAAGTGTACGTCCTTCTGCAAAAGCTTGTGGGTGCCTATCACTATGTCCACCGTCCCGTCCTCCAGCCCCTGGAGGGCCTTTTTTATCTGCGCGGCGGAGCGGAAGCGGCTCAGCACCTCGATGGATACGGGGAACCCGTCGAATCTCCGCGCCGCCGTCTGGTAGTGCTGCTGCGCCAAAACCGTTGTGGGCACGAGTATCGCCGCCTGCTTCCCGTCCATGACGCACTTCATAACGGCCCTCAGCGCCACCTCCGTCTTCCCGTAGCCCACGTCCCCGCACAGGAGCCTGTCCATGGGCACGGCGCTCTCCATATCCGCCTTTATCTCCCGTATCGCCCTGAGCTGGTCGTCGGTCTCCTGATACTCAAAATTGTCCTCAAACTCCCTCTGCCAGGGTGTGTCCGGGGAAAAGGCGTAGCCCGTTGCCTTCTGCCGCTCAGCCTGGAGCTTCAAAAGCCCGTCCGCCAGGTCCTTCACCGCCGCCTTCGCCTTGCTCTTCGCCTTCGCCCAGTCCGTGCCGCCCAGCTTTGAGAGCTTCACAGGCGCGTCCTCTCCCGCGCCTATATATTTTGACACCGCGTCCAGCTTCGTGGCGGGCACAAAGAGCCGGTCCGTCCCGGCGTAGGCTATCTGTATATAGTCCTTCAACGCCCCGTCCACCTCGCGCTTGACCATGCCCACAAAGCGCCCGATGCCGTACACCTCGTGTACCACCAGGTCCCCTGGGCTCAGATCCGTGAAGCTGTCAAGCTTCTGCCTGTTTGACGGGAGCTTTTTCTTTGCCCTCCGGCGGAAAAGTCCCTGGGCGGCAAGCCCCTCGGTGATTATCGCAAGCTTCATTCCGGGGTATTCAAGCCCCGCCGAAAGGGACCCTAAGGATATATACACCACGCCCTTTTCGGGAAGCTCCGGGAGCTCAAAGCTGTATGCGGCGCTCACGCCCTTTTCCCGGAGCTTGTCGTGGAGTACCTCGCCCCTGCCCTTGTCCCTCACCAGCGCCACCACGCTGTAGCCCGTCTTGCGGTAGTGGTCGATGTCGGAGACCGCCGTCTCCATGCTCCCGCCGTAGCTGGGCAGCTGCTTTGCCGTGAGCGTCGCCAGGGTTTTGGGGCGCAGCGGGTACTGGCTCTGGGTGAAGCTCGCCATCATCACCACCGGGAAGTCCGAAAGCCTCTCCACCGCGGACTCCCAATCCTCAATGAGCCTCTCCGGTCCGCCGTCGGTGATGTTCCCCTCCTTCAAGGAGGTCATGTCCTGCCCCAATTGCCAGATAAAGTTTTTCGCCCGCTCAGCAAGTCTTGAGGGCTCGCACATCACAACTACGGCGTCCCGTGGCAGGTAGTCTATCCCCGACGCCGGCTCGTATATGAGGTCCAAATACCTGTCGGAGGCTGGGAGACCGCGCCCGTCCTGAACGCGCTTTAGGTCGGCAAGCACGTTCTCCAAAAGCTCCCGCCCCACGCTCTTTTTCTTCATGAGCCGCTTGCCGTAGGCATCCATGCGCGCGGCAAGCCCCTCCGGGCCGCCCTTCGCCGCCGTCACCGGCGCTTCCCTGGCAGGGAGTATAAGGCAGGACTCCGTATTCTCCACGCGCCTCTGGCTGGACACGTCAAAGTACCCCATGGAATCTATCTCGTCCCCCCAGAACTCGCACCTGACGGGGTAGGAGTACGCCGGGGAGAACACGTCAAGAATCCCGCCGCGCAGGGCGAACTGCCCCGCGCCCTCCACCTGGCTCGTCCTCTCGTACCCCGCCTTCACCAGCGTTTCGGTGAGCGCGCCCAGATCAACGGCGGCGCCGGCCCTGAGCTCCACCGTGAGCCCCTCCAGCACGTCCGGCGGCACGGTGCGGGTCATGAGCCCGTCGGGTGTGGCTACCACGATGGGGCGTTCCTCCGTCATCAGCCTGTGCAGGGTGGAGATACGCGCCCTCTCGCCGTCCCGGGAGACGCCCTCGGCGTTGTAGAACACAAAGTCCCGCCCCAAAAGCATGGATGGCGTCCCGCCGGTGAAGGCGGACAAATCCTCGGCGGTCCTGCGCGCCTCCGCCTCGTCGGCGCACAGCACCGCCAGCGGCCGACCCGTCGCCAGGTACACCGCCGCCGCCGCGTGAGCTCGCGGCAGCGCCCCCGCGCCGGACAGCAGCGCCGGGCACCTGCCGGCGTCTATCGCCTCCAGCACCCGCTTTACCGACTCCTCGCCGATTATGGATCTCGTAAGGGCTTCAAACATAAATATCACTCCACGGTATATTCCCACGCCGAAATGCCCCGATACGGCGTATCGGGGGGCATTCGACAATATATTGCTTTCTTGAAATTTCGCTTACGGCGCGCGCTTGGCTATCGCCGCCCACCTTCTGGGGAAGCGGGCGTCGGTGGGGGCCGTCTTTTCAACGACCACCAAACGCCGCCTTATTTCCGTGCCGGGGACGGTGTATTCCCGTATTTCGCTTAATTCCCCGCCCAGGGCGGAGACGGCGGCGCGCGCCTCCTCCACCTCGCCGCCGCAGTCGCCTGACTTCATGGCGATGAACCTGCCGCCGACTTTTGTCAGGGGCAGGCACAGCTCGGCGAGCACCCGGAGCCTTGCCACGGCGCGGGATACGGTAAAATCAAAGCTCTCCCTGTATTCCGGGGCCCTTCCCAGCTCCTCCGCTCTGCCGGCGACGCATTTGCAGTCAAGCCCAAGCTCGCTGGTAAGGCGGGAGAGGAAGTCTATCTTCTTCTCCGTTGCGTCTATCACGGTGAGGTCCGTCTCCGGGACGGCTATCTTTATCGCAAGCCCCGGAAGTCCCCCGCCCGTGCCTATGTCCGCCAGCGTCCTCCCCCTCAGGCCCGCAAGCCCGGCAACGGCTATGCTGTCCAAAAAGTGGAGCCTGGCGGCGTCCTCCTCGCTCTCTATCGCCGTGAGGTTAAAGTCCCTGTTTGCCTCCGTGAGGCGCTGAAAGTACGTCCTGTACATCTCCGCCGCCCCCTCCGGCAGGGGAACGCCGAGGGCGGAGGCGCCCTCGGCTATGATACGTTCCAGCATTTTATTTGTTCTTAAGTAAATCGCGAATCTCGGTCAAAAGCTTCTCCTCGCTGGAGGGCTCGGGGGGAGCGGGTGGCGCGGCGGGCGCCTCCTCCTTCTTCCTGTGCAGGGAGTTGATTCCCTTCACCAGGCAGAAGACCACAAAGGCGAGAACGATGAAGTTGAAGACCGCCTGGATGAAGTTGCCTATCATTATCTGCGCGGGGCCGATGTTGAAGCTCAGGGACGCGAAGGTGTCCTCACCCACAAATATGCCGATGATGGGCATGATTATGTCGTTGATGAGGGAGTTGGTGATGTTGGAGAACGCGCCGCCCACAATGACGCCTACCGCCAGGTCCATCACGTTCCCGCGCATGGCAAACGCCTTGAACTCGTTGAGAAATTTCTTCATTGTTATGCCTCCTCTTTATTTTCCGGCTCTTCGGCGGAGTCCTCCACCTCGATGGTTATGCCGGCCTCCTCCTCCTCGGGGTGCTCCTCACAGCAGCAGCACTCCTCCTCGTCACAGCAGCACTCCTCCTCCTTCTTTGAAAGGAGCGGGAGGAGCCGGACGCTCAGGCTGGGACCCTCCTCGGACTTGGTGTATTTCGCCGACCACACCGCCGCCTTGAGCTGTACCTCGCCTGTCTCCTCGTCCTTCTTTACGCTGTAGGGCGCAACCGCCGCCACAGCCGCGGTGCCAAGAAGGACCTTCCATATAGCTTTCATTTGATTGCCTCCTTATATTAAATTAAATTTACTTATCCCTTTGATTTGCCGAATCCCGCTCACACGGCGGGCGCCTTTTCCAGCTTTTCCTTCCCGCCCATGTAGGGGCGCAATACCTCGGGTATCCTGACGGAGCCGTCTTCCTGGAGGTTATTTTCCAAAAGCGCGATGAGCATTCTGGGGGGCGCCACAACGGTGTTGTTGAGGGTGTGGGCGAGGTAGATCTTCCCGTCCGCGTCCTTGAAGCGGATGTTGAGCCGGCGCGCCTGGGCGTCGCCCAGGTTTGAGCAGGAGCAGACCTCAAAGAATTTCCGCTGTCTGGGGCTCCACGCCTCGATGTCGCAGCTCTTTACCTTCAGGTCCGCCAGGTCCCCGGAGCAGCATTCCAGCTGGCGCACGGGTATGTCCATGCTCCTGAAAAGCTCCACGGAGTAGCGCCAGAGCTTTTCGTACCAGTCCATGGACTCCTCCGGGCGGCAGACGACTATCATCTCCTGCTTCTCGAACTGATGGATCCTGTATACTCCTCTCTCCTCAATGCCGTGGGAGCCCTTTTCCTTGCGGAAGCAGGGGGAATAGCTGGTGAGGGTGTGGGGAAGTGTCTCGGCGGGTATGAGGCGGTTTATATACCTGCCTATCATGGAGTGCTCGCTGGTGCCGATGAGATAGAGGTCCTCCCCCTCTATCTTGTACATCATGGCGTCCATGTCCGTCTGGCTCATGACGCCCTCGACTATATTTCCGTGCATCATGAAGGGCGGGATCATGTAGGTGAAGCCCTTGCCTATCATGAAGTCCCTGGCGTAGGCGAGCACCGCCTCGTGGAGCCTGGCGATGTCGCCGATGAGGTAGTAAAACCCGCTCCCCGCCACGTCCCGGGCGGCGTCCAGGTCGATCCCCCCGAAGCGCTCCATGAGCTCCGTGTGGTACGGGACCTCAAACTCCGGCGCCTTTGCCTCCCCGAACCTCTGTACCTCCACGTTACAGCTGTCGTCGGGGCCGATGGGCACTGAGGGGTCGATGATCTGGGGTATCTGCATCATCACCGCCCGAAGCTCGGCCTTGTATTTGTCCTCAAGCACCTCCAGCTCCGCCAGCCTGTCGCCGTCGGCCTTGACCTCGGCCTTGAGCTTTTCGGCCTCTTCCGCCTTGGTGGGGTCCTTTTTCGCCTGCCCCATGAGCATCCCGATCTGCTTTGAAAGCTGATTTCGGCGCGCCCGAAGCTCGCTCGCCTCGTTTATCGCGGCGCGGTTCGCCCTGTCCAGCTCCAGCGCCGTATCCACCAGGGGAAGCTTTTGGTCCTGGAACTTCTTTTTGATGTTCTCCCGCACCATGTCGGGATTTTCGCGTATGAGCTTTATGTCTATCATATTGCCGCCCTCTTTACCTGTTTTCCAAATAGGAATTATATATGTTGAGATACGCCCCGTCAAGATAATCCCGAAGCGTCTCCAGCTGGTTTATGACCTCCGTCACGTCGTCGCCCTTTTTTGCCGACAGGAGCGCCGTCAGAAGTCCCAGCGCCTCCGTCCTTTTGCGCTGTTCCTCCAGGTCCAGCTTTGCCTGCGCCGTCTGCTTTTCCGCGGCGTCCGACGCCTCGGCGAGGCGCGCCAGCTCCCCCGCCTGCTCCTGGAGGCTCATCTGCGCCTCCTCCAGCTTGTCTGTGAGGTCGCGGATCTCCTCCTGGGCGGCCTGCAGGGAGTCTGTCAGCTCCTGGTTCTTGTTTTGCAGGTCCTCTATGTTTTGAAGCGCCTGGTTGCTGAACTGCCCGTGCTGGGCCGTTATGCTTGTGAGCGTGTCAGTGGTCCTCTGCTGTGTGGCGTAGGCTATAAGGATCAGGACCAGCGCCACTACGAAAAGTATCGAGGTGTATATCAGCACCGATTTTTCCTGCTTTTTCATGGATGCCGGGGTCTTTTCGGGGACCTTCTCCTTGTTTTCACCTTTTTCGTCCTCGCTTACCTCCGCGTCGTCACGGCGCTTCAGGTGGTTTTGTTCCATTTGCTCACCTTCTTTATCTCCCGGAGCTGGGTTATGAGATTTTCAAAATCGTCCCTGTCGTAGTATTCCAGCTTTATGGCGCCACGGTCTTTTCCCGCGTCGATCCTTATCTTCCTGCCGAAGAGCTTTGTCAGCTCCTCCTCCACCTCCCACATATAGTCTATGCCTTCTATAACGTGGTATGGCTGTTTGCTCTGACCGTCGTTCTTTCTCGGCTTTTTTTTGGCAAGCTCCGTGACCTCCCGTACGGAAAGTCCCTCCTCCGCCGCTCTTATGGCGATGTCCGTCTGCCACTGTGGGTCCTTCACCTCCAGCAGGGCTCTTGCGTGGCTCAGCGAGAGCTTGCCGGACTCGGCAAGGACGATGACCGCCTCGGGAAGCCTCAACAGCCTGAGTGAATTTGCCACCACCGGCCTTGACTTCCCCACCCTGTCCGCCACCTGCTCCTGGGTGAGGTCAAATTTTTTCATAAGCTGCTGGTAGCCCCGCGCCTCCTCGATGGGGTTCAGGTCCTCCCTCTGGAGGTTTTCTATGAGTGCCAGCTCCTCTGTCTCCCGGTCGTCCGCGTCGATTATATTTACCGGCACGTCGTAGAGCCCCGCCATCCGCGCCGCCCTCCAGCGCCGCTCGCCGGCGATTATCTGGTAGAATCCGTCCGAGACTGGGCGCACCGTTATGGGCTGAATGAGCCCGTGCTCCCTTATGGACTCCGCCAGCTCCTCCAGCTTCTCCTGGTCGAAGGTGGTGCGGGGCTGGTCCCGTCGGGGCTCCAGCTTTGCCAGCGGCAGTCTTGTTATGGAGGACTTTTCGTCCATCATGGCGTCCTCGCCGAGAAGCGCGCCCATTCCGCGCCCCAAGCCCTTTGCCATCATCTCACCGCCCTTTCGTTCCGCTCGACGAACTCCCGCGCCAGGCTCAGATACGCCTGTGAGCCGCGGGAGGCGTAGTCGTACGCCATTACCGGCTTTCCGTGGCTCGGCGCCTCGGAGAGGCGCACGTTGCGCGGTATCACCGTCCGCATGACCTTTTCCTTGAAAAATTTCTTTACCTCCGCCGCCACCTGCATTGAAAGGTTCGTGCGGGAGTCGAACATGGTCAGCACCACGCCCTCCACGTCAAGCGCCGTGTTGAGCCGCCGCTTTATGAGCCGCACGGTCCCCATCAGGTCCGAAAGCCCCTCCAGCGCGAAATATTCGCACTGCACCGGCACCAGCACCGTGTCAGCCGCGACAAGTGCGTTGAGCGTCAAAAGCTCAAGTGACGGGGGGCAGTCGATTATGATGTAGTCGTAGCTGTCCTTCAGCTTCTCCAGCGCCTTTCTCAATATGTATTCCCTCTCGGGAACGTCCACCAGCTCCACCGTGGCTCCGGCGAGGGCCTTGTTGGAGGGCATGAGGTCGCCGTATTTTGTCTTGACCACGCTTTTCTCCGGGTCCTCCCCGCTGAGCGCCTCGTAGGTGCCGGTTTTTACACGGGTCTTCTCTATGCCCATGGCTGAGGTCGCGTTGCCCTGGGGGTCGGCGTCCACAAGGAGAGTTTTCTTTTTTAAGAGACGAAGCGCGTATGCCAGATTTACGGCGGTGGTGGTCTTCCCCACCCCGCCCTTCTGATTCGCCACGCCCACTATCTTTCCCATTTTGCCCTCCGGTCGTTTTTATGGAGGTTATTATAACGTATGGGTCGGATTTTTTCAAGCCCCCTGTCAATGTTTCACGTGAAACATTTCTGTGAACGCGCCTGAAAATGTTTCACGTGAAACATTGGCTGAGGCGGGGTCAGCCGAGGAACATATCTATGTCGGCGACGGTGAGGTGGGGGTGGACGGCGAGGTTGATGGCGTATGCCATGAGGCGGGAGATGGTGCGGACGTTGGAATCGATCTCACGGGGGGTGACGATCATGGAGCCGGAGGCGCCGCGGAGGGCGGCGGGGTCAAGCTCCACGCCGGAGTCGCGGGCGACGTCCAGGGTCAGGGTGGCGGCGTCAACGACGGTGGGGACGCCAAAGGCGATGACGGGGATACCCAGCGTCTCCGCCGAAAGAGCGCCCCGGGCGTTGCCCACGCCGGAGCCGGGGACAATGCCGGTGTCGGCAATCTGGACGGTGCGGCAGACGCGCTCCATGCCGCGGGACGCCAGAGCGTCAACGGCGATGAGGACCGAGGGCTTTATCTCGCGGACGACGGCGCCGACGACGTCAACGCTCTCAACGCCGGTGGTGCCCAGGACGCCGGGCTCCAGGGCGGCGAGGTCGCCGAAGCGGTCGAACGCCTCCGGCATCTGGCGGCGCAGGTGGCGGGTGACCAGGGTGTCCTTCACCACCAGGTGGCCCACCGCGTCGGGGGTAATGGCAGGATTTCCCAGCCCGACCACCAGCACGGAGCCGCCGGAGGGGAGGAGGCCGGAGAGGACGGCGGAGATGACCTGCGCGCCCGCCTCAAAGGAATCGTCCTCGCGGCGGAGGAAGGAGCCCAGGTCAACGGTGACGTAGGTGCCCTTGGGCTTGCCCAGCTCCCGGGCGGCGCGGTCGCCGGTGACGGTTACGGTGGTGACGGGGAAGCCCCGGCGGGTCTCCACGGACTCCTCCGCCCCGTCGAGATCGGCGAGGTTGTCCTCGCTCCAGATTTTCCGGGCCTCCATAGCCAGGTCCGAGCGGCGTGATAACATAGGCGTACCCCCATATATAGTAGTTTTAATATATTATCCGCACAAAAAGGGAAAAAGTATTCGTTTGACATAAAAAATTTAAAAAAACACTTGAAATTTCCGTGAAAGAATGTTACAATACCATTCCGCACGGTAAACGTGACTTTATAGGAGGAGGTGGCCAGAAAATGCCCAACATCAAATCAGCCAAAAAGCGCGTGCTCATCGGCAAGGCGAACAACCTGCGCAACAAGGCCGACAAGTCGGAGCTGAAGACAGTTCTCAAGAAGTTTGACGCCGCTGTTGCCGGCGGGAACCGCGGTGAGGCCGAAAGCGCCTATAAAGTCGCCGTGAAGACTGTGGACAAAGCAGCCGCGAAGGGCCTTATCCACAAGAACAACGCCGCTCACAAAAAGAGCAGCCTGGATTCAAAGCTCGCCAGCCTTTAAAAGATGAAAAAGCCGCCCCGGTCGCCGATCGGGGCGGCTTTTTTGCATATATGGTGCGGCGCGCGATATGCGCGGACAAGATGTTGTGGAAGATACCTTATTTAATATAAAATACGGCGAAAACGGCGATATCCGCCGGGCGGTTGTGCGTTCTTACAAAATATTCGCGCGCGGCGCGGGGTGGATTGGGCAAAGGTGACAGCGAAACGGGTGATTTTGGGTAAATAGACCGAAAAAAACGCCATTCCTGCAAAAATTTTGAGAAAATGGAGAAAAATTTTTTCTTGTATGTTGCAAAAGTGTGTGCTATAATGCTTTTATTCAGAAGCGGGACTTTAATACAGCAAAGAAAAATACAGCGGCGATTTGCAAGTTCCGATTTTTGATAATGCAGATTTTTAAAGTGTATATGGCGTTACATAATTCAACGGTACATACATTTTAAAATAAAAATTTTTAAGGAGGAAAAAACAGTGAAAAAGAGCAGAATCCTTTGCCTGGTGCTCGCTCTCGTCATGATGCTGTCCATTGTCGCCTGCAATAAGACGGATGACAACCAGAACGAGAACAACAACCAGCAGGAGAACAACACCCCCAACACACCCGACAACCCTGACACACCCAGCAATAACAACGACGAAACGGCAAATCTCCTGATCGCCGACGAGGACCGTACAGATCCTCCCGCCGATTATGACACTCAGTCCGACGCCGTGTACACCGCGAACCTTGGCAGCTTTGCCGAACTCTACAACGAGGCCACCGCTGAGGTCATTGACATCGGACGCCGTTACGCTCTGATGGCACTGTCCGAGGCAAAGCTCCTTGAGTCAGCCGTCATGATGCCCACCGCCACCCAGGGCGGCAGCTACGCCATGAGCCGCGTCGCCACCCGCACCATCAACTCCACCCTTTGGGGCGTTGACGAGTATCGCTATCAGTACGCTCTTGTCGCGGATAAACTCATTCTTTCCGAGGACCAGGACGCGCTGAAGGGCATTTGGGCGGAGAGCGCCGGCACCGGCACCTACCTTGAGAAAGCAAGGGCATATCTCACCGAGCACGGCTACGGCATCATCGACACCTACAACACCAGCTACACCGGCGATCCCCAGACCTTTGACGCCCTTGCTTCTTCCCGTACCGTTGACTCCGAGCCCGTGGTGCTCACCATCGACGGCCTTATGGAGTACGACGTTGAGAACCAGCAGAAGCCCGCTCTTGCCGAGAGCTATGAGATGAGCGCCGACGGCATGACCTACACCTTCCATATCCGTCCCGGTGTGAAGTGGGTCGATCAGCAGGGCCGTGAGATCGGCGAGGTCACCGCAGACGACTTCGTCGCCGGTCTCCAGCACGCCTTTGATACCCACGGCGGTCTTGGCGACCTGGTCGAGGGCATTATAGTCAACGCCACCGAGTACGCCGACGGCACTGTTACCGACTTCTCCCAGGTCGGCGTCAAGGCTGTTGACAAGTACACCCTTGAGTATGATCTTGTCTATGCCTGCCCGTACTTCATGTCCATGTTCGGCTATTCCGTGTTCTGGCCCATGAACCGCGCCTTCTATGAATCCAAGGGCGGTAAGTTCGGCGCCGACTTCGATTCCTCCGCCGCCGACTACACCTACGGCAAGACACCCGCCGACATCGCCTACTGCGGCGCTTACCTCATCACCAACTACACCGCAGGCAACTCCTTCAACTTCGAGCAGAACCCCACCTACTGGAACAAGGACGCCATGAACATCAAGTCCATCAAGTGGACCTACTACTCCGGAGAGGATCAAACCGAGCTCTACCAGAAGGCCAAGACCGGTGAGATCGTCAGCGCCGGACTGGGCACCGCCGTCCTTACCATGTCACGCGAGGAGAAGCCCGAGGGCTCCGATAAGAGCTACTTCGATCTCTATCATTACACCAGCGCCACCACCGCAACTTCCTACATGAACTTCTACAACATCAACCGTTACCGTTACTACAACTTCAACAACGAGACCGCTGCCCGCTCCACCAAGACCGTTGCTCAGGCTGAGGCCACCGCGGCTGCTCTCGCCAATCAGCACTTCCGTATGGCGCTTGCCACCTCCGTTGACCGTCCCGCTACCCGCGCTCCTCTGGTGGGCGAGGATGTCAAGACCAACGCTATCCGCAACACCTACACGCCCGGCACGTTCGTGTCCCTGCCCAATGAGACCACCGTTGACATCAACGGCACCGCCACCACCTTCCCCGCCGGCACCTTCTACGGTGAGATCGTTCAGGCCCAGCTTGACGCCGACGGAATCCCCATCAAGGCCTGGGACGCCGCTAACGCCACAAGCGACGGCTATGACGGATGGTACAATCCCGAGTACGCTGTCAGCGAGCTGAACATCGCCATCGAGGAGCTGAAGGCTCAGGGCATTGAGGTTTCCGTTGACAACCCCATCATCCTTGACTATCCGTACCCCGTACAGCGCGAGAACTACACCAACTCCGCTATGGCTCTCAAGCAGTCCACCGAGGCTGTTCTTGGCGGTCTTGTTATCATCAACACCATCGGCTGCGAGGACGACGACCAGTGGTACGGCACCGGCTATGACACCACTTACGGCTATGAGGCAAACTACGACATGTACGACCTGTCCGGCTGGGGTCCCGACTACGGCGATCCTCAGACCTACCTTGACACTCTGATTGCCGGCGGCTACATGGCCAAGTGCATCGGACTCTATTGATCCAACGGCATAACTCACAACATAAGGATAAACCTATTGCGAGGGGGCGGGGGTTTCCCCGCCCCCTCGCTCATTATTACAGCAGGGGGAAGTCATGGGAAAATATATTACAAAGCGCCTGCTGCACGGTATTTTTTCGGTGATAGCCGTTGTGATCATTGTCATGATCCTTATCTACGGCCTGATGAGCCGCAACAGGATCTTCGCCGGAGACGCCGTTTTCACAAAGCAGGCAAACAACAACAGAGAGATCTACCGCTACCAGAAATGGGAGGAATACGGGTATCTCGATTACGTACCCTACGCGGATTATCTCATTGAGCTTACCAAAAATGGCGAGATCGACGAGGACACGCGCTCAAAGGCCGTCGCGCTCGGCAGGACTGCCGATAAGGACAGTGAAACGACCGCCGAATACGTGGAAAAATTCACGAAATACTATGAATCCCAGGGATATACGGTCAAACGCTGCGACGCGGTGACCCTGGCGGGGAGAGTAGCTCAGGGGGGCAGCCCTCAGCTCTACGCCTACAGGGACCATCCGCTGATACGCAGGCTGGTAAAATATTTTACCGGTCTTATTACCATCGACAATATCCACAAGGTCCCGGCGGAGAACGACATCGGAAAGAGAGGGCTCACCTTTACTCTCCACGACCCCGTCTACGGCGGAGAAAAATTCTCACCGGCGATCATCGGAAACGGGACTTACCACAAGTATCTTTTGTATGTGGATTCCCATTTCCCCTACATACATCAGAATTTTTACAACATCAACCTTGGTCTTTCATACTCGATCAACCAGGGCGTTGACGTGTATACAACCATGACAAGAAGTCAGGGTCCGTATGTGACCGGACCTGTCACATATCCCACCGGTCTTCACGCAGAGAGCGCGGACGATCTCCACACCGCCACCTATCTTGCAGGATCGCTGGAAAAGGGCACCGTTCTCTACAGTCAGCTTTTCACCGACGACTACACGGTGATCGACACCAACAAGTCAGGCTATTCAAAGCTGGGCTATTCGTTTATCATCGGAATTATCTCCGTCATCATGGCGTATGTGCTCGGTCTGCCTATCGGACTTCTCATGAGCCGCCATAAGGACGGGTTTATTGACAAGCTGGGCACCGTATATATCGTGTTTATTATCGCGGTGCCGTCTTTGGCATATATCTTCCTCTTCAAATCACTGGGCGGCACGCTGTTCCACCTGCCCACGTCGTTTAATCTGGACACGACGAGCAAGCTTATCTACGTTCTTCCCATCGTCTCTCTGGCGCTGCCCTCTGTGGCGAACCTGATGAAATGGATGAGGCGGTACATGATCGACCAGATGAACTCCGACTATGTGAAGTTTGCCCGCTCCGGCGGACTTTCTGAGACGGAGATATTCACGAAGCACGTTTGGAAGAACGCCGTCATACCCATTGTCCACGGCGTACCCGGCAGCGTGATCTTTTCCATGACGGGTGCCATCATCACAGAGCGCGTGTACGTGGTCCCCGGCGCCGGCGGACTTCTGACAAACGCCATCAACGCATACGATAACGGCGTTATAGTCGGCGTGACGATGTTCTACGCGGTGCTGTCGGTGGTCTCCATCATTCTGGGCGACGTGCTTATGTCCATGGTAGACCCAAGGATCTCCTTTACAACGAAAGCGAGGTGACGGAGGATGAGCGAAGAGAACAAAAAATTCGGTTTAACCGACGAAGAGCTTTTTACACGGATCAATCACAACGATTTGGAGTCCGAGAAAATAACCGCCCCCCGTTATTCCTATTGGAAGAGCGTTTTCCGCGTATTCTTCCGCAATAAGATCAATATAATCGTGCTTTCACTGCTGGTCATATTGATCCTTATGGCATACCTTTACCCCACCTTCGTACACTATGACCAGTTTGAAAACCTGCTTATCGACGGCGGCAAGCACCTGTCGCCCAGCAAGGCCATGAAGTTCTACGGGCCCAGTATCAAGTGGATACTCGGCGCCGGCGGCTCCGGTCAATCCACCTGGGAGGCAATTTGGGACGGCTCCAGGATCTCCATTTCGCTTGCTTTCATATGCGCCGCCATCAACATGACCGTCGGCGTCATCGTGGGAGCTATCTGGGGCTTCTCCAAGAGAGTTGATATAATCATGACCGAGGTCTACAACATCGTGGGCAACGTGCCCATGATCCTGCTGGTTTCGGTTTTGGCAATGCTGTTCACCGCAAGCTTCTGGACCATGGTTTTTGCCCTGACGGTCACGGGCTGGATAGGTATAGCATACTTCATCAGGACGCAGGTGGTCATCATCCGCGACAGGGAGTACAACCTGGCGTCCCGGTGCCTGGGAACGTCTACGTTCAAAATTGCGATCAAGAACATTCTGCCCTTCATGACCAGCGTCGTCGTCACGCTCCTTGCCACCGAGATACCCAGCTACATCTCCACTGAGGTGTTCCTTGCCTATATCGGAATGGGCATGAGCGAGATGTCCCTTGGACGTCTTATATTCTCCGCCGAGGTGTCCATGGTCACACCCGGCTGGCAGTTTGAGTTCTGGTCCCCCGTCGCCATTTCCTCCATCATCACCGTGGTGCTCTATGTCGTCGGTCAGAATCTGGGCGACGCCTCTGACCCCAGGACGCATATGTAAGGAGGACAGAAAATGGAAGACAAGAAAGTTCTGCTCTCCGTAAAGGACCTGGAGGTCAAATTCCGCGTCCGCGGACGTATACTCACCGCTATCCGCGGCATTTCACTGGATATTTACGAAAACGAGTCCATCGCCATCGTGGGCGAGTCCGGCTCCGGAAAGTCCGTCTTTACAAAGACCTTTGCCGGTATGCTGGATTCCAACGGCTTTATCTCCAACGGGTCGCTCATCTTCTCCGACGAGGAGCTTGCCGACACGCACGTGGGGAACGGCTCCACCGCCAAGAGGTTCATGGACTACTCCAAGCGCAAGCTGGACGAATACTCCCCGCTTGAGCCCGGCGCCGCCACCTGGCGGGAAATGCGGGAGCTGGAGCGGGAGAAAAAGGCCCGCGCCACGCTCTCCGAGGAGGCTCAGGCGGAATACGAGGCGAAGCTGGCGGATCTCGTCCACGAGCGGACGGAGATCTTCAACATGAAGCAGACCCTGGACCCTAAAAAGGAAAAGGACAAGATCAAGAAGGCCGCGCAGGACCTGGACGATTACGACAGGAAGATCGAGGAGCTGAAAAAGTCCCACGACAGGCGCATCAAGGAGAACTCGCAAAAGGCAAAGAGCGACGCCAAGTACAACGCCGAGTACGACAGGAAAATGGCGGAGCTCAAGGCGCGTTACGCCAAGGAGACGTCGGGCCAGGCGACTCCGGCGCAGCTGGAGCGAAACGCGGTTTTGGCGAAGGAGATCTACCTCTCCATCGGGCGCTACCCGCTGAACCGGCGCATAAAGCTGATGTTCGGGCTTTTGAAGGCGCTGAAAAAGGCAATGACCATGGGCGTGGACCTGGACGACGAGGAGCAGAGGAACAAGGTCTTCGACACCGTGGCGTTCAGGGTCAAGTATCTGGACGAGACGGCTGAAAAGCTCCACGGGACGTGCATACTGAACCTGGCGAATATGAAATACTCCGGGGACTGGACGCAGATCCGCGGACGGCGTATCGCCACGGTCTTCCAGGACCCCATGACGAGCCTGAACCCGATAATCACCATCGGCAAGCAGATAACCTCCATCATCATGAAGCACCAGGGCGTCACCGAGGCGGAGGCCAGACGGCGCGCCATAGAGCTCATGCACAAGGTGGGGATACCCAAGGCGGAGAGCCGCTTCGACGACTACCCGTTCCAGTATTCCGGCGGTATGCGCCAGAGGATCGTCATCGCCATCGCCCTCAGCTGCCAGCCGAAGATCCTCATATGCGACGAGCCCACAACGGCGCTGGACGTCACCATCCAGGCGCAGATACTCAAGCTCATAAAGGACCTGCAGAAGGAATTCGGGTACACCATCGTCTTCATCACCCACGACCTGGGCGTTGTCGCCAATATCGCCGACCGCGTCGCCGTGCTCTATGCCGGTCAGGTGGTGGAGCTGGGGACCGTGGAGGAGGTATTCTATGACCCCCACCACCCCTACACCTGGGCGCTGCTGTCCAGCCTTCCGCAGCTGGCGCAGAGCGGCTCGAAGCTCTACTCCATCACGGGCACGCCGCCGTCCCTGTATAACAGCATCGTGGGCGACGCATTCGCGCCCCGCAACCCGTTCTGCCTGAAGATCGACACCCTTGAGGAGCCGCCGATGTTCAAGATAACGGATACGCATTACGCAAAGACCTGGCTCCTTGACCCCAGGGCGCCGAAGATAGAGAAGCCAGAGGGCATCCAGGACATCCACGAGAAGATCCTGGCGGCCTACAACGTGGAAGAGATATGAGAGGGGGCGGACGAAATGGCTGAAAAATCAAGAACACGCCTTCTTGGCGAGTGCCCCGTTGACGAGAACGGCAGGGAGATACTGCTGAGCCTGAAAAACGTGGACATCACCTTCGGCAAGGGCGACAACGCCGTCCGTGCCGTCACCGACGCCTCCTTTGACATCTACAAGGGCGAGACATTCTCCCTGGTGGGCGAGTCCGGCTCCGGAAAGACCACCATCGGCCGCGCCGTCATCAGGGTCAACCCCCTTGCCGCCGGCGAGATAGATTACCGCGGGACCAAGATCTCCGGCAAGATCTCCCACGCGCTGGACAGGGAGGTCATCAGGAATATCCAGATGGTGTTCCAGGACCCCGCCGCGTCCCTCAACGAGCGCGCGACGGTGGATTACATCATCTCCGAGGGACTTTACAACTTCCACCTCTTTGAAAACGAGGCGGACAGGGTCCACAAGGTGGAGACTATGATCGAGGAGGTGGGCCTGCTCCCGGAGCACCTGACCCGCTATCCCCATGAGTTCTCCGGCGGACAGCGCCAGCGTATCGGCATCGCCCGCGCCATGGTCATGGAGCCTGAGCTGGTGGTCGCCGACGAGCCCATCTCGGCGCTGGACGTGTCCATCCGCGCCCAGGTTCTGAACCTGATGAAGAAGTTCCAGCGGGAGAAGAACCTGACGTATCTCTTTATTGCTCACGACCTCTCCGTGGTGCGCTTCATATCCGACAGGATCGGCGTCATCTACAAGGGGCGCATAGTGGAGATAGCCTCCGCCGAGGAGCTTTTTAACTTCCCCCTGCACCCCTATACCCACTCCCTCATCTCCGCCATACCCATTCCCGACCCCCAGTTGGAGAAGAACAAGGTGCTTTACACCTACGACCCCTCGATCCACGATTACTCCGTCGACAAGCCGGAGTTTGTGAACATAGGGCACGACCACTGGGTGTACGGCAACAAGGCTGAGATCGAGAAGTACAAGGCCCTGCGCGAGAAGGGCGAGCCGGTGAAGGCCATCACCATCACCCACGACCCGGAGAAGAAAAAGGCGTCCGTTCAGGAGAAGGAGGCGCACGATGCCGCCGCCGAAGCGCAGTTCCTGGCGAGCCCCGTGCATGACACGGGCAGCAAGCTTTACGCGATACTGTCCTTCTTCCTGCCGATACTCGGCATAATCGCGGGACTTATATTCAGAAAATTCAACTATATCCGCAACTACAAGATGTGCAAGAAGGGCGCCCTCGTCGGCTTCGCCGTGATAGGCGCAATTGTCCTCATCTTCCTGTTGCTGCTGCTGTTGGCGGTCATCTGAGTGGGACGCGGCGCGAGAAAAAGGGGCACACCCTATGCCCCGAAGGTGGAGCGCGTTGAGGTCTCCGACCGTCACGTAAAGGGCCGAATAATCGCAGCCGCGGTGTTCCTTATTATAGGCGCCGCGGCTATCGGCTATGGTGTTAGCCAGCTTGTAAGCGTTGATCGCGGGTGGCAGACCGTATCCGCCTCCAATGAGGCGCAGATATACGGCGCCGACTTCGCCCTGACCTATGAGCTGGGCGCCTCGGGAAAATCCGCGCGCAGTGAGAAAAACGCCATTGTAAGGGCGTATTCCGACGCGCTTTTAAAGGCCGGGCGCGCCTTTGACCCGGACACGGAGAGCGAGGGAAATATCCGGGCGCTCAACGCCTCACCCAATCAGGAGGTGGAGCTGGACCCGCTGCTCTATGAGGCGTTTGGGCTTCTGGAGCGGTACGGTGACAGGACGGCGTACCTGGGACCCGCCTTTGACATCTACGAGAACATCTTTTTCTGCCGGGAGGATTGGGAGACGGCGGACTTTGACCCGCAGCAGAACGACTACCTGCGGGAGCTGTTCGCCAAAATCGCCGCCTTCGCCGGCGACCCGGAGAGCGTCAGAGTGGAGCTGCTGGGGGACAGCAGGGCGAGGCTTGCCGTATCCGACGAATATCTTGCCTTCCTTGAGGACGAGGAGCTTTCCCACATTGTGGACTTCGCCTGGATGAAAAACGCCTTCATAATTGACTGCCTGGCTGAAACGCTCACCTCCGAGGGCTTCACCCGCGGGAGCGTATCAAGCTATGACGGCTTCGCGGTGAACCTGGGCGGCGCAGTGGGTGAGGAGTTCGGGCTGAACATTTTTGACTGCCCCGAGGATACCCCGCTTCAGGCGGCGACACTCACCTATCAGGGCAAAATGTCCATCGCCGCGTACAGGAATTTCCCTGTGAGCTCCCAGGACTCCCAGCGCGTCTACGTGACGGACGAGGGTGAGCGAAAGACGCTGTATTTGGGCGCCGAGGATGGCCTCCCGCACACTGCCGCGGACAGCCTGACCGCCTGGTCGCGTCAGCTTCCCTGCGCCGAGGTCATGCTCCTCTCCTCCCGGATATACCGGCAGGTCCAGGTCGGGGAGCCCGACCTTTCAGCCCTCGCGTCAAATGGCGTCATGTCCGCCGCGGTGATTGGCAGACAGATCCTCCTGACAGACCCGGAGGTAAAGCTTCAAAACGTGTACAGCGGGTATAGCGTAAAGACAGTAGAATAAAAAATTCCCGACCTATAGTCGGGAATTTTTGATAAAGGGGAACGTGCGGGCAAAAGCCGTGAATTCTGCGGAATTCACGGCTTTTGCCCTGCTGTCGCGCGGCGCGCGCCGCCGAAGGCGGCACACTTGCGCGACAAAAAGAAATTTTTCCGACGTACATGCCGCCGGAAAAATATCGGATTTTGAGTTATTTGACTTGATTGAAAAAACGCGCGGTATCGTATATAATGGATTTTACTCATAATTTCTTTTACGGCGGTGATTTTTATGAAGGCGGAGAGGGGATTTCCGCGGTTGGTGCTGACGGCTAAGGGGACGCGGTGGGTGGAGGGCGGACACCCATGGGTCTACGGGGCGGAGGTCACGGAGGAGCGGGGCGAGTGCGAAAACGGCGGGCTCGTGGATGTGGTCTCCCCCAAAGGGAAGTACCTGGGCACGGGGCTGCTGAGCCGCGAGAGCAAAATACGCGCGCGGCTCATATCCCGCAACGCCAACGACAGATTTGACGCGGACTTCTGGGAGCGGCGGGTGCGCTACGCCTGGGAGTACCGAAAGACCGTCATGGGCGGGGATATTTCCTGCTGCCGGGTGATATTCGGCGAGGCGGACGGCTTCCCCGGGCTCACCGTGGACAGGTTTTCGGACCTTCTGTCCGTCCAGACCGCGTCCTACGGGCTGGAGAGGCTCAAGGACGTGATATTTCCGCTTATCGTCAAGGTCCTGCGGGAGGACGGGCAGGAGATACGCGGCGTTTTTGAGCGCAACGACCTGGCGGCGCGGGGGCTGGAGGGGCTTCCGGAGTTCAAGGGCTGGTATCCCCTCCCCGGAGAGGCGTGCCCCCAAAGCGCCGTCACGGAGATAACGGAGAACGGCGTAAGATACCGGGTGGACGTGGAAAACGGGCAGAAGACCGGCTTTTTCCTGGACCAGAAATATAACCGCCTTGCCGTGGCGAGGCTTGCCAAAAATAAGCGCGTCCTGGACTGCTTCACCCACACCGGCTCATTCGCCCTGAACGCCGCCCTGGGCGGGGCGGAGAGGGTGACGGCGGTGGACGTTTCCGAGTCCGCGCTGGAGCTGGCGAGGGAGAACGCGCGGCTGAACTCCCTGGAGGACAAGGTCGAGTTTATTCGGGCGGACGTATTCGAGCTGCTGCCAAAGCTTAAGCGGGACTATGACCTCATCATCCTTGACCCGCCTGCCTTCACCAAGTCGCGCGCGACGGCTGACAGCGCGTACAGGGGGTACAGGGAGATAAACTACCGGGCGATGGGGCTGCTGCCCCGTGGAGGGTACCTGTGTACCGCGTCGTGCAGTCATTTCATGCCCATGGAGCAGTTTGAGAGAATGCTCCGGGAGGCGGCGCGGGACGCCGGGCGGGAGCTCAAGGAGGTGGAGGTGCGCAAGCAGGCGGCGGATCATCCCATACTGTGGGGTGTTCCGGAGACGGAGTATTTGAAGTTTTATGTTTTTCAGGTGATCTGAAGGGGATTTTTAAGGTATTACCTTGAGAACCGCGCACACGCTCCTGAGCCGCTGGGCTCTTTATAATGTGTCCGCCATTAAATGGCGCGGGGGAATCTTCTTTCTCCTCTTTTGGGTTCGCCAAAAGAGGAGAAAGAAGCAAAGAGGAGAAAAGCGACCAGGGAGGGATATGTTATCCCTCCCTGGACCCTCGATTGGGGTGGGCAGAAGCTTGTTACGCTCTACCGTATAGTCTCACGACGGCTCACGCGGGGTGAAGGTTTTGGGCATGGGCAGAAGGGACGGCGCGCGGGTTCCCAAAACTGAATTGCACAGTCTCCGAAATCGCTTAGCCGCTTAACGTGGTCGGTAGTCAGGACGCCCTGCTCCTTAATTGCGCCGCGCTTTGTGGGTGGTTGTCGGGCGGGATGTTTTAGTGCTGCTCCTACACGGCGTGTGCTGCCGCGGGGGTGGTTTTACGCCATGCTTCTATTTACGCGCCCTCGGCTGCGCCTTTGGGCGCTGGGGGGTGCGGTGGGGGCGGTAGGGGGCGCCGTTGGGCGCTGGGGGGTGTGTTTGTTGCGGAAGTGCAGGAAAAGGGGGCAAAATTTGAATGGATTTGGCGAGGGTGACTGTTGCAATCGGAAAGCTATAATGGTATTATATACTGGGTCGGGATTGGAGAATATCGCCGGTCCCGGTTCAAAGCTTTATTTTTTGCCCCTTATTTATGTAAAATGGAGGGAAAAACTGCATGAAAAGGGTTCAATTTACCGAGACGGTGCTCAGGGACGCGAACCAGTCGCTGATGGCGACGCGGCTCCCCTACGCCGATTATGAGAAGATCCTGCCCACTATGGACAGGGCGGGGTATTACTCCGTGGAGTGCTGGGGCGGGGCGACGTTTGACTCCTGCCTGCGCTACCTGGGGGAGGACCCCTGGGAGAGGCTTCGGAAGATACGCGCGGCTATGCCCAACACCAGGCTCCAGATGCTTCTCAGGGGGCAGAACCTCCTGGGCTACAAGCACTATCACGACGACGTGGTGGAGAAGTTTGTGGAGCTCTCCATCAAAAACGGCATTGACGTGATACGTATTTTCGACGCGCTCAACGATTTCCGCAACATAAAAACCGCTCTGGAGGCGACAAAGAAGTACGCCGGGGAGCGGACTGTGGCGTCCGGGTGCATTTCCTATACCCAAAGCCCGGTACACACGGTCGCCAAGTACGTGGAGATGTGCAAGGAGCTGAAAAAGATGGGCTTTGACACCATCTGCCTCAAGGATATGGCGGGCACCATGAGCCCCGCCGAGGCCAAGGGGCTCATCTCCGGCATCAAGGACGCGGTGGGGGACATTCCCCTCATCCTCCACACCCACTGCACCACCGGAATGGCGTACATGACGCTGTTTGCCGCCATTGAGGCCGGGGTGGACGTTATCGACACCGCCACCTCCTGCTTCTCAAACGGCACCAGCCAGGCCGCCACGGAGACGCTCTATTACGCCCTGACGCAGCTGGGCATCGACACCGGCCTTGACGAGGCGGTGATCAACAAGGTCAACGATTTCTTCAAGCCCGTGAAGCAGAAATACATCGACTCCGGGCTTATCAACCCCAAGTCCATGGGCACGGACTCCCAGGCGCTTGTCTACAAGGTGCCCGGCGGTATGCTCTCCAACATGATAGCCAACCTCAAGGACATGAACGCTATGGACAAATTTGACGAGGCGCTGGTGGAGATACCCAACGTGCGCCGCGACCTGGGCTACCCCCCGCTGGTGACGCCCCTCTCCCAGATGGTGGGCAACCAGGCGGTGGTGAACGTCCTCATGGGCGAGCGGTACAAGCAGATCTCCAACGAGGTCAAAAACTACTTCAAGGGCGAGTACGGCATAGCCCCCGCGCCTGTGAGCCAGGAGCTCCAGGACAGGATAATCGGCGCCGGCAACAAGCCCGTGGACTGCCGTATCGAGGATTCCAGGCGCACGGGCAAGGAGTTTGAGGACGCAAAGGCGGCCCTGGGCGACCTTGCGAGGAGCGAGGAGGACATCATGAGCTGGATCTGCTACCCCGACCAGACCGTGAAGTTCCTCAAGGACCGCAGGGAAAAAGAGGAGCACCACGTCAGGTACACCATCGTGGAGGAGTAAGGGACATGGCTATAAAAATGAACGTCGGCGAGGCGCTTATTGACGCCGTGATGGGCTACGCCATCGTGTTCCTGGGCATCGCGCTTCTGGTGCTGGTGGTGGCGCTTGTGGGCAAGGCAATGACCGCGAAGGCGGCAAAGCCCCTTCAAGCCGCGCCCGCGCCTGTGCCCGCTCCCGCCCCTGTACAGGAGCCCCCCAGACCCACGGCTCCCGGCGCGGCGGGGGATCTGAAGCTATACGACACGCCGGACAGGGACGCCGCCATGATAATGGCGATCGTCGCCGACGAGCTGAAAATACCTATTAACGAACTTCGCTTTATCTCTATCAGGGAGGTCCACAGGAAATGAAATATTTAGTCACTTTGAACGGCAAGACATATGAGGTGGAGGTGGAGCACGGCGAGGCGATGCTCCTGGACGAGTACGACGCCGTCGCCCCCGCCCGCGCCGAGCCCGCGCCTGCCGCACCCGCCGCTCCCGCCCCTGCACCCGCCGCGCCCGCCGCGCAAAAGAGCGTCGCCCCGGGAGAGGCTGTCGCCGCGCCCATGCCCGGCACCATCGTGAAGATCAACGTCAAGGACGGGGACAAGGTGAAGTCCGGCGACGTTCTGGTGGTCTTAGAGGCCATGAAGATGGAAAACGAGATAATGGCGCCCCATGACGGCACCGTTGCCCAGGTGGTCACCCAGAAGGGCGCCAAGGTGGAGACGGGCGCTCCCCTGGTGGTGCTGGCGTAAGGGGGAAGCTTCATGGACAAAATTCTGGAGACCCTGAAGGGGCTTTGGACCGATTCGGGGTTTAACCTCTTTTTCGTGGGGGACGGGTGGAAGTCGCTTGTCATGATCGCCGTCGCCTGCGTGCTCCTGTACCTGGGTATAAAGAAGAAATTCGAGCCGCTGCTTCTGGTGGGCATCGCCTTCGGGTGCCTGCTTACGAACCTGCCCGGCGCGGGGCTCTACCACATGGAGCTGTGGGACGAGTTCCTCAACGAGTCCAGCCCCTATTTCCACAGCTACGGCAGGATCCTGAGAGAGGGCGGGCTCATTGACATACTGTACATCGGCGTGAAGGCGGGCGTCTACCCCTCCCTCATCTTCATAGGCGTTGGAGCCATGACCGACTTCGGCCCACTCATCGCCAACCCCAAGAGCTTCTTCCTGGGTGCGGCGGCGCAGTTCGGCGTTTTCTTCGCCTTCTTCGGAGCTGTGCTTCTGGGCTTTACCGGTCCTGAGGCCGCGTCCATCGGCATCATAGGCGGCGCGGACGGCCCCACCTCCATACTGACGGCTACGCTTCTCGCCCCCGCGCTTTTGGGCCCCATCGCAATCGCGGCGTACTCCTATATGGCGCTCATTCCCATGATCCAGCCGCCCATCATGCGGCTTTTGACCACCGAGAAGGAGCGGGCGGTGAAGATGGAGCAGCTTCGCGAGGTCTCAAAGACCGAGAAGATAGTGTTCCCCATCGTCGTCGCCGCCTTTGTCATCCTGCTCCTGCCCTCCACCGCGCCCCTTATCGGATGCCTGATGTTCGGCAACCTCCTTCGGGAGACAGGCGTCACCGAGCGCCTTTCCGACGTGGCGCAGAACGCCTTGATGAACATAGTTACACTGTTTTTGGGCATCAGCGTGGGCGCCACCACCGTGGCGAGCCGCTTCCTGACCCTGGAAACCCTGAAGATAGTCGCCCTGGGGCTTATCGCCTTCTGCTTCTCCACAATCGGCGGGCTCCTGGTGGGCAAGCTCATGTATAAGCTCTCCGGCGGGAAGATCAATCCCCTCATCGGCGCCGCCGGCGTCTCCGCGGTGCCTATGGCGGCGCGCGTCGCCCAGGTGGAGGGCCAGAAGGCCAATCTCTCCAACTTCCTGCTCATGCACGCCATGGGCCCCAACGTCGCAGGCGTCATAGGCTCCGCCATCGCCGCTGGGTTCCTTATAAAAGTTTTCGGAGCATGATTCAAAAGCCGGACCGCAAAAGCGGTCCGGTTTTTGTGTTGAAAAAATTGAGCAGCTTGTTTATAATATAACGCGAAAGGGGGCATATATATGCTCAACATTGGCTGTCATCTGTCCGTTTCCAGGGGATATGCGGCCCTTGCGCGGGACGCGGTGTTCACCGGCTCCTCATGCTTCCAGTTCTTCACCCGCAACCCCCGGGGCGGCGGCGCGAAGCCCATTGACGAGGCGGATATAGCCGAATTTCTTCAAATCGCGGCGGAAAAGGGGCTCAACTCCTTCCTCGCCCACGCTCCGTACACCATAAACCCCTGCGCCGAGAAGCCCGAGACGCTTGAGTTTGCCCGCCAAACCATGGCGGACGACCTGCGGAGGATGGAGTGGCTGCCCGGGAACTACTACAACTTCCACCCCGGCTCCCATGTGGGACAGGGCGCGGAGAGGGGAATAGAGCTCATCGCCGAGACGCTGAACATGACCCTGCTGCCGGAGACGCGCACCACCGTGCTTTTGGAGACTATGGCTGGCAAGGGCACCGAGGTGGGCAGGAGCTTTAATGAGCTGCGGGAGATAATCGACCGGGTGGAGCTTTCGGACAAGCTGGGGGTGTGCCTGGACACCTGCCACGTCTATGACGCGGGCTACGACATAGTAAACGACCTGGACGGGGTGCTCACCGAGTTTGACAAGGTCCTGGGGCTCGAACGCCTCAAGTGCGTACATCTCAACGACAGCAAAAACCCGTTCTCCAGCCACAAGGACCGCCACGAGGTCATCGGCGGCGGCTCTCTGGGGATTGACGCCATAGCCCGCATAATAAACCACCCCGCCCTGCGCCGCCTCCCCTTCTACCTGGAGACCCCCAACGAGCTTGAGGGCTACAAGCGTGAAATTGAGCTCCTGCGCGGGCTCTACACGGAGTAAAAAGGTCTTGCATATAAGACCCCGCGGTGGTAAAATATTCGTATCAAAATTAATATACGGAGGTAGATACCCATGGAAATGATAGACAACCTTAAAAAGAAGCTCCAGGGCGCCGGACGGCGCATCGTGTTCACCGAGGGGCCCGACGCCAGGATACTGGAGGCCACCGACAGGCTGGTGAAGGAGGGGCTCCTCACCGTCATTCTCATCGGCAACCCCGACGAGGTCCGCGCCGCCGCGGAAAAGGGCGGGTTTGACATCGGCGACAGCCGGATAATCGACCCCGCCAATTACCCCGACATGGACAAGATGGTGGAGACCATGGTCGCCCTTCGCAAGGGCAAGATGACCGAGGACGAGTGCCGCGCCGCCCTCAAAAAGGGCAACTACTTCGGCACCATGCTGGTGAAGATGGGCGTGGCTGACTGCCTCCTGGGCGGCGCCACCTACTCCACCGCCGACACCGTCCGCCCCGCGCTCCAGCTCATAAAGACAAAGCCCGGCGCGCACCTTGTGTCCTCCGCCTTCATCCTCACCCGCGACCACGGCGAGGAGAACCTCCGCGCCATCTGCATGGGCGACTGCGCCATCAACCTCTCATATGAGGACACCCTGGACAAGGAGGGCAACGTTGCCGTCTCCGGCGCCCAGAAGCTTGCCGAGGTAGCCGTGGAGACCGCCAAGACCGCGAAGCTCTTTGGCATTGACCCCAAGGTGGCGCTCCTGAGCTTCTCCACCAAGGGCTCCGGCAAGGGCGGCACCGTGGCGCTCTCCGCCGAGGCGACGAAGATAGCAAAGGAGATGGCTCCCGACCTTGCCATCGACGGCGAGATGCAGTTTGACGCCGCCGTTTCCCCCACCGTGGGACAGCTCAAGTTCCCCGGCTCCACGGTCGCCGGCTACGCCAACACCTTCATCTTCCCCATCATCGAGGCGGGCAACATCGGCTACAAGATAGCCCAGCGCCTCGGCGGTTATGACGCCTACGGCCCCATCCTCCAGGGCCTCAACGCCCCCATCAACGACCTCAGCCGCGGCTGCAACGCCGACGAGGTCTACACCATGGCGATAATCACCGCCGCCCTGGACTGATCCACCGTACAGATCCAAATTAAATAAGCACAGAGCCTCCCCACTTACGGGGAGGCTCTATGTTCCTGTCGATTTTGATACAAAATAAATAATTGTCGCTTCGGCGGTGTAAAAATTTATTTGTTCGTTTCGACAAACTGTAATTAAGTTAATCCTTTTTGTAAAATACCAGCGTCATCTTGTCGTTAATTGGCGTTGTTTTTCCTGTCTGACGATATCCCATCTTTTCGTACAAATGACAGTTGCCTGCTTCCTGCAATATAGTATCTAACTCCCAGTTTGAGTTACCATGTATCTTCTCTGCTTCCAGCACCGATTTCTGCGCAATACCCTTGTTCCGATAGGGCGGCATTATGAAAACAGGGGATATCCTTTTCGATTTATTTGGTTCTTTCATATCAATTACTCTGATAGCACCCACAACAGCGTCATCTACCTGAATGTAGTAGTAATATGTAAAGGGCTGCTTCAACCGTTCGATCACTTTGTCTAATGGCTCAGTGACCGGGCTTGTCTCTTTATCCTGATATCTATTATACATATCCATAAAAGCCTCGATCTGCATTTTCCAAAGACACTCAGCATCTTTCACGCCGGCACGAACTAACTTTAAATCCATAATCGCCGCTTCCTATAACATATTTTACACCGCAAAGGCGCGCTTTTGGATTCTCCCCGGCTTTGTATCAAAGTCCGCAAGATCATATCTATGTTCTTTGCGATTTTGATACGGACAGGAAAAAAAGAGTTATTATAGGTAAATCCAATATCTTCGCATAATATGATGACCTTCAGCGTTGTTATATGATTGTATTTTATCCATCAATTTCCCTCCAAGCTTTTCGCATATATGTGCTGAAACAAGGTTTTCGTCATTGATATTCATAAGCACTTTATCCATGCCGTGTTCTTTCGCTATATGAAATCCTTGCCTTAGTATCTCCGTTCCATAACCCTTGCCTTGTTCAGACACTCGTACCGCATATCCTATACTGCCTATACCGTTCATTACTTCCTGCGTTAATTCGGTTCTAAGCTGAAATTCACCTATAAATTTTTCTCCATCGACAGCCCAAAAGTGAAAGCTTATAGGCTTGATCTGACCGTTTTCCTTTTTGTCATACAGATTTTTCGTCCGGCTAAACCATTCCTTATCAATTAGTTTCGGATCGGTTGGACGGAAATATATGATATTATTGTCAAATGCTTCCTGACAGTATTGCTTATATCCGCAAACATATTCCGGACAGCGTTTAATAAGCTCTAACACAGTAGAATTCTACTTCCAATTACTATATCCCTATTTCCCTGTATATTCTCTCGATAAAGGGAGACTTGTGTTCGATATATTTCTCCATATCATACGGATAGAGTGCCGCCCCATCTTCTTTGACACGGCTGTATTCACATACAGCTTCGGGATAGAAACGCAAATAGTCCCTAAAAACAATGTGCCATTTTCCACGCTTTGTATCAAAGCTCTGCAAGTTTATCTCTGTGTTCCTGCTGATTTTGATACAAGATAGATTCAAACACACTTAGCATCCAATATTACAAAAATGTGAATCTAATCCATAATATCAATTTATCCGTTATTTATAATCGCCGTTATCACTCGATCGATGCTTTTCTCCAACGTCTTCTCACCCCAACCGAGTTCCCAATCATCTCCGGAACCGGAATCTGATATTACATAAATTCCGGCAGCGCGGCAAGAGCGGAATTTTGCTGCCGCAAACAGACCTGCGCCCTCCATTTCAACGCAAAGAACGCCCTTATTTTCATAATATTTTGCACTCCAGCTTGGTTGAACATATCCCGCATCGGTAGTCCGATGGAACCCCCTGCGATATGCGATCTCATTTGCGTCCATCTCCTTGCAGAGACAGTCTGTAAGTTCCTTATCTGATGGAACCATCTCTTCATTACAGCCGTACAAACCTGCGACCGCCGTATCATGAAACGCACCGTCAGTGATCACCACATCTCCGATATGCGTCCCCGGATATCCTCCCGCAAACCCTACATGAATAAGTTCTCTCGCTCCCGCAGCCATCAAATCCTCGGCTTGAGTTGCTATTCCCGGCGAACACATCTCACCTTTTACAAATCCGACAGAGTGGTCATGACCCATGACATAAATCTCTCCGCCCACATGATAGGTAAGTGTTCCTGCATTTTTTGAAATCATCGTATCGTACAGACTGTCTGCAAGAAGGTACAATCTTTTTGGAAAAATCTTTCGGAGTTCATCTAAATCGATCCCCTGCAATTCCATTTCACGTCTTACAAGCTGAGACGGAGCATTATATTCATTTGGGTCTATGGGAAATTTACTCCTGCACATGATCTCATACGCCAGCACTTTATCATTTTCAAGTTGAATTTCCTCATATTTCTTAGTGATATACCCACGGTCGTGATAGAATTTTCCCGCAGGAAGCGAAGAATCCAACCACACAGCGCCATAATCCTTTATAATCTCAGCTTCAAGAAAATCCATAATCAGAGTACCAATCCCTTGTCCTTGAAACTGCGGCAATACGAATAACCGTTTAATATGGTCTTTGTCCAATGTGCCTGTTCCAACCACCTCATTCTCATGGACAGCGACGTACACTTTCCCGTTTAAAATATCGGCAGAAATATTCTCTTTGCTGTGGAGTTCCAAAAAGAATTTGACCGCTTCATCAGAATAATACTTTTTGTATATATCTTTAATTGTTATACGAACCAGTTCATATATATCAAAAACCATATTCATATCTGCTTTAATAACTTCCCACATAAAGGTCTGTTTTTGTATCATAAATATTTTTCACCTCACAATTTCCGATCGTACTATGCTTTGCTCAAGTTTAACATAAAAATTTATGGCAGCCATATCCGGCAGCACAACTTACACCGCAAAAACGCACTTTTCAATGATTCTTCGGCTTTGTATCAAAGTCTGCAAGATTATATCTGTGTTCCTGCCGATTTTGATGCAGGCAGCAACCTTTCAATCTCATTGCGCAAGGTTTGCTTTATTTATTCTCATTCAATATCTGCCGCCAAAGCTTTGTATTTGTTCGGACGGCGATACCTGGTCCCCATCACTTCGCGGTCACGGTAATCCCTCAGCATATCCATATCGATCTCGGCTAAATATATTCCCTCCTCCTCCGGCGCTTCAAGAATACACATATCCCGCACTCCCGGTTCATTACTTAACCACGCAACTCCGTCAAACACCGTTGAATGTCCGTTACAATCCGGCTGACCCTTGGGATAATTACAGGTGGCGACAGCGAGCATATTTTCATAGGCTCTGGCGCGGAGCGCTGACAGCCGATTGATTTCCATGGGGCAGGCGTTAGGCGCCAAAATAACCTCCGCCCCTTTGAGCATCAGTATCCGCGCGCTTTCCGGAAATTCTCTGTCAAAGCAAATCATTGAGCCTACCTTTACGGTATCTCTGCCTATATCCAGCTCGGTTACATAGAAATCATCTCCGGGAGCCAATACCTTTTCCAGGTCAAAGGCGCAGGTGTGGACCTTGGAGTAATGGAGCCGCTCCCTGCCGAACCTGTCAAAAAGGATCATGGAATTTAACGGCGCGGGCTCGTTTCTTTCAAGGAAGGTGATGCCTATTGCCATCTGAAGCTCACCGGAAAGCTCCCCGAACGCGCGGACGAAATCACCGTGCGCGTCAATTGACAATGCGGTCAATTCCAGGCTATCCTGCGGAAGCTTATAGCCGTCGCTCCACATTTCGGGAAACAGAGCGATATCGGCGCCCATATTTTTTGCCTTGACGCAGGCGTTTTTCCCCTTTTCCAATTGCCTCTCAAGCCCGCCCTCCGGAAGCAATTGCAGCAAAGCTATTTTCAGACCCATCTCTTTATCCGCCTTTCCACACAATTTCGATTCGCCTTTCGCGGCCCTGATCGACCTTAAACCAAACTCCGCGAGAATAATAATTCCGGAAGCCCGAAGGCTTCCGGAAGAGTGAAGGTTATTTTACGATGAAGTCCAGAACCAGGGTGAGGAGGATGAAGACCAGCGCCACCCATTTTGTGAGGCGGGCGAGGCGGGCGTCCAAAGTCTTGGATTTGTTCTTGGCAAGGAAGGTTTCGCCGCTGCCGCCGCCAATGGCTCCGGAAAGACCGGCGCTCTTACCGCTCTGGAAGAGGACGATGACCACGAGTGCGACGCACGCGATGAGCTGAATGATGGTGATTGCGATTTCCAAAATAATCAATCCTTTATAAGAAAATATTAGTCTTTAATTCGCGGGACTTTTATGGTATCATAAGTTGACCGTAATTGCAAGTGTTTTTTTCAAAATTCTGCCCGTATCGGAGGGAAAAAATATGATTTTCGACACCCATGCCCATTACGACGACGAAAAATTCGATCCTGACCGCCGCGAGCTGCTGGGGAAAATGTCGGACGCCGGCGTGGAGCTCATCGTTGACCCGGCGTCGGACATAGCCTCGGCGAGGAAGGCACAGGCGATAGCCGGCGAATACCCGTTTGTATATTTCGCCGCGGGAGTACACCCCCATGAGGCGGCGGAGGCGGGGGACACGTACCTTGAGGACATCAGGGAGCTCTCCCGCGACCCGAAATGCGTCGCCGTGGGGGAGATAGGGCTTGACTATCACTACGACTTCTCGCCGCGGGACACGCAAAGGCGCGTGTACTCGGAGCAGCTGGAGCTTTCAAAGGAGCTTGACCTGCCCGTCATAATCCACGAGCGGGAGGCGGTGCAGGACAACCTGGACATCCTCAGGGCCCACCCCGGCGCGCGGGGCGTGGTACACTGCTATTCCGGCAGCTGGGAGACGGCGAAGCTGCTGCTGGATATGGGCTTTTATCTGGGCTTTACCGGCGTCGTCACCTTCAAAAACGCCCGAAAATGCGTTGAGGTGGCGGAGAAAATGCCCTTAGAGCGCATGGTCATAGAGACGGACAGCCCCTACATGGCGCCGGCGCCTCACCGTGGGGAGCGAAACTCGTCCCTGCTTTTACACCTGATCGCGGAGAGGATCGCCGAAATTCGCGGCATGAGCATAGAGGACGTGGCGCGTATAACCCTGGAGAACGGCAAGCGGCTTTTCAGCCTCTCCTGAAGAGCCGGAACACCCCCGCCCTCTCAAGCCCCTTGGCTATCACGTAAAACACCGCCGTGTTCAAAAGCCAGTTTACAAGGCTCCAAACGGTGAGCACGGGCAGCATATGAAAAAACGCCTTCCCCGCCAGCTGGCTTTTCCAGAGCGTGCCGAAGCCCAGGTTGACTACTATCTCCACCAGCCCCTTTGCCGCCAGCACCCGCCAGAGCCTCACCGGGCGCTTATAGTAGAAGCACCCGTAGATGAACGCCGCGAGCATTGCGTTGAAGGTGAAGCCGAAGTGGAACGCCCCGACGGGCTTTATGAAGAACTTCAGCACGTCCATCGCCCCGCCGAAAAGCGTCCCCGTCACGGGCCCGAAAAGCATATCCACCATCTGGTTCGGTATGCCCGAAAAGCCGATGGAGGCGTATTGCCCCAGGTCTATGGACACTGATTTGAGCGCGACGGCAAGCGCCCCCATCACCGCGAGGGCGCAGAGTACGCGGAGGTTTTTCAGCTCCATCGCCGATTCCGCGAGGGTGTTTTTGATTTTTTCCATAAAAAAATACCTCCCTCCATGCAGAAATATCCACAGGCAGGAGATACGCGCTCTATAGCGTATGATCCTCTGTCGCAGCGGGATGCGGACGGCGCACCGCGAGGATTTTCCCTCTTCGTCCCGAGGGCAACTCTCCGTCCCCCGGGCACTTGACGCGCGCCGGCCTACTCTGCACAGTATGGGAGGATTATATACCAACCCGCCGCGTATGACAAGAGGGGAAATGACGAAAATTTCACGGGAACGCCGCCGTTCTTGACATTCGGGCGAAAATTTCGTACAATATCCAAAGTCCTTTCCCCAAGGAGGTGTGCCCGTGGACATCGGAGGCGTCAAAATCGAATCAAAGCTTGTGCTTGCGCCGATGGCGGGCGTCACCGACGCCGCCTTCCGCGCGATATGCCGGGAGCAGGGCGCGGGGCTCACCGTGACCGAGATGGTCTCCTCCATGGCGCTCATGCACCAGGACAAAAAGTCGCTTCAAATAATGGCGCTGGCGCCGGGGGAGAGCCCGGCGGCGGTGCAGATATTCGGCTCGGACCCGGACTGCATGGGCGACGCCGCGGCAAAGGTCTGCGAGCTCAGCTCCTGCGAGCTCATCGACATAAACATGGGCTGTCCCATGGGGAAGATAGTAAGCGCCGGGGACGGCTGCGCCCTTATGAAAAAGCCCGAGCTGGCGGAAAAGATAATAAGGTCCGTTGTCAAATCCTCGGACAGGCCCGTCACCGTAAAATTCCGCAAGGGCTACGACTCCGCAAGCGTAAACGCGGTGGAATTTGGGAAAATGTGTGAGGAGGCCGGTGCCTCGGCGGTGACGGTCCACGGCAGGACGCGCCAGCAGATGTTTTCCGGCCGCGCGGACTGGGACATCATCCGCGCCGTCCGGGAGGCGGTCAAAATTCCTGTAATTGCCAACGGCGACGTGCTTTCAGCCGATGACGCGGTGCGCATACTAAAATACACCGGCGCCGGCGCCGCGATGATAGGCAGGGGCGCCCAGGGGGACCCATGGATATTTGCCCGCGCGAAGGCGGCGCTTGAAGGGCGGGAGGTGCCGGAGCTGCCGGCGTACTCTGAGCGCATACGCACGGCGGAGCGGCAGATAAGGATGGCGAGCGGGTATCTGGGGGAGAGGTCCGCCTGCCTTGAGGCGCGCAAGCAGCTTGCCTGGTACACCCACGGTATGCCCAGGGCCGCGTATTTCAGAAATCAGATAATGTCGGTGGAGACGCTTTCCGACGTGGAGCGCCTTGCCAGAGACATATATGACTTCCTTCAAAACGAGGAAAGGAGGGGAGGAGCATGATCGCCGACGAGGAACAAAGGCTCGTGAGAGCGGCGGCGTCGGGCGACGCCGGCGCCTTTGAAAGGCTGGTCACAGAAAACCAAGGTCACGTCTACAATCTTGCCTACAAGCTCACCGGCAGCGAGCAGGACGCCCTTGACGTGTCCCAGGACGTGTTTTTGCGGGCGTATCAAAATCTCCGCTCCTTCCGAGGCGACAGCCGGATGTCCGTGTGGCTCTACCGGCTCACCTACAACGCCAGCATGGACCTTATAAAGCGCAGCCGGCGCGGTACGGTGGTACAAATGCCCGCGGACGACGAGGGCGCGGAGCTGGAGCTGCCCGACCTCGCCCCCCTGCCCGACGAGGAGCTGGAGCGGCGGGAGGAGCTGGAGGCTGTGCGCGACGCCCTCTCGGAGCTGGACGAGGACAAGCGCCGGATTCTGCTCATGAGGGAATACCGGGACATGAGCTACGCGGACATAGCAAGGGCGCTGGGGATCGAGGAGGGGACAGTCAAATCACGCCTCGCCAGGGCGCGTCTGGCTCTCGCGGAAAATTTAAAAAAACGTGGAACATTCTCCGTACCGGACCAGTCAAATAAACAGAACACCAAACCGGAAGGAGGCGAGCGGCGTGGAAGAACATGAGCGGTGCATTGAGCTTATAAGCCTGAAAATTGACGGCCTGCTTGACGGCGACGGCGAGCGGGAGCTTGCTGAGCACATCGCCGCCTGCCCCGAGTGTAATGAGCTATATGAGATCATGACGCGCGCCCACGGCGCGCTGGGATTTGAGGTGGAGCCTCCGGCGGAGCTCCTCACGAATGTGATGGAGTCCGTGAGGCGGAAGAAAGCGGCAGGGAGCCGCGCGCGCCGCCGTTGGGTGGGCTTTGCCGGAGCGTTTGCCGTGGCAGCGGCTGTGCTGGCGCTTGCCGTCATCCCCGGCAGGCTTCAAAACAACGCTAAGGATAATAACAGTAACGGCGCGTCGCGCTCAGGCTCGCCGGAGCAGTACAACATATCCACAGGCACGGATGAAACGGCGGGACAGGACCCCGCCGTGTGCATGGCGCCCCCGGAGAGCGGGATAACCGCCTTCTCCCTTACGGACAGGGACTTTGACGAGCTTGTCGCCGCCTGTTACGCGGTGGTGTATTTCAGCCGGTTCCCGGAGGACGTGGAGCCCTGCGAGCCCGTAACCTTCACCAACGGCGCCGCCGGACGCTATATCACCCCGGAGCTCTTAGAGAAATACGAACCCACCGCCGACCGCGTCGACTACCCCAACCCCGACAGCGACATCATCATAGCGGTAATTTTCCCCAAATAATATCCTCTTACCCAAAAAGAAACCGCCCAAAAACTTAAAATTCAATATTTTTCCGGCGGCATGTACGTCGGAAAAATCACCTTTTGTCGCGCAAGTGTGCCGCCTACGGCGGCGCGCGCAGCGTGACAGCAGGGAAGCCCCCGCGAAAGGTCCGCAGACCTTTCGCGGGGGCTTCCCGCACGTATCCCCTTTGGTGCGTGAAAGGGCAAAGCCCTTTCACGCACCAAGATTCATTGCCCAGTCAGCGTACCGTGCTGTCTTCTCCTTTGCCTCGGGCATATTCTCGCCCCGGCAGAGGACATATACCTTGACCTTCGGCTCGGTGCCGGAGGGACGGACGATGATGACGGTTCCGTCGGTGAGGACGAAGGACAGCACGTTGGAGCCGGAGAGCTCCATCTTCTCCACCTTCCCGGTGGCGGCGTCCCTTTCGGAGCCGTCCTTGTAGTCCCGGTAGAGCCTTATATCCTGTCCGGCGATCTGGGCGGGAGGGTCGTTCCTGAGCCCGTCCATCAGCGCCTTCATCTTCTTCTGCCCGTCAAGTCCGGGCATGACCAGGTTCAGGGTCTTCTCCAGGTAAGCGCCGTACTTCTCATAGAGCGCGTCCAGGGCGTCCACAAGGGCGATGCCCTGGGAGGCGTACCACGCCGCCATCTCGCAAATGATGAGCGAGGCGGTGACGGCGTCCTTGTCCCTCACATAGTCGCCGAACATGTAGCCGTAGGACTCCTCAAAGGAGAATATCACCTTTCCCTGTCCCGATTCCTCCAGGGTGTTCTTCTTCTCGGCGAGGAACTTAAAGCCCGTGAAGGTGTCATAGAACTGGAGCCCGTTCTTCTCCGCCACGGCGCGGGCCATCTCGGAGGAGACGATGGACTTGAGGGCGACGGGGTTCTCCGGCATGGTCCCGGCGCGCCTTTTCGCGCCGATGATGTAATCGAGAAGCAGAACGCCGGTCTGGTTGCCGGTGAAGGGTATGAACTTGCCGTCGTGGTCGCGCACCATGATGCCCACCCGGTCAGCGTCCGGGTCGGAGCCCAGGATAAAGTCCGCCCCCACCTTGTCCGCCAGCTCAATGCACAGGTAGAAGCCCTCAGGATTTTCGGGGTTGGGGGATTTGACGGTGGGGAAGTCGCCGTCCTTGACCATCTGCTTCTCCTCGCAGTAAACGTGCTTGAGCCCCAGCCGCTTCAGCGCCTCGGGGATAAGCACCCTGCCGGTGCCGTGGAAGGGGGTGTAGACCATCTTGAAGGTGTCCGCAACCTTTTCGATTACGGCGGGGTCGTTGCGCTGTGCCATGACGTTTGCAAGGAACTTCTCGTCGGTCTCGGAGCCCATGAGGACTATCTTGCCCTCCGCCACAGCCTCGTCGAAGTCCACGGTCTTCACGCAGTCAAATACGTCCAGCTTCGCCATTTTTGCCGCCACCTGGTCGGCGTGCTGCGGGGGCAGCTGAGCGCCGTCCTCCCAGTAAACCTTGTAGCCGTTGTACTCCCTGGGGTTGTGGGAGGCGGTGATGTTGATTCCGGCTATGCACTTGTACTCCCTTATGGCGAAGGAGAGCTCGGGTGTGGGGCGCATCTCGTCAAAGAGACGGACGAATATCCCGTTTGCCGCCATGACCCTGGCGGCCTCGTGGGCAAAGACCTCCGAATTGTTGCGGCAGTCGTAGCAAACGGCGACGCCGCGCTTCACCGCCTCGGGGCCCTCCGCCAGTATGACCTCGGCAAATGCCTGGGTGGTGTGGCGAATGACGTGGACGTTCATGCGGTTGAGGCCCACCGCCATTGTGCCGCGAAGTCCGGCGGTGCCAAACTCAAGCTGGGCGATGAAGCGGGATTCGATCTCCTTCTCGTCCCCGGCGATGGACTGGAGCTCGGCCTTCTCCTCCGCAGACAGGGCGGGGGAAGCAAGCCATTTTTCGTAGGTGTCACGGTAGCTCATGTTTTATTCCTCCTCATTAATGTTTTCAATGCTTTCAATATCTGAATAGTCCGCGCTGATAATATTTTTCGCGTCCTCAAGCATGGATCTGGGGACGAAAATATCCTTGCCGAAGCCCGACTGCCCCAGCACCACCTTCCCCAGAGCGCCGTCCAGAGGGTAGCGGCTGAGACTTGGCACGCCGAAGGCCCAGAGCATATTCTGCTCAAGCCCTATCTCCGACTCCGAGCCCGTCTTGCGCTCAAGAAATACCGGCTCCTCAGGCTCGCCGGAGGGGGTGACGGGCCAGTTGCCCGTGATCCCGGTCTTGAAATTGACGGACCAGCCTTCCATAGTATCACCTCACTTGTGGTATTTCCCGCCGTTCATTATGGAAAACGCCCTGTAGATCTGCTCCAGCACCATCACCCTCGCCAGGTGGTGGGGGAAGGTCATGGGCGACATGGAGAGCCTCAGGTCCGCCGCGTCCTTGACGCTCCCGTGCAGGCCGTCTGAGCCCCCGATGATGAAGGCGAGCCTCGACGTCTTCCGCGAGAGCCCCTCTATGGTTACGGCAAGCTCCTCGGAGCTCATCTCAACGCCCTCGACGCACATGGCTATCGCCGCCGCGCCCTTGGGGACGGCCCTTTTTATTGCCTCAGCCTCCCTGAGAAGGCAGGCGTCGGTCTCCGCGGCGGAGGGGGCGGAGCTTTTCCGCTCCTCGGAAAGCTCCAGGACCGAAATTTTGCAAAACGCGCCCAGGCGCTTTATGTACTCGGCGCAGGCGTCAAGATAAAACCTCTCCTTGAGCCTGCCCACGCAGATAAGTGTAATATCAAGCATATCATCAAAGCTAAGGGGGCATAAATATGCCCCCGCGTCAGATCCTCAGCCTATCTTGATTATCTCCTGCTCCTCAGGGTCGGGTATATCGACGCTCTCGATGTCCGCGCCGACGGCGCGGAGCTTTTCCACCAGGTCCTCATAGCCGCGCTCGATGTAGTCAACGCCCTCGATCTCCGTGACGCCCTGGGCGCACAGTCCGGCGATCACCATCGCGGCGCCGGCGCGCAGGTCCCACGCCGTGACGTTTGCGCCCGTCAGCCGGTCAACGCCCTCGATTATCGCCTTGCGCCCGTCTACGGTGATGTTTGCGCCCATCTTCAAAAGCTCATTGACGTACTTGTACCTGGTGTCCCAGACGCCCTCGGTTATGGTGCTGGTGCCGTGGGCAAGGCACAGCACGGTGGCTATCTGCGGCTGCATATCCGTGGGGAAGCCGGGGTAGGGCAGGGTCTTTACGTTTATGCGGCGCAGGGGCTTTGTGCGGGTGACCAGCATCTGGTCCTCGCCCTCCTCAATGCTGACGCCCATCTCCTCCAGCTTGCCGGTTATGCAGTCCATGTGCTTGGGGATGATGTTCTTTATGACCAGGCTCCCGCCCGTTCCGGCGACAGCCGCCATATAGGTCCCCGCCTCTATCTGGTCGGGAATGAGGGCGTAGCTTCCCCCTGAAAGGCGCTTGACGCCCCGGATCTTTATGACGTTGGTGCCCGCGCCCCGGATGTCCGCGCCCATGGCGTTGAGGAAGTTCGCCACGTCAACTATGTGCGGCTCCCTCGCCACGTTCTCTATGCGCGTCACGCCCTCGGCAAAGCAGGCGGCGAGCATGATGTTTATCGTAGCGCCCACGGAGGCAACGTCCAGGTATATCTCCGCGCCGCGCAGCCCGTTTTCCGCCCTTGCCACCACGAGCCCGTTCTTTACCTCCACCTCGGCGCCCAGGGCTATGAAGCCCTTTACGTGCTGGTCGATGGGACGCACGGAGCCGAAGTTGCACCCGCCGGGCATGGCGACCACCGCCTCGCCGAAGCGCCCGAGGAGCGCGCCGATGAGGTAGTAGCTCGCCCGGATCTTCGTCATGATGTCAAAGTCCGCGCGGGCGCGCTTCACATTGGAGCAGTCGATGTCCATGGTGTGCCTGTCCACGGTGCGGACACGGGCGCCCATGCGCTTTAGAATGTTCAAAAGCATTGTGACGTCGGAGATTTGGGGGATATTTTCAATGCGGCACACCCCGTCCACCAGCATGGCGGCGGGAATAATGGCAACCGCGGCGTTTTTCGCGCCGCTTATCTCAACCGTGCCGCGAAGCGGCCTTCCACCTTTGATAACATATTTTGTCAAAGGCTCACCTTCCTAAAAAACCGAATCTCTACGTGTAATTATACCCGTCTTTGGGACGTAAATTCTACGTTTAATCAGTATATCATTCCCTGTGAGATTTTGCAACAATTTTTCACCAAAATTGGTAGACATAATTCGAGCTTGACAAAATCAAGGATTGACTGACGGCGTGAAATGAGTTAAAATCTATGATATCAAAAAATGAATTCCAAGGGAGGAATTTACCTTGAGCGAAGAATGTACCCATGACTGCTCCACCTGCGCCGCCAACTGCGCAAGCCGGGAGAAGAGGAACGAGGACCCCAAGGCGGGCAACCCCTCGTCAAACGTAAAAAAGGTCATCGCCGTCGTCTCCGGCAAGGGAGGCGTGGGCAAATCCATGGTGACGGCCCTGCTCGCCGCCGCCACGCGCCGCCGGGGAAAGTCCGTCGCCATAATGGACGCGGACATCACCGGCCCCTCCATTCCCAAGATTTTCGGCGTCAATATGCGCGCCCTGGGCGCCGAGGAGGGCATTATCCCCGCCGAGACACGCACGGGGATAGAGCTTATGAGCATGAACCTCCTGTTGGACGACCCCACCGACCCGGTGGTGTGGCGCGGACCCATCATCGGCGGCGTGGTACAGCAGTTCTGGAAGGAGGTCTACTGGGGCGACGTGGACTATATGTTCGTGGATATGCCCCCGGGGACCGGCGACGTGCCCCTCACGGTATTCCAATCCATCCCCGTGGACGGCATCGTGATAGTCACCTCCCCCCAGGAGCTTGTCTCCGTCATCGTGGAGAAGGCGCTGAAAATGGCGGAGCTCATGAGCATCCCCGTCCTGGGCGTGGTGGAGAATATGTCATATTTTGAGTGCCCTGACTGCGGGAAAAAGCACTTCATTTACGGTCAGAGCCACCTTGAGGAGCTGGCGAAGGCCCACGGCATAGAGGTCACCGCCCGCCTGCCCATCGAGCCCGCCATTCCTGAGGCCGCCGACGCCGGGGACATCGAGGGCGTGGAGACAAATATGCTGGACGCCGTCCTCGCGGCGATCGAAAACGCGTAAATCAAAGGAAAAACCAATTTATTTATATACTATTAAGGAGGTAACCTGTCATGTGCAGCAACATCCCCGAAGTAAAGCTTGGCATCGTCGCGGTTTCCCGCGACTGCTTCCCCATCGCGCTGTCAACCCAGAGACGCAAAAACATCGTCGCCGCCTATCCCGGCGAGCTCTACGAGTGCCCCATAACCGTGGAGAACGAGCAGGACGCCCTCAAGGCCGTTGAGGACGTGAAGACCGCCGGCTGCAACGCCCTTGTTGTATTCCTGGGCAACTTCGGCCCCGAGACGCCGGAGACCCTCATCGCCCAGAAGTTCGACGGCCCCTGCATGTACGTCGCCGCCGCCGAGGGCGACGGGGACATGATAAACGGCAGAGGCGACGCCTACTGCGGTATGCTCAACTGCTCGTATAACCTGGGTATGCGCCACCTCAGGGGCTATATCCCCGAATACCCCGTGGGCACATCTGAGGACATAGCCGGCATGATCGCCGACTTCGTCCCTGTAGCCCGGGCGATAATAGGCGTGAAGAATCTCAAGATAATCACCTTCGGGCCCCGTCCCCAGGACTTTTTCGCCTGCAACGCCCCCATAAAGGGGCTCTACGAGCTGGGCGTGGAGATCGAGGAGAACTCCGAGCTCGACCTTCTGGTGAGCTGCAAGGCCCACGCCGGCGACCCGCGTATACCCGCCCTCTGCGCTGAGATGGCGGCTGAGATGGGCGAGGGACGGTACTTCCCGGAGATGAACGAGCGCCTTGCCCAGTTTGAGCTGACGCTCCTTGACTGGGCGGAAAAGCACAAGGGCGCGCGTAAATACGTGGCCTTCGCCAACAAGTGCTGGCCCGCGTTCCCGGAATCCTTCGGCTTCGAGCCCTGCTACGTAAACTCCCGCCTCGCCGCCAGGGGCATACCCGTCGCCTGCGAGGTGGACATCTACGGCGCCCTCAGCGAGTACATAGGAGCCTGCGTCACGGGCGACGCGGTGACGCTGCTGGATATAAACAACTCCGTGCCCAAGTACATCTACGACGAGGACATAAAGGGCAAATTCGACTGCAAGCTCACGGACACCTTCATGGGCTTCCACTGCGGCAACACGCCGGAGTGCAAGATGTGCGAGAGCCGCGCCATCAAGTACCAGCTTATACAGCACAGGCTTTTAGAGCCGGAGGGGTCCGAGCCGGACTTCACCCGCGGCACCCTGGAGGGAGACATCGCCCCCGGCGACATCACGTTCTACCGCCTCCAGTGCGACAGCGAGGGCAGCCTTCGCTCCTACGTGGCTGAGGGACAGGTGCTCCCCGTCGCCACCCGCAGCTTCGGCGGCATAGGCGTATTCGCCATACCCGAGATGGGGCGCTTCTACCGCCACGTGCTCATCGAGAAGCGTTATCCGCACCACGGCGCCGTGGCCTTCGCCCACTGCGGCAAGGCGCTCTTCGAGGTCCTCAAGTACCTGGGCGTCAAGGACATAGCCCACAACCAGCCAAAATCCCTCCCCTACCCCACGGAGAACCCCTGGGGCTGAGGACCAATTTTCACCTACAAACGCATTATACCACCGAACTAAGTAAAAGTCAAGCAAAATTTTAAAGTAAAGTAAAATACAGCAAGATTTGCAATGTTTTTGAACAGCGAAAACGCCAAAGTAATACACAGTAACGAAAAACCGGCGCCCCGCAGAGGGGCGCCGGTTTTATATCGGAGAACAGTTTTATATAGGAGAATAATGCTTTCAGATATTCTCAATCTTTATGAGGTTGGTGTTGCCGCTTCTGCCGGTGGAGGCACCGCCGGTTATGACTATGCGGTCGCCGGGCTTCAGGTCGAAGTTCTCCTTGGCGAGGCGGGTCGCCATGTAAAAGAGGACGTCGGTGGAGTTGTACTGCTCCGAGAGGGCGGGACAGACGCCCCAGGATAGCCCCAGCTTGCGCCAGCTCTTCTCGTCGGTGGTGACGCCCAGAATGTCCACGGGGCAGCGGAAGCGGGAGACCATGCGGACGGTTTTGCCGGAGAGGGAGCAGACGGCTATGACCTTGGCGTCCACGTCGATCGCCATGCCGCAGGTGGCGTGGCTTATGGCGTCCACGGTGTTGTGTATGTTGAAGTTGAAGGTGCGGAACTGCTCGTCAAAGTCGATGCCGCGCTCCGCCTCCTCGGCTATCTTCGCCATGGTCTGGACCACCAGGACCGGGTGCTTGCCGGAGGCCGTCTCGCCGGAGAGCATGATGGCGGAGGTCCCGTCGTAGACGGCGTTTGCCACGTCGGAGATCTCGGCGCGGGTGGGACGGGGCTTTTCTATCATGGATTCCAGCATTTCGGTGGCGGTTATCGCCATCTTTCCCAGCAGCCGGCACTTGGTTATGAGGTGCTTCTGGATGCCGGGCAGCTCCTCAAAGGGTATCTCAACGCCCAGATCGCCCCGGGCGACCATGATGCCGTCGCACTCGGCGCATATCTCCTCGATGTTCTCGACGCCGGCGCGGTTCTCTATTTTTGCGATTATGTCAATTCCCTTGACATTGTGCTCCGCCAGCAGCGCCTTGATGTCCCTGATGTTCTGCGCCTCGGAGACGAAGGAGCAGGCTATGAAGTCCACGTCGTTGGCGACGCCGAAGAGTATGTCCGCCTTGTCCTGCTCGGAGAGGTAGATCTGCTTCAGGACCTTGCCGGGGAAGGCCATGGACTTGCGGTCGGAGAGGACGCCGCCCTCCACCACAGTGGTGACGACCTCCTTTTTGGTGGTCCCGGTGACCTTGAAGGTCAAAAGCCCGTTGTTGAGGAGGATGGTGTCGCCGGGCTGGAGCTCCTGGGGGAGCCCCTCGTAGCTGACGGAGACGCGCTCCTGATTGCCGACGATGTCCTCGGTGGTGAAGGTGAAGGTGTCGCCCTCGTTGAGGGCGATCTTGCCGTTCTCAAAGGTGCGTATGCGGTACTCCGGGCCCTTTGTGTCCAGAAGGATCGCTATGGGCAGATTCAGCTTTTCCCTGACCTTCTTTATGAGGTCGATGGTGACCTGGTGGCTCTCATGGGTGCCGTGGGAGAAGTTGAGGCGTGCCACGTTCATTCCCGCGAGGCACATTTTTGTGAGCGTCTCCTCGTTGGCGCATGCCGGACCGATGGTGCAGACTATTTTTGTTTTTCTCATGGGCGTGGAATCTCCCTTTCTTTAATTTGTTGATGACTATATTTTATTAGCATTTCAACAAAACGTCAAGGGATAAATTTGCGTTTTATCGGCAAAATATCAAAATTGCTCCTCCCCGTCCTCTGAAAGCCGGACGGTGACGGCGGAGATCTCGTAGGCGGTCTTTTCCACGGGGGTGTCGTCCTCCATCTTTATGTAGGCGCGGCTCTGGAGCCTTCCGCGCACGGTGACGCGCGTCCCCGCCTCCCAGCCGGAGGTCCTGCGGGCGACGGCGCCCCAGGAGATACAGGGTATGTAGTCGCTCCTGCCGTAGGCGCGGGGGACGCCAAGCATCATGTCGCATATCTCCCTGCCCATGGGTGTGCGCCGCAGTGTGGGCTCCTTGCACAGCGTGCCCGTGAGCTCCACGGAGTTTTCAAAGTCCCCGTCGGTAAACTCCAGCTCCCTGGCGAGGACGGTTATTATGAGCCTGGGGCCAATGCCGGAGTGGTTGTTGTAGGAGCGGACCTCCCCGGACACCCTCAGCCGTGGGAGCGACCGGATCTCAAGGCTTGAAAGCATCGCCTCACTCACCACGATATTGACGACGTCCTCCGCCCCCGACAGCCGCCGCACGGAAAGGGGAAACTTGTAGTATATCCCGTCTCTGCTCTCGTGGGAGCGCTCAGGCTTGCCCGCCAGCGTCCCGCAAAGTGTCACAATGTCATTTGCTCTGTTCATCCTTTAACTCCTCCCGCGCCGCGTGGCGGTTTTTCTGTGAGAAGTATATGTGCGGGCGGGACCTGTTAGAATTTATAAAAGATTAAAGTTCAGGAGCTTGAATTGGGCGGCGAATGTGGTATACTTATCCGTGGAATTTTTGGGAGAATAGAGATATGGAAAATAAGCTTAAAAAAGAAAAGCGTCTGACGCCGGCGGGAACGTTCCTTCTCCACCTTGCCGTGGGCGTCGTCATAGGCATCGGCGGCGTCCTGCCCGGAGTGTCGGGAGGGGTCATGGCGGTGAGCCTGGGGATATACAAGCCCATGATCGACGCCCTCGCGGGATTTTTCAAGTCGCCAAGGAAAAACTGCCTCTTCCTCCTGCCCATCGGCATAGGGGCGGTTGTGGGCTTCCTTCTGGGCGCGGTTGCCCTCAGCGGGCTCATGGAGAGGTGGTACACCCAGGTCATGTGGCTCTTTTTGGGGCTTGTGGCGGGCGGTATCCCCTCCTTCATAAAGGAGGCAAACGAGCGGGGCTTCAAGTGGAGATACCTCATCGCCACCGCCGCCGGAGCCGCCCTCGCCCTGCTTATGCTCTTTTTGCGGGAGGGAGCGGCGGCGCCGGACGCGGCGCGGCTCACGCCCCTTGAGGCGCTGATCTCGGGCGCGATAGTCTCCGTGGGGACGGTGATACCGGGGCTCTCCACCTCCTTCATACTGATGTACCTGGGCTGGTACAGGCCGCTGATGGACGCCTTCGCCAACGCGCAGGCGCTGACCGTCGTTTTCATCGCCCTGGGCGCGGGAGGGTGCTTCGTGGCGACGGTGAAAACCGCCAGGTGGGTGTTTGACCGGTTCCACGGCTGGGCGTATTACGCGGTGCTGGGCTTTCTGGCGGTGTCGGCGGCGCTTATTTTCCCGGGGATCACCTGGGACCTGAGCCTCATCGTTGACGTCCTTCTTGCCGCCGGAGGCGCGCTGGGGGCGTATATGCTGGGGACGGTAAGTATATAAATTATCTTGACTTTCCCGGAAAAGCGTGTATAATAGGTAACATAGGTTGCACAACGATAGATGCGCTATGATGGGAGGAACAGGATATGCCGCCGAAATTCAAATTCACACGGGACGAGATCACAAGAGCCGCGCTGGACCTGACGCGCAGGGCCGGGCCGGACGGGCTCACCGCGCGGGCGCTGGCGGAGGAGCTGGGGTGCTCGGTCAAGCCGATTTTTGGGCTTTTCAAGAACATGGAGGAGGTGCAGGGAGCGGTTCTGTCCGCCGCGCGGGAGCTGTATTTAAGCTATCTTGCCGAGGACATGGCGGCGGGGAGGTATCCTCCCTACAAGGCCAGCGGAATGGGCTATATCCGTTTTGCCAGAGAGGAAGGGGAGCTTTTCAAGCTGCTTTTCATGTGCGACCGCAAGGGGGAGCCGCCGGAGCCGGGCAAGGAAATGGATGTGATCATTCCCCTAATCATGAAAAACACCGGGCTTTCCAGGGAGGGGGCGGAGCGCCTTCATCTGGAGCTGTGGATCTTCGTGCACGGCATCGCGTCCATGATCGCCACATCCTATCTCGACTGGGAGATGGAGACGGTCAGCGGCGTGCTGACCGACGCCTACATGGGGCTGAAGGCGCGGTTTTGCGGAGAGGCGGGGGAATAGCATGGACGCGATCAAAACAGTTGACCTTACGAAAAAATACAGGGACCTGACCGCCGTGGACGCTCTGAATCTCACCGTCCGGCAGGGCGAGCTGCTGTCCCTGCTGGGCGTCAACGGCGCGGGCAAGACCACCACCATTAAAATGTTAACCGGCTTGACAAAGCCCACCTCCGGCGACGCCTTTTTGAACGGGAAAAGCATTTTGACTGACAGCGCGGCGGTCAAGGCCATGATCGCTGTGTCTCCGCAGGAAACGGCGGTGGCGCCGAATCTGACGGTAAGGGAGAACCTGGAGCTGATGGCTGGCGTTCACGGATTTAACAAAGACGAGGCCAAAGACAAGGTCACGGAATTATGCGGTCGTTTCGATTTGGGGGAGGTCGCAAACAAAAAAGCCGGAAAGCTGTCCGGCGGTTGGCAACGGCGGCTCAGTATCGCCATGGCGCTCGTAAGCGGCCCGCAGATACTGTTTCTGGACGAGCCCACCCTGGGGCTGGACGTGCTGGCGCGGGGCGAGTTATGGGACATGATCCGCTCCCTCAAAGGGAAATTGACCGTGATCCTCACGACCCATTACATGGAGGAGGCCGAGGCGCTCTCCGACCGGGTGGCGATAATGAAAAGCGGACGGCTCCTGCTCACCGGCACACCTGCCCAGATCAAGCGACTGGCGGGTACGGACAAATTCGACGAGGCGTTCGTGCGCATTGTAAAGGAGGGGCAGACGTGAAGGGTCTGGCGTTTTCCAAGCGGAACGATCTGGAGATTTTGCGCGACCCGCTGAACCTCGGTTTCGGTGTGGGTTTTCCCGTCGTTCTGCTGCTCCTTTTGACCGTTATCCAGAGGAATATTCCGGTGGCGCTGTTTGAAATCGAGCGTCTGGCGCCGGGGATCGCCGTGTTCGGGCTGTCGTTTATGACGCTGTTCTCCGCCACGCTGATTGCGAAGGACCGGGGCAGCTCGTTCCTCCAAAGGCTGTACGCCACGCCCCTGACGGCGGGGGACTTCATTTTGGGCTACCTCCTGCCGATTTTGCCCGTTTCAATGGCGCAGTCGGTCATCTGCTACGGGGTGGCGGTGCTCTTGGGCCTCAAAGTGACGGTTCATATTGTAACGGCAGTCCTGTTCACGCTCCCCGCCGCGCTGCTGTTCGTGTCGCTGGGGCTTCTGTGCGGCAGCATTTTCACGGATAAACAGGTGGGCGGCATCTGCGGGGCCTTGCTAACGAACCTGACGGCGTGGCTCTCCGGCATCTGGTTCGACCTGGGTCTGGTGGGCGGCGCGTTCCAAAGAAGCGCGAATCTCCTGCCCTTCGTCCACGCCGTGGAAATGGAGCGGGCCGTCCTTCAGGGCGATTACGCGGGGGTGTTCCCTCATATCTGGTGGGTGGCGGGCTGGGCCGCCGCCGTGACCGCCATAGCGGTATTCGCATTTTTGAGGCAGATGAAAAGACAGTGAGGTAACAATTGGATCGGAGCGAAAAATCGAAGCTTGAAGGGATGTTATGCGCAGCGACTATCCAAAAATAATTGGCTGTAAAGTCTATGGAATAATTGATAGACCTATTGGCAGCTGCCACCCTCACGATAAGGAAATGATTTATCCGATAAACTACGGATATGTCAAAAATGTTTTTGCGGAGGACGGTGAAGAACAGGATATTTATCTTTTGGGCGTTGATGTTCCTGTAAATATGTTTGAGGGATGTGTTATAGCCGTATACCGCAGGTCTGATGACATTGAAGATAAATGGATCGTATCGGCAGACGGAAAGGATTATCCAGATGAAGTCATACTCGAAAAGATAGCCTTTCAGGAACAGTTTTTTCATGGTAAGCTGCTTAGATAAATTTCGGTTTGACGGGAAGTAACTCGGAGCGAAAAATTTGAGCTTGTCGGGGAGGGGATACTGTGTCCAAATACAATATAGACCCGGAATTGGCGAAGATAGCGAAGATCAAAATGCCGGGCAACCCGGCGTTGCTGCCATTGATGAACAGGGTCATCGGCTTATCCAAATGCCGGTCGGACGATACCGTTGTTGTTACCCAGCATAAGACTCCGGGGTATGGCGGCGCAATTCTTGACACGTTAGTGATTGAACCTGTCCGTCACGAAGGTGAACTGCCGTGTATGGTGCTGTATCACGGCGGAGGTTTTGTGCTGAAAGCATCCTTTGCACACCACAGCATGGCGAAGCTGTATGCTTTGAGACTTCCGTGCAAGGTCATATATACCGACTACCGTTTGGCGCCGGAGTATCCTTTTCCCGTCCCGGCGGAGGATTGTTACTGCACATACAAGTGGGCGCTGGAGCATACCGACGGCGCGCATATTATCATCGCCGGAGACAGCGCCGGCGGAGCTCTTGCCCTGGCCGTGTCCCTTATGGCGAGGGACCGTGGCCTGCGCATGCCAGATGCCGAGCTGTTGGTCTATCCGGTCACAGACAGGCGAATGGCGACCGATTCTATGAAGAAATATGTTGATACCCCGGTTTTTGACGCAAAGCTGTCCAAAATGATGTGGGAGGCGTATCTTGGACACAGACAACCGGAAAGGATCGAGTATGCCTCCCCCTTGGAAGCGACGTCCTTTGCCCGGTTTCCGCCGACGTACATAGAGGTTGCGCAGTTTGACGCGCTCCGTGACGATGGAGCGCTGCTGTATCAAAAGCTGAGAGAGCAGAGGATACAGACCGAATTACATGAGGTAAAAGGCGCGTGTCACGGATTTGAAACAGCAATAAAAAGCGATCTGCTGAAGACCTGTGTGGAGAGAAGGATAGATTGGCTCAGATTTACTTTGAACAATGCGGATAAGGAGGCGTAAGACAGCTTCCCGCTTGGCGGGAAGCGAATGGGAACGAAAGATCGAGGCTTGTCCATATATATCAAGAAACAAAATGAGCCCGGTGCTATGATAGATTGCGGGCGCAGGATGAATGATGTAAACGCGGTGGTTCTGGCGCAAGCGTATATCAAAGCGCATCACACGGACGCGGAGTTTGGTATTGAGCGCGTGTGCCGTGCGGTGGAATATTCCCGGCGGCTTGACAGACTGTTCCAAAAGCATACGCGCATGACTCTCTATGAGTATATCAACGCCGTTTTGTTGAGCTTAAGTCTGCTTGAGACGGATCATGAAGTCATTGACGCTGCTCCGGACGTCACTATCAGTCCCATGAGGGCTGCACCGGGTCCTTTGCCAAACGCTTTTTCGTGACGCCCAGGAAATACGCCGGCGGAAAATCGCGTCCGGCGTCGAGGTGCCGCCGGACTACGAAAAGCCTCCGCCTGACGGCTGCCGGGTCGCGGAGCTTCAGGAATGTATTATGCTATACTTTCAAAGCGAGCCGTATGATGATCCCGATGATTTCGGGACCGCTATCGGACAGGTTCTGAAAGCGGCCCAAAATTACGACTTTGAACGCGGCGGATACAAATCAGCCGAGCAGATCGCTCCCACATTCAATCTGGGGGCGGATCCCAAAATTGGAGCGAGGATCGCGATCCCTGTGATCAAAAAATAACCGGGAATCTTTTTGCGGAGCCGGATGCAATAGACGCGGAGCCAATGGGCTTATGAGACTGAGCGGCAGGAAATCATAACCCCCGGTTCAACCGGGGGTTTGATATACCCCTATAAGGGGTTATTACCGGCTTAGCCCCTGTAAGGG
>CANQVL010000007.1 GCA_947627285.1 uncultured Oscillospiraceae bacterium
CTCCGTCGTGAATATCTCTATTGCCAACCTCGCGCCAAGCGTGAATGCCTCTCGGAAGCGTTTTTCTCCAACGATGGTTGCAAGCTCAAGGCGGTCGTCCTGAATTGAGTGAAGGATAGCTTTCTCCTGCTCGTTCAGACTTTCTTCCAGCTTTTCCACGTTTTCATGTATCCGCTTTAATATTGCCCTTGCCTCCGGGGTAAGCCTGCCCATCTGCTCGACAGGGCAAATGTTGCCATAGTAAAGCTCGTTTATGACGCTGTCCATTTTCAGTCCCCCTTTGGCAACACACAATACCGCAGAGAGGCAGAAAAGTCGAGAGAAATATGATCGTCAAAAGGGAGAATCGCTTTTTCCATCCAGTTGATTTTTGATGGGCAGAGAGAGCAATACAGTCAACCGGAAAGCAGATACGAAAGTGAGTAATATCTACTTCTTCCTCTGTTCTAACTTCTCCGTTATACTGGGTCCTTTAAGGGGGTTCACAATATTCCAATTTAGAACATTGCAAAGGAGAATTGTGCCGTCTGTCTCCAATTGCGTTTACCGGTATGTGTATAACTACCTGCCTATGATTTTCGGTTGAGCCTAGGAGCGAAGACGGGGCTTAACGGCAGAGGGAGAATGTACAACGGAGGTGTTATCTCTTTCCTCTCTATGTTAAATCTTTCCTTTCTGTGTTAGATATCTTTTCTCTCTGTATTAAGTCTTTTCTTAAATTGGGTAGTTCAAGGGGGGTCACAGTGAACCGGGGGGTGGTTCAGCAAATTGGCGCAGTCCCCCCTTGGCGGGAGGCTGTGCGTTTTTCCCCGTCACGGTGGTCTTGCTTTTCAAAAAATGCCTTGACAATATGGGATAAATCCGATATACTGCGTATAGGATAAAACAGATCATTCAGGAGAACCTATGGAGAGCTTCACCGTACTCTGCCAGAAAATACAGGGACAAGTATTTGAGCAGAAAGGAGCATAGCCATGAGTGACTTTAAAGCTTTTCTTCAGGAGCAGCTCCGCGACCCGGAATTTCGCCGGGAGTACGACGCGCTGGAGCCGGAGTTTGCGCTGGTGCAGGCGCTCATCGACGCGCGGAAAAATTCCGGGCTTACCCAGAAGGAGCTGTCCGAGCGCACCGGCATCGCGCAGTCGGACATCAGCAAATTTGAAAACGGCGACGGCAACCCGTCCGTCAAAACCCTCCAGCGGCTCGCCGCTGGGATGGGTATGCGGGTGAACATCGAGTTCAGGCCCATCGCCTGAGAGATACATTTTTATCGGATTACAGAAAGCGGCGGGGAAATTCCCCGCCATTTTCTTTGTCAACCCATTGTCTGATTCATCTTCTCGTCCTCATGGTCGTCCGGCTTATGGCCCATGGCGATGCGCTTCTCCTGGAGCTCACGCCGGCGCTTGCGGTCGATGTGGAGGCCCATGTGAGTGGAGTCCTGGGCAGTGGAGTCCCGGAAGATGTTCGCCATGTGGTGGAACATCCGGAGTGCCGCGAGACCGACTGAGGGGTTGCGCATATCGTCTAAGTGGTCAAGGAAGAATTGGGCGTAGGTGTTGCCCTGAGCCGCCGATTGGGTGAAATAGTACACCGCCGCCTCTCTGTCAGGCGGCACATCCCGGCCAAGCAGATAGAGCTTGCCGAGAGCGTATTGGGCGTATTGGTTTCCCTGTTCGGCAGATGCTTTCAGATACTCGACGGCTGTGTCCACGTCCTTCTCGGTGTTTTCTCCCGCGAGGTAGACCTTGCCCAAGGTGTACCTCGCGTATTGGTCGCCAGCATAGGCGGCATATTTGAGCCAGCGGATGGCCTCGGTGGACAGGCCGACAGGGAGCAGGAGCTTTCCGAGAGCATAGGCCGAGCAGACTGTACCGCGCTCCGCGGATTTCCGAAACCACCCCTCGGCCTTCACCCAATCGGCAGGGACACTCAACCCATCACGGTACACTTTGCCCAGCTGGTGGGCGGCAATCATGTATCCCTCATTCCAAAGACGCTCCAGCATTTCAATGGCGGACCGCTTTTCGTCCAAGTCGGTATCCTCATCGTAGAGGAGCTTCTTCGCTCTGCGGTATCGCTCGGCCTGCTCATAGATTCTGTGGATGCTGGAGATCGGAGGCGGTGCTGTTTCCGCCTCCTCCGGCTCATCGTCCATACCCTCGTCCTCAAACGTGACCTTGCGCTCGGAGAGCTTCAGTGTCTCGCGGATCACCATGTTCCGCACGGGCTTGAACTCCTTCTGCTGGGAGAGCGGCACACGCTCAGGCAGGTCGTCTGTGTAGGTTCGCACCACCTCGTCCTGCATATCCTGCCAGAGCGAGTACGCCGCCGCGACTCTCTTGTCCTTCGCCAGCTCGTCCACGATCTCGTCGATGACGTTCTTGACCCTCGGCGGGAGGTAGCCGTAGACTTTCTTACCCTTTGTGGCCTTGAGCTTCTCAGCCAGCTCGCCGATGAGCTGCTCCAGCCGTTTATTCACAGCAGAGCCGCTGTTCATGGATGTCACCAGCTTTGCCATTCGCTCCTGGGCCGACCTCTGGAGCGTATTTCTATACTCAGTCTTGCGCTCGTAGGTGTGCAGAAGGTCCTGCTCGAATACGCGCGTGGCGAAGGCAGACTTGATGTCCCGGATTCCCTGCTTGGTGAGATACCCCTCCTTGGGATTGGAGGAGAGCACCACCATGTGTATGTGGACGTGCTTCTCCTTCTCGTGCAGCGCGGCGTACCAGCGCAGATGCTCCAGCGGTATCCTGTAGCCTTTCGCAATCTCGGCGGCGCAGGAATTGACCAGCGCCCGCCAGTTGTCCACGTCGGTGTAGCCGAGACGTTCCGCGTCCTCACGCCGCAGCGACACCACCGGCGTCCACACGATGCCGGGGTGATTCGCCACCTCATCCACAGCCTTACTGAGATTCAGCACCTTCCCGTCCTTGTTCCACAGCCCGTGGTCGCCGTCGCTACGGACGCCGGGACGGTGAGAGACGTAGTCCAGATAGTTTTCGCGCTTGTCCATGGAGTCGATGAACTGCTCCCACACCTGGTCGATGAAATCCGACGCGGCGTCCTTGGTGTGCACGGAGAGGTAATCCTCATACTCCGCCAGCTCCTTGGATTGTGGGAAGGTCTTGACGAGCCGCAGGATATACTCGCGCTGTTTCTCTGTTGTGGACTCCGAGCCTCGCTCTGACCTGACCGCAGGTCTTCTTCACCTCGTCTATGGCGAACGCCCGGAGGGCCTTGCGGTCGATGTCGTCCACCCGGAAGTGGGCGGCGATAGTGTGGCAGGCCATGTTCAGCTCCACCGCCCACTTGAACAAGAGGGAGCGGAGACGGTTATTGTTGTTCTCCAGTATCCCGCGGATCATGGACGACAGCACCGGGCCCAGGAAGTTGGAAGCGTCGTTGGATTCCAGGTAGCCCACGTAGAACGCGAGGGCGTTGTCGATAAACTCACTTCGCGTTTTGCAGTTGTCCCGCTTCATCCAGTGGTCGATGTCCTCAATGGCGGTGGGCCGGAGCCATACCGCGGTCCTCACTTTGTTGTTTTCAGTGTTTTCCAATGTAGTCCTCCTTCTGATGTATGACTCACCAAAAAGCCCTGCGGCACCGGCGTTTTGGGCTTCAAGGTGTACCTGAAACCGGGGCAGCCGTTTTTACCGACCACCCCGGCGAAACTCAAAAAAGCCCCGCACTGCGGGGCTTTGTGACCGGGATGGGTCGCTTGCGACCACCTCCCTTTATCTTGTTCGATAATCGAACGGGGTCAAAAGCCTGAGAACGGGCTCTTGACCTCGCCCGACAGCGGCTCAAAAAGCCGCTCCTGTTTTGAGTGGTGCGCCTGCCCCACGCGGATGGGAGTGTGTCAGTGACTTTGATCCTGAAGATCACAGGAGAGGGACTTTGCGTCCTCTCCCCTGCCCCGTCTGCGTACCGTCCTCACATTTTTCGTCAGGCGATTCTGTGCTCTTGGCGTCCTAGTGTACCTCCAGCACAACGTTGATGCCAACTCGTAACCTCACGCAGGAGCCCCGGCTGCCTTTGGAACACTATCAGGACAGCAGACCGTCTGTCGGTGGAGCACAACACCGTATGCGAGTCAGTGTCTCACGGGAGAACCCGTGTCGCTACAATGACAGAGGGTGTTGCCGAGGCTCAGCAACCTCCGAGCAGAGAGGGCAATCCGAATCAGATCAACGCAGATGGTCCAGTCACCCTCTCTGCTCTACCCCACCGTCACGGCAGAGAGTGGTATCCGACCAGCACACCAACCCAGCCCCGAACTCCCCGCCGCTCAGTTCATCACTTCACATACTGTCCTCCTCCCCCTCGTCCGACTCGTCCTCCAGGTACGGGCAGTCCTCGCCGTCGCAGTCGGCGCAGATTTCATTGGCTCTCTCTTTGAACTCACTGGCGAGAGCGACGAGACCGCCCATGGCCTCCCGCAGGTCGTTGGCGGACATCTGCTTTTTGGTGACGGTGATCACGTTGTCGGAAACGTGGAACTCCACCTCATCGTCCAGGCGAGGCCCGCCTGGGTGAGGATATCGGTGGGGAACTTCACATCCTCATCCGCAATTTTTGCAATGGTGATTTTCATTTCACACCGCCTTATTGTTTGTCACGCACTGGAGAGCCAAGGGTTAGGGTGCTCTCGGACCCTCGTCGGGCATGATTTGCTGGTTTTGTGTAGTGAATTGTGCTGTTCATAGAAATTACCATGCCGGAGCGGCGCCGGCACAAATAGGGATGAAAACAGACGCCGCAAAATTATCTGTTTTCAGGTATAATAGCGTCAAGAGAGGCAAACTACAAAGCACGGCAGGAGGAGTTGCACGCAACTCATCAGTCGCAAAGGCAGTATAGAAATCAGTGTAAGCACCGCTATTCAAGCACAAATAAGAGGGTCATTTGAGTCCGCACAGTAAGAATTGTAAAATACTTCTGTATTTTTGTGTGGCGGTGCAGTCACTGCCTCTCTCTTTAATTTAGAAGGAGGCGCGGCATGAAGCTCACTTACCCCATCTGCTGTGGCGTCGATGTTCACAAGACCTTTCTCGTCGCTACGGTCATTACAAGCGATGGCATCATTCCTCATTACCATCAAAAACGGTTCTCTACCTTCTACAGCGGCCTTGTCGCATTCAGGCAGTGGCTGCTCGACTACAACTGCAAAGATGTCTGTATGGAGAGCACCGGCAAGTATTGGGTCCCCGTCTGGAACGTTCTTGAGGGGGACATCCATGTATGCCTCGCGAATCCCAAATGGGTCTCCGCTGTAAAGGGCAACAAGGATGACAAGAAGGATTCCAAATGGATCGGCGACCTGTTCCGCATGGGCCTTGTTCCGGGCAGTTACATCCCCGTCAAGGACATCCGTGTTCTTCGCGAGTTCACCAGATACCGCAGCAAGCTCGTATCCATGCGTTCCAGTGAGAAGAACCGTTTTCAAAACGCTTTCACTGTGTGCAATCTGACGCTGGATGCTGTTGTTTCGAATATGTTCGGCAGATCCGCCACCGCCATTGAGAATTATCTGCTGGAGGCAGATACCGTTGACCCGGAACAGTGCCTTCCCTTGCTGCGAGGTTCTCTGAAGAAGAAAGCCTCAGATGTAGTTGAAGCCGTCCAAGGCTTCAATATGACCCCGGAGCAAAAGGAACGGGTACGTATCATCCAGGGCCATTTCGCGGACATTGACCATCGTATCCAGCAGATAGACCAGATCGTTGATCGCCTTCTTGAGAAGTACGAGGGGCAGATATCTCTGCTCTGCACGATCCCGGGGATTGACCGCCGCATTGCCATTACGATCCTCTCGGAGATCGGTGCGGATATGTCCCAATTCGGTTCCTCCAAGCGTTTGTGCAACTGGGCCGGTCTGGCTCCGGCCAACAACCAGTCCGCCGGCAAGAAGAAGTCCGTCAGGGTCTCCCGTGCCGGAGTTTACCTGAAGCCGGCTCTGGTGGAGGCCGCCCATGCCGCAGTCAAATCTACTGTGGAGCAGCCGTATTACCGTCTCAAGTACGAACGCCTTATGAGGCGCAGAGGCAAGAAACGCGCTGTCGTTGCCATAGCGAGGATGATCCTGACCGCTATCTTCGCTATGCTTCAAACCGGCGAGGTATTTGATCCCACGGACCTTAACAAATTTGACATGCCTGAAAATTTGCGGCATAAACGACTCATTTCCTCTGCGAAAGAGGCTGTCTCGCTCCTGGTTTCCCTTGGCCTTGTATCGGAGGGTTCCATTTCTTTGGAGCCTTTATCTGCTTAACTGTATCTACTTTCTTGCCTCCCCGTCGTGGGCTTGCTTTGCTATGCCTTTTTCCTGATCTGCTCTACGTTTTGCGCTCGTTAATTGTTTTCACAGTATACCTCCTAATAATAAAATGACCGGGGCTGAAATGCCCCGGCATATGGGCTTTGCCTCGACGAATCTATCCGCGGATTATTCATCTGCCGTACTGCTTACCGCGTCTCAAAGTGGGGCGTAGATTCAGCCTTGTTTTTACTGGCGTTCTGTACTATAATCATTATACATAATTCGTGCGTTTTCTGTTGCGTTAAACACACGCGTGCGTTATAATCAATATATTGGAGGTGATGTTGTGTCCAATATCGGTTTCAAAGAGGACTTGGTGAATGAGTTCAAAAGTGATAAATCTTGTTTATCGGACGGTGACATCATTGACGCTGTTGTTGCCTTTGCCAATACAGATGGCGGCGACTTATATCTGGGTGTTGAAAATAATGGCGAAATTACCGGATTGCACGATAAGCACAAGGACATTACGCAGCTTGCGGCGTTTATAGCCAACAGGACTGTTCCTCCGGTATCCGTTCGTACAGAAATTTTGGGATCAGGTCTTCCGGTGCTGAGGATCTCCGTTCCTAAACGAACCAGTGTAGTGGCCTCCTCTGATGGCAAGATCCAGCGGCGCCGGCTCAAGCCAAATGGCGAACCTGAAAATGTGCCTATGTATCCGTATGAAATAACCGCTCGGCTTTCGTCGTTAAGTTTGCTCGACTATTCAGCACAGCCTGTTCCGGATGCTGTCTATCAGGATCTTGACCCCGTGGAACGGGAACGGTTAAGGAACGTCATTCGTTCCTACCGCGGAGAGACGGCACTGCTGGAATTGAATGACGAGGAACTGGACAAGGCCTTACAGTTGGTAACAATTCGGGATGGAGCCATAGTTCCCACATTTTGCGGTATGCTGCTGATTGGCAAAAAAGAAGCGCTGAAACGCCATATGCCAACGGCAGAAGCATCCATACAGGTTCTTGTGGGTACAGATATCAAGGTGAACGAATCCTTCTTCTTACCCATTCTTGCGGCATTTGAAAAAATATCGGATGCCTTCTCAGCGTGGAATCACAGCGAGGAAATGAGTCTGGGAATGTTCCGCATCACGATCCCAGACTATGACACCAGAGCATTCCGTGAAGCCTTGGTCAACGCGTTTTGCCACAGGGACTATTCTGTTCTTGGACGCGTCTTGGTTCAAATCAACGACGAGGGAATGACCATCAGTAATCCTGGGGGGTTTATCGAGGGCATTCGAGTCGACAACCTGCTGGACGTGGAGCCCCATGGCAGGAACCCGGCATTGGCTGACGCTATGAAGCGCATTGGGTTAGCTGAGCGTACCGGAAGAGGAATTGACCGCATTTTTGAAGGTTCATTGCTGTATGGTCGATTGCTTCCGGACTATTCAAGCTCCACACCATCCAGCGTGAGACTTTTTATTCCAAAAGGGCCGACCGATAAAGCGTTCATTCGCTTGGTTTCTGAAGAACAGCAACGCCTTGGGCGGTCTTTGCCGATCCATTTACTACTTGCGCTGGATGCGGTAAAGCAATTGCACCGCGTCTCTGTACAGGATGTTGCCGAAAGAATCCACACAGATGAGAGCCGGGTGCGTGTTGTTCTTGAAACCCTTGTGGAATCCGGCTTAGTAGAGAGATTAGGCAATGGTCGTGGACGCTATTATATCATGAGCTCCAAATATTCAAAAGAAAATCATAGCAGTGTTGGATATGTGCGAGATCGAGATATAGATGTGCTCCGGCATCAAGAATTGGTAATGCAACTGGTACAAGCTAAAGGCGAAGTTACACGCTCAGATGTGGTGGAGCTTCTACATGTGACACCTCCCCAAGCATATCGAATTCTCCAAAAGCTAAAAGACTCTGGACGTCTGTCGCTGGAAGGGAAGGGTGCGGGAGCCAAGTATCACACAACAAAATAGCAAAAAACACACGCGTGTGTTACGAAAAACGCACGCGTGTGTTTCTGCCTTTTGCTTCTGCACCTTGTTCCTTAAATTTTCTCAACGAATCAGCGTTGAACCACTTGACGATTCGGCAACCGAGTTGACAAGTAAATAATAGAAAGATACTATTTCAAAACCCGAAGAAAATCTCAGAAAATTTTCAACCGCCTGATGCTTATCTGATGCAATCGCACTGAGATTTGTGAGAATTTCATCTCATAAGTTATCTGAAGTCTCCGCAAAGTAAGAATACTGCAACTTGTGAGGCGGGAATATGCTGGAGAAACGCTTTTCGCTTGCCTCATAACCCGGAGGTCGTAGGTTCAAGTCCTTCCCCTGCAACCATGAAGCACCGGATTTCGCAAGAAATCCGGTGCTTTTTATAACTTTTTGGAGCGATTTATTTGACATGATGTTCCAAATTCGCTTTTGATGCTTATCTGATGCAGTTTTTCGGATTTTTATTTGGAACCGTGATGCAATCGCCTCACCACTCCATGGTCATCCTTGGGTACGGTTGCGGGTCCGGCTGGGGCGGGGCGGCGTAGAGGTCGTCGAGGCGCTGGACGCTCTGGCGCTTGTGGTCGTCGATGGCGTGGCCGTACTTGTCCATTGTCACCGAGGGATTGGCGTGGCCCAGGAGCCTTGAGAGGGTAACGATGTCCATGCCCTGCTCCAGACTCCGGGTGGCGAAGGTATGGCGGAGGGCGTGGAAATTTGCGTCACGGATCCCCGCTTGTCTCACGCACCGCTTGAACAGATCCTCGTAGGTCCGCGGCTCATAGAGGTCGCCGTTCTCCTGGCAGAAGACGTACCCGTCCGGGTTGTAGGACGGGTACTGTTTTTTGAGAGAGCTGGATGTTCATGTACTGCCGGAAGTCTTTGTAGAGGCTGTCGGTCATGTAGACTGTTCGGCGGGAGCTGGAGGTCTTGGTGCTTTCAACTGTTTTGACACTTGTGGCTGTTTCAATGGAGTCGTCAAAGTTGGGGAGACGGACGCTCTCCACGAAGTTGACGGTGATCATGCCATTTTTTAACGCCTGGTCGAAGGCGATGTGCATCATGTTGCGGATGTTGGTCAGCGTCTTGGGAGACAGGCCGCCTTGCCGCTGGAGGTTTCCGTTGGCGCCGCAGTCGTTGAAGAACGCCTGCAGCTCGTCGGCGGTGATGGTGTTCATGTACTTCTCTCCGATCATGGGCTTGACGTGTGCGCGACCGTAAAGCTTTCTTTCCTCGTTAAAGTAATAGACCCAAGTCTTGTCCTTGGCCTGATAGAGACTGCCGGTTCCCTTTTCGTTTCGCGCCATCATCACGCCCCCATTCCCGCCGCCTGATCTGCCCAGCGTGGGATGTGCTCCCGCGACATCACAACACACCTGCCGATGTGGATGCAGGGGATGTTGCCCTGGGCCGCCATACGGTAGGCCGTGGCGCGGGAGACGCCGAAGAGGACAGAGAAGTCCGATACTGCGCAGAAGTCCGGGAGGTCATCTATGCTGTGGTAAATTTGTTTTTTCATTATCATCCCTTCTGTAAAGTAGAATATTTATTTTATACAGAAACCACACTGGGAGGCAGAGTGGCTCCTTGGTTGTTTTTGATACGTACTTCTTACTTCTTACAGCCTCCATTCGACACTACTTCCCGAGGCCATGGGCGTACAACTGGACCGCGACTGGCGTCACACTCCGGGAATCTCACCCCTCCGAGGATCTCTCCGAGCTGCCCCCAGGCGTGTCCAATTACCCTCACGCGCCCCTATTGCCGAATTCTTTTGAAAATTATAACCCCGGTTTCTCAAAAATTATCTTCCATTCCAATAATTTGTACTGGCAATATTATTGCCTTTAAATCCTCCAAAAACAAAGATACAGCAAATCAGCAAAACCGCTGTTACAAGCTTTATGATCATTCCAACATCCTACCGCAGGGAAATTTTGTGAGCTGTCTTGACAAGGTACAGAAAGTGAAATATACTTTGGCTAAGTATAAATGCGGAATGAAGCAATAGATTGGAGGCAAAAATGGACAGATCACAGCTTGAATTGAGGCCGCTCCCGCGTCCTGAGAGTGTCGTACGCGGAGATACCTGGAGGATCACCGTTCTCACGGACCGGCTTTTGCGGCTTGAATATGACGAAAACGGACGCTTTACGGACGAAGCGACCCAGACGGTCATATGCCGCGATTTCCCGCCCTGCGGCTTCAGGACGTCGGAGCGCGGCGGAGTTACGGAGATCAACACCGGCAAGCTCCGCGTTTTTTATGACGGAAAGCCCTTCTCGCCGGAGGGCCTGAGCGTCGAGATGCTGGAGCCCGTGCGCCCCTCCGCCTCGCTTTGGCGGTACGGAGACAGGCTGCATGACCTGGGAGGTACGGCAAGGACCTTGGACGACGCGGACGGGGCGGTCAAGCTTGAGAGCGGCCTCATGTCTGCCGACGGCTATACAGTGCTGGACGACAGCCGGACCGCGCTTATGACAGAAGAGCTATGGGCGGAGCCGAGACCCGAAGGGGTAGTGGACATATACTTTTTCGGCTACGGTCATGACTATTTGGGGTGCCTGCGGGACTTCTACCGTCTCACCGGACCCGCGCCGCTGCTGCCACGTTTTGCCCTTGGCAACTGGTGGAGCCGGTACCATGTGTACTCCGAGAACACCTATCTCGCTCTTATGGAGGACTTCCGCGCCCACGGGATCCCGCTGAGTGTCGCGGTGTTGGACATGGACTGGCATTTGACAAAGATCCCCCCAAGCTGCGGCAGCGGCTGGACGGGTTATACCTGGAACCGTGAGCTCTTCCCGGACCCCCGGCGGTTCCTGGACAGACTTCATGAGCTTGATTTGAAGGTCACCTTAAATCTTCACCCGGCGGAAGGCGTGGGCGCGCACGAGGACGCCTATGCGGATATGTGCCGCGCTTTGGGCCGGGACCCGTCGGCGGGGGAGAGGATCCCCTTTGACGTGACGGACAGGGAGTATATGGATGCTTACTTCAGATACCTGCACCATCCGATGGAGGACGAGGGCGTTGACTTCTGGTGGGTAGACTGGCAGCAGGGCACCCGCTCCGCGCTCCGGGGCGTTGACCCGCTGTGGGTGTTGAACCACCTCCACTATCTGGACAGCGGAAGAGACGGACGCTGGCCCGTGACACTTTCCAGGTACGCGGGAGTGGGAAGCCACCGCTATCCCATCGGCTTTTCCGGCGACACTCACGTCACGTGGGAGGCATTGGATTTCCAGCCATATTTCACCTCCACCGCCTCCAACGTGGGCTATACCTGGTGGAGCCACGACATAGGCGGGCATATGCGCGGCGTACGCGACGACGAGCTGGCGGCAAGATGGGTCCAGCTCGGGGTGTTCTCACCCATCATGCGGCTGCACAGCACCTCCAGCGTCTTCACCGGCAAGGAGCCGTGGAAATATGGCCTGGAGGCACAGCACGCTATGGTGGAGTTCATGCGTCTGCGGAAAAAGCTTGTCCCGTACATCTATTCCATGAACTACCTGACCCACAGGGAGGGTCTTCCGCTGATCCGGCCCATGTACTACGAAAGCGACTGCCCGGAGGCGTACAGTGTCCCCAATGAATATATGTTCGGCACCCAAATGATCGCCTGTCCCATCACAAAACCCGCGGACAGGGAGACGCGGATGGGCGCGTTTGGCGCCTGGCTGCCGGAGGGGATCTGGTTCGATCTCTTTAACGGGCGTGTTTACCGGGGCGGTCGGACCGTCCGCCTCCACAGGACGCTGAGCTCCATCCCGGTGCTGGTCCCCGCCGGAGGCATCATTCCGCTGGACGCGGACGGGGAATCAAACGGCGTCAAAAATCCCGAAACGGTGGAGCTTCGCGTCTACCCCGGCGCGGACGGACACTTTGAAATGTACGAGGACTCCGGCGTCTACGGGGCCGAGCTCGCGTTGACGCGCTTTGAGCTGAGCTGGGGCGAGACCGCCCGGCTGATGGCGGAGGTGTCCGGCGATAACTCCTGCATTCCGGAAAACCGCCGGTACAAAATTTGCGTAATGGACGTGTCGGAGCCGGAGAATGTCAGCGCGGAGAGCTGGACCTGGGACGCGGAGAGCCGGACGCTGACCGTTGAGCTGGACGCCGGACGGAGCGGTTTTGATGTTCGCTTCGCCGCCGCCATATCCGGTCCCGATCCCGCGTCGGAGGTCGTTGACATCCTCTCCCGCGCCCAGATGTCCTACGATTTGAAGAACCGGATCTATTACCGCATGGAACGCGAGCGGGACACGGTCAGAATTCTTTCGGAGCTTGCGGCGATGGAGCTCCGCCCGGAGGTCTTTGGCGCCGTCACGGAGCCGCTGACGGCGTGGATCTGACAGCGCCTTTTTCCGGGGTTTGTCAACAATAAAAAAGGAGACTGCTATGCTCACCCATGCAAAATGGATCGCCTGTGAGGAATTTGCCTCGCCAATAGTCCGCCGGTGTTTCACGGCGAAAAAAATCACCTCGGCTAAGCTGTACATAACCGGACTGGGATATTTTTCCGCCTATCTCAACGGAATCGCCGTAACCGACCGGCGCTTCATGCCCGCTCAGACCGACTACCACCCTCGGGACACCTCCGAATTCACATACCCTATCCATGACCGCAGACATTATCGGATCTACTACCTCTGCTTTGACGTGACCCATCTGATAAACGAGGGCGAAAATACGCTGGATATTCTGCTGGGAAACGGCTGGTATCGGCAGACACTGCGCAAGGCGGAGGGCGACATGTGCTACGGCGGCGAGCTGCTCGCTCGCTATGCCCTGCACGTTATCTCCGAAAGCGGCGATGAGGTGATTGCCTCCGACGGCAGCGAGAGCTACGGCTGCTCCCCCATTCTGGAAAGCGATCTCTTTCGCGGCGAACGGATCGATCTGCGCCGGACGGTGGAATTCACACATCGGGTGAAGACGGTCCGGTTGGACGTCCCGCTGGTCCTCCAGGACTGCCCGCCCGATCGGACCGTACAGGAGATCTCGCCCGTTTTGATTGACAGTCAGGGGGATACCTGCCTCTATGACGCCGGGGTCAACATAACAGGCGTGGTTGCGGTAACTACGGACAGCTCCGGGAGCGGGGAGATCCGCCTGTCCTTCGCCGAAAACCTGAACCCCGACCGAACCGATCTGGACCCCTCCTCTGCCGGCGAACAGCTTCAGGAGGATATCTTCCGGCACGGCGGCGGCAGCCACACCTTCGTCCCGCAGTTTGTTTTCCACTGTTTCAGATACTTCAAGATCAGCGGTGATTTTTCCTCCCTCAAGGTGTTGGTCATCCACACCGACGTTTTGCCGATATCGGATTTTACGAGCGACAGTCCGGCGCTGAACTGGCTCTACCGGGCCTTCCAGCGGACGCTGTTGAACAACCTTCACGGCTCGATCCCCTCCGACTGCCCCCACCGGGAGCGGCTGGGCTACACCGGGGACGGGCAGCTGACCGCCGAGGCCGCAATGTACTGCTTCGACATGTCCCGCGCCTACCGCAAATGGATACTGGACATTTTCGACGGGCAGGGCGAGTCGGGACACATCCAACATACCGCGCCCCTCCAAGGCGGCGGGGGCGGTCCCGCCTGCTGGGGCGGCGCCGCGGTGGTCCTGCCCTACCAATATTACCGCTTCTACGGGGACCGGGATTTCCTCGCGTCGCTTTATCCGGGCATTGTCAGATGGATAGGATATACGCGTTCACTGCGCGAGGACGGCCTGATCGTTCGGGAGGAGGAGGGCGGCTGGTGCCTGGGCGACTGGGGCAGCGCAACCAGTCCGGCTATTGATCCCGCCTTTGTCAATACGGCCTATTTTGCCTATTTGCTGACCTATGCCGCCAGGCTTGCGGAGACCCTGGACCGCCCGGAAGACGCGCAGACCTTCCTTCACTACCGGGAGGAGGCAATACAGGCGGTCCACGCGCGTTACTTCGACCCGCTGACAGGGAATTACTGCGGCAACGTACAGTTTGCCAACATCTTCGCGCTGACCGTGGGGCTGGGCGACGAACGGACGGCGGAGCAGCTTTGCCGGGCCGTTGACGAGAGCCGGGACATTCTTGACATCGGTATCGTCGCCATGGACCTGCTGATATATTGGCTCTTTAGACATGGCGAGGCGGACCGCGCCCTGCGGGCCATCGAGCTGCTGACCGAGCCCATGCGGAGGAGTGGCGCCACCACCGTCTGGGAGTATCCCTATCATCAACAGGCATCCAACTGCCACCACATGTTCTGCGGCATGGTCCGGTCGATATTCTCCGAGCTGCTGGGCATCCGTCTGTCGCTGGACGGCGGCATCACCTTCGCGCCCGAACACCGTCTGCCCGCCGGCGTGAGCTTTGTCCGAGGAAGCACTGTGATCCGAGGCAGAAGGGTGACCTCCGAGATGCGCCGGGAATCGGACGGGATCCAAGTGAAGCAGACCGTATCGGACTACTGTGCGGCGGGTGGAGAAATTGACAATATGTGATCAAACCTATAAAAATCAAAACATTTTGGAGGGAATAATATGAAATGTTCAAAATGCGGAGCGGAAATGGTCGAGGGGGCACAGTATTGCATGATGTGCGGCGCGAAAAAAGCCAACGTGTGCCCGAAGTGCGGCACGCAATTACCTGACGCCGCCAGGTTTTGCTTTAAATGCGGAAGCGAGGTAAGGGAAGAGGGGAAACCGATCCTTTCCGGAAATACCATGGACAATCTTGCTCAGGTCAAGAAGGAGGTAGAACCGGAAGCGGTCAGCAGACCAACCGGTATGCCCGTGTGGGATGAGACTCCAAACGGCACCTGTGACTGCGCGGTGGGCGAGTGCGATTGCGACGGAAGCATTTGGAACTGACGCTGTGAAATTCGGGGGAGAAGATTGACAGGAAGCATGGAAAAGCGGGGAAAGCTATACGATCCTACGATCTGCGTGACGCGCAGCTGCAATCTGAATTGTGTGTACTGTTATCAAAAGCACAAAAGCCCGGTAAGCATGGACCTTGACACGGCGAAGGCGTGCGTCGATAAGGTTTTCGGATCCTATGACAGGGAAAAATATAGCGGGATCCTGCTCAAATTTATGGGCGGGGAGCCGCTTTTGGAATTCGAGCTTTTAAGGCGGATATATGAATATGTTCATGAGCGTTATCCGGACACGAAAAAAATGCTTTTTGCCACAACCAACGGAACGCTTCTTAACGACGAGATGAAGGCGTGGTTCCACGAGCATCGCAAGGGCTTTTATTTGGGGCTTAGTATCGACGGCACGCCGCAGGTCCATGACCACAACCGGAGCGGCTCATTTGAGAGTATAGATACCGGCTTTTTTGTGCAAAACTGGCCTGAGCAAGGCGTTAAGATGACGATTTCGGAGTATTCGATCCCACGATTGGCAGAGAGCGTCAAGTTCATTCACTCCCTCGGCTTTCAGAAGGTAAGAGGAGTGAATCTTGCGGAAGGTAATTTCCAGTGGGACGAGGAGGAGGTCGTCCGTGAGCTGGTCCGTCAGCTGAAAGAGCTGGTGGACTTCTATGTGGAGAACGATCACCTGTACAATCAGATGTTTGACAAGCAGTTCGCGCTGTGCGAGGCCAGGGACCGCCGAAGGTTTAAATGGTGCGGAACAGGAGTGAGCTGTCTGTTCTTCGATGTTGACGGAAAGCAATATCCCTGTTCTTATTTCACCCCAATGACCTTTTCACCGGAGGAGCTCCGGGAGGTCATGTCTCTTGATTTTTCCAATGAGGCATTGTTTGCGAGCGATAAGTGCTTTAAGGATTGTTACATTTATCCAATGTGTCCAACCTGCGCCGGGGCAAACTATCAGACCAATAAGGATTTTGGCGTTAAGAATGATATTCACTGCAGGACACAGAAGCTGATCTGCCTGTTCGCGGCCGAGCTGGAAGCGCAGAGAATTATCCGAAATCCCAAACGGTATGACGCCCACAAAACCTATGATACGATCAAAGCGATTGAGGAGATCAGAAGACTATATTGCGATGAATTTAAAAAGTACGGAATTTGAGCGCGGCATCCTGCGCAGCTCCGTGAGCTCTTCCTTGAGGCCGTCCATGACCACCACCTGTTGACCGAAACGGCACTAGGTGACGTAATCGCTCTGAGAGACGTGGTCATTCTTAGCCTCGGCGCGGATGATGTCCAGCTCAGGCGAGGAGATGCGGATGCTTAGTGTTGTATCCTTTTTCATTTTCCACCTCCGTCATAGTGGGTGCGGGCTTCTGCCCGCAAACGCGATGCTTGCCTTCGTCGTCGCGGAAGCCGCTTAACCTCGGGGCCGCGCAAGCGTGGCCCCTCAGGCGCTGACTTCGCTCCTCCTCTCCCCACACGTCCAAGGACGTGCGGGGTGCAATTTTTTGCGGGAGACTGCCGCAACGTGCAGCTTGAGAGTTGGCTGGTGTCACGATGCTGCCTCCAAGTATTCGTGGGCGCCTGCGCCCTTGTGCGCGGTCACGGGGTCGATAGTGCCAGTGTTTCCGGGGGCGGTGGTATCGGCACTCACGAGCTGCGTGGGAGTTCCGATAAAATTTCCGTGGGTTTTCACGAACGCAGAGAGCAGAGAGAGTGGCATGCAGACGTCCACGTTTCCTTTTATTGACAGCAACAGCTAATTTCATCATTCTTATGAAAATGATGAAATTAGCTGTTGCTTTTACAACCTGACTACGATATAATAAGTTTAGTTTTGGTACATATTGCCTGCAACGAGGTGTTTTATGCGACAATACGACTATACGATGGTTTACGCAAGCCTCCTCACTCCTGACATTGTGGGGATGGTTGGGCAGATCCATGAGTACAAAGGAGAGCAGAACCTTTTTATTAAGGCAAAGGCGGATGCTCTTTTACAGTTACTGGAGATCGCGAAGATACAGAGCACCGAGGCTTCCAACCGCATTGAGGGTATCTATACCTCCGACAAGCGTCTTGAGCAGTTAGTCAGGGAAAAAACCGTGCCAAGAACGAGAAACGAGCAGGAGATCGCCGGATACAGGGATGTGCTGTCAACGATACACGAAAGTCATGATTTTATTCCCCTGAAGCCGTCAATTATTCTCCAGCTTCACCGGGATCTCTACCGCTTCAGCGGCACATCAGCTGGCGGCAACTATAAAAGCACTGACAAAATTATTGAAGAAACCGATGCCCAGGGGAATAAGTTCGTCCGTTTTCAACCAGTGCCCGCATGGGAAGTAGCGGAGGCCGTAGAGCGGGCATGTCAGGCGTATAACAGCGCTCTTGACTGCGGAGAATACGACCCGCTTCTGCTGATGCCCCTGTTTATCCTGGATTTCCTTTGCATCCACCCCTTCAACGACGGAAACGGCAGAATGAGTCGGCTTCTGACACTACTGCTGCTCTATCGCGCGGGGTATATCGTGGGCAAATACATCAGTATTGAAAAGCTCATCGAAAAAACCAAGGAAACCTACTATGACACTTTGCACGAAAGTTCAATCGACTGGCATGAGGGTGCAAACGATTACGTCCCCTTCACCCGCTGTCTCTTGGGCGTGATCCTCGCCGCGTACCGGGAATTTTCAAGCCGGGTACAGGCACTGATCACCAGCGGTCTCAGCAAGCCGGAGCGCGTCCGGGAGGTCATTCGGAACGCCCTTGGCAAGATCACCAAGGCAGAGCTTATGCGTCAGTGTCCCGACATCAGCCAAGTCACGGTACAGCGGGCATTGAACGGCATGGTCAAGAGCGGCGAGATCATCAAGCTCAGCGGCGGGCGCTACACATCTTATATCTGGAACAGGGAAACACATAGCGATATTCTTTAAGGAGGAAGTTAAAAATGCAAAACAAGGAATATGTGAGGAAGCAGAAAGAGGATCGCCCTGTGGTGGCGATTTGTTATGATTTTGATAAGACCCTTTCACCGGATGATATGCAGGCGCAGGGTTTTATTCAGTCTGTCGGATATGATGTGGCTGATTTTTGGATCGAGTCCAACGGTCTTGCCGAAAACAATGACATGGACCAAAACCTTGCTTATATGTTTAAGATGATGGAAGCCGCAGAAGGCCGTGTTTTGTTCACCAAGGATACCTTGCTGGCTTGCGGGGCAAAAGTCCAGTTGTTCCCAGGAGTAATAGATTGGTTCCGCCGAATCAGAGAATACGGCGATGAGCATGGTGTCATAGTTGAGCATTATATCATTTCCTCCGGACTAAAAGAAATGATTGAAGGGACGCCGGTCGCTGATGAATTTGAAAAGATTTATGCCAGCGCGTTTTACTACAACGCCAAAGGTGTCGCGGAATGGCCCGCGCAGGTAGTCAATTACACGAATAAAACTCAATTTTTGTTCCGAATTGAAAAAGGTGTCCTGGACATCAACGATCCCGGTGTAAATGACGCGTTTTCGCCTGAGGACATTCGCGTACCCTTTCGCAACATGATATACATAGGGGACAGCGACACAGATATTCCGTGCATGAAGCTGGTCAATACCTATGGCGGACATTCTATCGGTGTTTACAACACGGAATCTCTGGATAAAACAAAGGTTTATAAAATGATGCGGGAAGGCCGCATCAAATATTTTGTCCCTGCAGACTATTCTGCTGGCGCAGAACTGGATAGTCTTGTAAAATCAATCATTGATCGGACAGCGACAAATGAGGCCCTGGAGGAGATTCACTTCCGGTGCAAAAAGGAAACCATTGACGCAGACACACAGAGCAGTGAAGAGGTGCAGGAAAAAACCAGTCTGCTGATAGCTTTGGCAAACAGCGTCAGCTTTGCAAGGACCCATGAAATAATAAAGAAATTGAGTCAATACAGCTCCTGGTCGTCCGACGAGAAAGAAACACTGTTCAGAATTGCGGCGGTCAATAGTCAAATCAAATACATCATCAACGACGTTGATGTGCGTTTATTCTATTGTCGGATCTTGGAGGATATGAAGGGACTTACGGAGAGCGCAAAGATCATAAAAGATCTGTTGGAAAGCTGCGATTGATTGGAGGACACAGGCACTTATACAGCTCTTGCCGCAAGCGTGAACGGGTGCCGTTAAAAACCAGCCGCCAAGCGGACAAATGTAGAACAGGGAGAGAGAAACATGATCACAGGGGAACTTAAAAACAAAATCGACGGGCTTTGGGACATATTCGCGGCGGGGGGACTGGTGAACCCCCTGGATGTGATCGAGCAGATCACATATCTCATGTTCATCCACGACCTGGACGAGACGGATGACAGGAGAAGCCGGGAGAGCGTCATGCTGGGTCTGCCCTACGAGAGTATTTTCGCCGAGCAGGTGAAGATCGGCGACCGCAAGATTCCGGGCCGCCAGCTCAAATGGTCCGTATTCCGGGACTTCCCCGCGGGGCAGATGTACAGCGTCATGCAGGAGTGGGTTTTTCCCTTTATCAAAAACCTCCACGCGGATAAGAACAGCGCCTATTCCAAGTACATGGGGGACGCTATTTTCAAGCTCCCCACGCCTCTGGTGCTGTCAAAAGTCGTAGACTGCCTCGACGGGATCTACAGCCAGATGGCCCAGATCCAGGACACGGACATCCGCGGCGATGTATATGAGTACCTTCTGAGTAAGATCTCCCAGTCCGGCCTCAACGGTCAGTTCCGCACACCCAGGCACATCATCCGCATGATGGTGGAGCTTACGGCGCCGCGCCCCGATGACGTGATTTGCGACCCCGCCTGCGGAACATCGGGCTTTCTCATCTCCGCCGGGCAGTATCTGAAGGAGAACTACAAGGCCGAGGTGATGTTTGACAGGGAAAAGCGGGAGCACTACATGAACCGCATGTTCACCGGCTGCGATATGGACCGGACCATGCTTCGCATCGGCGCCATGAACATGATGACCCACGGGGTGGACAACCCCTTCATCGAGTACCGGGACAGCCTCAGCGAGCAGAACGCCGACAGGGACAAGTACACCCTCATTCTGGCTAATCCGCCCTTCAAGGGCAGCCTGGACGCGGACACCGTGTCCCCGGATCTTTTGAAGGTCTGCAAGACAAAGAAAACGGAGCTTCTTTTCCTGGCGCTTTTCCTGCGGATGCTGAAAATCGGCGGGCGTTGCGCCTGCATCGTGCCGGACGGGGTGCTGTTTGGCTCCTCCGCCGCCCACAAGGCCATCCGTCGGGAGCTCATCGACAGTAACCGCCTGGAGGCCGTGATCTCCATGCCCTCCGGCGTCTTCAAGCCCTACGCCGGGGTGTCCACCGGGGTGCTGGTCTTCACCAAGACCGGTCACGGCGGCACCGACGACGTCTGGTTTTACGACATGCGCGCCGACGGGTTTTCCCTGGATGACAAGCGCGCGCCCATAGCGGAGAACGACATCCCGGACATCGTGGCCCGCTTCCACGCCCGAGAGTCCGAACGCTCCCGCCCCCGCACCGCCCAGTCCTTCCTTGTCCCAAAGGAGGAGATCGTCGCCAACGGGTACGATCTGAGCATCAACAAGTACAAAAAAACAGAGTACACCCCCGTAGAGTACCCGCCCACCAGCCAGATCATCGCGGAGCTGAAGGAGATTGAGGCGGAGATACAGAAGGGGTTGGAGGAATTGGAGGGGATGGTGTGAAAGTAAAACTTTGCGAAGCTTTTGAACTCCAGATGGGAAAAACGCCATCGAGAAACGAACCGTCCTTATGGAATGGAATCCATAAATGGGTTTCAATAGGTGATTTATCTCAGGCAGATAAATATATTATAGACACAAAAGAGTGCATATCGGATGAAGGTGTCATCAAAAGCGGTATTAAAATTGTTCCTAAGAATACTGTTGTTATGAGTTTTAAGCTGTCCATTGGGAAAGCTGCAATTACAGCAGAAGATATGTACACCAATGAAGCGATAATGGCATTCATTGACAAGAAAAAGTGTCAAATTGATTCGAATTATTTGTACTATCTTTTTTGCGGACTGGATTGGACCGAAGGAACCAACAAAGCAGTAATGGGATTAACTCTGAATAAAGCAACAATGTCGCAAAAGGAAATATATATTCCTCCAATAAAGCAGCAAGCACACGTCACGACTGTATTAGACAAAATCAGCGACCTCATTGCCCTGCGCAAACAACAGCTTGCCAAGCTGGACGAGCTGATCAAGGCGCGGTTTGTGGAGATGTTTGGGGACGAATCCAAGTTTAACAAATGGCCCTGTTGCAGTGTTGGCGATGTGGCGGATGTTTGTGTTGGCGTTGTCATTAAGCCGACCCAATATTATGCAGAACAAGGTGTTCCGGCGTTTCGCTCATTAAATATTGGCAATATGTCCGTCAGGGATAATGATTGGGTTTATTTCACCGAGGAAGGACACAGAAAAAATCAAAAATCTGTTGTTCGGGAAAATGATATACTGGTTATTCGTTCTGGTGCGCCCGGTACTGCTTGTGTGGCAGGAAAAAAGTATGCTGGATACAATGCTGTTGATATTATTATAGCTCATCCTGACGCAGAAAAAGTGAATCCAACATTTTTGGCGATGTTTACGAATATGCCGCATGGGATGCAACAGATTAAAGAAAAAACCGGAGGAGCAGCACAACAACATTTCAATGTTGGCGGATATAAATCTATAAAGATGATAAATCCACCGTTATTCCTGCAAAATGAATTTTCAGATTTTTTTGCCCAAGTAGACAAATGCAAATTGACCATTCAGCAGGGGTTGGATAAACTGGAAATGTTAAAAAAAGCGTTGATGCAGGAGTATTTTGGGTGAGGTGAGCAGAACTGGAGACACCCTCTCCGTCACCGCCTCCGGCGGTGCCACCTCTCCCAGAGGGAGAGGCAAGTGGGTTCACAAGCCCCCAAACGCGCACACCCCCCTTGGCTCTCCCTTTGGGAGAGCTGTCGCGACAGCGACTGAGAGGGTTTCCTCCGTCCCACCACATGATCTCAGGTGATAATAATGCAATTACCAAAAAACAACAGCATGCTCCCACGAGCGCGGGAGCTCCGAAAATACATGACCCCGCAGGAGCGAAAACTGTGGTATTTGTTTCTTCGTAAATACCCTGTAAAAATCTATAAGCAGCGGATCATCGGGCCTTTTATTGTCGATTTCTATTGTGCGTCGGCGAAATTGGTGATTGAGCTGGACGGTTCACAGCATTATACAGAGCAGGGGCAGTCCTATGATGTGGAGCGGACGCGAATACTTAACTCTTACGGTTTGAAAGTCATTCGATTCTCTAACTTTGAAGTCAATACAATGTTCCCAGAGGTATGCGATGCCATTCACCGAATCATTCAAGGACGCTTGGGAGGTAATATAACATGATCAACTTCTCCTTCCTCCAAAAAGGCACAGCCTTCTCTCCCCTCTCCCGCCGCCAATCCGGAAAATTGAAAAAACGCTGATGCGGGTATATTTTGAGTGAGGTGCAGATATGGAATTTCTAAAAGACATATTTAAAGATGCTATATGTTTCTTTGATGAGCCAATTTGGGGTACAATAGGAAATTTTTTTACCGCATTTGGCTTTATTAGTACGCTTGTTGCGATTATTCGTTATTTCCATAACAGGAAAATCCCAAATTGGCAAGATAATGTTTCCATAAAGGATTATCCACCAGATTATGATGTAGAATCTACTGAAAAAAGCCCAATTTACTCAAAGCTTTGGAGTGATTTGCCGAATCCCTATGAAACCATTATCATATTTAAGCCAATTGGGACAGTAATTCCCAAAATGAAAGTAATAAAACTTGATATAGAGGAAAAGCCAGAAAAAACAATCGAAGTATTCAAAAATATCACTCCGGATGATTCAATATGTTTCCGAATCGAGCGAGCAGAATGTATACCTTCATATAAGATAAGATGGTACTCGGAATTTGGAGAATTCAGCGAACATTTTTTTGATGAAAATTGTAGAAACGGAATTAACACAGTAGATGGTGCTTGCTACAAGGCAACGATTCTCTCGACAATCCGGCGTATAATCGGATTTAGATGAGGGTAAGAATGATTGAATTTCAAAGAAGGTGACCCCTTATGACCAACCTCTCCTTCCTCCAATCCAATAAAGACTTCGCCCCCTTCGCCTCCCCCGCTGTCGCCGCGGAGAAGATACTGCGTATCGACCCCGCCGCATGCATCTTGAACTGCCGGCGCTCCTTAGAGGCGGCGGTCAAGTGGATGTACTCGGTGGACTGCGCGCTGAAGGCCGGTGGGGACGAGAGGCTGGCGGCGCTGATGGACTGCGAGGACTTCCGGGACATCGTGGGGCAGGACATTTGGCGGAGGATGGATCTGGTGCGCAAGCTGGGCAATCAGGCGGCGCACACAGGGCGGAAGCTGACGGAGGAGCAGGCCGTCGCGTGTCTGGAAAACCTCTACATATTCTTGGACTTTGTGGCCTACTGCTACGGGGAGAACTATGTGGAGGGGCATTTTGACCGCGCCCTTCTGACGGCTCCAGCCGATACGCCCACGCCGGCTCCTGCCCCGGAGATCGACCTTGAAAAGCTCCTGGAGGAGAACCGCTCTCTGCGGGAGGAGCTGACCGCGCGGCGTGAGAGCCAACGCTCCACCTACACCCCCAAGCCGCCGGAGCCCAGTGAATATGAGACGCGGAAAATTTACATAGATACCATGCTTATGGACGTGGGCTGGACCGAGGGGCGGGACTGGCTTAATGAGGTGAAGCTGCCCGGTATGCCCAACAAATCCGAGGTGGGCTACGCCGACTATGTTCTCTACGACAACGCCCTCCGTCCCCTGGCGGTGATAGAGGCGAAAAAGACCTGCGTGGACGTTGTAAAAGGCCGCCAGCAGGCAAAGCTCTACGCGGATATTCTGGAAAAGCAATACGGGCGCAGACCAATCATCTTTCTAACCAACGGCTTTGAGACGCGCATTGACGACGGGCAATACCCGGAGCGCCGGGTCGCCGCCATATGGTCAAAGCGGGATCTGGAGAAGCTTTTTAATCTGCGCTCCATGCGACTGAGCCTGAAAAACGTCCAAATCGACCGCGCTATCGCCGGACGGTACTACCAGGAGGCCGCCATTCGGGCGGTGTGCGACACGCTGGAGATAAAGAACCGCCGGAAGGCGCTCTTGGTCATGGCCACAGGTTCAGGAAAAACCAGAACGGTCATCGCCCTGTGCAAGGTGCTTTTGGAGCACGGCTGGGTGCGGAACATTCTCTTTCTGGCGGACAGGAACGCCCTTGTGACCCAGGCCAAGCGGGCGTTTGTGAACCTTATGCCCGATTTGTCGCTGACGAACCTCTGCGAGGAGAAGGATAACTACACCGCCCACTGCGTTTTTTCCACATATCAAACCATGATGAATTGCATCGACGAGGCCCGGGACGAGGAGGGGAAGCTTTTCACCTGCGGGCATTTTGATCTTGTCATCTGTGACGAGGCCCATCGGTCGATCTATAATAAATACAAGGATATATTCACCTATTTTGACGCTCCCCTCATTGGCCTCACCGCAACCCCGAAGGATGAAATCGAGAAGAATACCTATGAAATTTTCGAGCTCCCCGCCGGTACGCCCACCTACGGCTATGAGCTGGCCCAAGCGGTGAAGGACGGGTATCTGGTGGACTTCCTGTCCGTGGAGACGAAGCTGAAATTTATCGAGGAGGGCATCGTCTACGACGAGCTTTCCGAGGAGGACAGGGCCGCCTACGAGGACACCTTCACCCAGGACGGCGACATGCCCGACCGCATCGGCTCCGCGGCTTTGAACGAGTGGGTCTTCAACGAGGACACCATCCGCCAGGTCCTGCACATCCTGATGACCGAGGGCGTGAAGATCGATTACGGGCAGAAGATCGGGAAAACCATCATTTTCGCCAAGAACCACAACCACGCTGAAAAAATACTGGAGGTTTTTGGGAAGGAATACCCGCACCTGACAGGTCAGGCCAAGGTCATCGACAACCGCATAAACTACGCCCAGAGCCTCATCGACGAGTTCTCCGACCCGAAAAAGCCTCTTCAAATCGCCATATCGGTGGACATGCTAGACACCGGCATCGACGTGCCGGAGGTGCTGAATCTGGTGTTCTTCAAGAAGGTCCTGAGCCGGGCAAAATTCTGGCAGATGATAGGCCGTGGCACGCGCCTGCGTCCGGGGCTTTTGGACGGCGTGGACAAGAGCAAATTCTACATCTTTGACTTCTGCGGGAATTTTGAGTTTTTCCGCGTGTACAAGGGCAAGCCCTCGGTCAATCAAATGGCGGTGCAGTGCGCTATCTTCAACCTGAAAGCCCAGATCGTCTCCAAGCTCCAGGATCTTGCCTATCAGACGCCGGAGCTTATGGAGTTCCGCAAATCGCTGGTTGACGACATGGTGCGCAAGACGAGGGAGCTGAACCGGGAGAATTTCGCCGTGAAGCAGCACCTGAAATACGTGGAGCGGTATTCCGAGCCCGAGAGCTACACCACAGTGACCTACGAGGACACATTGTCCATAGCCGAGGAACTGTCGCCCCTCATAGTGCCCGACCGTGACGACCCGAAGGCGATGCGGTTCGACGCCCTGATGTACGGGATAGAGTTGGCGTATCTGGCGGGCAAGAAGTACACCCGTGCCAGAAACGACCTTCTGCGAAAGGCGGAGACGATCGCCGGCGTGTCGAACATCCCGGCCATCATGGCGCAGGGGGAGTTTTTGGACAAGCTCCTGCACACAAACTACCTGGACGGCGCGGGCATCAATGAGCTTGAGGAGATCCGGGAGCGGCTGAGGGATCTGATCAAATATATCCCTGTGGAATCCGCCTTGTACACCACAAATTTTGACGACCGGATCCTGTCTGTGGGTTGGAACGAGTCGGAGCTGGACAACAATGACCTGGCGGGCTACAAGGCGCGGGCGGAGTTCTATGTTCGGGAGCACCAAAACGAGGCGGTCATCGCCAAGCTCCGGGGAAATGTCCCGCTGACAAGGGCGGACATCAACGAGCTGGAGGCTATCCTCTGGAGCCGGGTTGGAACGCGGGAGGAATACGAGGCCGTCTATGGGGCCAAGCCCTTGGGCGACTTTGTCCGGGAGCTCACGGGCCTTGACATGAACGCCGCGAAAGAGGCATTCGCCGCCTACCTCAACGACACAAGGCTGGACGCCCGGCAGATATATTTTGTCAATCAAATCGTGGAGTACATCGTCCACAACGGCGTTCTCCGGGACTACACCGTTTTCCAGGAGCCGCCCTTCACAGATCGCGGCAGCATCGTGGAGGTCTTCACCGATATGACCGTCTGGCTGGGGATTAAGTCAGTCATTGACCAGATAAACGCCAACGCCGCGGCATAACCGGTGCCCATCAGCCGCATCCCGCGCACAAAACTGTCCAATGTGCGAAGCTTTAGGGAGAGATAAGGTAAATTATGATGCGGGCAAACCAGCCTTTAACTCCTAATTAAGTCCTCCCTTTGGCAACACACAATACCGCAGAGAGGCGGAAAAGCCGAGAGAAGCATGATCGACAAAAGGGAGAATCTCTTCGCGTCCCATAAATGCGCATTACCTCACAGAACCGAAGGTCAGAGTTAATAATGCATAATTTCTCAAAGATACAAAAGCCGAAAAGACGTAGTCGGAATCCCAACTACGTCTTTTCAGCTTGCCATACCGCCTTGCCCCAGGTTCACTTTGTTTCCCTATCACACGGGACAGCTCGGTTGGAGCTTTTAAATAGGGATTAGTATAAGCGGTGGGTGGGCAGTGAATGACCACCCACATTTTTTGCCGCTGTGACACTTTACATAGATTTAACAATTTTATGATTTTCCTTTTAACCTTCGCGGGTGTATATTATATGTGTGCAAATAGTTTTTAAATGAGGGGGGCGGGCGGAGATGATCTATATCCTTGAGGACGACGGGAGCATCCGCAACTTTGTGGAATACGCCCTCAACGGGCAGGGGCTGGAGACGCGGGGCTTTGAGCGGCCCTCCGACTTCTGGCGGGAGCTGGACAGGTGTGTGCCGTCGCTTTTGCTGCTGGACATAATGCTCCCGGAGGAGGACGGGCTGGAGATACTGAAAAAGCTGCGCGCCCGGCGGGACACAAGGCGGCTGCCGGTGATAATGCTCACTGCCCGCGGCACGGAGTACGACAAGGTCCGGGGGCTTGACATCGGTGCTGACGACTATGTGGCAAAGCCCTTTGGGATAATGGAGCTCATCTCCCGCATAAGGGCGCTTTTGCGGCGGGCGGAGCCCGAGGACGCGGAGGGGGATTACTCCCTGGGGGGACTCCGGGTGTCTGCCGCCACCCACACGGTTACGGCAAACGGGGAGAGCGTGGCGCTGACCTACAAGGAGTTTGAGCTGCTGAGCCTGCTCCTTTCAAAGCCGGGCACGGTGTTCACCAGGGACAGGATATTGGCGTCCGTCTGGGGCGTGGATTTTGACGGGGAGTCAAGGACGGTGGACGTACACATCCGCACACTGCGGGCAAAGCTGGGACCCTGCGGCGACCTTATTAAGACGGTGCGGGGCATCGGCTACAAGGCGGAGGACAAGGTATGATAAAACGGATAATCTGGGCGGTGCTCACTGTGGCTGTCCTGGGGCTGGGATTGGCTCTGGGGGCGTATTTCGGCATGAGCGCGTGGCTGTTTATCACCCTTTCGGTGATTTACGCCGTGTTTTCGGCGGCGTTCGCGGGGGCGGCGGCACGGGCAATCGTAAAGCCCCTGCGGGATTTTGACCCGGAGCGCAAGACGGGGCAGGGCTGCAAGGAGATCGCGCCCATCATGGACAGGCTCACGCGCCAGAGCCAGCTCATCGACCTGCAAATGGCGGATCTGAAGCGGTCCCAGGAGGAGTTCAGGGCGATAACCGACAGCATGGCGGAGGGCTTTGTGCTGGTGGACACCGACATGAAGCTGGTGAGCTACAACCCAAGCGCCCGCAAGCTCATGGGCGACGGGGGCGTGGAGACCTCCGGGCTTTTCAGGAACGTGGCGGAGCAGGCGCTCTCCGGCGTCCACACCGAGCGGACTGCGGAGCTGGACGGGCACGTGTACCAGATACTCGCGAGCCCCGTGGCGGACAGCGGGAGGGTGACGGGCGCGGTCATCGTGACGCTGGATATAACCGAAAAGGCGCACCGGGAGGCGATGCGCCACGACTTCTCCTCCAATGTCTCCCACGAGCTGAGGACGCCGCTCACAAGCATTTACGGCATATCGGAGCTCATGGTGAACGGCATGGTGAAGCCCGAGGACATGACGGACTTCGCGAAAAATATCCACGACGAGTCAGGGCGGCTCATCGCCCTTATAAACGACATAATCAAGCTCACGCAGCTTGACGAGGGCGTGTACGAGCTGGAGCGGTCCGAGGTGGACCTTCTGGCGGTGGCAAGGAGCGTGGCGGACAGGCTAAGACCCGTCGGGGCGCTTCGGGGCATAGAGTTTGCCGTGACCGGAGCCAGCGCCACGGTACACGGGATACCCTCCGTGCTGGACGAGATGGTGTACAACCTGGCGGACAACGCCATGAAGTACAACGTGGAAAACGGGCGCGTGCTAATAAGCGTGGCGACGCTGGCGGGAAGACCGGTCATTTCCGTGTCCGACACGGGCATAGGCATACCGCGTGAGCACATAGACCGGGTATTTGAACGGTTTTACCGGGTGGACAAGAGCCACTCCAAAAAGATAGGCGGCACGGGGCTGGGGCTCTCCATCGTCAAGCACGGCGCCGCGGTACACGGGGCGGACGTGGATCTGAAGAGCCGCCCGGGGCGCGGCACTGTGATAACCATCACCTTCCCGCCGCAGACAGACGGCGGCGCGCCCGGGGATAAAGAGACAGAGGAGTGAGCTCATGGAAGGCTTTGACGTATTTGATATAATCTCCCTCTTCGGCGGACTTGCCCTGTTCCTTTTCGGGATGAACCTTATGAGCTCCTCGCTGGAGAAAAGGGCGGGCGGCAGGCTCAAGGCGCTGCTCGGCAACATAACCTCCAACCCCGTAAAGGGCTTCCTCCTGGGCGTGGGTGTGACGGCGGTGCTCCAATCCTCCTCCGCCACAACGGTCATGGTGGTGGGCTTCGTCAACTCCGGGCTCATGACCCTGGGGCAGTCCGTGGGGATCATCGTGGGCGCCAACCTGGGAGCCTCCATCACCCCCTGGCTTTTGTCCCTGGCGGGAATCGAGGGCGGCGGGTTTATCCTGGAGATATTCAAAATGTCAACCATCACCCCCATAATGGCGGTGGTGGGGGCCGTGCTGTACATATTCCAAAAAAAGCCCGCCAAGCGCGACACCGGAATGATATTCCTGGGCTTTGCCATACTCATGTACGGCATGGAGACCATGAGCGGAGCGGTGGTGGGCCTGCGGGACGCGCCGGAGTTCGCGCACATAATCTCCGTCCTCTCCAACCCCCTGGTGGGCGTGCTGGCGGGGGTCGTGATTACCGCCGTCATACAGTCCTCCTCGGCGTCCATCGGTATTTTGCAGGCCCTGGCCACCACGGGGCACATATCCTACGGCACGGCGATACCGGTTATAATGGGACAGAACATAGGCACCTGCATCTCCGCGCTCCTGTCCTGCATCGGGGCCTCCAAAAACGCCAAGCGCGCGGCGATGGTACACCTGTCCTTCAACGTCATATCCACCGCCGTGGTACTGCCGCTATACTACCTGGTTTATTACCTCTTTCATATGTCCTTTGCCGGCCTCGCGGTGAGCTCCTGGGAGATAGCCATGATTAACACCGCGTACAAGATAATATCCATCGTTATCCTCACGCCGGTGCTCAGGTTCCTGGAGCCCTTGAGCCACCTTATTATAAGGGACTCGTCCCAGGGCGGGGAGGAGACGCTTTTGGACGAGCGCCTTCTCAAATCCCCCGCCGTGGCTGTCGCCAGGTGCCGCTCCGTCACCGTGGCGATGGCGGAGGAGGCGGCGCAGTCCATTTTCGACGCCATAAGGGAGCTCAACTCCTACGACGAGGAGACAGACGAGAAGATAATGAGGTCCGAGGACCACGTGGACTACTACGAGGACAGGCTGGGGACCTACCTTGTGAAGCTCTCCGCCCAGAACCTCTCCGCCGCGGACAACGCCCAGGCCACAAAGCTTTTGCATATGATCTCGGACTTTGAGCGCATATCCGACCACGCGGTGAACATCGTGAAGTCCGCCGAGGAGATACACGAAAAGAAGCTCGCCTTCTCCTCGGACGCCATGCGGGAGCTGAACACCATGATCGACGCGGTGAGCGAGATAATGAGCCTCGCACTGGCGTCCTTCCGGGACGACGACCTGAACTCCGCCGTGATGGTGGAGCCGCTGAAGCTGGTGGTGGACAACCTGAAGGACCGCATACGCTTAAACCACGTAAAGCGTATGCAGCAGGGGGAGTGCACCATCGAGCTGGGCTTTATCCTCACGGACCTTTTGACCAACCTTGAGCGCGTCTCCGACCACTGCTCCAACATCGCGGGCTATATGCTGGAGATGAGCGAGGACAACACAAACATAGGCGTACACGAGTTTTTGCACAACGTCCGCAGCGGCGACACCAAGGAGTTCAACGACTACTACGACTACTTCAAGGTCAAATACCGTATGCCGGAGCACGCCTGAGGGGAGGCAAGGGTTCGTGAAGACGCTTAACAGAGTGCTGAATATCGCAGTCACCGCCGTGCTTATAGTCGCGCTGCTGGCGGTGGGGAGCACGGTCCTCGCCAGGTTCACGCCCATCCGCCGGGGCTTTGTTCCCACGGTCACCCTCACCGGCTCGATGCTGCCGACGATAAAGATAAACGCCATATCCATCGTCCGCTACTGCGATATATCCGAGGTGGAGGAGGGGGATATAATCGTCTACTACAACAGCGAGAAGGACGCGAACATAATCCACCGGGCGATTGAGATAGAGGGCGATGGCGAGGAGCGGGTCATTACCACGAAGGGCGACAACAACCGCTCGCCCGACGCAATGCGGACCACGCGGGAGAACTTCATAGGGATCGCGGTGGTGACCTTCAATTCCCTCGCGCCGCTGACGGGCAGGCTGCTGCGCGCCGACGGGACGGGGCTTGACCCGGTGAAGCTCTTTATCTTCCTCGCCGGCTGCGCCCTGGGCTTTTGGCTCATCTGTGCGGCGCTTATTAAGCTCGTCTCGAAGCTGACGGGCAAAAAAGCCCCGCCGGACAGCAGCGGAGATGATGAAAACACGGATGATAAGGACCGGTAAAACGGCCCTTTTTCCGTTTTTGAGGGGCTTTTTGAGAATATGAAAAAAATTTTTCAAAAAATCGAAAATTTCTCTTGACATTGGCGGGGGAGTTTGGTATTCTATCAAAGCGCCTGTGGGCGAGGAATGTCCATGCGCGCACTGCGATGATCCGGGAGATTGCGCCTTTGGCGGTAACTTCCGGGGAGTATGTCCGGTCGGAGTCCGGATCGTTTCTCAAAACCCGACATGACCCAGCGCAGCGGTCATGGAGGGAGAGGAGGAACGCGGCTTCCGCGACGACGACGCAATCGGGCGGTCGAAAGATTTACTGGTGCATGGCGGCTATTGCGTATATCGCCTGCACAGGAACGCGGCCGGAGAAAGTCCGGCTTTGTTTCTGAGGCGGGAGTGATACGCACGGATATGTGGACAGAAATTTTTCACCGTACTACTAAATGTACGATTTTGGAGGAAACAAAAATGGCATCTGCGAAAAAAACCATCCGCATCAGGCTCAAGGCCTACGACCATCAGCTCATCGACCAGACGGCTGAGAAGATAGTCGAGACAGCGAAGAGGACCGACGCCAAGGTCTCCGGCCCCATCCCCCTGCCCACCAAGAAGGAGGTCGTCACCATCCTTCGCGCCGTCCACAAAGATAAGGACTCCCGCGAGCAGTTCGAGCGCCGCACCCACAAGCGCCTCATCGACATCATCTCCCCCACCCAGAAGACCGTGGAGGCCCTGATGTCCCTGGAGCTCCCCGCCGGCGTGGAAATAGAGATCAAGCTCTGATTTTTCCGCGATTCGATACCTTATTTAATTTGTTTATACCCATCGCGCGCGACTTGCGTTAAGCGCGCGGGGTCAAGTCGGCGGAGGGGACTACGGTTGCTAAGCGCCCGGGCCGTCGACCAATAACCTGTAAAGGAAGGATAATAAAGCTATGGAAATGACAAAGGTCATCATCGGCAAAAAGGTCGGCATGAGCCAGATCTTCGATGAAGCCGGCAAGGTCGTCCCCGTCACGGTCATCGAGGCGGGTCCCTGCGTCGTCACGCAGGTCAAGACCGCCGAGAAGGACGGCTACGACGCCATCCAGCTTGGCTTTGAGGACGTACCTGAGCGCAAGCTCACAAAGCCTGAGATCGGGCACCTGAAGAAGGCGGGCACCGAGCTCAAGCGGCACCTGAAGGAGTTCCGCCTGGCGGACTGCTCCAAGTTCGAGGTCGGCGACGAGATCCGCGCCGATATGTTCGCCAAGGGGGACCAGGTGGACATCACCGGTATCAGCAAGGGCAAGGGCTATCAGGGCGCCATCAAGCGCTTCAACGCCCAGAGGACGCCCACCAGCCACGGCGGCGGCCCTGTCCACCGTCACGCGGGCTCCATGGGCTCCACCTCCACCCCCTCACGCATCTACAAGGGCAAGATCGGCGCGGGACACATGGGCGCCGAGCAGGTAACGGTCCAGAACCTGGACATCGTACACATCGACCCCGATCTCAACATGATCGCCGTTCGCGGCGCGGTGCCCGGACCCAAGGGCGGCATCGTCTACCTCAAGAACACGGTCATCAACCGCAGCAAGGTCAAGGGCCCCGCGCAGACCGTCAGCTCCAACCCGCAGAAGCGGTCCGCCCGTGGCTGAGAAAGGAGAGATTGAAATATGCCTAAAGCGAATGTTTACAACATGGCCGGAGAGGTCATGGGCGAAATCGAGCTCTCCGACGCCGTCTTTGGCATCGAGCCTAACAAGACGGCAATCCACACCGTTGTCCGCAACCACCTGGCAAACCTCCGTCAGGGCACCCAGAGCGCCCTCACAAAGGCCGAGGTTTCCGGCGGCGGCATAAAGCCCTGGAGACAGAAGGACTCCGGCAGGGCCCGTCAGGGCTCCACCCGCAATCCCCACTGGACCCACGGCGGCGTCGCCTTTGCCCCCAAGCCCAGGGATTACGGCTTCTCCGTCAACAGGAAGGTCAGAAGGCTTGCCATCGTCTCCGCCCTCTCCGACAAGGCCGCTGAGAACAGCGTCATCGTGGTGGACGGACTGAAGATGGACGAGCCGAAGACCAAGACCTTCAAGGCTTTCCTTGACAAGGTCGGCGCGGACAGGAAGGCGATCGTCGTCACCGCCGAGGCCGACAGCAGCGTCGTCCTCTCCGCCCGCAATATCCCCGGCAAAGTCACCACCTACGCCGCCAACCTGAACGCCTATGACCTGGTCAACGCCGACAAGCTCGTGGTGGACAAGGCGGCTCTTGAGAAAATCGAGGAGGTATACGGCAAATGAAAACCTCTTATGATGTGATCGTCCGCCCCATCATCACCGAGCAGTCCATGGAGGCGCTGGACCTGAAGAAGTACGTCTTCGAGGTCGCACGCGACGCCACCAAGGCAGACGTGAAGAAGGCCGTTGAGGAGATCTTCGGCGTCAAGGTCGCCAGCGTCAACACGCTGAACGTCCGTGGCAAGGAGAAGCGCACAGGGCGCTACCCCGCCGGCATGACCCGCGCCTGGAAAAAGGCAGTGGTCAGGCTCACCAAGGACTCCAAGACCATCGAGTTCTTTGAGGGAATGGTATAAGGGAGGAAATGAGAAATGGCAATAAAGTCTTATAAGCCCACCACTCCGTCAAGAAGGCATATGTCCGTCTCCGGCTTTGACGGAGTTGACAAGAAGGCCCGCCCCGAGCGCGCCCTCACCGAGGTGCTGAAAAAGCACGCGGGACGCAACAGCTACGGACACATCACCGTCCGCCACAAGGGCGGCGGGAACCGCAGGAAATACCGCGTCATCGACTTCAAGCGCGAGAACGCCGGCGTCCCCGGCAGCGTGCTTCGCCTTGAGTACGACCCCAACCGCTCCGCCTATATCGCCCTTGTGGAGTTTGAGGGCGGCGACCGCCGCTACATCCTCGCTCCCGTGGGCCTGAAGGCAGGCGACACCGTTATGAGCGGCCCCGCCGCGGACATCAAGCCCGGCAACGCGCTGCCCATCAACAACATCCCCGTGGGTACAGTCATCCACAACATCGAGCTCTATCCCGGACGCGGCGCCCAGCTGGTGCGCTCCGCCGGCGCCGCCGCCCAGCTCATGGCAAAGGAGAACGGCCTGGCGCAGGTGAGGCTCCCCTCCGGCGAGTACAGGTATATCAGGCTCGACTGCATGGCGTCCATCGGGCAGGTGGGCAACATCGACCACGCCAACGTCCATTTGGGCAAGGCCGGTCGTGTCCGCCACATGGGTATCCGTCCCACGGTCCGCGGCTCCGTCATGAACCCCGTCGACCACCCTCACGGCGGCGGCGAGGGCAAGAGCCCCATCGGTCGTCCCGGCCCTGTTACCCCCTGGGGTAAGCCGGCTCTCGGCTACAAGACCCGCAAGACCAAGAACCGCACGGATAAGTTCATAGTCAAGCGCCGCAACGCTAAGTAAGGAGGGACTGAATAAATGAGCAGAAGCATCAAGAAGGGACCCTACGCTGCCCCTGAGCTCTTAAAGAGAGTTGACGAGATGAACAAGACCGGCGAAAAGAAGGTCCTGAAGACCTGGAGCCGCGCGTCCACCATCTTCCCCTCCTTCGTCGGACACACCATAGCCGTCCACGACGGCCGCCGCCACATCCCCGTCTACATCACCGAGGACATGGTCGGTCACAAGCTGGGCGAGTTTGCCCCGACGCGCACCTTCCGCGGACACTCCGGAAGCAAGACTGCCGCCTCGGGCAAATAAGGGAGGATAGACATGGAAGCAAGAGCACAGATCAAATACGCACTCATCTCCCCCCGCAAGGTGAAGATAGTCTGCGACATCATAAGGGGCAAGGACGCCAACGTCGCCCGCGCCATCCTTATGAATACCCCCAAGCACGCCAGCGAGCTGATGGTCAAGGTCCTGAACTCCGCCATCGCCAACGCCGAGAACAACTTCAACATGGACCCCGCGAAGCTCTACGTGGCTGAGACCTACGCAAACCCCGGTCCCATCCTCAAGAGGATGCAGCCCGTATCCAAGGGCCGCGGATACCGCATAAACAAGCGCACCAGCCACATCACCATCGTTCTTAAGGAAAGGGAGGCGTAAGCATGGGACAGAAAGTTAATCCTCACGGACTCCGCGTGGGCGTTATCAAGGACTGGGATTCCCGTTGGTACGCCAGAGACGACAAGGTGGGCGACCTTCTGGTCGAGGACCACAAGATCCGCAAATACCTGAAGAAGCGCCTCTATGACGCGGGCATCCCCCGCATCGAGATAGAGCGCGACAGCTCCAAGGTGAAGATATTCCTCCACTGCTCCCGTCCCGGCCTTGTCATCGGTAAGGGCGGTCAGGACATAGAGAAGCTCCGCGTCGATATGGAGAAAATGCTGGGCAAGAACGTTGCCATCTCCATCATCGAGGTCAAGAACCCCGACGCCGACGCCCAGCTGGTGGCGGAGTCCATCGCCGCGCAGCTTGAGAAGCGCGCCAGCTACCGCCGCGCCATGAAGAACGCCATGAGCCGCGCGATGCGTCTGGGCGTCCGCGGCATAAAGATCAAGCTCTCCGGTCGTATCGGCGGCGCCGAGATCGCCCGCAACGAGAGCTACCACGAGGGCACCATCCCCCTGCAGACCCTCCGCGCCGACATCGAGTACGGCTTCGCCGAGGCAGCCACGACCTACGGGCGCATCGGAGTCAAGGTCTGGATCTACAAGGGCGAGATACTCAGCTCCACCCTCCGTACCACCCCCAGGACCATGGACACCTCCCGTCCTCCCCGTGAGCGCAGCGACCGCCGCGACCGCAGGGACGACCGCAGAGGTCCCCGTCCCCAGGGCCAGGGCGGCTACAACCGCGGTCCCCGTCCCCAGGGACAGGGCGGCTTCCAGCCCCGCGGACAGCGCCCCGCGCCCAATACTCCTAAAGAAGGAGGAAGCAACTGATGCTGTTACCTAAGAGAGTTAAATACCGCAAGCAGCAGCGCGGTCGCATGACCGGCGTCGCCACCCGCGGCAACAAGGTCACCTACGGTGACTGGGGCCTGGTCGCCACAGAGCCCGCGTGGATAACCTCCAACCAGATCGAGGCGGCCCGTGTCGCCATCACCCGTTACAACAAGCGCGGCGGCAAGGTGTGGATAAAGATCTTCCCCGACAAGCCCGTCACCGCCAAGCCCGCCGAGACCCGCATGGGCTCCGGTAAGGGCGCTCCCGAATACTGGGTGGCAGTGGTCAAGCCCGGCAGGGTCCTCTTTGAGATCGCCGGCGTGTCCCCCGAGGACGCCCACGAGGCCCTTCGCCTCGGCGCCCACAAGCTGCCCTGCAAGACCAAGATAATCGCCCGCGAGACCGAGGAGGGTGAATAAGATGAAGGCAAAAGAAGTAAGAAAGATGAGCGCCTCGGAGCTCGAGGCAAAGCTTGCGGATCTTAAGAAGGACCTGTTCACGCTCCGTATGCAGCACGCCACCAACCAGCTCGACAACCCCATGAAGATCTCTCTGGTCAAAAAGGATATTGCCCGAGTCCAGACAGTCATTCGTGAGCTCGAGCTCAAGCAGTGAGGAGGTAACCGTTAATGAGTGAAGTAAGAACGTCTTCCAGGAAGACCCTGGTGGGCAAGGTCGTCTCCGACAAGATGGATAAGACCATCGTCGTCGCCATTGCCGACCGTGTTCCCCACCCCCTCTACAAGAAGATAGTCAAGAGGACCTATAAGCTCAAGGCCCATGACGAGAACAACGAGTGCGGCGTCGGCGACACCGTCCGCGTCATGGAGACCCGTCCCCTGTCCCGCGACAAGAGATGGCGCCTTGTTGAGATCGTTGAAAAGGCGAAGTAAGGAGGCGGCATAAATGATACAGCAAGAGACTTATCTGAAGGTCGCCGACAATACCGGCGCCAAGGAGATCAAGTGCATCCGCGTGCTTGGCGGCGCCAAGCGCAAGTGGGGCAACATCGGCGACGTCATCGTGGCGTCCGTCCGCAAGGCTTCCCCCGGCGGGCAGGTGAAGAAGGGCGACGTGGTCAAGGCCGTCATCGTCCGTTCCGCCAAGGGCGTCCGCCGCGCCGACGGCACCTACGTGCGCTTCGACGAGAACGCCGCGGTGCTTATCCGCGACGACAAGAACCCCGTCGGCACCCGTATCTTCGGGCCGGTGGCGAGAGAGCTGCGCGACAAGGACTACATGAAGATCCTGTCCCTGGCTCCCGAAGTCATATGAGGAGGTCCGAGCAATGAAAATCAAAACCAACGACACAGTCGTCGTCCTGTCCGGCAAGGACAAGGGCAAGCAGGGCAAGGTGCTTTCCGCCGATCCCGAGGGCCGCAAGGTCATCGTTGAGGGCGTGAACGTCGCCAAGCGCCATCAGAAGGCCCGCCGTCAGGAGGAGCAGAGCGGCATCATCAAGAAGGAGACCCCCATCTATGTCTCCAAGGTCATGCTCGTCTGCCCCAAGTGCGGCAAGCCCACCCGCGTCGGCCACTCCGTGGTAGACGGCAAAAAGGTCCGCGCCTGCAAAAAGTGCGGCGCGGCTATATGAGAGAGGGAGGATAGATCATGCCCAGACTTAAAACAAGATATACTGAGGAGATCGCTCCCGCTCTTATGAAGAAGTTCGACTACAAGAGCGTCATGCAGATCCCCCGCCTGGAGAAGATCGTCATCAACGTGGGCTGCGGCGACGCCAAGGACAACGCCAAGGTCACCGAGAACGTGGTAAAAGAGATCAGCGCCATCGCCGGTCAGCACGCCGTGGTCACCAAGGCCCGCAAGTCCGTGGCTAACTTCAAGATCCGCGAGGGTATGAGCATAGGCGTCAAGGTCACCCTTCGCCGTGACAGGATGTGGGAGTTCCTGGACCGCCTCTTCAACGTGGCGCTCCCCCGCGTCCGTGACTTCCACGGCATAAACCCCAACTCCTTTGACGGTCGCGGCAACTACGCCCTCGGCATCAAGGAGCAGCTCATATTCCCCGAGATCGACTACGACAAGATCGACAAGATCCGCGGTATGGACATAGTGATGTGCACCACCGCCAAGACCGACGAGGAGGCCCGCGAGCTTCTCACACTCCTCGGCGCTCCGTTTTACAGGAACTAAGGGAGGAGAAAGATCATGGCTAAGAAATCAATGATACTCAAGCAGCAGAGGGACCCCAAGTTCTCCACCCGCAAGTACAACCGCTGCAAGATCTGCGGACGCCCCCACGCCTACCTGCGCAACTACGGCATCTGCCGTATCTGCTTCAGGGAGATGGCGTATAAGGGCGAGATACCGGGAGTTAAGAAAGCTTCCTGGTAAGGAGCCTACTACCCCACGACTTAAATTTGTAAATAGGATGGCGAAAGGTCTGCGGCAATCACGTATTGCCGCGGATACCTCGCCGCCTGAACCTCCGCGAAAGCGGCGGTAACTCTGATCAAGGAGGAAGAATATCAATGCAAATCACAGACCCCATTGCGGATATGCTGACCCGCATAAGGAACGCCAATTCCGCAAAGCACCCCACAGTTGATATCCCCTGCTCAAACATGAAAAAGGCGATCGCCCAGATTTTGCTTGACGAGGGATATATCAAGAGCTTCCAGGTGAGCGACGACGGCGGACAGGGAGTCATCAAGGTGACCCTCAAGTACAACGCCGGCGAGAGGGTCATCCAGGGCCTTCGCCGGGTGTCCAAGCCCGGTCTTCGCTATTACGCCGGCACGGATGAGATACCCTACGTCCTCAAGGGACTGGGCATCGCCATCGTTTCCACGTCCAAGGGCATCATGACCGACAAGCAGGCCCGTCGCGAGCACGTCGGCGGCGAAGTCCTGGCGTTCGTGTGGTAAGGGAGGTAACGAGCTATGTCAAGAATCGGAAGAGCCCCCATTACCGTCCCCGCCGGTGTTGAGGTGACAGTCGCCGAGGGCAACGTCGTCACCGTCAAGGGTCCCAAGGGGACCATCACCAAGACCCTGCGCCCTGAGATGACCATTGAGAAGGACGGCGCGGTCATACACGTAAAGCGCCCCAACGATGAGAAGAACGAGCGCAGCCTCCACGGGCTTACGCGCACGCTCCTTGCCAACATGGTCCACGGAGTCACCGAGGAGTTCTCCAAGACACTGGAGATCAACGGCGTCGGCTACCGTGCCGCCAAGGAGGGCAAGAACCTGGTCATGAACCTGGGTTATTCCCATCAGGTCATCGTTCCCGAGATAGACGGCATCCACATCGACGTGCCCAACCCCAACCAGGTTGTGGTCCACGGCGTCGACAAGCAGCTGGTTGGTCAGTTTGCTGCCGATCTGAGGGGCAAGAGGCCCCCGGAACCCTATAAGGGCAAGGGGATCAAGTACGCAGACGAAGTCATTCGCCGCAAAGAAGGCAAGACTGGTAAATAAAAGGAGGTGTGCCTAAATGATTAAAAGACCTGATACCAAGGCTCAGCGTTTGAAGAGACATAAGAGAGTAAGGGCCAAGATCTCCGGCACGCCGGAATGCCCCAGGCTCAACGTTTTCCGCAGCGAGAAGAACATCTACGCCCAGCTCATAGACGACGTACACGGCGTCACGCTGGCGGCGGCGTCCTCCGTTGAAAAGGATTTTGAAGGCTCCGGCTCCAACAAGGAGGGGGCCCGCAAGGTGGGCAAGCTCATCGCTGAGCGCGCCAAGGCGAAGGGTATAGAGGACGTGGTCTTTGACCGCGGCGGCTATATCTACCACGGACGCGTCCAGGAGCTGGCAGAGGGCGCCCGCGAGGGCGGACTCAACTTTTAACGGAGGGAGGAAACGAACATGCCTTACAGCAGCAATCAAAGAGGAAACCGCCGCGACCGTGAAGAGGTCAAGAGCGAGTATATCGAAAAGGTCGTCTCCCTCAACCGCGTTTCCAAGACCGTCAAGGGCGGACGTATCATGAAGTTCTCCGCGCTTGTGGTCGTGGGCGACGGCAAGGGCAAGGTCGGCTTCGGCCTTGGCAAGGCCGCTGAGGTGTCCGAGGCCATCCGCAAGGGCATTGAGGACGCCAAGAAAAACTTCACCCACATCACCCTCAAGGGCGGCACCATCCCCCATGAGGTCATCGGCGAGTTCGGCGCGGGCCGCGTGCTTCTGAAGCCCGCCCCCGCCGGTACCGGCGTTATCGCCGGAGGCGCCGTCCGCGCGGTGGTCGAGGCCGCGGGCATTACGGACATCCGTACCAAGTGCCTCAGGTCCAACAACCCCGCCAACGTGGTTGCCGCCACGATGAAGGGCCTCAAGTCCCTGCGCAGCGTGGAGCAGGTCGCCGCCACCCGCGGCAAGGCCGCCGAAGAGATACTGGGCTAAGGAGGACAGAGCATGGCTACAATCAATATCAAGCTCGTCAAGAGCCTTAACGGCAGGATCGCCAAGCACATCGCCACAGCCGAGTCCCTGGGGCTCCGCAAGATAGGCGACGAGACCACCCAGCCCGACAATCCGCAGACCAGAGGTAAGATCGCCAAGATCGGCTACCTTCTGCAGGTCACGGAACAGAAATAAGGAGGTTTGCGGAATGAAATTACACGAACTTTCTCCCGCTGCCGGCTCCACCGCCAAGGCCTGGAGAAAAGGCCGCGGCATCGGCTCCGGCAACGGCAAGACCGGCGGCCGCGGACACAAGGGCCAGAAGGCCCGCAGCGGCGGCGGAGTCCGCGTGGGCTTTGAGGGCGGTCAGATGCCCCTCGCCCGCCGTATCCCCAAGAGGGGCTTCAACAACATCTTTGCCAAGCCCCTGGACGCGGTGAACGTCTCCATGCTCAACCGCTTTGAGGACGGAGCCGTCGTAGACGTGGAAGCGCTGGAGAAGGCAGGCATCATCTCCGGCGTCAAGTACGGCATCAAGGTCATCGGCAACGACAAGCTCACCAAAAAGCTCACCGTCAAGGCGGTGAAATTCTCTGAGTCGGCAAAGGCCAGCATCGAGGCCGCCGGCGGAAAGGCCGAGGAGCTCGGTGGGAAGGCCGAGGTGAAGTGAGGTGCTTCAAACATTAAAGAACGCTTGGAAGGTTGAAGAGCTCCGCAAAAAGCTTCTTTTCACCCTGTTCGTCATTCTTCTGTTCCGGGTGGGCAACGCCATCCCCGTTCCGAACATTGACAGAGCCCTTCTTAGCCAGTATTTTACCTCCTCCCTTAACAACACCATCCTTGGACTTTACAACGTCATGAGCGGCTCGGCGTTCCAGTACGGCACCGTATTTGCCCTGAGCATACAGCCGTATATCAACGCCAGCATCATCATCCAGCTTCTCACCATCGCCATTCCCGCCCTGGAGCGTCTCTCCAAGGAGGGCGGCGAGGAGGGCAAGAAGAAGCTGGAGAACATCACCCGCTATTCAACGGTGGCTATCGCCCTCCTTCAGGCCTACGGCTACTATGTGATCCTTTCCACCAACAACCTGATGAGCAACACCGGCGTGTGGCCCGCCATCGTCATCGTCGCCACCCTGGTCGCGGGCTCGTGCCTTGTGATGTGGATGGGCGAGCAGATCACGGAGTTCGGTATCGGCAACGGTATCTCCGTCATACTCTTCGCCGGCATCATCGCCAGGGTCCCCAACACCTTCGTGAACATGATAAACACCCTGTTCTCCGGAGCGAAGTGGACCGTGTGGCTCACCTACGCGCTGATGATACTGGGGGGACTGGCGATGATAGTTCTCATCGTCATCGTCACCAACGCCGAGCGCCGTATCCCCGTGGTATACGCCAAGCGCGTCGTGGGACGTAAGGTCTACGGCGGGCAGAACACCCATCTTCCTCTGAAGGTGAATATGTCCGGCGTCCTGCCCGTGATCTTCGCCAGCTCCATCGCCTCCCTGCCCGCCACCGTAGGTATGTTCTTCGGAAAGACCTCCGAGTCCGCCGGCGGCTGGGGGACCTTCCTGAAGCTGTTTGACCAGACCAGCGTCCTGTATATGGTGCTGTACTTCCTGCTCATCATCTTCTTCAGCTATTTCTATTCCACCATCCAGTTCAACCCCATCGAGGTCAGCAATAACCTGATGAAAAACGGCGGATATATCCCCGGCTTCCGTCCCGGCAAGCCCACCAGCGCCTTTATCAGCAAGGTGCTGAACAAGGTGACGCTCTTCGGCGCCATCTACCTTGCGATCATCGCTCTGGTGCCCCTCATCGTCGGCGCCATCAGCCAAACCGCAAGGGGGACCGGGATCTCCATCGGCGGCACCTCGCTCATAATCGTCGTGGGCGTCGCTCTCGAGACCGTCAGGGCCCTGGAGGCACAGCTCATCATGCGCAACTACAAGGGATTTCTTGAATAATTAAGGAGTGTCCTTATGAAGCTCATTCTTTTGGGAGCCCCCGGCGCCGGTAAAGGCACACAGGCGGACATCATCTCCCGCAAGCTTGAAATTCCCACGATCTCCACAGGCAACATCCTGCGGGCGGCTGTCCGGGAGGGCACGCCCGTGGGACTGCGCGCCAAAGCGATAATCGAGGCCGGGCAGCTCGTCCCCGACGACGTGATAATGGGCATCGTCTCGGAGCGCGTCGCCAAGGACGACTGCAAAAACGGCTTCATACTGGACGGGGTACCCCGCACCATCGCCCAGGCGGACGCCCTCGAGGAGTTCGGCATCAACGTGGACTGCGCCCTTTGCATCGACGTGCCCGATGATGTCATCGTCAGGAGGATGTCCGGACGGAGGACGTGCTCAGAGTGCTCCGCCACATACCATGTGGAGAGCAATCCCCCCAAGACGGAGGGGATATGCGACGCCTGCGGCGGGAAGCTCACCATCCGCAAGGACGACCTTCCCGAGACAGTGCTGAGCAGGCTCTCGGTATACCACGCCCAGACAGAGCCGCTTCTGGACTACTACAGGTCCAGGGGCAAGCTCATACGCGTGGAGGGCGAGGAGACCATAGAGGCCACCTCCAAACAAGTGTTCAAGACCCTGGGGATAGAGTGATATATGATACGTATCAAGTCCCCCCGGGAAATTGAAAAAATGCGCCGTGCGGGACAGATCGCCGCGGCTGCCCGCGATCTCGCGGGAAAATTGGCAGTCCCGGGCGCAACAACCCATGACATAGACAAGCAAGTAGAGGCATTTATCCGATCCCGGCACGCGATCCCCACCTGCATAGGCTACTGCGGGTATCCCGCCGCCACCTGTATCTCCGTTAACGAAGAGGTGGTGCACGGTATACCGGGCAAGCGGGTCATCAAGGAAGGCGACCTGGTCAGCGTTGACCTGGACGTGGGCTTTGAGGGCTGCATCGGGGATTGCGCCGCCACCTTCATAGCGGGAAAGGCAAGGTGCGATGAGGACGTGAAGCTCCTGTCAATCACTAGGCAGGCGTTTTACGAGGGGCTCAGGTTCGCCCGTCCCGGTTACCGGGTCTCCGATATCAGCGCCGCCGTTCAACAGTTTGTGGAGGAAAACGGTTTTTCCGTCATCCGCGATTACGTCGGACACGGAATCGGCACCGAAATGCACGAGGAGCCGGAGGTCCCGAACTTCGGCAAGCCCGGACACGGACCGAGGCTTGTAAAGGGCATGACCATCTGTATCGAGCCCATGGTCTGCGCCGGCAGCTGGCCGGTGCGGGTCCTGAGCGACGGCTGGACCGCGGTGACGCGGGACGGCTCGCGGGCCGCCCACTATGAGAACACCATACTTATCACCGACGGGGAGCCCGAAATACTGACGGTTCCCGAGCCGGAGGTGTGAGATGGAGATCGAGAGGGCGGATGTGGTCAGATCCCTTGCAGGGAGAGACGCAGGAGAGCTGTTTTACGTCAGCTCCACCGACGGCGTATACGCCCGGATCGTCAACGGGCGCGACCGCAGACTGGAAAAACCGAAAAAAAAGAAGCTCCGCCACCTTGAATTCGTCAGGCGCGGCGACGGTCGGACAGATCAGAAGCTCCGCTCCGGCGAAAAGGTGACAAACAGCGAGCTTCGGCGCGCGCTGGCTGAAAGGGCCGGCGAGGAGCAATAAGGAGGTATGCAGCACGGCTAAAGATGACGTTATCGAGCTGGAGGGCACAGTAGTCGAATCATTGCCCAACACCATGTTCAACGTTGATATCGGAAACGGACATATAATCCTTGCCCATATCTCCGGTAAGCTTCGTATGAACTTCATCAGGATCCTGCCCGGCGACAAGGTGACAGTCCAGATGTCACCGTACGATCTGACCCGGGGGAGGATCACCTGGCGCACAAAGTAAACAAATTTCCCGCGAAATGAAAGGAAGGTAAATATGAAAGTCAGACCTTCAGTTAAGCCCATGTGCGAGAAGTGCAAGGTCATCAAGCGCAAGGGAAAAGTCATGGTCATCTGCGAGAACCCCAAGCACAAGCAGAGACAAGGCTGATTGAAGAAAGGATTGGTCAAAAAGTATGGCAAGAATTTCCGGCGTTGACCTGCCCCGCGACAAGAGGATCGAGATCGGTCTCACATACGTCTACGGCATCGGCAGAACCAGCGCGAAAAAGATTTTGGAGCAGACAGGCATCAACCCCGACACCCGCGTCAAGGATCTGACCGAGGCGCAGGAGGCGGCGCTTCGTGAGTGCATCGACCACCACTATGTTGTGGAGGGCGACCTTCGCCGCCAGGTGGCGCTGGACATCAAGCGCCTCACCGAGATCGGCTGCTACCGCGGCACCCGCCACAGAAGGGGTCTGCCCGTCCGCGGTCAGAGAAGCAAGACAAACGCCCGTACCCGCAAGGGCCCGAAGCGTACCATCGCCAATAAGAAGAAGTAAGGGAGGGATATTCACATGGCAGGAAACACTAAAGGCAAGGTCGTCCGCACCCGCCGCCGCGAGCGCAAGAACATAGAAAAGGGCCAGGTGCATATCAGCTCCAGCTTCAACAATACCATGGTCACCGTCACCGACTCCTTCGGCAACGCCCTCAGCTGGGCCTCCGCCGGCGGAATGGGCTTCCGCGGCAGCAAGAAGAGCACCCCCTTTGCCGCCCAGACAGCCGCGGAGACAGCGGCAAAGGCCGCCATGGAGCATGGCCTGAAGACCGTCGAGGTCTTTGTAAAGGGTCCCGGCTCCGGACGTGAGGCCGCCATCCGCGCGCTGCAGACAGTCGGTCTTGAGGTCACCATGATCAAAGACGTGACCCCCATCGCCCACAACGGTTGCCGCCCCCCGAAGCGCCGCCGCGTGTAATCTTGAGAAGGAGGAATAATTTACTATGGCAAAGAATATGCAGCCCATCGTAAAGCGCTGCAAGGCGCTGGGCATTTCTCCTGCTTACATGGGTTATACCGCGAAGACAAAGTCTGACACCATCCGCAACCCCAAGGGTCAGATGCGCCGTAAGCAGGGCGAGTACGCAATGCAGCTCAATGAGAAGCAGAAGGTCAAGTTTGTGTACGGCATCCTTGAGAAGCAGTTCCGCGGCTACTATGAGAAGGCCGCCAAGGCCCCCGGTCAGACCGGCGAGGTCCTGCTTACCACCATCGAGCGCCGTCTTGACAACGTTATTTACCGCCTCGGTTTCGCTATGACCCGCCGCGAGGCCCGTCAGGCTGTGAACCACGGTCATTTCAACGTGAATGGCCGCAGGGTGGATATTCCCTCCTATCTTGTGAAGCCCGGCGACGTGATCGAGGTCCGCGAAAAGAGCAGGTCCTCCGCCATGTTCAAGAGGCTTACCGGCGAGGACGCGGTCATCATCACCCCCCCGAAGTGGCTTGAGAAGGACCTCAACAAGCTTCAGGGCAAGGTTTTGACAATGCCCGCCCGTGAGGACATCGACCTGCCCGTTGAGGAGCAGCTCATCGTCGAGCTCTATTCCAAGTAATCCGTGCTGCCACGCTCCGGCACACCGGCGTATTTCCTGCCGGGGCCTGGCATAAGCCCTCATTGGAAATCCGCACCGCGCGCGAAAGCGCTAACTTAATAAGGAGGGTATATATTAGTGATTGAAATTGAAAAGCCGCGTATCGAGTGTATCGAATCCCCCGAAGACGAGTCCTACGGCAAGTATGTCGTGGAGCCCTTGGAGCGCGGCTACGGCATTACGTTGGGAAACTCCCTGCGCAGGATACTCCTCTCCTCACTGCCCGGAACCGCCGTCACGAGCGTAAAGATCTCCGGCGTGAACCATGAGTTCAGCACCATCCCCGGCGTCAAGGAAGACGTGACGGAGATAGTCCTGAACCTGAAAAGCATTATAGCCAAGCTCCACTGCGACGGTGAAAAGACCGTCTACATCGAGGCGATAGGCGAGGGTGAGGTCACCGCCGGCGACATCAAGGCCGACGGCGAGGTCGAGATACTGAACCCCGAGCTCCACATCGCCTCCCTGGGCCCCGACGCCCAGCTGCGCATGGAGCTGACAATGAACCACGGCAGGGGCTATGTCTCCGCCGAGCGCAACAAGGCCGGACAGACCCAGCAGGTCATCGGCGTTATCCCTGTGGACTCCATCTATACCCCCGTCCTCAAGGTCAACTACGCCGTGGAGAACACCCGCGTGGGCAACATGACCGACTTTGACAAGCTGACGCTTGAAGTCTGGACGGACAAGACCATCTCCGCCCGCGACGCCGTCAGCATGGGCGCCAAGATCCTCTGCGACCACTTCGCGCTGTTCACGGACCTCTCCGAGTCGGCGGGCTCCAAGTCCCTGATCGTGGAGAAGAGCGAGACTCAGCGCGACAAGGTCCTGGAGATGACCATAGAGGAGCTGGACCTTTCCGTCCGCAGCTTCAACTGCCTTAAACGCGCCAACATCAACACAGTGGAGGAGCTTATCTCCAAGACCGAGGCCGAGATGATAAAGGTCCGCAACCTGGGCCACAAGTCCCTGGAGGAGGTCATCCACAAGCTGGCTATGATGGGCCTTTCCCTCGCCAGCGACGAAAACAACTAACTCTGGTAAGAAGGAGGAGAAAGATATGCCCGGAACACGTAAGCTCGGCAAGACCACCGACCAGCGCAAGGCGATGCTCCGCCAGCTGGTCACCGATTTCCTGGACAAGGGACGGATGGAGACCACATTTACCCGCGCCAAGGAGATCGCGCCTCTGGCCGAGAAGATGATAACCCTTGGCAAGGAGAACACCCTTGCTTCCCGCCGTCAGGCGCTGGAGTTCATCACCCGCGAGGACGTGGTGACCAAGGTATTCAAGGAGCTTGCTCCCAAGTACGCCACCCGTGAGGGCGGCTACACCCGCGTCACCCGCACCGCCCCCCGCCGCGGCGACGCCGCCGAGATGGGGATCATCGAGCTGGTGTGAGTTCCCCTGATCAGGGGAACCCGCCCAAGGGAGAACAATGATATGATATCCGCCGCGAAGCGTAAGCTTCGCGGCGGATATTGTTTTACGTGAAACATTTCTACCTTTTTCAACACATATATAGTGATCACTCAAAAAGGGGAGGCGGTGACCGTGACATTTGGGGAGCTCCCCGGACGCCGAAAAAACGCCGTAGAGCGGCTGATGAAGCTCAGAATGTCTTAATCACCGACGCGGAGGAGGTGCCGCAGGAGACGTATCTGGCGGCTTACAGAGGCTTTTCCGGCCTCAGAGACCGGGAGACCATTATGCCGCAGATACCGGAGATCGCCCGCCGCCGGTGCGCGGCGCTATGAAGGTAATGGCGTCTGCGGACAGCCGGAACATTCATTTTTACGTGCTCTGGGGAGATCCGGCGAAAAAATGGGAAAAAAATTAGAATTTTCTATTGACAAAGGTGCCTCAATGGGATAAAATAATCAGGCGCCGTTAAGGAGAGCACGAGACGGCCGAGTAGCTCAGCTGGTTAGAGCGCCGGCCTGTCACGCCGGAGGTCGAGGGTTCGAGCCCCTTCTCGGTCGCCACCCGCTGCTATAGCTCAGTAGGTAGAGCGCATCCTTGGTAAGGATGAGGTCCCCAGTTCGAATCTGGGTAGCAGCTCCAAAAAACCCCCGAAATCGCAAGATTTCGGGGGTTTTTGTTATGTTTTTGAGGGAAAAGATGTGGGTCAAAGTGTGGGTCAACCAGGCGACCCACACTTTGACCCACTACGGAATAGGACAAAAAAGCACCGGGCAGGATGTACCCGGCGTTTTTCAGCTTGTTTTGCTTACATCACCTGCTCCATGAAGCTCCCCATCGTCTCGGCGGCCTTGTCCTGCATCTGGCGGGTGGCGTGGGTGTAAGTGCGGAGGGTGAATCCGGCGTCGTAGTGGCCCAACATGGTGGAGACGGTTTTGACGTCCACGCCGTTCTGGAGGGCTGTGGTTGCGAAGGTATGGCGGAGATCGTGGAAACGTATATGTTCAATCCCGGCGGCTTTGAGGAGCTTCTTGTGGATGTTCACCACCGAGTCTGGGTGGTACATTTCGCCGGTCAGAGGCGAGGGGAACATGTAGGGGTTGTCCGGGTGCTTGGCGTGTTCCTCTTTGAGAAGGTCCACGGCGGTCTGGGGGATGGAGACTCGGCGGATGGAGGTCTCGGTTTTAGGTTCAGTGAGGACACGTGTGCCATCGGGATTGCGGATGTATTGTTTGGTGACGGAGATGGTTTTGTTTTCCTCGTCAAGGTCGGACCATAGCAGGGCGACGATTTCTCCCTTGCGTAGGCCAGTCGTAAGCTCCAGATAGAACATTGGGAGAACTTCTCTGCCCCTTGCCGCGTCCAGATAGGCTTTCATCTTTTCAGGAGGGAGTATCTTCATTTCAATTTTCCGGGCTTTCGGCGCGATACAATCCTCGGTGGGGTTTCGTACGATGAGCCGCTCCTTGACCGCACGTTGAAAGGCATTGTGGAGCATCAGATGGAGGCTTCGGACGGTGGTGCTGCTGAGTCCGGGCGTTCCTTTCTTCCCCCGATGGACCCGGCCATTCTCTTGAAGATCCTTGTAGAGCTTTTGGAGGTCACAGCCTGTGAGCTTGCTGAGCTTGATGTTGCCGATTCGTGGGATGGTGTAGGTGTTGATCATCAGGTCATATCGGTTGGCCGTCGACGTGCGGACGTTGGGCTTGGCGTAGAGGTCGTACCATGTTTTTAGCCACGTCGCGACGGTGTACTCGTCGGATTTCCCGACGTCCACCTCCTGGCTCTCCGAGATAGCAAGCCGCAGCTTTTGTTTCACCTCGGTTTGCGTCTTGCCAAGGACGTTTTTCACAATCCGCTTGCCGGTGGCAGGGTCGTGTCCCGCCGTATATCTGCCTTCCCATCGTCCATCGGCGCGCTTGCGGATGTTACCCTCGCCCTGCGCCCTCCGTTTTGCCATATCCATGCCTCCTTCAATCTTTGGTAACCACAACACATACCACACTTTCCGAGAAAAAGCTACTACTTTTTCTCAGAAACTTTTTGCTTTATCCAGAGGATAAAATCTTCTTTTGGCACAATGATTCTGCTGCCAATGTTCATCGCAGGGAAGCCTTCGCTTTTGACCAGCTCGTAAGCTCCGGCTCTTGAAATTCCAAGCACCGCCGACACGTCTTGGACGGACAGCATCAGGGGCAGATCGTCGTAGGTTTTGTACTGCTTTTCCATTTTCACTCTCCTTTCCGAAGGGCTTTATATTTGTTGCTTATTCGTATTGTTGTATATTTCCCCCGCAGAATTTGCAGGGGGGGGTTACCTCACATATTGAACCCCTGCATCTGCATATCCTCGTGGTCGTCCGGCTTGTGGCCCATGGCGAGGCGCTTATCCATGAGTTCACGGCGGCGTTTGCGGTCAATGGTGAAACCTGGGCCTTGCGACGCTTGTTCTGTGTTGTCCCGGATGACGCGGCTCAGGTGGTAAAGCAGGCGGGTGACGCAGGCGGCGATGGTGGGCGAGGTGTGAGCGCTGATTGCACGTTGGGCATATGGGTTACCGTAGGATGCAGATTCGCGCAGCCAGTAGTTGGACCGTTTTGGGTCACTGTCGTAGAGGAGCTTAACCAGCATGTACATGGCGTTGGAGTTTTCGGCTTCGGCGGCTTGGTTGAAACATGCCTCCGCCTGACGTTTGTCGCCGGTTTTCAGGTACGCCTTTCCCAACTCGTAGGCCGCATAGGGGCTGCCGTTCCTCGCAGCGGTTTGGAGCCAGCAGATACCGGCAGCTTGGTCGTGTACCTCTGGGTCATCAGAGAGGAGGAGCTTTCCGAGGGCGTACTGCGCCGGGACGTACCCCTGCTTTGCTGACCGGGTGAACCATTCCTTGGCCTGCAGCGCATCCGGCATGAGCAGACCGCCGTCGCGGTAGAGGACGCCCAGCACGTACTGCGATGCCGGTTCTCCATCCTCTGCGTGCTTCCGTTCCCTCTCCACCGCCTTGTCGCGCTCGTCGAGAGGCACTGTCTCATCCAAGAAGGTTGTATAGATGTAGTTCTGTTCCCGCCAGTTGCACTCGTCCACCGGACCGGGAGGCACTTCCTCAACGGTCACCTCGCCGAGCCGCAGACGTTCTGCCTCCTGGATGACCGCGTTCTTGATGGAGCGGAACTCTTTCTGCTCGGACAATCGCAGATGCTTTCGTCGCTCGTCCTTGTAGTAGCTGTCCACCTCTGCTTGCAGGTTGAGCCACTTCATGTAGCACTCATGCACGGCGGGGACTGACTCCAACTCATCAACGATCCTATCCACCTTTTCTTTGACGCGCTTGTTGAGGTAGCCGTAGGACTTCTTTCCCTTGACCACGCCCAGCTCCATGGACAGCTCCAGCATCATCGGAGCTACTTGTGGACAGTCGCACAATCCGTCGCGGATTTCACTGACCAACTCTTGTAGCGATTGCCGCGCCTCGTTGACCAACTCATCCCGCATTTCAGACTTCTGCTCGTAGGTGTGCAGAAGCTCCTGCTTGAAGATGTCGTTGACTAACCCTGACTTGATTTTCCTGATGCCGTCGCGGCTCAGGTAGCCCTCGCCGCTTGCCGACCACGCCATCATGTGGACGTGGGGGTGGTTGCCCTCGTTGTGGAAGGCGGCGTACCAGCGAAAGTCGTTGGGTGCAATCCGCATAGCCTCGGCGATGTCGTTGCGGTGAGCGCGGAGGAGGTTGCGCCACGAGCTCGCGTTGTCGTACCCCAATCGCTCCGCATCCTCGCGCTTCAGGGAAATGATGTGCGTCCACACGTTGCCGGTGACGGTTTCCATCTCTGCTATGGCCGCGTCGAGATCCACGTCGTCCTCGTCACCGAACAATCCGTGAGTACCCAGCTTCTCGACGCGCGGGCGGGTGGCGATGTACTTCATGTAGGCTTCCGTGCTCTGCGCTACGTCCCAGTTGGCTTCGAGCGTTGACGAGATGTAGGCGGAGGCTTTTGACCTCGTCGGCAACTTGTTGTATTCCGAATACTCATCCGACTTTGTTGACGCAGGAAAGTCCTTCGTGAGTTTACCGATGAGTTCCATCTGCTTCTTCGTGGGAGGCCGGCCGTCAGGTAGTCTCTCAACATTCTCTCGCGTCGCAATGTACCTCATGTACTTCCCCGCGCCGCCGGCTTTGATGTACGGTGACTTGAGAATCAGCCCTGCCATTCGGCTTCGTCACTCTCTTTCACTGCACTTGCCAGCGACACGCGGCCGCTTGTCTGCTTCACGTTCTTCACACTGTCCGAGCGCAGCTTGCGGAGAGCTGTGTCGTTGAACTTGTATGCGTGAGCGATGATCTGCACCAGCATGTCCAGCTCCACGGAGTTGTTGAACTGCAGAGCCGACAGTCTGTCCTCCAGCATTCCGAGCCGCCCATCAATGGCGCTTGTTACGGACACCGGTAGCGTGGTCATGTCCCGCGCCAGCAGGTGGTCGATGTAGAACTGGACCGCGTGCTCCAGAAATTCATTCCGCGTCCGGCTACCGTCGCTGTCCATGATGAGGTCGATTTCCCGCTTCATCTGAGGGGTCACCCGAAACGCGATTTGTTCCTTGTCCGTGCCCATAAATCCTCCTTTGATATTGCATTTTTCCTTGTTACCGTAAGCCTTTCAGCTTTGAGATGTCATGTGGACGCTTTTTCCCTCGAAATGATGTCACTTTCGTTCTCTCGAAACTGCCCGCACTGCGGGCAGATGTGAGACAACCGGCGTTGGTTATGATGTCGTTTGTTTATCCTGCTTCTCGTTTTCCCTCCCCTCCGGGGTCGGAAAAACCTCGAAAGGCGGCTCACGTCGGCCCTCGTTTGTCTGACGTGTAAACACCCCACTCTGAGTGTAGAACCGCACACGTCGTGACACACGGCCTCACGGCGGAGGTTGTGAGGCTGCCGCGTTTTCGACCTGCCTGTACCGCTTTGTGGGTGTAGTCGCTGCGGTACTCTTCACCGGTGGTAGGTCGAGGATGTAGTAGGTGTTGTTCGTCTGTCGGCTGTGACCCTCTATCCAATCCTCATACGTCGCCACCCTGCGGATGAACCGCTTTTTGACGAGCGAGGCAATAGCCTTGCGGACTGTGTTCTCCGAGCAGTTGCAGTTGACCGCAATCTTGCCTATGCTCGGCCAGCAGACACCTTTCTGACCGGCACAGCTGACCAGGTAGTTGTATACCATGAACTCTGTCGGCGTCAGGTCGTAGTAGAAGATCGCGTTGCTCATTTGGTAGAATCGTTCTCCAAGTACCATGTGTGTATCCTCCTTTCAAAAATATGTTCGCTCAGCTATTGACTATCAGCTGATGTTAGTGTATAGTCTATTTGAGATGAGGCTATCTTAACACAGAGTTTCTGATTTGTCAATGTTCGCATATTTATTTATAGTCTATTTTTGAGGAGGCTGCTCACATGGATTTCGATTCGATGACCTTTCCGCTTACTGTCGATATCTCCGGCGTTCAGTATTGGATTGGTGATGAGGGACCGTACAAGTTAGGCATGGCGGCAACGGAGTTCCTGACAGGTGACAGGGACGAAGAGTTGAGGGAGGAGTTGGAGGAGTTGCTGCGGACCTTCGGGTTCTTACTGTCTCCGTTCGCCGATGGCCGTGCGGTTGCAGGCAAGCGCTTTGACCTGTCGGGGCACACAGTTGGGTGTGTGGTGAGCTACGGGTACCGTCCCATCCCCGGCGGCGCCTATTTCGTGGAGCGGTACACCTTTACCTCTTTACGCGATTTTCTTTTTGTGGAGCTGGGGAAGGGTATCCTCTATGGCAACGCACCGCGTCAGTGCCGGCTGTGCGGGAGGTGGTACTTCCACGAGAAGGGCGATAGGACAATCTATTGCGAGCGCGTCGCTCCCGGCGTGACGGAGCGCACCTGCCGGGAGGTGGGCGCGCGTGCGGTATTCGAGAAAAAGATCCAGGACGAGGGAGCCTGGAAGATTTACAAGCGCGCGTACAAAAAATATTACGCTCGGCTCATGAAGGGCACCATGACGCAGGAGGAGTTCAAGACCTGGGCAGACGATGCCGCGGCGGAGAGGGACAAGGCGCTCAGGCAATTGCAGAGGGAGAACATCAGTGAAGTCTTGACGGAGGAGATATTCAGGGAGTTGACGGAGAGGCTTAACAGAGAATAATACAGCAACCCCGCCCAGAACCTTGAGGTACTGGGCGGGGTAATATAAGAAGCTATTGCAGACCGCATATGTGCGGCAACCATTTAAATCCTTACGGGTAAAATATATTGGTGTTAATTAAACCTCATTATTATCTTCATGCTGTGTGGCGTCCTCAGAAATGTATGGCTTAAAGATGGGATACAATATCTTGCAATTCAGAAAAATCGTAAGGGATACGCCAAAAAACAGCAGTATAACCACGGGAAAAGCCATATTAAGTGGGACATAAAGAGAAAACACTATGACAGATGCGTCCAATAAAATGACAGCGGCATTGCGAATGGGATTGCTGAGCGTAAAGATAAAGGCGTTCCGCAGACTCTCCCTGACTGTGTTTTCAAAGAGAACTGTAAGGCAGATATAATAGGTCAACAGCAGGAGGATATTCAGTATGATAAGAATGATAACCCCGCAGATAATGGCTTGAATCGCTCCGGTGATGAAGTCCTGTACCATAAGGAAATACCACACGTCAAATATAAGTGCCGCCAAAATCAAAAGAGAAGGCACCCATACCATTGTGACAGCCATGAAGCTTTCTTTGAACGCCCTCCAGAAAGGTACGAGCACACCGTTGCTATTGTCCCGTATCATCTGAAGCGAGACCGAAGACACTGCGGCAGTCGCGCTTCCCATTGTTATGATCGGAATCGAAAAAAGTATCCATAGAATATTCAAAACCGCCAGATCAAAAATATTGCTCAATACTTTCGTTACCGGATTTCGCGGGTCAATCAATTTTGAAAACATATCCATTATCCCCGTGTTTGCTTGAGTCTTATATTAAACCAATGAAAGCCTGAGTGCGAATACCTTGCTTTCTCCCGGCATAAGCTTTGCGCGCCACCCGCTTTGTAGGGACTTTAATACGCTGTCACAGGAGCCGTTTGTGGGCTCCAGCGCGCAGTTATAATCTCCCTGGAATCCTCCGGCAGTTACCCAAAAGCCCAGGAAAGGGAGCGTGCTGCTGTCGAATTCCAAATAATACGTCACATCATGTGAGGGGTAATATATCCCGCATCTCCCCTCCGGAACGGGTCCCTCTACAAAGAACTTTGCTGTATACATTGTACGCGTTTCCGGCACGCCTGTAAAGTCATAAAATCCGTTTGTCATATCATATCTTTTTCCTGCGCTTCCAAGCAGACCGCCGTCCTGTGCGTTAATAAAGCCTTTGGTGCCATGCGGCCACAGGACACGCATATTTTCCTCAAATCGCACCAGACCGTGCCAGGTCCAGTAGCACGGCAGCTCTCTCTTTGCTGTGTTGGTGATTCGATAAGATATGCTTAAACCTGTTTTATCAAGCGTCATTATCTTTCTATATTGATAACCGAATTTTTCGCTGTTCCATTTAAGGCTTACAAATTCCCTCGCAGTCCCGGAAACATCAAATTTTGCGCTCCATATTTCACCGTGGTCAGGATAAACCAGCCTGCCGCAGTCGCAGTCAACCACCTCCGAAATCAAATTCGGAAAAGCATCGTCCATTCCGTAAGCATATCTCCCAAAGCATTTTCCGGGCGCCTTATCCAATGTCACTTCGTGTTTGCTCTGCGCTGCCAATTCAAAATTCTTGCCTTTATTTATAAATGAAACTATTTTTCCTCCCAATTCGGGGTCGAGGACAACTTTTAAGTGATTATTTTCCAAAACTATCAAATATACCCCTCCTGAGTAGAACAAATCACAATGCGACGCTTTTACAAAAGGGAGCCCCAACCAATGGCGGCTCCCTTTTGTGGTGCTGTCTCTGTTATCCGTTAATGACCTGTGATTTACTTGGCAACAAATTCATCGACCTGCTTTTGAAGCTCAGTGAGGAGGTCCTGGATACCTGCCGATTCCAGAGCTGACCTGAACTGCGCCAGAGTAGTGTCCACATCGTCAACGAGACCATTTATCAGCGGGTCAAAATATGTGCCCATTGCGGCTTCGACCGCGGCAAATTGCGTGCTGACCGAGGTGGTATCAAAGGCGAAGTTGTCCAGGGGGTGATCCGGCTTTACATTGTCAAGGAAATACTGGGCGAGTTCATTGACCTTCGTATCGACGGCGCTGGGATTGGCCTGGTATTCCGTCCTCATTATATCCAGGTTCCTCCAGCCCCAGTTATTGCTGGTATTATACGCCTTCCCCTCGATGATCTGGTAACGTCCGTCGTCGGTTTCCTCCCAGTTGACACCTTTAATGCCAAGCTGAGTGAGGTCCTGAATGTCCTGATCTGTGGCAAAGAGGTTGTATACCATCATAGCTCTCTCGGGATTCTTGCTGGCTGCGTTGATTCCGATGCCGCCGTTTATGTACTTTGTGGCAGCGTATTTCTGTTCGGGCATGATATTATAAATGTTGATGTCCCAATCAGGGTGCTCGGCATTTGCCTGATTTGCGTAGATCTGGCAGGTCATGTGGTTCCACACCATTGACGCACCGCGGCCGCTGAGAAGTCCGTCCTGCCTGTCCTGAGTTGTGCTGAGGACATCGGAGGGCCAGCATCCGGCGTCGGCAAGCTCTTTCATGTCATAGCAGAACTGAGTGAATTTCGGATCGTCAAGAAGATAATCCAGCTCCAGATTATTGGGATCGTTGGCGTAATACTGGATCAGCACGCCGGCGTCCGGAGCGCCGCTTACGTAACGAAGGCCGTTGCTTTCCGCCCAAAGCCAGATAACGCTGCTTGAGCCGACGGAGTTGCCGTAAATGCCGTCATCGGCGCAAGCCTTATAAAAGTCCAAAAGCTGATCATAGCTTGCGATGTCATCAAATCCGTATTTCTTCATCAGGTCGCCGCGAATAGCCACCACGTCCGGAGTGACCTCAATGAAATTGGCGGGAAGCATGTAGATGTTTCCGTCGATAGTCGCCTGGGTCCATGCCGCTTCCGGCTCAACCGCCCAGACGTCCGGGGCATATTTCTGGATAAATTCGGGCTCCAGCGCCAGGAATCCGCCAAGACCCACGGTCTGCTCAAAATGGCCCCAACTGCTTGCCGTGAAGATCATATCAAAATCGTCGCCGCCGGAGAAGAGAAGAGGATAGTTGGTGCCCTCGTCAGCCCAGGAGAGCCAGTCAACCTTTACTGTGGCGTTGACCTTCTCCTTGAGGATCTTATTGACCTCGGCGTATACGTCGTCAAATCCTTCAGGTTTGTCGCCGACGAGCCACATCTTCAGCTCCACATAGTCCAGCTCCTCATTGCCTGAGCCGTTTCCCGAACCGCTGCCGCTGTTGCTGCCGCCGCCGGAAGGTGTGCCGTTATTTGAGCTGTTGTTCCCGCCGGAGCCCTCCCTGTTGCAGCCTGCGGCAAGTCCCATAACCAGGCAAATGCACAGGATGACTGCCAGCCATTTTGTTGCGTTTGTTTTCATGTTATTCCTCCTTATTTTTTTGCCCGGAACGATGCGTTTGCGCTATCCTCCGGATATTTCATATCCGCCGTATGGCGGTATACTCCAAAATGAGAGCCGCGTTCAACCCTTTACAGCGCCGATGGTAACTCCTTGGACAAAGTATTTCTGCACAAACGGAAACGCCAGGATAATCGGACCTGTGACCACAACGGTCAGTGCCATTTTCAATGTCTGTGTCGGCAAGGAAAGGGTGCTTATGACATCGCCGGACACCTGATTATTTGCTATCATCTTTTTGTATGCCTCGATACTGTTTACCTGTTTATAGAGGAAGTACTGGAGCGGGAACATCTTCTCCTCCCTGATGTAGAGCATGGCGTTGTACCAGTCGTTCCAGTACGCAAGGGCAATAAAGAGTCCGACCGTTGCAAGCGCCGGCTTGATAAGCGGAAGAGTGATTTGGAAAAGAATGCGGAAATCGCCGGCTCCGTCTATCTTTGCCGCTTCAAAAAGGGTATCGGGAACTCCCATGATATAGCTTTTCATGATCAGAAGATTAAACACGGAGAACAACAAAGGGAACAGAAGCGCAAGATAATTATTTGCAAGCCCCAATGTGCGCGTGTATAGAACGTATGTCGGCACAAGACCGCCTGAAAACAGGGTAGTGAAATAAAAGAAAAAGGAAAAACCGTTCCTCCAGGGGAAATCCTTGCGAGCCAGCACAAACGCGGTCATTGTCTGCAGGAGCAGCCCAAGCGCGGTGCCGGTAACCGTCAGGACAGTGGTTGTGGCGTATGCCCGAATGACAACAGAAGGAGTCTTAAACACGGTTTTATATGCCTCTAAGGAAAAATCCTGCGGGATCAGTGAAAACCCGTTTGCGGCAACTGCGCGCTCTGAAGAAAACGAACCTGAAATAACCATAATAAACGGCAGAAGGCATAGAATGGCAATAAGCGCGGTAAATGTGTAGGCAATAATATTAAGAGCGATAACGTCCTTTTGGATTTTAAGCCGGCTTTTTCGTTTCACACTTCCACCTCCTCAGAACAACGCGTAATCCGGGTCATAAGCCTTTACCAGCCTGTTGGCGAGAACGACTGTGATAAAGCACAGCACAGACTGGAAAAGTCCGACTGCTGCAGACATTCCGAAATCCTTGCTTGAGATCAAAGCCCGGAATGACAGGGTGTCTATGACGTCTGTATAATTAAACAGGTTTCCGTTCGTCCCAACGAGGTTGTAGAACATGTCGAAGTTGCCCTTGAAAATGCGCCCCACGCTCATAAGGAACAGAATTATCACAGTGGGCATAATAGAGGGGATCGTTACATAGAAGATGCGCTGAAAAACATTACACCCGTCCAGGGCTGCCGCCTCATAAATCGATGTATCCACGCCCATGATCGCCGCGAGGTACATGACCGAGCCGTATCCCACGCCCTTCCACATTTCAAAAAACACAAGAATAAACGGCCACGCCTTGGGTGTTATGTAGAAGGAGATCTTCTTAAATCCCATTGCCACAAGAAGCTTGTTTAAGAATCCAAAATCATCGCTGAAGATATTGAATGCCATAACGCCAACGATGACCCAGGAGATGAAATAGGGCAGGAACATCATGGACTGGCTGATTTTACGAAAATGCTTTGAACGGATCTCTGTGAGAAATATCGCGACAGCCATCTGCGTCACGGTCCCGACTAAAATAAACGCCACATTATAGAGAACCGTGTTTCGGATAACCGTTCCTGCCTGACCGGACTTAAAGAAGAACCTGAAGTTTTCAATTCCGTTCCACGGGCTCCCCCATATACCGTCACGATAGTTGTACTTTTTGAAGGCCATGACAACTCCGGTCATTGGGTAGTAAGCAAATACGATGGTATATATAACGGCGGGGAGTATCATAAGAAGAAGTATCTTGTTCCTGATGACTCTTTTGCCGAACCTTCCCAGCTTCCCGGAGGGGATTTTCTTCTGCACTGAAGCTTCCGGTGGATTAGATAGGTGTTGTTTCATTTTGCCTCCTTCTCAAGACACGGAAGAGGCTGCAAAGGTGTGCGCATACCGTGACTTTATTTCGTGATTGGTTGAATTGTAGAGTTTTTTGAGGTTTTATATCATCAGTATAAGCAATATCAACAAATAATAAAATGAATAAAAAACTTATTTAATGGACAAAATTCCTTATTTCTTATATCAGCGTCCGGATATAATGTTAAACGCGCCGGTAAACAATGCCGGCGCGTTTAACGCGATTATTGGATTTTTAGATGTTATTTATAATAAATTTCCTTGCCTTCCCTATACTCTTTGGGTGACACCCCGACTATTTTCTTGAACAGTCTTGAGAAATAATATTGATCCTTATACCCCAGACCTTGCGCTATCTCGTATATATAGCGGTCGGAGCTGCGCAGAGCATTGCACGCCTCCCTGATTTTCAGATTTGTAAAGAAATCCATGGGCGCCCTCTGAGCGGACCGCAGGAATATGGCGTTCACATAGCTCTTTGAAAGTCCAAATTCATCGCATATTCTTTCCAACGTCAAAGGTTCGCCAAGATGGGCATACATGAAACGGACTATATTTGTAACGTGCTTGTTGGGTTCGTTGATCTCACCGATTTTCTCTTTGATGTAGGTTTCCGCCAAAATCAGGTCCAGCACCTTGGAAATATAAATGAAATTTCGCTCGGTATAGCTTCCGTCAAGCGTTTGGAACAAAAGGTCAAAAAAGTACATCATACGGTTTTTTGTCCTGTTGGACTGGAACCTGACGATCTTGCCTTCCTTGAGCGGGTAGTATTCCGTATCGCTGCCTTTAAAATGGAACCAAAGGATACTCCACGGGTCAGTGTCGTTTGCGTAATACGAGTGGCGCTGAGAGCGTGGTATGGTTATGGCTTCATTTTCCCGGAGTATATACCTTTTTCCCTCGATGTTGACAGTCCCTTCGCCCTCGGAGCAGTAGAGGAAGATGTTCTGGTCGCACCCCTCTTTTCGCTCCATAAAATGATGCTCCGCGCGGGGAAAGAACCCTACATCCGTCAAATAGAGGCGTCGCACAAGAGGGCTTTCTACGTATTCAGAGAAGGATTCGATGGGAAGAACGACCATCCGCTGCCCGCTAAAGCCGTCCTCACGCCGCAAATCGAAATCTTCGTTTTCGTAAGAACCTATATCCACAGCAGTTCCATGCCCCTTTCTGTTCGCTTGAGGGAGTTGCGCATTTGTGCCCGCTTATTTGCCGCAAGGCGCGTCTTGCGGCAAATAAGCGAAGGCATTCAATTGCAAGATACCCTTTAAGCGCAAGTATATATTCTCCTATTATGTAATCATACAACCTTTTTTGAGAATTGTCATTAATGTCAATTGCGTAATTTTTTATATTTTTGCTATTGCTGTTTTTGACCCGAGGGTATATTATATCAAAAAAACATATGGGAGGCGTGGTTATGCTCTCCGTGGAAAGGCTTGTTGCAGCCGGGTCCGATTACTATATACATACCCCCAGCCGTCAGGCGGAGGGCATGTTTCTGTACCCCATGCAGGTGGGACGGTTCATCTATGAGCCCGGCTACGCCCTTTGGCGGGAGTCCTTTGACAGCTTTCTTATAATGTACCTCCAAAGAGGCTCACTTACCCTCGCCTTTGAGGGGAAGGTATACAGGGCAGCCGAGGGGAGCTTTGTTTACATTGATTGCTACAAGCCACACGAATACTCCTCGGAAGAAGGCTGTGAATGCCTGTGGTGCCATTTTGACGGGCTCACCGCCCGCGGATTTTACAACGCTGTCACTTCCCGCCTGAGTTATGTTTTTACCCTTTCTGATGCGGTCCCAGCTCTGGGTAAGCTTCAGATGGCGTATGGCGCGTTTAAAGCAGGAGGCCCGGTGCGTGAGCCGCTGCTTAATAAGTACCTGACCGACATATTGACAGCCTTTCTCCTCGCCACGTCAAATACCGGAGGGAACAGAGATCGCGCACTCATGGTTGACGAGCTTATCGCGTTTATCTCTGAGCATTTCCGAGAGGATTTGCGGGTGGAGGAGCTTGCGGTCAGGGCAAATATGAGCCTTTATCATTTCATACGCGTCTTCAGGCAGGAGACCGGCTTTACACCGCATGAGTACATAATGAACGTCCGCATGGCGACGGCGAAATACCTGCTGAAAAACACCGGGCTTACCGTAAAGGAGATTTGCCGCTCCGTAGGCTTCTCCTCGGAGAGTGTCTTCTGCTCTGCCTTCAAACGATCCTTCACCGTGACCCCAGCCCAGTACCGGAAGGCTGAGCAAAAAAACCTTTGCGATGTCAGCTTTTAGGGGCTTTAAACTTGTTGCCCTTCGTATTGTTAATACTATTCCCCTCCCGGAAATTGCAGGGGGTCCCCCGCAATTATTGAGGGCCTCCTGTGAGGATTTCGGCCATCAATTTCGCCCCAAGCGTAAAGGCTTCGCGGAAGCGTTTTTCCTCAATGATGCTGGTGACCTCAAGGCGGTCATCTTGGATGGTGTGAAGCAATTCCTTCTCCTGCTCGTCGAGGCTCGCTTCAAGCCTGTACTCGTTCTCATGTACCCGCTTCATGATAGCCGCCGCCTCCGCCGTGAGCCCGCCCATTTGTTCGACTGGACGGATATTGCCATAGTAGAGTTCATTGATGATATTGTCCATTTTTGTTTCCCCCTTTGGCAACACACAATACCGCAGAGAGGGCAGAAAGTCGAGAAAAACATTATTGGCAAAACGGAGAATAATCTTGACCCACTCAGATGTGAAAAGCGTCCACGTTTTGCGTACGTTTTCCCTGACCCACACTTTGACCCACACGGGAAAATCACCGGGTGGAAACAGTGGATTTAACAGCACCCTCGACCTCATCCTTTTGGACCAAAAAGGACCAAAAACCGTTGCGGCGCAAGGGATTTAAGGTTCTCAAGCACTTGGTAAGGATGAGGTCCCCAGTTCGAATCTGGGTAGCAGCTCCAAAAAATCCCCGAAATCGCAAGATTTCGGGGATTTTTGTTATGTTTTTGCGGGAAAAGATGTGGGTCAAATAGTGGGTCAACCAGGCGACCCACACTTTGACCCACTACGGGACAGGACAAGAAAGCACCGGGCAGGACGCGCCCGGTGCTTTTGGCTTCTTTGCTCACATCACCTGCTCCATGAAGTTGCCCATCGTCTCCGCGGCCTTGTCCTGCATTTGTCTTGTGGCGTGGGTGTAGGTGCGGAGGGTAAATCCGGCATCGTAGTGGCCCAGCATGGTGGAGACGGTTTTTACGTCCACGCCGTTTTGGAGGGCTGTGGTGGCGAAGGTGTGGCGAAGATCGTGGAAGCGGAGGTGTTCAATTCCGGCGGCTTTAAGAAGCTTCTTGTGGATGTTCACCACCGAATCCGGGTGGTACATCTCCCCGGTCAGGGGGGGGAGGGAAACATATATTTGTTGTCCGGGTGCTTGGCGTGTTCCTCTTTGAGAAGGTCCACCGCGGTTTGGGGTATGGATACCTGGCGAATGGAGGTTTCGGTTTTGGGCTCGGTGAGGGCGAGTGTGCCGTCGGGGTTGCGGATGTACTGCTTTGTGACGGAGATGGTTTTGTTCTCTTCATCGAGATCAGACCAGAGAAGGGCGACGATCTCGCCCTTGCGGAGGCCGGTGGTAAGCTCCAGGTAGAACATGGGGAGGACATCACGGTCACGTGCCGCATCAAGGTACGCTTTCATTTTTTCGGGCGGGAGTATCTTCATCTCAATTTTCCGGGCTTTTGGCGCGATGCAATCTTCAGTTGGGTTACGGACGATGAGCCGCTCCTTGACTGCCCGCTTCAGGGCGTTTTGTAGCATTAGGTGGAGGCTTCGGACGGTGGTACTGCTGAGTCCGGGAGTTCCTTTCTTCCCCCGATGGACCCTGCCATTCTCTTGGAGGTCCTTGTAGAGCTTTTGAAGGTCCCGGCCCGTGAGTTTGCTCAGCTTGATGTTGCCGATTCGTGGGATGGTGTAGGTGTTGATCATCAGGTCATAGCGGTTGGCCGTGGCTGTGCGGACGTTTGGCTTGGCGTAGAGGTCGTACCAGGTCTTGAGCCACGTCGCCACCGTGTACTCATCGGATTTCCCAACGTCCACCTCCTGACTCTCCGCAATGGCAAGCCACAGTTTTTGTTTCACCTCGGCCTGGGTCTTGCCGAGGACATTTTTCACTATGCGTTTGCCGGTGACAGGGTCGTGTCCAGCCGTATATCTGCCTTCCCAGCGTCCGTCGGCGCGTTTGCGGATGTTACCCTCGCCCTGCGCTCTCCGTTTTGCCATATCAGCACCTCCTTTGGATTGGTAAGCACAACACATACCACATTTTTTAGGAAATAGCTACTACTTTTTCTCAGAAACTTTTTGCTTGATCCAGAGAATGAATTCCTCTTTCGGCACGATGATCCGGCTGCCGATGTTCATCGCGGGGAAGCCCTCACTTTTGACCAGCTCGTAGGCTCCGGCGCGGGATATTCCAAGCACCGCCGATACATCCTAGACGGATAGCATCAGGGGTAGATCATCGTAATCTTTGAATTGTTTTTCCATGATTTCACCTCTTTCCGAAGGGCTTTATATTTGTTGCTTATTTGTATTATTGTATATTTCCCCCGCAGAATTCGCAGGGGGTGGGGGTCACATACTGAACCCCTGGAACCCCTGTGACTGCTCCTCGTGGTCGTCCGGCTTATGCCCCATAGCGAGGCGCTTGTCCATGAGCTCGCGGCGACGTTTGCGGTCGATGCCGAAACTGGGGCCGTGGGAATTCTGCTCCGTGCTGTCGCGGATGACGCGACTCAGGTGGTAGAGCAGACGGGTGACGCAGGCGGCGATGGTGGGCGAGGTGCGCTGGTCGAGGGTACGTTGAGCGTAGGGATTGTCGTAGAAGGCAGAGAAGCGAAGCCGGTGATTTGCACGCTCTGGGTCGCGGTCGTAGAGGAGCTTGCCCAGCATATACATAGCGTTGGGGTCCTCGGCTTCGGCGGCTTGAGTGAAATATGACTCTGCCTGCTGCTTGTCGCCGGTTTTCAGGTATGCTTTCCCCAACTCGTAAGCCGCGTATGGGCTGCCGTTTCTCGCGGCGGTTTGGAGCCAGCGGATGCCGGCGTTTCGGTCGTGTACCTCCGGGTCGTCGGAGATAAGCAACTTGCCGAGGGCGTACTGCGCCGGGAGGTAACCCTGCTGTGCTGACCGGGTGAACCAATCTTTGGCCTTTGCTGCATCTGGCATGAGCAGGCCGCCGTCACGGTAGAGCACGCCAAGCACATACTGCGATGCCGGCTCTCCATCCTCCGCGTACTTTCGCTCCCGTTCCACCGCTTTGTCGCGCTCGTCGAGAGGCGTTGTCTCATCCAGGAACATCATCTCAATGTAGCTACGCTCCTGTTGGTCGCACTCGTCCACCGGACCGGACGGGACTTCTTCGACGGTGATCTCGCCCATCCGCAGGCGTTCCGCCTCCTGGATGACCGCGTTCTTCACGGAGCGGAACTCTTTCTGCTCAGAGAAGCGGAGGCGCTTCCGACGTTCGTCCTTGTAGTAGCTATCCACCTCCGCTTGCAGGTCGAGCCACTTCGCGTAGCACTCATGCACCGCAGGGACTGTCTCCAGCTCGTCTACGATCTTGTCCACCTTGTCCTTGAGATTTTTCTTGAGGTAGCCGTAGGACTTCTTGCCCTTGACCGTGCCCAGCGCCATGGACAGCTCCATCAGCATCGGCGCTATCTGAGGGCAGGCGCACAGACCGTCGCGGGTCTCGCTGACCAGAGTTTGCAGGGATTGCCGTACCTCGTTGACCGGCTCGTCACGCATTTCAGACTTCTGCTCGTAGGTGTGGAGCAGCTCCTGACGGAAGATGTCGTTGACCAGTCCGGACTTGATTTTTCGTATCCCGTCACGACTGAGGTCGCCATCGCCGCTGGCGGACCACGCCATCATGTGGACGTGGGGATGGTCGCCCTCGTTGTGGAACGCGGCGTACCATCGGAAGTCGTTGGGCTTGATCCGCATGGCCTCGGCGATGTCGTTGCGGTGAGCGCGGAGGAGGTTGCGCCACAAGTTTGCGTTGTCGTAGCCCAATCGTTCCGCGTCCTCACGCTTCAGAGAGATGATGTGGGTCCACACGTTGCCAGGGACACTCTCCATCTCAGCGATGGCAGTGTCGAGATTCACGTCGTCCTCGTCACCGAATAGACCGTGCGTACCAAGTTTCTCCACCCTTGGGCGGGTGGCGATGTACTTCATGTAGGCTTCCGTGCTCTGCGCCGCGTCCCAGTTTGCTTCGAGGGTTGACGAGATGTAGGCGGAGGCTTTCGCTCGCGTGAGCGATTTGTTGTATTCAGTGTACTCGTCCAGCTTCATCGACGCAGGAAAGTCCCTTGTGACTTCTTTGTGGGAGGTCGGCTGTCAGGCAGCCGCTCCACGTTCTCGCGGGTGGCAATGTACCTCATGTACTTCCCCGCGCCGCCGGCTTTGATGTACGGCGACTTGAGGATCAGCCCTGCCATTCAGCTTCGTCGCTCTCCTTCACAGCATCCTCCAGCGAGACGCGGCCGCCCGTGATCTTCACGTTCTTCGCGCTGTCCGAGCGCAGCTTGCGGAGGATGGCGTCGTTGAAATCGTATGCGCGCGCGATGATCTGCACCAGCATGTCCAGCTCCACCGAGTTGTTGAACTGCAGAGCCGAGAGCCGGTCCTCCAGCATCCCCAGGCGTCCGTTGATGGCGCTTGTTACCGACACCGGCAGCGTGGTCATGCTCCGTGCCAGCAGGTGGTCGATGTAGAATTTCACCGCGTGTTCCAGAAATTCATTCCGCGTCCGGCTCCCGTCAGCGTCCATGATGAAGTCGATTTCTCGCTTTATCTGCGGCGTTACCCGAAACGCGATTTGTTCCTTGTCCTTGCCCATAAATCCTCCTTTGATAGTGCATTTTTCCTTGTCTCCGTAAGCCTTTCAGCTTCAAGATGTCACGAGGCCGCTTTTCCCCTCAAAAAGATGTCACGTTCGGCCCTCCAAAACTGCCCGCACTGCGGGCAGATGTGAGAAGAACAGCACCGGATTAGATGTCAGGTGTTTATCCTGCTTCTTGTTTTCCCTCCCCTCCGGGGTCGAAAAGGGCTCGAAAAACGGTCCACGTTGGGCTTCGTTTGTCTGACGTGTAAGCGCCCCGTGTTGGAGCCGGAAACCGCACACGTCGTGACACACGGCCTCACGGCGGAGACTGTGGGGCCTCGACCTGTCTGTACCGTTTTGCGGTGTCTGGCGCGATGGAGCTTTGCACCGGCGGTAGGTCGAGGATGTAGTACGTGTTGTTCGTCTGCCTGCTCCGGCCATCCTGCCAATCCTCGTATGTCGCCACCCTGCGAATGAACCGCTTCTTGACGAGCGCGTCGACTGCCTTCCTTGCCGTGTTCTCTGAGCAGTTGCAGTTGACCGCGATCTTGCGTATGCTCGGCCAGCATATACCTTTCCTCCCCGCACAGCAGACCAGGTAACTGTAGACCATGAACTCCACCGGCGTCAGGTCGTAGTAGAAGATGGCGTTGCTCATCTGGTAGAAGCGTTCTCCAAAAACCATGTGTGTACCCTCCCTTCAAAAAATATGTACGCTTGGCTATTGACTATGTTTCTATTTTAGTGTATAGTCCATTCAGAATGAGGCTATCTTAACACGCAGTTTTGAATTTGTCAATACACGCCGATTTATTTATAGTCTATTTTCAAGGAGGCTGCTCACATGGAATTTGATTCAATGACCTTTCCGCTTTCCGTCGATGTCTCCGGCAGTCAGTATTGGATCGGCGATGAGGGTCCGTACAAGTTAGGCATGGCGGCAACAGAGTTTCTGGCCGGTGACGGGGATGCGGAGCTGCGGGAAGAGCTGGAGGGGTTCCTGCGGAGCTTCGGGGGAGTGCTGGACCCGTTCGTCGCTGACGGCAAGGCATCGGAGGGGGAGCTACGCAGTCTTCAGGAGCGGGCGATCAGATGCACGGTTGGCTGCGGGTACCACGCCGTTCCTGGCAAGATTTATCTTGTGGAGCGGTACACCTTTACCTCTCTGCGTGACTTCCTCCTTGTGGAGTTGGGGAAGGCGATTCTCCACGGCAACGCGCCTCGCCAGTGCCGGCTGTGCGGCAGGTGGTATTTCCACGAGAAGGGTGACCGGACGATCTACTGTGACCGCGTGGCGCCCGGTGAGACAGCGCGCACCTGCCGGGAGGTGGGGGCTCGTGCAGTGTTCGAGAAAAAGATCCAGGACGAGGACGCCTGGAAGATCTACAAGCGCGCGTACAAAAAATACTACGCCCGCCTCATGAAGGGCACCATGACCCAGGAGGAATTCAAGTCCTGGGCAGACGACGCCGCGGCGGAGAGGGACAAGGCACTCAGGCAGCTGCAGAGGGAAAACATCAGCGAGGCGTTGATGGCGGAGATATTCAGGGAGTTGAGGGAGAGACTGAACAGGAAATAGAGTTGAAACGCAACCCCTGCCCGGAGCCGTGAGACTCCGGGCGGGGGTTATATATTATATATATATTAGGATATTAGCAGGAAATTTGCTTCGTCTGATTTAATAAATTTGTTTTTGGGACCATCTATCGCGGCCTAAAGCTACACGGTGTGCAAAAAACTATATAGCCGATTAATTTCCGGGCCTACCGGATTTTTATTTGATTCTTAAAGAGCCGCAACTATAATTCCCGGCAAGCCCGCGCTTTACGGGCAGTGCTATATCTGTCATTCCGGGTCCAAACGAAACTTCCATCTTTTGAACGGTGCTTTTGAGGATATGACGTACTCATTCGTTTCTTTGTGAAAAATCATAGGTTCCCCATTTGCCGGACCACGGAAATCCTATGTTCAGCTTCTCCGGCGGAATGGCCATTCCACGGCGCATCCACTCATCCACCAGCCCGTACAGTCCCCCCGCAAAGCAACTTAATGGATATACATCTTCATCCGATTTATTGTCCAATTCCATTGTGCTTCGGATCGCCTCCAGTAGATAATAACTCATCCCGCAGCGGTGAAGCAGCAGATAGAAATTCCTGTGACCATAAAAGTGCCGCAGCAGACTTGGCCCTAATTCCTCCAGCTTTCCGATGGCCTCAAACTCGCGGCCCCATTCTTTCAATAGCCTTCCCAGGTGATGACGCATCACCGCCTCTTTCGTGTCAAAATGACGGTAGAAGGAGGCCCGGCCGACCTGCGCTCTCCGAACAATATCGCTGACGGTAATTTCCTCAAAAGGTTTTTCTTTCATCAGCTCCAGCAATCCATCTGTGATTCTTTCTACTACATAGCCGGTCCCCATGATACACAATCCCTCCGGTTGTCCCATTTTTGCCGCAGAACTTGACATTCATTCCCGCAGGCGATACACTTGTCTCAGATATGATATAGCAATACTCTGCGGTTGTCAAGGAGGAAGCGGCCATGGAACCAAATCAGGCGGCGGCAAAAAACACGAAGAAAAAGCATTGGGGACTCAGGATACTCATCATCATTGTCATAGCCATCATAGTCCTTGCGGCGGCCATTTTCATTTTCTTAAAGGCCACATTTCTCAAATCTTTCCCCGAACTTGCGGGAGAGCCTGAGATCGGGAAATGGTACAGTGTCCCCGTATCGGAGGCGAAGTCGTCGGACGGCAGTGAGTGGCACGGGATTTTCCGTAAGGGCACGGCGAACAAGGTCGTTGTCTATTTCTTCGGCGGCGGCGTGAGCATCACGGGTGAGACAAGCGAAGGCGGCACAAAGTTCTTTGCCACCAATATGCTCGGTCAGGATTTTGTCGCGCAAGGCGGCATCGGCAGCACGGCGGACGAAAACCCGTTCAAGGACTGGACTTTTATCGTCATTCCTTATGCCTCCGGGGATTTCCATAGCGGGACGGGTGAATACCACTACATAAAAAACGGCAAGGATACGGTCGTCTACCACAATGGCTACAACAATTATTCCGCGTATCTGAATGAAATTATGAAGTATGTGGGGGAACCGGACACTCTGCTTGTGACCGGGTTCTCCGCGGGCGGGTTTGCCACATCGCTTCTGGCAGATGACGTGATCAGCCGTTTCCCCTCGGCTCAAAATGTTACGGTGTGTGTGGACAGTTCCCTGCTCCTCTATGACGGCTGGCACGACTCCGCGGTAAATCTCTGGAAGTCGCCGAAGGAGATTTCTGACCGGCTGACGACGAATAATATTGTGCTGGACAGCCTGACGGCACTTTATAATAAGCGCGGGGACAGCGTGAAAATACTGTTTGATTGTTCGTATCGGGACGATACCCTGCAACAGTATCAGTCCTATATCGAGAGCGGCAGGATGGATAAGACAAAAGAGCTCGGCGATCAATTTGAAGAAGCCCTGGGTGACATGGTGCGCGGCCTCAGGGAAAACATCCCCGGAGTTGGCATCTACATCTGGAGCTTCAATGAGGACAAGGAAACCCACAACACCCAGCACACCATCATCTCGTCCAATGTATTCGATAAACTTGGCAACGAAAAGAGCGTGTGCGAATGGATATACGACGCGGTAAACGGTGAGGTCAATACCTTCGGATTGGAGCTGCTTGGCGAAGCTCAATAGGAAAAAGTCAAGGACTGTCGCGGTATCTGCGGCAGTCCTTGGTTTATATTGGTATTGAACTGTATTTATTTTTCCGTCTCAATATAAACCGGATAGCGTTTTTTATCATCTTCTGTTATTTCGCGCAGTACATGGCAAGGAGCTCCAACCGCGATAACATTTGCGGGGATGCTCTTTGTGACAACGCTTCCGGCCCCGATGACGGTATTATCGCCTATGGATACGCCACCCAGGACAATCGTCCCGGCACCTATCCACACATTGTTCCCTACGGAAATCGGCAGAGCGACTTCCAGCCCTGCGTTCCGCTGCTCCGGGTCAAGGGCGTGTTCCGCTGTTGTAAACAGGCAGTTTGGAGCGATAAATACATGATCCCCAAACGTGACTTTACCGCCGTCTAATATCTGGCAGTACCGATTGGCGAAGAAATAGTCACCAACGGAAGTGTTGTACCCGTAATCGCACCAAAATGGAGCGTTGACATCCACATTCTCTCCCATTTTGCCAAAAATCTTTTTCAGGATTTTGTGCTGTGCGTCGCGGTCTGAGGGCCTCAACTGATTGAACTCAAAGCACAAATCATTGCACCGGCTGATTTCAGCCAGTATTTCTTCATCGTAATTTGCGTTGTATAAATACCCCGCAGCCGCTTTTTCTTTTTCTGTCAAAGCATTTCACCTCACCGAAAGCTCATTTTATATTTTGCCGGCGTGATACCGTACCTGGCCTTAAAGTCTCGGACAAACTGGACAGTATCACCATAGCCGATCTTCTCGCAGACAGCGGCGAGTTTGATATTTGGCGTTGTGCGGAGAATCTCCTCGGCGTGTGAAAGGCGTATTTCACGCAAATTCTCTGTAAATGTCTTTCCTGTTCCCTTCCGTATGAGGTCGGAGAGGTACGACTCATTGTAGTGAAACTCTTCGGCAAGTCCTCGTAATGTGATGACTTGATAGTTTTCATAGATGTAATTGACCATTTTTAGGGTTTTATAGTTTTTCACCATTCCCATGTTGAGCGGCCGCATTTCGTCGTGGTAACGCTGCATGAGATACATCATCAGCACAACAAAGAGATTTGTCATGATCTCATCACAGTAGGGCAGTGCCTCCGTTTGTTGTTCATAGAGCGAAAGGACCGCATGACGGACAAATGCGTCATCTCCGCAGGGAAACAGCAGTGGGAGAACAAACATGGCCATATTGGGAACAGGAAGCGTAACGAAGGTCTCCCGGCGTATTTTTATGGTCAAACATAGTGCTCCTTCCGGAACTATAAGGGTGTGGGCCGTTCCCGGAGGGATCACGATAAAGTCCCCTGTTGCATGATCGAAAATGTATTCCTCAATTTGATGGCGGCATGGGCCTTTAGCCAAATAAGCAAGCTCCAAAAACTCGTGGCGATGGGCAGGAATGTCCACATAACGCAGCGCCTTTTCAATTTCCAGTGTCTTTCCGACGTGAAAGAAATCCGCGTCCCGCAGAAGGTTGGAGCCATAGTGGTTGTGGGCCGGCAGGAGCTGGGTGTAACTCATGGCCTCGCCATGGGAGAGATACCAGCGTTTACCCTTACGTTCCTCCTGGTTGAGCTCCAGAAGGTCTTTCATAAGCCGCTCATAGTCCATTTCCATACCCCGATTCACGCCGCTTCATCATTTTATACAATACACCAGGTCAAACAAAAAATCAACCTATTTTTTCTCCAAAAATAAGGGATATTTTTCTGATATAAAATTTGCTAAAATTATAATATCAAAAAGGTTGGGATAGTAGACAACCCCACCAAAACGAATGGCTGTGGTGAGAATATGGGAAAAAAGATGAATGATTTGAAGTGCGTACTCATCCAAAAAGCGGTGTACGCAAAACTCTACAAAGGTCACAAGCCCAACGAATGGGAGCCGTGGAAAACGCCGGGAGTGACCACTGCGCCCAGCGGCCTTGTGTGCCGGAACGACATTAAATTCAGCGACACCTATCCCAACAGCTATGCGGATATATGGTACGCGGATGACAGTCACGAAAAACGTCCTACCATTGTCTATTTCCACGGCGGTGGTTTCATTTTCGGCGACAAGTCCAGCGGCGACCCCATGCAGGCGGCCGGTGGAGGGGTGGGCAAACTGGAGAGTATGGTCGCGGCGGGCTATAACCTGGTCAACGC
>CANQVL010000008.1 GCA_947627285.1 uncultured Oscillospiraceae bacterium
ACCGCCATGACTACCGCCAAGACCAAGCACAGGGTCTTCTTCAGAGTCTTCATGTAGTGTTTCCTCCTTAATAAAAACTGGGATATATTTACAGTAACCTTTTTGGAGGAAACGAAGTTGGTGATTAGTAAATTTAAGCAGGTTTGGGAAACAAAAGCTTTTGTTTGAAAAATCGGCTTGTGTCTTGCGCGTGGGTTATACAGGATTTTCCAAAAGCTTGACTTTTTGATTTGTGCTGTGATATAATAAAAATTTTGCCTGTTTCTATTTTGGGCAAAAAAGGTCCGGAAAAGCATTGAGAGCACCATGCCGGTGGCACGGTGCTCTCTTATGAAGGGGATGGCGGACGCCGTAAGGGTACGGCGCCGGGCCAATTGTAATATACACTATTTCGCTGAATTTTGCAAGGGGTAAGAGGAAACTTTTTTGAATCAATCCACCACCTCGTAGCCCAGGTAGGTCCTGAAAACCACGTTCATGGTTTGCAGGTCGTAGTAGGTGGCGTAATTGAGGGTGGTTAGCTCCACTATGCCGTCAAGAAGGCGGACGTCCTCGTACCAGTTGAAGCCGGCGAGGGTGAGCTCCGGCAGGGGCGTGCCGTCGGCGCGGGAATACTCGCGGGACTCGGGGTCGGAGTAGTGCTCCGTCAGCACCAGGGGCTCGGCGTCCTCGCCCAGTATCTCGTCGGCGAGGTACTGGCTGTCATCGGGGAGGGCGGGGAGCTTTGATTCGTCATAAATGGCGTCGAACCACTCCATTGCCGGCATGGTCTCCCGCTCCAAAGTCTCCCGGTTATAGAGGACCACGTTGTCACCGTCGCTGTCGTAGGAGAGGGAGACGTACTTGCCGTACCACTCGCCGCCGATGCCGCCCTCGTTAACGCCGTACATAATGGCGTTGAATTCCTCCTGGGTAATGCCCAGGTCCACAAGGAAAAGCTGGTCGCGGGGGTTGGCGTTGTAGTCGTAGAGGGTCATGCTGTCCTCGGTGAAGAAAATCACGCCGTCGTGGGCGAAGCTCACCGCCAGGTGGCGGAACTCGGTACACCAGCTGCCGTCCCGCGCCGCCGCCGCGATACGGGGGCCGTCTTCGGTTACCTTTTGAAGCGCCAGGACGTTCCCCCGGGCGATGACGCTTGAGAATACCGGGTCAACCACCACAGCGCCGTCACGGGTCATGAGTCCGTAGAGGCAGCCGGTGCGGGCGGGCCAGTCGTCCATCAGGCGGCTCCCGGCGAAGGGGATAAGAGCGCCGTAATCGCCGGGGGTGAGCTCGTCGCGGTAATCGGAATAGAGGCGGGCGCCCACAATGGGGAGGAATTTTCTGTCGGCGGTATCGGCGTCCAAAACGGAGACGTAGCCCTCCGCCGCCACGAGCTTCTGACCGCTTTCGGAGAGGAGCCAGTCGTATATTACACGCGCGGGGGCGTCTTCGGGAAGATTTGCCGGGATGACCACGTATTTGGGGTTGATAAGGGGGTATTCGCCGCTTCTGATGGTGTCCGGCGCGGGGTCGACGCCCTCAAGCTTCAAAAGCTTCAGCCCCCGGGCGGCGCGCATCTCCTCGGCGTAATAGTACACGGAGTAGCCGATGGCGCCGGGGGAGTTGTCATAGCCGCGGACGGCCTCCATGAGCTCGCCCATTGTGGTGGCGATCCAGGCGGTGGGCGCCTCCATCATAGGCGTATCGCCCATGACCAGCTTTTCCATAAGTGTCTGGCTGCCGGCGCCCTGGTTGCGCTGGAAGGGTATGATCTCCCGGTCCTCGCCGCCCAGCTCCTTCCAGTTGGTTATCTCGCCGGAGTAGATGCGGCGGGCCTCGTCCACCGTTATGGAGTCAACAGGGTTGTCCTCGTTGACCACGAATACAAAGGCGTCGGTGGCGAAGGGGGTTTTTTCCCACTCAAAGCCCAGGCGCTCCCTCTCCTTCTCCACATCGTCGTTGGACTCGCCCACGATGAGGATGTCCGCGTCGCCGCGCAGGAGGCTCATGTAGGCGTTGGTGGTCTTGGAGAAGTGGATTAGGTCCGCCGTGTCCTCCCGAGGCTCACCCAGCACAGCCGCGCATACGGCCTGGGCGAGGGGCGCGGTGGAGGTGGAGCCGTCAAAACGCGGGAGCTCCTCGCGGGTGAAGCGGGGGATGGCGTCAGGCGCGGGGGACGGGGAGACGGGGTCCTTTTCGTCCTGCGTGCCGCCGTTTTCGGGGTTTTCCCCCTCCCCCGCCCCGCCGCTGTTTTCACCGCCGCCGTTTTCGGGAGGCTCCGGCGTTGTGTCGGGCAGCTTTTTCTCCAAACAGGAGGCGAGGCTGAGGATGAGGGCAAGGGAAAGAATTATTGGGATCAGTCTTTTCATTTTATCAGCTCCTTTGTGGGTATTATAACCAATCGGCGCCGAAAATGCAAATGCCGCCTTATGGCAGGCGGCATGAGGATGACCGTGACATTGATGCTATCAAAAAATAGCCCTCTGCTGTATACCATTGAGCAAGAGCGGAGGCCAAACCATGACCACAATTTGCTCAAAAGTAATGCCGTCATAGGCGGTCTGCCGTCTGGACCTTTGTCCGCCCCTCCGGGCTCTTTCACGCAGGCTCAATGATTGGACGAATATCTCCCAATCCACAGCATGAGCGACGCGCTCAAGGGCATCGCCCATCATACCGGGCTTTTTCAGCCGATTTTTCGCGTCAAATAATCCAAGCTGCACAAATCAGTTCCTCCCACATGGTTTATAGGTCTGTTATACAAGAAATCCAGGTGAAATGGCAGGGGGTGAGGGTGGTAGAGGTTCCTTATATATTTGCGCCGTTTTCTAATTTATTCTACCCGATACTCAAGTCGCTTACTGAGCCTTCGGAAAAGCCACGCGGTACAAAGATGATAAATCTGGTAAACCACATAGGAAACCAGGTAAATACCTATAATCGTTCCGACAATATGCAACAGCAAAAACCAAAGCGGGCCCTGCGCTGCCCCTTGTATATCAAGATGAGCAAGAATAATATTTTGGAATAAATAGCAAGTATAGGAAGACCGCGCCAGATTGTTTACAATCTTGCTTTGAAATTTCATGGATTGGAAAATTAAAAAAAGAGAAACCGCCGTCAAAATCACCAGTGGATTATGATACATCCACGCGCAATGACCATCCAGTATTGCCAAACGGTCATCGAGCAACGACCACCCAAAAATTCCTGTAACGAGAAAAATCAGCGCCGGAACAAGGAAACGCTTCTTTTGAAATTTTGGGCTGACACCGTCCAACCGCAAATATGCGCCTATACAGTAGAGGAAAGTAAAGTTTACAATATTAAACCCCCTCTGATTTCCCCACGCGCCAATCGTACTGAGACCGAACCATTCAAATCCTAAAATTTCTTGCGACAAATCCACTGCGGTTGCCCAAAATGAAAAGAGAAAAGTCATTACGAGCAAAAACCTTTGCCTTCCCTTGGTATCAAGGCGTTTGAGAATCATATTGATATAAGGGGATATGAAATACAATGCCATATATAGAATGACAAAATAGTTGCTGGGCACCGCATCGAGCAGGAGTCCTTTCAGGGTAATCGCGCGATGTACGCCAAACAGTGTGGAGCCTATGTGCCTGAAGATATTAAATAAAGACACCTGTACTACAAGTTCCAATGGCTTTGCTATAGAGCGCTTTTGCGTAGTACACAAAAAATATCCGGTTATGAGAATGAACAAATCGACTGCGCATATACACAAACTATTAAGGAGACACAGAACAGTATAATTAATACCCCCCACCGAAAAAACAAGCGCTCTTTGATCGTTGTAATGGATCATTACAACCGCACAAGCCGCCAAAATGCGCAACAGTTCAATACCCGACTGACGTGTTTTCTTTTCAATTTCACTGCTTTCCTTCATCAGGCAAAGTCCCTCTTTCTATTAGCAATAAAACGGTATATAAATGAGCAAATTCGAAAGTTGAGCAAATTTTGTATGTTCAGGGAAACATATTTGCTTAAAATTGTTCGGATTCGCCTTTGACATAATAGTATCGCTTCGTATTGGAATCCTCTATATAACACCCTCGAATTTTTCGGCTTGAACGCCATAGTGGTCAACGCCCAACACATGAAAGCCGTTCCGGGAAGAAAGGCGATCGTGAAAGGCACAGAATGGATCGCCGACCTCCTTCAAAACGGTCTTTTTCAACCCAGCTACATCCCCGGTAAGGGCCAGCGTGAGCTTGGCGAACTGGTATGTCACCGCAAGAGCGCTCACGCCATTTTGGAGTATCTTCTCATGGGAAGACTAACACGCTCTTTTCAGGGCGGCGTGAGGGTTGAGGCGACGGAATTCGCCTTATTTGGCGTAAAGTAGGTATACCACCCAGTTTACCAGGCGGGAGGGCAGGAGGTGGGAGAGCGTTACCAGGGACTTGTAGCCGATGCCCACGGTGGAGGAGGGCGGGACGGAGCGGCGCAGGGCCATTTTGCGGATATACGCGCCGACGGCGGCGGGGTCCATGCCCGCGCGCTCGTCGTGCTCCATGCGGGACACGCTTTTTGAGATCCGCCCGCCGTACTCGCCGTCCCCCTCCGGGGACTTCTCGCGGGCGTCGGTGAAGCCGGTGGCGATGTCGCCGGGCATGACGGCGGTGGCGGTGACGCCATAGGGCCGCAGCTCGTTGCGAAGGGCGGAGACGTAGGAATTGAGCGCCGCCTTGGAGACGGAGTAGTAGGTCTGGAAGGGTATCGGGATAGCCCCCGCCACGGAGCTCACCACCAGGATTCTGCCCGATTTGCGCTTGCGCATATGGGGCAGGACGGCCTTCACGGTGTTGACAACGCCGAAAAAGTTGACCTCCAATTGCTTTTTCGCGGCGGCGGGGTCCGTAAACTCCACAGCGCCGGATATTCCGAAGCCGGCACAGCACACGAGAATATCTATCTGCCCCTCCCTCTCAAGGACGGTTCTGACGACCCGCTCCATAGCGGCGGCATCGGTGACGTCGCCGCGAAGGTGGACGGCGGAGGGGTGCTCTACATCACGGCGGCTGGTCTCATAGACCGTGACGCCCGCCTGGGTGAGGGCGTTCACCGCCGCGAGCCCGATGCCGCCGGAGCCGCCGGTGACCAGGGCGACCTTTTTTGTGCTCAGCATAGGTTGTTCGCCTTCAGGACCTTGTGAATGATCTCCGCCGCCTCGGTGACCAGCGCCTCGGTGTGGGTCGCCATAAGGCTGGTGCGCAGAAGGCACTCATGGGGCGCCACCGCGGGGGGTATGGAGGTGTTGACGTAGACGCCCTCGTCAAAGAGCTGCTTGGTGACGGTGAGGGTGTCGATCATCTCGTATGTATAGATGGGGATTATGGGCGTCTCGCTCTGTCGGATCTTTATTCCCCGGTCCGTGAGCTCCTTGCGGAAGAAGGCGGATATGTGCTGAAGGTTGTCAACCAGCTCCGGGTGGGCGATCAGCTCGTCCAGCGCCGCCATTGCCGTGGCGCAGGAGGCGGGGGTGATGGAGGCGGAGAAGATGAAGGGGCGGGAGGCGTGGCGAACGTAGTCGCAGACGTTGGCGCTTGCCGCCATATAGCCGCCCAGGGACGCCAGGGACTTGGAGAAGGTGCCCATGTAGATGTCCACGTCGTTTTCAAGTCCGAAGTAACTGGCGGAGCCGCGTCCGCCCTTTCCGATGACGCCCAGGGCGTGGGCGTCGTCCACCATCACCCTGGCGCCGTACTTTTTGGCAAGGCGCACGATCTCGGGGAGGTTGGCGATGTCGCCGCCCATGGAGAATACGCCGTCGGTGACTATGAGGCAGCCGGACTCCTCCGGGACCTTCTGGAGCTGCTTTTCCAGGTCAGCCATATCGGAGTGGCGGTAGCGGAGCATGGTGCCGTAGCTGAGCTTGCAGCCGTCATAGATGCTGGCGTGGTTCTCCCTGTCGCAGATGACGTAATCGCCCCTGCCCACCACGGCGGAGATTATGCCCAGATTCGACTGGAAGCCGGTGGAGAAGGTGACAACGCCCTCCTTGCCCAGAAATTTGGCGAGCTTGTCCTCCAGCTGAAGGTGGAGCTCAAGGGTGCCGTTGAGGAACCGGGAGCCGGAACAGCCGGTGCCGTATTTTTCTATCGCCTTTATCCCCGCCTCGACCACGTTGGGGTTCGTGGTGAGGCCGAGGTAGTTGTTGGAGCCCAGCATTATGCGGCGCTTGCCCTCCATTATTACCTCCGTATCCTGGCGGGACTCAAGGGCGTGGAAGTAGGGGTAGATGCCCAGGCGCCGCGCCTCCTCCGCCTGGACGTTGCCGTGTACGAGCTTGGTGAATATATCGGTCATAGAATTACCTCCGAATGTAAATGTATTATGGGACTTTTAAGGTCATACACATGTAATTTACCGCAATCCCATGGATTTGTCAACAAAGAACCTCCGGTTTTTTGTGTATTTCACTAAATTAAAGAAATTTTAAATTTGGGGGTTGACAAACGGCGGGGGCGGTGGTATTCTTTATCGCGGTTAGTGAAAGCTAACCGATTTATACGCCGCAGGGTTAGCACTCGCTAACCTTTATTAAGCGCACTCAGTTAGCATAATCTAACCTGCGGGCGAGACGGAGGGTGATAAAATGATGCCGCTGACGATGGCGGGAAACGGCGAGACGCACACCATTGGGAAGATAACGGGAAAGGACCAGGTACGGCAGCACCTGGCGGAGTTGGGCTTCGTGGTGGGCGCGGAGGTGACGGTGCTCAATGAGATAACCGGCAGCGTGATCCTGGCGGTCAAGGATTCCCGCGTTGCCCTGGACAGGTCCATGGCAAACAGGATAATGGTGGATATGTAGCTCCCCTGCCCTTTTCGTAAAAGGGTTTAAGCATAATATAATTTTAACGGAGGTACACAGGCATGAAGACATTGAAGGACGCCGCCGTGGGTTCAACGGTCACGGTGGCAAAGCTCCACGGCGAGGGCGCGCTGAAAAGGCGCATCATGGACATGGGCGTGACAAAGGGCGTTGAGGTCTACGTCCGCAAGGTCGCTCCGCTGGGGGACCCCATCGAGGTCACGGTCCGGGGGTATGAGCTTTCCATACGCAAGGGCGACGCCGAAAACATCGAGATCGCGTGAGGTCTTTTTTCACGCCGCGAAGTTAGTTGCGTATAATATTTATTAGAATAATCTAACTATTTGATCACAGGAGGACAAACGCCAATGGAAATCAAGATCGCTCTTGCCGGCAACCCCAACTCCGGCAAGACCACCATGTTCAACGACCTGACCGGCTCCAACCAGTATGTGGGCAACTGGCCGGGGGTAACGGTGGAGAAAAAGGAGGGGAAGCTCAAGGGGCACAAGGACGTGACCATCCAGGACCTGCCCGGGATATACTCCCTCTCCCCCTACACCCTGGAGGAGGTGGTGTCCAGGAACTATCTGGTCAACGAAAAGCCCGACGCCATACTCAACATCGTGGACGGGACGAACATAGAGCGCAACCTCTATTTGACCACGCAGCTCATTGAATTGGGCATACCCGTGGTGGTGGCGCTGAATATGGCGGATCTGGTGCGCAAGAACGGGGACCAGATCGACGTCCAGAGGCTCAGCCGCGCCCTGGGGTGCCGGGTGGTGGAGACATCAGCCCTCAAGGGCCAGGGCTCCAAGGAGGCGGCGGAGCTTGCCGCGCAAGCCGCCGAGGAGAAGAAGGCGGCGGAGCTGCCGTCTGTATTCCAGGGAAGCGTGGAGCACGCCATAGCCCACATCGAGGAGTCCATCGAGGACAGAGTTGACCCGCAGTTTGTACGCTGGTACGCCATAAAGCTCTTTGAGCGCGACGAGAAGGTCCGGGCGGAGCTGAAGCTCCCGGAGGAGCTTTTGCGCCACATCGACGAGCACATAGCCGACTGCGAGGCGGAGCTTGACGACGACGCGGAGAGCATCATCACCAATCAGCGCTACGCCTACATAGCGGGCGTGGTCGCCAAGGCTGTGAAAAAGCATCACCTGGGCCAAAAGCTGAGCGCCTCCGACAAGATAGACAGGGTAGTAACAAACAGGATACTGGCGCTGCCCATCTTTGCCGTCATCATCATATTCATCTACGCCGTAGCCATGGGGCCCTCCCCTCAGGCGTTGGTCGACGGCTCATTCAGGGACGGCGAGTCCTGGGGTATCGGCATAGGCACCTGGGGCACGGATTTTGCCAACGACGTGGTCTTCGGCGAATGGGTACCGGGACTTGTGGACAAGGTGCTCCTGAGCTCCTCCGGTGAGCCTGTCATCGCCGATTGGCTGTACAGCCTTATCCAGGACGGGATCGTGGCGGGAGTTGGCTCCGTGCTGGGCTTCGTCCCGCAGATGCTGGTGCTGTTCCTCCTGCTCTCCATCTTGGAGGACGTGGGATATATGTCCCGCGTGGCCTTCATCATGGACCGGATTTTCAGGCGCTTCGGGCTCTCCGGCAAGTCCTTTATCCCCATGCTGGTGGCGACCGGCTGCGGAGTGCCGGGACTTATGGCGTCACGCACCATCGAGCAGGACAGGGATAGGAAGATGACGCTTATGACCACAACCTTCATGCCCTGCGGCGCAAAGCTGCCCATCATCGGGCTCATCGCCGGCGCGCTCTTTGGAAATTCCCCCTGGATAGCCGCCTCCGCGTACTTTATCGGAATGGGCTCCATTGTGGTCTCAGGGATAATGCTCAAGAAGTTCAAGGCCTTTGCCGGCGAGCCCGCGCCCTTCGTCATGGAGCTGCCGCCGTACCATGTGCCCTCCGTGGGAGGCGTCCTCCGCGCCACATGGGAGCGGGGCTGGTCCTTCATCAAGAGGGCGGGCACCATCATCGTCATAGCCTCTATCCTCGTCTGGTTCCTCCAGTTCTTCGGCGTTGAGGGCGGCTCCTTCGGCGCGGTGGAGGACCAGGACAACTCCCTCATGGCATACCTGGGCAACGCCCTGTGCTGGATATTCGTGCCCCTGGGCTTCGGCAACTGGCGCGCGGCGGTGGCGTCCATCTCCGGGCTTGTGGCGAAGGAGAACGTGGTCAACACCTTCGCCATCCTATACCACTTTGCCGGTGAGATCAGCGAGAACGGCGACGAGATCTGGAGCATGGTCGCTGCGGACTACACCGTTTACTCCGCCTTCTCCTTCATGGTGTTCAACCTTCTGTGCGCCCCCTGCTTTGCCGCCATGGGCGCCATCAAGCGGGAGATGAACAACCCAAGGTGGACCCTTGCCGCCATTGGCTATATGTGCCTGTGGGCGTATGTTGTCGCCCTCATCGTTTACCAGATCTCCGGGCTCATCGGCGGAGCGGTCAGCTTCAATTTCTTCACCGTCGTCGCCTTTGTTCTTCTGGCGGGTATACTTTACCTGCTTTTCAGGAGGAACCCCTACGACGAGAGCGGGAACCGTCTTTCCGACAGGAAGGCCGCCCATGCTTGATTTTCTCTCAAAGAACCTGGCGACGGTGCTTGTGGCGGCTGTGATCGCCGCTGCGGTGGCGCTCATCATCATCTTTCAGGTGAGGCGCCGCAAAAAGGGCTCCGGCTCCTGCGGCCCCGCCTGCTCCTGCTGCCCAAACGCGGAGTGCTGCTGCCATTCCCATGTTCCTCAGGACCGTGGATAAAAAGCTTACCTCCATTTTACCTCCATTTTTCATTTTCCGTAACATTCTCTTCTCTCCTTCCCTATCCGCGGTCATCAAAAGGAGCTCCGGCCTTGCCGGGGCTCTTTTTGTTTGAAAAATGCGGCAGTCAAATAAATATTTTATGAATCTACAATTGTAGTATTGACAGATGGGTGGGAATATGGTAAGTTATCGTTGTAAACTACATTTGTAGAACGGAGGAATTGGATATGGACGCAAGGCTGACGAACGCGGAGCTCCGGGTGATGAACGTGCTGTGGCGGGAGGGGGAGGTCACGGCAAAGCACATCTGCGAGGTCCTGCGCGGGGAGGTGGGCTGGGAGCTCAACACCACCTACACGCTCATTAAGCGGTGCATAAAAAAGGGGGCTGTCGAGCGGAGCGAGCCGGGCTTCAAATGCCGGGCGCTGGTGAGCCAGACGGAGGTACAGAGGGCGGAGACGGACGAGCTGATTGACAAGGTGTACAACGGCAGGGCGGAGAGGCTTTTTGCCGCGCTTTTGGGGCGCGAGGAGCTGACAGCGGAGCAGCTGGAGCGGCTTCGCCGCATTGTGGACGAATGGGAGTGAGCGGATGAGCATTTTGGAAATGGGCGTGTCAGGCGGGGCGATGATACTTGTGACCGCCGTTTTGCGCCTTATCGCCGGTGACAGGCTCCCCAGGAGGGCGTATATCGCCATGTGGTCGGCGGCGATTTTGAGGCTCCTTGTGCCTGTCAGGATAACCTCGGCGCTGAGCGTATACGGGCTGGTCCCGCCCGCGCTTCGCGGCGTACAGGGGCTTGGAACGGCTCAGGCCGGGTCGCCGGAGACGGTCGGTATATGGACGGTCCTGCGGCTTGCCGGCACTCTGGCGGCGGCAGCCGTTTTCGCGGCGTCGTATATACGCTGTATCCGGGCGTTCCGCGTATCCGTTCCGGCGGAAAATATGTATGTAAAGAGGTGGCTGAAGGCTCATCCGCTGTGGCGGAGTGTCGAGGTCCGCGTCATTTCGGGGCTTAAAACTCCGCTGACCTACGGGCTTTTTCGCCCGGTGATACTCCTGCCGCGCGACGCCGAGGACTGGGAGCCGGAGAAGCTTGGAATGGTGCTCTGCCACGAGTATATACACATAAGGCGCTTTGACGGCGCGCTGAAGCTTCTGGCGGTCGCGGCGCTGTGTGTACACTGGTGGAACCCCGCCGTGTGGCTGATGGCGGCGCTTCTTGACCGGGACGTGGAGCTTGCCTGCGACGGCGAGGTGGTGGACCGCTTCGGACCCGAGTGCAGGGCGCGGTACGCCGGACTTCTCATTGACCTGAAAGCCCCCGGCGGAACCGTCCCGCCGGTCACGGGCCTTGGAAAAAGCGTAACGGAAAAGCGCATCCGGGGGGTGATGGGTCACAGGCGGGCGGCGAGGTCCGCCGCCGCGATCTCCGCCGTTATCGCCGCCGCGACGGTGCTTCTTTTTGCCACGTCGTCAAATCCGAAGGCAGAGAAAGCGCCGGAACAGGGCGGGAAATCGCCGGAGCTGACGGTGGAAAGCCTCAAGCCGGGGGAGCTTGAGAATATCCCAGCGCACCTTCCCGAAAAAAGAGGCGAGGATACCGAGCCGGCAAGTCCAGAGCACCCGCTTTACAGGGAACCCGCCGGACCCGCGGGCGAGACATACGAGACGTATGTGATACGACCGGAGTGGGAGCAGGGGTGCGCGGGTGATGTCTCCGGCGGGGAAAAATCAGATTAACAGGTGACAAATCGGTCCATATGTGCTACAATGTTCCGCAGAAATCTTTTTTACGGAGGGACACAAATGAACAGACCCGTTATTTCCGATTCCGTCCTTTACATCGGCTGTGACGACAGCGATCTGGACCTTTTTGAGAGCCAGTACGTGGTGCCGGAGGGCGTTTCCTACAACTCCTACGTTATACTCGACGAGAAGGTGGCGGTCATGGACACCGCCGACAGGCGCGTGGGGGATATGTGGCTTTCAAATCTTGAAGCCGCTCTCAACGGCAGAAAGCCTGACTATCTGGTGATACACCACCTGGAGCCTGACCACGCCGCCAACATCGGCAGGTTCGCGGAGAAGTACCCCGACGCGGTCCTGGTGGGCAACGCCAAGACCTTCCTTATGCTCCCCAGCTACTATGAGGACCTGGATCTTACCGGGCGCACACTGACTGTCAAGGAGGGCGACACACTCTCCCTGGGCAGGCACAGCCTCACCTTCGTTATGGCGCCCATGGTCCACTGGCCGGAGGTCATGGTGAGCTTTGAGGCGTCTGAGAGGATACTTTTCTCCGCCGACGCCTTCGGAAAATTCGGGACCATCGCCTCCTACGACGGGGACTGGGCGTGCGAGGCGCGCCGGTACTACATGAACATAGTGGGCAAATACGGCGCGCAGGTCCAGGCGCTCCTTAAAAAGGCCGCCGCGCTGGACATCGCCACCATCTGCCCGCTCCACGGCCCCGTGCTCACAGGCGATCTGAGCCGGTACATGGAGCTTTACGACATCTGGTCCTCATACCGCCCGGAGGACAGGGGCGTCACCGTCGCCGCCGCGTCCATCCACGGCAACACCCGCGGAGCCGCCAGGTACCTTGCGGAGCTTTTGGAGAAGAAGGGCGAGAAGGTGGAGTTTTTTGACCTCACCCGCTGTGACATCGCCGAGGCTGTTGAGGCGGCGTTCAGATATGACAGGATGGTTCTCGCCGCCTGCACCTATGACGGCGGGCTCTTCCCGGCGATGGAGGACTTTTTGGCGCACCTCAAGGCGAAGAACTGGCAGGGGCGTTCCGTATCCCTCATAGAAAACGGCTCCTGGGCTCCCCAGGCGGGTAAGCTCATGCGCGCCGCGCTGGAGGGCATGAAGAACATCACCGTGTCGGAGGACGTTATCACCCTCCGGGGCGCGGTGAAGAGGGCTGACAGGGCGGCGATCGAGGCCCTCGCCGAAAAGCTCTGATGGGGACTCCCGTAAGCGTCGCCGCCGCGCTCATATGGCAGGACGGCAAATTTCTCATCTGCCGCCGCCCGCCTCACAAGGCGCGGGGAAACCTCTACGAATTTGTGGGTGGAAAGGTGGAGCCGGGCGAGACAAGGGCGCAGGCGCTCATACGCGAGTGCCGCGAGGAGCTGGACGTGACGGTGGAGCCGGGGGAGATCTACATGGAGCTTGTCCACGAGTACCCCGATATGACGGTCGACCTGACGCTCATAAGCTCCCGGATCGTCGAGGGCACGCCCAAGCTCCTCGAGCACACGGACATCCGCTGGATCGCCCCCTCCGAGATCCCGCTCTACTCCTTCTGCCCCGCGGATAAGGAGATTCTGGAAAAACTCATGAAACAATAAAAGAGGCGCAAACAGCGCCTCTTTTAATTTAGGATATATATTCCGAAATTGAGATAGCCGGCGAAGGTGACCCAGAGGAGGTAGGGGAGTATCAGGCTGCCGGCGCGTTTGTCGATTTTGTGGAAAAAGGCGAAGGTGAATATGACCAGGAGCCACAGTGCGACGAGCCAGAAGAAGGAGAAAAGGTAGAGCTTCAGACGGAAAAACAGTATCGGCCAGAAGAAATTTACCGCCAGCTGGCAGAAGTAAACCGTCAGCGCCGCTTCAATGTGCTCCCTGGGACAGCGGGACTCGGAGACCAGGTAGGACGCCAGGCCCATGGCGAGATACAGCGCCGTCCAGACTATCGGGAATACCCACCCCGGCGGGGTGAGGGGCGGCTTATTGAGCGCGGCGAATCCACGCATCCCGGACATGCTCAAAAGCGCGGCAGCGGCGCCCACCGCCAGCGGGATCAGCAGGAACAGTATCAGCTTTTTTGGTTTGATTTTCATATCGCTCACCTCTTTGCTGTAAATCTATTCCTGTCCCCCTTCCAATATTCCCTTTAACGGCTGAATAAACCGCAAGCGGCGCGGCATAATAAGCGTGAGGTGATTTCAATGAGTTCAAAAGAGCTTCTCTACGTCGAGGACGCCCTGGGACACGCCGAATTTCTCTCTAAGCAGTGCCAGGACGCCGTAAACACTCTGACCGACCCCCAGCTGAAGGCGCAGGCGCAGCAGCTGGTGGACAAGAACCGCCAGATATTCGGCAGGTTCTACGCGCTTGTGTAAGGAGGTAAGGAAATGGACGACAAAACCATCATGGAGAACATTCTTCTCACCACCAAGGGCGTGTGCGACCTCTATATGCACGGTGCCATCGAATCCTCCACCCCCAAGGTCAACTGCGCGTTCAAGGACTCCCTGACCGACGCGCTGTGTATGCAGGATTCCATCTACAAGCAGATGACCCAAAAGGGCTGGTACACCACGGAGAACGTACCCCAGTCGAAGATTGACCAGGTAAAGCAGAAGTTTACAAGCGCAAACTAAGAATTTCAAAAAAGGGCGGAGCCCTTTTTTGAAGAGGAAACGTGCGGAAGACCTCCGAGAAAAGCCTGCGGGCTTTTCTCGGAGGTCTTCCTGCTGTCGCGCTGCGCGCGCCGCCGCAGGCGGCACACTTGCGCGACATAAGGTGATTTTTCCGACGTACATGCCGCCGGAAAAATATTTTATGGAGGGGCTTTATTCGGTACGGGAAAACATTTTATGGGGGTTTTATTCGGTCCGGGATAATTTTTTATTTGGGTTTCTTTATTCAGTTTTGATACCGAAATAATTCCGTTTGTTTTCCGGGGCTTGGCAAATGGGTTACATGGCGGGGGTATAGTCGGTCCGTTGGGAGTGATGGATACGGACGGCTATGGATATAACGGCAGCGGAGAGTACACGGCACTGCGCAGGCGCAGGCTCGCGGAGAGGCGGAGGCGGCGGAGAAGGCGGCTGACGGCGTTTCTGGCGGTCGCGCTGATTTTGACCGCCGTATCCGCGCTGGCGCTGTCGGCAAGGCCCAAAAGGGAGGAGTCCCCCGATTCGCCGGCGAACGGGAGCGGGAACGTGACAGATGATGACGCCGGGTCCACAGACGGCGTCTCCGATACCTCCACGGCAGACACTCCGGAGTACGAGGGACCGTATGCCGATGTTTTCGCGGAGCTTTTGGTGAAAAATCCTGAGCTGGAGACGTTTATCGAGGGCTTCGACGGCGAGGAAGAGCCGGATCTGACCCTCGACCTTGGCGATGAGCTCACCGACGGCGAGATACCGTACCTCTCCCAGTGGGACAGCAGGTGGGGCTACTGCAAATACGGCTCGGGGCTGCTGGGCTGGACGGGGTGCGGTCCCACGGCGCTGTCAATGGTCGCCATGGGGCTCACCGGCGACGGGACGCTGACGCCGGCGTATGTGGCGGATCTCGCCATACGCGAGGGCTACTGTATCACCGGCGCGGGGACGGACTGGAGGCTCTTTTCCCAGGGCGCGGCGGAGCTGGGGCTCACGGCAAAGGAGATACCGCTCTGGGAGCCCACCATGCGCTCCGAGCTGAACGCCGGCAGGCCCATGATCTGCATCATGGGTCCCGGACATTTCACCGACGAGGGGCACTACATAGTCCTTACCGGCTGCGACGAGGAGGGCTTTCACGTCCTGGACCCCTTCCGCGCCTCAAACTGCGTCACCTGGAGCTACGACGACATATCCGGGGAGATTCGGAATATATGGGCGTATAATAAAACTTAAGCCGCCCTTCGGGCGGCTTAAGTTTTAGGGGGGAACGTGCGGAAAAAATCCTTGAATTCTGCGGAATTCAAGGATTTTTTCCTGCTGTCGCGCGGCGCGCGTGACCCGAAGGGTCACACACTTGCGCGACAAGAGGTGATTTTTCCGACGTACATGCCGTCGGAAAAATATTTTATTTGGGGTTTTTGAAAACTCCCAATTCCCTTTTGTGTTCCCGGAGTATCTGAGCCACGGCTGGAGTGAACACTTATCCAACGGAGTGAACAAAAAATTCCCCGCCAGCATAATTGCTGACGGGTAATAATGCAAAATACCATGCTGTCTCAATTTGATAAAGTCGGTGTTGCATGATGACTGGTTCTACATAGTACGCAATATATGAGCGGAAGGCTATGTATAGAAGTGCGCCCTTTAGTTCCTAAAATGGGCTTTTATTCTACCATGCTTCTCAAAATGCCTGTTATATCTTTTACTGCTTTAGCTGGTTTATCACTCATAATTTCCCAAACAGGCGATGTGCTTTGCTGCCCGGAAAAATATCCTCGGGCACAGGACAGGACTGCCTCCACGTCCTGCTTTTCAAACATGGCATCAATTGCTTCGTCAAAAAAGAGCATATCACATCTTTGAGGACACTCATCATCTAATTCGATCTCATATAAATGGATTTTTGCTCTTTCTTCCTCAGGTTCCTGCTTCCAACCTGCCTCATAGAGAATTTTATAGTTTTCAAGGTTGTCGAAAAAATATTTGCATTTCAACCGACTAAGACAGTTGGGAAATTCTGTTTTGCGAACAAATTCAAAAGCACCCTCAATACTATATGTCTCATATTTTGCCCGGTCTAAACACGCCAATTCGTCGGGTACTGTCTGTTGAATTTGACCGTTGGCAATCATATCGCAAAAGTAGTCAACTCCCTTTTCAAGGGCATAAACGAATGGAAGAGTAAGCTCAAATTTCTTCTCAAAATCGTTTTTCATTTCTTCTCCCAATATGAGCGTTTGGCTCATATGATATAAAATCATTCTAAACGCCTCCCCGTAACCTCGTTCCAAAAAATGTTTCAGAATTGATGGTGAGTTTTATTCATGCTGATTGATAATTGTTCATGCTTTTGACTGGGAGCACAAAGTCGAATTGGGACTTTGAAAAAAACGAACCAAACTGCCCTATTGTTGGGCGGGTTGGTTCGGGTGGGGGTTATTTTATGAATTCTGTGAGTTCGTCTTTGGTCAGGAGGCCGACGCTTTCTTTGGCGGGTTCGCCGTTTTTGAAGAGGATAAGGGTGGGGATGCTCATGACGTTGTAGTCGCGGGCGGTGCTGGGGGACTCGTCCACGTCCAGCTTGTAAAATTTAAGCTCCGGGTGCTCGCTCTCCGTCTCCTCCAGGATCGGCGCCATCATGCGGCAGGGACCGCACCAGGTGGCGAAGAAGTCCACGAGGACGGGGACAGGCGAATTTAAAACCTTCTCCTCAAAGCTTGCGGTATTTATCTGTTCAGCCATTTTAAAGCCTCCTTATTATATTATTGACAGTAATATTATAAATCTTTTCTCTTCCTCTGTCAATTTTTTTGAAAACGTGTTATACTGAGATATATGTATTTTTCTCATTTTGGAGGCGCTTATGTACGATCTTATTATCATCGGCGGAGGTCCGGCGGGGCTGACGGCGGCGGTGTACGCGCGAAGGGCGGGGCTTTCCACGCTGATTTTGGAGATAACCGTCTGCGGCGGGCAGATCATCAACTCGCAGAACGTTGAAAACTTTCCCTCGATCCAATCCGTTGAGGGCTGGCGGCTGGCGGACAGCTGGCAGAAGCAGGCGGAGGCGCTGGGCGCGGAGATAAGGACCGCCCAGGTAACGGGTGTCGAGCTTGAAGGGAACAAAAAGATCGTCCGCACCGCCAAGGGTGACTTTGAGGCGTTGGCGGTAATAATCTCCACCGGCGCGGGGCACAGGAAGCTGGACTGTCCCGGCGGGGCGGAGCTCTCCGGTCGGGGCGTATCCACCTGCGCCTCCTGCGACGGGGCGTTTTTCCGCGGCAGGAAGGTCGCCGTGGTTGGAGGCGGCAACACGGCATTTGAGGACGCGCTGTACCTCTCGTCCATCTGTGAAAAGGTTTACATCGTCCACAGGCGGCGGGAGTTCCGGGCGGAGAGGCGGCTTGTCGAGACTGCCCGGGGAAAGGCAAACGTTGAATTTTTGACGCCCTGCGTCCCCGCCGAGGTAATCGCGGACGGGAACGGCCGGGTCGCCGCGCTGCGGGTGCGAAACGTGGAGACCGGCGGGGAGCTGACCCTTGAGACGCCCGGCGTGTTCACCGCCATTGGTATGATACCCAACAACGCGGCGTTCGCCAACGTGCTGAGGCTCGACGAATCCGGCTACGCCATCGCCGGCGAGGACTGCGAGAGCGGTACGCCGGGGGTCTATGTCGCCGGCGACGGGCGGCAGAAGGCCCTGCGGCAGCTGGTCACCGCCGCCGCTGACGGGGCGGTGGCGGCGACCAACGCCGCCGCGTATGTGAACGCGCTGAAATAACCGTACAGAGAGAAAGGAACATATTTTGATGGAAAACGTGACTGTAAAGGTAAAAAAGCTGGACCCCAGGGCGATACTCCCCTCCAGGGGCTCCCCATTTTCCGCCGGAGCGGACCTGCACGCCTGCATGGACGCCCCCCTGACCGTCGCCCCCGGAGAGACGGTCATTATACATACCGGGCTCACCGCCGAGATTCCGGAGGGGTACGCGGGCTTCGTCTTTGCCCGCTCCGGGCTCGCCTCCAAGTCAGGGCTCGCCCCGGCAAACAAGGTGGGCGTGGTGGACTCCGACTACCGGGGAGAGTACATGGTGGCGCTTTATAACCACTCCCAAAAGCCCGTCACCGTAAGTCCCGGCGACCGGGTGGCCCAGCTCGTGGTGATGCCCGTGGCGTCCACGGAGTTTGTGGAGGCGGAGGAGCTTTCCGAAACGGAGCGCGGCACCGGCGGCTTCGGCTCCACGGGAAGGTGATACGTAAATTATTTAATGTTTATCATTAAATAATAGTTGACAAACGTATATTTCCGTGGTATACTGTGCCCAACTTCAAAGAGGAGGGCACATATATGGAAAAGCTCAAAAGGACATCTAAAATACTTGACGGCTTTGCCAGGGTATTCCGCGTGATATTCATTGTGTTCGCGATATTTCTGCTGGCGGGCGCGGCTGTCGCGGCGGTACACTATTTCTCCGTCAGGGACGAGCTGACGGCGACGCTGGTGGGTGGCGATTTGCGCCTGAATTTGGGCAACGTGACGTTGAAGCTCGACCATCTCGTTCCCATGTCCGGCTATCCGATCGTACCGATAGTCATCTCGTTTTTATCCGGCGCCGTCGTGCTGGCGATAGCGTCGGTGGAGGCGCACATTCTGCACCGTATCCTGTCCCCCATGGCGCAGGGTCGTCCGTTTGACACCTCTGTGTCGGCGAACCTCCAAAAGCTTGGCTTTCTGACCCTGGCGCAGGCCGTGGTCTACGGGCTTGCCGAAGCCATAAGCACAGGAATGGCGCTGCGGCTTTTTGGGTTTGGGGAATTTCTGAATCCCGAATACGTGCAGGGCTACACGGTGAATTATCGCCTTGAGCTCGCCCGTTTTCTTGTTCCGGCGGCGCTGTTTTTACTCTCCTGGATATTCCGCTGCGGCGAGGAGTTGCAGCGTCAATCTGACGAAACGCTTTGAGGTGGTCAGATTCCAATTATTAAGGAGGGCACATATATGGAAAAGCTGAAAAAGACCGCCCGCGTCCTTTACAGGATCGTCCGCATTTTGTACCGCCTCGGCATAGTCGGTACGATTGTCACGGCAGTCGCTCTGGTGCTGATCACTTTGCTCCCCGCTGACTCCCTTCGGCAAGTGGTGAGTTCTGCGGGCATGACCATCGAATTGGGAACGGCGGAGCTCCATCTTTCCAGGATTCTGGAACCAATCGGCGATATCCGCCTCTTTCTCTGCGCCGTCTTCGGCGTTGCCACAGCGTCTCTGGCACTGTCCGTGTGCGCGCTGAAGCTGGTGCTGCGCATCTTGCGGCTCATGGCAGACGGACGGCCCTTTGACGGCACCGTGTCCGCCAATTTTAAGAGGCTGGGCTGGGTAACGCTGGCTGGCGTGGCGGTGCACTATGTAATGGACGGCGTGGACGCCGCCATGGATGTGTCCATGTTTGACCTGGATCAAATTTTCCGGCCCGACATGGTCAAAGGTGTCACCATCCAAAATACTGACAGCCTGTCGTCCCTGCTGATACCGGTCATGATGTTCCTGCTGTCCTATGTGTTCCGATACGGCGGGGAGCTTCAGCGCCAATCCGACGAAACGCTTTGAGGTGGTCATATGCCCATAATTTTACGCCTTGACCGGGTCATGGCGGACCGCAAGATGTCCCTGAACACCCTCTCGGAGAAGGTGGGGATTGCCAACGTCAACCTTTCAAAAATCAAGACCGGCAAGGTCAGCGCCATTCGCTTTTCCACGTTGGAGGCGATATGCGAGGCCCTCGACTGCCAGCCGGGAGATATACTGAAATACAGCCGCGAAAAATAAAATTCCCCTCCGCGCCAAAAAACCGGCGCGGAGGGGTTCTTGTGTGTGTTGATTTTTAAATGTCCGCGAAGGAATCCCGCTCCTCGGCGGTGAAGTCGGAACGGGTTTTTCCCCCGGACCTTTCCCGCTTGGCGGAGAGCGAGGTTATCACGTCCGCGATCTGGCGGCGGAAAATGAAAACCGCGGCGACGACCGCCAGGACCGAAAGTATTATTGAAATGAGTACGATTATTTTTTTCTTGCTCATAGATTTACCTCCTTGACTGGATATTTCCATTTTACACTGTTTCATTTGGTTTTTCAATACCCTGCCGAATAATAATTTCCCCGCCGGAATAGTATTTTTCATCACACTTTCACATTTTTGCCCCGAATACAGTGAAAAAACGTGTTTTTGACATCTTGTATACTTTGCGATAATGTAGTATAATTGTTGTGTATAGCAGCCTGTATCTTATTCTTTTATAAAGGGGTGCGGATATGGTCAGATTCAAAACGGCGCTTGGCGTCATTTCCATCTCACCGGACGTGATTACCACGCTTGTGGGCGACGCGGCGACAAGCTGCTTTGGCGTAAAGGGAATGGCTATGCGCTCGGTCACCGACGGGCTCGTCCATCTTCTCAAGCCCGAGGCCATGGGCAAGGGCGTTCACATCGCCTACGGGGAGAATTTCATCCTCATTGACCTCCACATAATCGTTGACCAGGGCGTAAACATTCCCGTCCTGTGCAGCAGCATCATCAGCGAGGTCAAGTACAAGGTCACCGAGGCCACCGGCATTGAAGTGAGGTCCGTTGACGTCTACGTGGACTCAGTAAGTTTGGATTGATGGAGGACGAAGCCTTGATACAGTCGATAGATGCCGCGCTGTTCAAATCAATGATAATCTCCGGCGCGGCCCTTTTGGAGCAGAACAAGCAGGCAATAAACGAGCTCAACGTGTTCCCTGTCCCAGACGGGGACACCGGCACGAACATGAGTCTCACCATAGGCTCCGGCGTCACCGCCCTGAAAAACGGCAGCTTCACCACGGTCACGGCCTGCGCCGACGCTGTGGCGAGCGCCCTTCTCCGCGGCGCCCGGGGCAACTCCGGCGTTATCCTCTCCCTCCTCTTCCGGGGGATCGCCAAGAGCCTCAAGGAAAAGACCGCCTGCGGCGCCGCCGAGCTCGCCGCCGCCTTCCAGCGTGGCGTGGACGCGGCTTACAAGGCGGTCATGCGCCCCACCGAGGGGACGATTCTCACCGTCTCACGTATCGCCGCCGAGGCCGGCAGGACATACGCCGAGACAGGCTCCGATCTGGAGGAGCTTTTTGACAGAATGATCGCCGCGGGCGACGTGGCGCTGGCGGGGACCACAGAGCAGAACCCCGTCCTCAAAAAGGCGGGCGTGGTGGACGCCGGCGGCAAGGGCTATCTTTGCATACTGCGGGGTATGCTCTCCGCCATTCTGGGCAATCCCATAGAGCACGTGGCGGCGGAGGAGCAGGAAAGCTCCGGTGCCGATTTCGCCGGTCTTTCCGACGAGGAGATAACCTTCGCCTTTGACACGGTCTTCATCGTCCGCAAAAAGGACCCGGATGTGGACCTTGATCCCTTCCGGGAGTATCTGGGCTCCATCGGCGACTCCCTGGTTATCGGCGAGGACGACGACGCCTTCAAGGTCCACGTCCACACCAACACCCCCGGCGACGCCCTGAACACCGCCCAGCAGTACGGCGTACTGGAGCTTGCGAAAATCGAGAACATGGTCACCCAGCGTGACGACCTTGCCGCCGGCAGAAAGGCCCAGTCCACCGACGATTTGGAGGCTGTGGAGAAGGAGCTGGAGGCGCTGGAGGCGCAGAAAGACGAGCCCGTGGACGTTCCGCCCGAGAAAAAATACGGGCTTGTGGCAGTCTGCGCCGGCTCAGGTATGCACGCCGTCTTCAAAAATCTCGGGGTTGACGCCCTGGTCACCGGCGGGCAGACCATGAACCCCTCCACCGAGGACATTCTCCGCGCCGTTCAATCCGTTCCCGCGGAGACGGTCTTTGTCCTCCCCAACAACAAAAATATAATCATGGCGGCACAGCAGTGCGACCGTCTCACCGAGAAAAACGTGGTGGTGATACCCTCAAAGACCGTCCCCCAGGGAATCTCCGCACTGGTGTGCTTTGACGACTCACTGGAGCCAGACGAGCTCACCGACGCCATGACCGACGCCTGCGGCACCGTCCACACCGCGCTCATTACTTACGCCGCCAGGGATTCCGAATTCGACGGCAGTCACATCAAATCCGGCGAGTACCTGGCGCTTCTGGAAAACCAGCTTCTCGCCAGCACTTCCGACCTTGCCGAGCTCATATCCGGCATCGCCGACGCCGTGCGCGGCTTCGACCCGGAGGTCATCACCATCTTCTACGGCGAGGACGTCACCGAGGACGCGGCGAAGGAGGTCGAGGATAAGCTCGCCGAGCTTTTCCCCGACGCCGACATCCAGCTCATCTCCGGCGGTCAACCGGTATACTATTACATGATCTCGGCAGAATAATCAAAAAAGGGCGGAGTCCTTTTTTAAAGAGGAAAAGTTCAAAAAAAATCCGTGAATTTCGCGAAATTCACGGATTTTTTCTTTTTATCTCTCTGTTCCCAGATAGAACAGCGCCAGTGTTCCGGGGCCTGAGTGGGCTCCTATCACGGGGCCTATGGCGTTTATCGTTATGTCCGCCGGGTGGAGCCCGTCGTTCACAAGGGACGCCAAGTATTTTGCGTCCTCCTCGCAGTCACCGTGGCTTATGAAGAGGTGCTGGTGGGCGACGTCCACCCCCGTGGCGGCGCACTTGTCGTAAATCGCCTTTATTGCCGCCCTCCTGCCACGCGCCTTGGACATATTTATGAGGAACCCGTCGTCGTCCACGTGGAGCACGGGCTTGATATTCAGCAGTGTCCCCACGGCGGCGGTGGCGGCGGACACCCTTCCCCCGCGCTTGAGGAAAAAGAGGTCGTCAACGGTGAACCAGTGGACGACGCCGGGGGCGGTGCGGGCGGTAAAGTCGCGAAGCTCCTCGATGCTCAGTCCCTCCAGCTTTTTCTTCGCCGCCAGGTAGACCAAAAGCCCCTGCCCCAGGGAGGCGCACTTTGAGTCGACCACGTATATTTTTCTCTCCGGGTACTTCTCCGCCAGCTCCTCCGCGGCGATTACGCCATTCTGACAGGTGCTTGAGAGCGCCGAGGCGAAGGCGATATAGAGTATGTCCTTCCCCTCCTCCAGAACCGGCTTCATTATCTCCACAAATTCGCTGGGATTGACAGCCGAGGTGGAGGCGTTGCCGCCGCTGCGCAGCGCGTCGTAAAACTCCTTGTGGGATATTTCCCGCTCGTCCGGGTAATTTCTGAATTCCCTCCCGTCCAGATTCACCCTCAGCGGCAGGATCTGTACCCCCAGCTCGTCAGCCAGGCTCGCGGGAAGGTCGCAGGAGGAGTCGGTAAGTATGATATATTCGCTCATTTAAGGTCCCTCTCTCAAAGGCGTGACGCCGTAATTTTCTTCCTTATTATATCAAACGCGAATCGCCTTGTCGAGTACATTATCAGTTCCGAATGTGCAAAAAATACCGCTTTATTTGAGAAGGCTCGCCCTCAAGCTGTTGGCAAACCCCAGAAAAGAGTAAGACCCCATATCAAATATTTTTCCGGCGGCATGTACGTCGGAAAAATCACCTCTTGTCGCGCAAGTGTGCCGCCTCCGGCGGCGCGCGCAGCGCGACAGCAGGACCGAAGTCCCGCCCTTATTGAGCGCTTATTTCACAATGTTTTCGCAGAAGTTCATGGAGACGGTGGCGGCCTGGGCGCGGGTGGAGGCGGCGGAGGGACTGAGGGCGGTGCTGCTTGTGCCCTCGATGAGGCTCTCCGCGACAGCCCACCGCATTGCGTCAGCCGCCCAGCCGCTCACCTCGTCGGCGTCGGAATAGCCGGTAAAATCGGCTGCCTTGGTCAGATCACAGCCCTTGTACTCGGCATAGCGATAGAGGATCAGCGCCATCTGCTCACGGGTAATGGGGTCTTTTGGCTTGAAGGCGCCGTCGGAGCCGGATACGATCCTCTCACTTGCCGCCCAGCGGATCGCCTCGGTGTACCACTCGCCCTCGGCGACGTCGGTGAAGGTCATCAGATAGTTGACGACCGGCCGGCCCTCAAGGTTCCAGAGGATACCCGCCATTTCCGCGCGTGTGGTGATGCCCTCGGGGTCGAAAACGCCGTCGGCTTTGCCGGTCATCAGCCCGTTCCTGACGGCGTAATCCACGCCGTCGTGATACCACTCGCTGATGTCCACATCGGTATAGCTGTGAGACGGGCAGTCGTCGCCGCCGTCGCAGGGCTTGAGCTTAAACGCCGCCGTTACCTTCACACCGCCGTAGGGCATGGTGAAGGTGTACGTCCCGTCGCCGTTGTCCCTGTACTCAACCTCCTTGCCGGCGTTGTCGGCGACGGTGATGGAATCCAGAACGTAGCCCTCGTCGGGCGTCACGGTCAGTGTCACCCTGCCGCCTGCCACAGTATATGCCGAACCCGCGACCACCCTTCCGTTCTTGCTTTCCGCTATCCGCATGTAGTAGGTGGGCACAAAGGGCGCCTCCGGTTCGGGTTCAGGGTTCTTCTCGGCGACGTTGTTGCCGTTGGTGGAGATGATGGCGTAGGCGGAGAATTTGCTAGTGTAGATATAGATAAGGTTGTGCTCAGTATCTGCCCAGAAGGTCCCCTCCTCCGGCTTTGAGGGCTCCGACCAGAGTTTTTCGAGGGCTTTTGCCTCGCCGTCATGGTGACGGTAGACGGTCACGTTGGTCCTGCCGCCCAGGGAGTAGGGTATGACGATGGTAAGGATGCCTTCTGTTACGGGAATATCGGTGAAACCGCCGCTTTTGTCCATTTTTTGTACTTTGAAGTCGTAAAGTTGGAATTTCACCTCATTTATCTCGTCGCCTCTGAAAGCTTCCAGGACAGCGCTGCTGATTTTATCGATACCAGCGAGTTCAATTGTGGCAGAATGACCGTAATACTTGGCGGTCATGGATAACGTGACGGTAGAGGCATCGCTCTCCGCCTGCGCAACAGCCTCCTCCTGCAGTCCGCCCACTACCACACCGGGTATGGGATCGGTCAAAGATTCAGTACCGCCTTTACCTATGAACAAATCGAGCTTGGAGTTTACGCCGCTCTGGGGTATCACCAGATCCTGATCCGGCAAATCGGAATCGGAGACGGTCACCATGGAGGTCACGGTCTTTTCACCGGCGGTGACCACCACGTTGTAGACGCCGGGCTCCACGTTGGAGAAGGAATACGCGCCGTTTTCATCAGTGGTGACGGTCACACCCACTTTGCTTCTGCCCTTCTTGAGCTCCACGCTCGCGTTGCTGACAGGAACTTCATCCTTCTCATTTGTGACCTTGCCGGAAACACTGTAGACATTCACCGTGCGGGTGACCTTACACGTCTCGCAGGTGTCAACGCGCGTCCCATCTACGACCTCGCCCTTTTTCCAGTCGTGGTCGCTGCGGCTGAACTCCGCGCCGCAGACCGAGCACTTTTTGTAATGCTGATCGGTTTCTTCATCAACCTGCCAATCATCCGGGTCGGCGGCGTGCGCCGCCGCTTCATATTTGTCTTCATCGCAGGCGCCGGCGCCCAGACAGTCGTGCCAGTGCTGCGTCTCGTCATAGGTCCAGCCCTCATCCCATTGGTGCCGGTGCTGCGTGAACCAGAGTTGACCGTCCTCCCGGTACTCCGTCATGAGACCCGCGGTCTTGGGCACAAAGGAGCCAACGTCAGTGCTGACCGCTCCCGCGGCGAATTGGTGTACCGAGGTATCGGGGGTGCGCACAGTGTAGGGCTGACCGTTCGGCGCGCCGGTAAAGCCCTCCAGGGTGATGAGTTTGCCCGCGCCCAGGAAGATACTAGCGGTATCATTCCTATCACCGCCGGTAATGACAGGGGAACCGGAGAGGGTAAACTTACCGCTCCCGCTCGTTTGGATCGCGTCATAGCCTGAGGAGATAGTTCCTCCGGAGATCTCCATTGTACCGCTTCCAGCCACACCGTTCTGCTTCGGAGCGTCCACCGTTCCGCCAAGCATCTCAAATTTTCCGGTGGCAGAAACGTACACATTCTGGTCGTTACCGCCGCTTCCCTCGCCGCTGGAGATTGTCCCGCTGACCAGCCGGAGGGAGCCGCCCCTGTTTATATAGACGGAGGAGGAGCTGTTGCGGGTGATGGTCCCGCCCTCCCCGCAATCGGTGATAGTCAGTTCGCACCCGTCGTCGGCGTAAACCTTGCCGTTCAGGGTGTACCCGTTCAGACACAGAACGGACTTGCCGGCGATGTACACTGCATAGCCCCCCTCCGTAGTGGCGCTTGACAGAGCCATATCCTCAGCAAGGTAATAGTTCCCTTCGGGGAGCATGTTGTCGTTTATTAAATTCTCCCCGGCCTTGAGCACATCTTTTTCGCCCTCGCCGTTCTTCTCCAACGACAGGGGGATCCACTCAGTGCCGTTGTCGTCAGGGTGTGTATGCTCCTCCTCAGCTGCCCGGGCGCCCGGAAGGGCATTGGGGATCAGAACAGTCACCATACACGCCGCCAGAAGGGTCACAAGGACCCGCTTCCAAATTACTTTTTTCATGGGTCTTTCCTCCTTAGAAAATAGTACCCCCCCCAGGAAAAATCTGGGAGGGAGCGTTCCCGTTGTCTGGCGGGAGCGTATTTTTTGTTTCACACGCATACTACCACAAGCGCCGCGAAAATTCAAGAGCTTTGTTTAAAAATGTATATGGCGTCAAATCATATGGTGAAACCGCTATATCTTTGATTCCCAAAAAACACCCCCGAGCGAACGCTCGGGGGTGTGATGTCGAACGGATTTTATTTTACCAGCTTGGCGACCTCGGCTGCCAGGTCGTCCTGGCGCTTCTCGATGCCCTCGCCCTTCTCAAAGCGGACGGCGTCGGCAAAGGTCACGCTTCCGCCCAGGGACTTGGCGGCGGAGGCGATATACTTCTCCACGGTGAGGGTGTTGTCCTTGACGAACTCCTGCTGGAGGAGGCAGTTCTCGGCGTAGAACTTGCCCATCTTGCCCATGACTATGCGCTCGCGGACCTGCTCGGGCTTGTTCGCCATGGCGGGGTCGTTTGCCATCTGAGCCATCAGTATCTTCTTCTCCTCGTCCAAGGTGTCCTGTCCCACCTGACTCTTGTCCCAGAAGCGGGGGTTGAGGGCGGCGATCTGCATCGCCACGTCCTTGCCCACGGTCTCCACCTTCTCGGCGGGCAGGTCGGTCTTCAAATTGACTATGACGCCAATCTTGCCGCCCATGTGGACGTAGGGGACGGAGACGCCGTCGGCAAAGCGGGCGAAGCGGCGGACGTTGATGTTCTCGCCGATCACCAGTACCTTCTCGTTCTGGGCCTCCTTGACGGTGAGCTGGGAATCGGGGTACTTGCACGCCATAAGCGCGTCCAGGTCGGCAGGGCCGTCATGGGCTATGACGGCGGCTACCTGGTGGACGTAATCCACGAACACGTCGTTCTTCGCCACGAAGTCGGACTCGGCGTTGACCTCAACGCACACGCCCACGCCGTCAATGACGGCGGCATACGCCACGCCCTCGGCGGCGATGCGTCCCGCCTTCTTCTGGGCGGCGGCAAGGCCCTTCTCGCGCAGCCATTCAACTGCCTTGTCTATATCACCGTCGGTGGCGGCAAGGGCCTTCTTGCAGTCCATCATGCCGACGCCGGTCATCTCACGAAGATTCTTTACATCTGCGGCGGTAATTGCCATTTCCTTATCCTCCTCTAATTACTCAGCGGCTTCCGCGGTATCTGCCTCGGCCTCGGTCTTCGCCTCGGCGGCGTCCTCGCCCTGGCGTCCCTCCTGGACGGCGTTTGCCATGGTGGCGGCTATGAGGCGAATGGCGCGAATGGCGTCGTCGTTGCCGGGGATGACGTAATCGACCTCATCGGGGTCGCAGTTGGTGTCAACAATGGCGACAACGGGGATACCCAGCCTTCTGGCCTCGGCAATTGCGTTGCGCTCCTTGCGGGGATCGACGATGAAGAGAGCGGAGGGGAGCTTGTTCATCTCCTTGACGCCGCCCAGGTACTTCTCAAGCTTTGCCATCTCGCCCAGGTGCTTCATGACCTCCTTCTTGGGAAGCATGTCGAAGGTGCCGTCCTCCTGCATCTTCTTCAGCTGCGCAAGACGGTCCACGCGGGTGCGCATGGTCTTGAAGTTGGTGAGCATTCCGCCCAGCCACCGGGCGTTGACATAGTACATACCCACGCGCTCGGCCTCCTCCTTCATGGCGTCCTGGGCCTGCTTCTTGGTGCCCACGAAGAGAAGGGTGCCGCCGTTCTCGGAAAGCTCACGCACGAAGTTGTAGGCCTCCTCCAGCTTCTTCACGGTCTTGGCAAGGTCGATGATATAGATGCCGTTGCGCTCCATGTAGATGTAGGGGGCCATCTTGGGGTTCCACCTGCGGGTCTGGTGACCGAAATGCACTCCGGCCTCCAGAAGCTGCTTCATTGATACTACTGCCATTTGTTTTTTCTCCTTTTCAATTTAGTTCTTACCTCCACGGCTATCCACCCGAGCGCCAACCGTTGGCACAGACGCCCGGTCCCTCCGTGTGCGTAATACCCCATGAGGGGCTTTAGCATTATAGCAAAGGCGCTTTGAAATTGCAAGGATTATTTTTGATTTTCATCCATTTTTTCGCTCAATCCCCGTAAAACCGCTCCGGCATACCCTCAATACCCTTTTTAAACGCCTCAAGGGTCTCCTCCGTCTCCGCAATCCAGTACGGACGCGCCACGGTGCCGGGCTTTGCCGGGTCAAAGTCGGCGTAGTCGAACCAGACAGCCGCCTTTATGTTCCCGTAGCTTGGGAGCTCTTCAAACATATCCTCTATCCACCCGGCCTTGTCCCCGCCGATGGAGGAGCTGGCAAACTCCGTGATTATCCACGGGAATTCGCCAAAGTGCTTCCCGTATTTTTTCTCTATGCCGTCGTAGATCTCCTTGAAGCTCTGCCACTTCTCCTTTGTCACGTCGGCGTAGTAGGTGCCGGTGTTGTAGCCCGTGACGCCCAGCATATGCACATATCTGTTGCCGGGGTAATAGGAGAGATAGCTGTTCCAGCTCGCCGCCGGGAAGTCCAGCCCGTTGGGGTTGAATATCCATATGGTGTTGTCCACGCCATTTTCCGCAAAAAACTCGTATATATACCGCCACGCCTGGCTGAAAAGCTCGGGGTCCGCCAGATTTACAACGCCGGAATAGCTTGTCCAGTCGGAGTTCATCTCGTTGTTGAGCCGGAAAAGCACCGGGTGCCCGAAGGCTTTCAGGTCCTCGGCGATCTCACGCAGCTTCCCATCATACTGCCCGGAGATGACCTCAATGAGCGGCGACGGGGCGTTGGCAAGCTCCAGATTGTTGGTGGCGGTGAGCTGAAGCGTCAGCTCCGTGAGCTTGCCCTCCTCGTACCAGCTTTGAAGCTTCTCCAGCGGCAGAGGCTCCTCGATGTGGAAGTACGTCATAGCCATGGGGAGCTGCCTCCCCAGCTTGTCCTCCAGCTCCCCAAGGTCCGCGCTGAAGGCGCCGAAATACGCCCGCTGAGTATTCGCCAGCCTTTCGTAGGTCTCCAGCGTCTCGTCGGACCAGCTGTAGGAAATCTCAGGGGAGATGTCATCATACCCCTCCCGCTTTTCGGGGAAGCTTACGGTCATCTTCACGGTGTCGGCAAATTCGTCTATCACCTTCACCGCCTCCTCGGCGTTCCTGTCGCTCCGGTACTTGAAAAGCGCCCGGACAAAATACCTGGTGTTCGTCCTGAGAATGACGTACGTGTACACGTCGTCATTCCAATCCGGCATCGCTCCAACCTGTATCGAGTATACGCTCACCCTGCCGCGCGTCTCATCCCGCAGTACGGTGACGTCGTTCTGCCTGAGCCAGTCGGAGTTTCTTATATACAGGTCGTGGTATCCCGCGATGTATTCGTCCACGTCAATATATGTGCTGCGCTCCCTGGTGACGCGGGCATAAAGGTAGTCGTTGCGCCCCTCAGCGTAATACCCATCGCTGGACGCGCCCCATAGCGACATATCCTCCGGCAGAGCGCCGCTCCAGCCAAGTGCCCAGCTCTCCAGTCCGAAGCCGTCATAGACAAACACGAAAATAAAGCCCAACACCCCCACCACGAGCAGGGCGCCCGCGCAGACGAGGATGAGGAGCTTCTTTTTCCAGGACATCTTTGGCTTATTTTCCCTTTGATTGTTCTCTTTCTTCGCCATAGTATTCTCCGTATTTCTGTTGTGCGTTATCCTTTGCGGAGAACTGGCTTTTTGGACGCGGGCGCTTTTCCCGCGTCTCGGTGTGGTCGTCCTCCACAAGGATTATGTCGTCGCCTATGCGCCTTATGGCGTCCCAGGGAATGATGTAGTCCTCCGCCTTTCCGAAGAGCCCCATCACCTTATACGCCCCCGGGACCACCAGCGCGATCATTCTTCCGGCCCTTGTGTCAAATACCGCGTCCCCCACATAGCCCAGCCTGAGCCCTGTGTTGACGTTTATGACCTCCTTGTAGCGTAGGTCCCCTATCCTGCACTGCATATGCTCACCTCTTAGTGATTCATATGCGCGCCTCCGGCAATATATTACAGCCCCTTTTGATTATTTTTCAGTTGAGGAAGTCCTTGAGCTTCTTGGACCTGGAGGGGTGGCGGAGCTTGCGGAGCGCCTTCGCCTCGATCTGGCGGATGCGCTCGCGTGTCACGTTGAACTCCCTGCCCACCTCCTCAAGGGTGCGGGTGCGGCCGTCTATTATGCCGAAGCGCAGCTCCAGGACCTTCTTCTCCCTGGGCGTCAGGGTGTCCAGCACCTCCATGAGCTGCTCCTTCAAAAGGGTGAAGCTCGCCGCCTCAGCCGGCTCCGAAACGTCCTCGTCGGGTATAAAGTCCCCGAGGCGGGAGTCCTCCTCCTCGCCGATGGGGGTCTCGATGGACACCGGCTCCTGGGCTATCTTCAGGATGTCCCTGACCTTCTCCACGGGCATTTCCATCTCCTCGGCTATCTCCTCGGGGCTTGGGTCGTGCCCGAGCTCCTGAAGGAGCTGGCGGCTCACGCGTATGACCTTGTTTATGGTCTCCACCATATGGACGGGTATGCGTATGGTGCGGGCCTGGTCCGCGATGGCGCGGGTTATCGCCTGACGGATCCACCAGGTGGCGTAGGTGGAGAATTTGTAGCCCTTCTGGTAGTTGAACTTCTCCACCGCCTTGATAAGCCCCAGGTTGCCCTCCTGGATAAGGTCCAAAAAGAGCATACCGCGGCCCACATAGCGCTTGGCGATGGACACCACGAGCCTCAGGTTGGCGTTTGCCATGCGGTTTTTCGCCTCCGCGTCGCCCTCCGCCATGCGCTGGGCGAGCTCCACCTCCTCCTCCGGCGTGAGAAGGGGCACCTTGCCTATCTCCTTGAGGTACATCCTCACCGGGTCGTCGATGGCAAAGGTGTCCGACAGGGCGTCGGTGCTCTCCAGCTCCTCCCTGGTGATCTCGTCGATGTTCTCAAGCTCCTCGATGGAGGCGTCGATGTCCTCGAACATCTCCAGCGCCTCTTCCTCGGTGGTCTCCACGCCGAGCCGCTCCAGGCGCTCATAGAACTTATCTATCTGCTCCGGGTCCAGGTTCATTGTGTCAAGGACCGTGAGCTCCTTGGCGGACAGCTGTCCCTTGCGCTGTCCCTCCTTTATGAGGGCCTCCAGCTTGTCGTGTATGAGCTGCTCCGGCGTGGGCTCGGCGGCGTTCTCCGCCGGCGCCCCGGTATTGGCGGCGTCCTCCGTCACTTCGGACTCCGTGTCCCCGGCGGCGGTGATCTTCTTCTTTTCTTCCATATCTTTATCCTCCATAACCTTTATTCTTCTGCCGGGCATAAGCCGCCAGGTCCCTGTCGGGACTTTGGCGCATGGCCTCGGTTTTTATCTTTTTTATGTAATCTCTCAGCGCTTCCGCGGCGTTGGACATCTCCTGGGGCTTTTGAAGTATCGTTGTCAACTGCGCCGCCTCTCCCGGCTCCAAAGACGCCGCTATCACCGCCGGAGCGACCTCCCGGCGCTCGGCGGCGCGGGCGCGGATGCTGTCGTATATCCTGCCCAGGAACGGGGCGGTGAAGTCCGCGCTCTCAAGCTCTTCGGTGTACCTCACAAGCTCCGGGTCCGCCATAAGTATCCTTATGACCCCCTCCTCCGCCATAGCCGAGGGCACGTTGTCGTACCTGCTGCCCCGTTCCACCGGCTGTGCCGTCACCTCCGGGCGCGTCACCTGCCGCTCCTCGCGGCGCTTTTCCGCCAAGGCTTTGTTCTTCGCGGCCTTCCTTATCTCCGCCTTCACCGCGTCGGAGGACACCCCGATCATCTGCGCCACCCTGCCGGCGTACAGCTCCCGCTCAACGGGGCTTTTGTTCTCCGCCAGGATCTGCGTGGCGTCCCGCAGAAAGCCCAGCCGCCCGTCGTCCGTATTCATATCGTATTTTGATTTCGCCGCCAGTATTCTATACTCCACATGGTTGGCGCTGCTGTCCAGAAGCACCTGGAAGGCGTCGGGCCCCTTGAACTTTATAAACTCGTCCGGGTCCTTTGCCCCCTCCATTTTCAGCACCCTCACCGACAGTCCCGCGGGCTCCAGCAGTCCTATCGCCCTCTGCGCCGCCTTTACGCCGGCGGAGTCGGAGTCGTAGGCTATGACCACCTTCTCCTTGTAGTTCTTCATGAGCCTCGCCTGCTCCGCCGTCAGCGACGTGCCCAGGGACGCCACGGCGCAGTCAAAGCCCGCCTGGTGGAGCATGACCACGTCCACATTCCCCTCCGCCAGGATGAACATATCCCTCTTGGACCTTTTCGCCAGGTTCATGGCAAAGAGGTTCCGGCTCTTGGAGAACACCGGCGTATCCGGGTTGTTCAGGTACTTGGGCTCCCCGTCGTCAAGTATCCTGCCGGAGAAGCCTATCACGTTCCCCCGCACGTCGATGACCGGGAACATCAGCCTGTTCCGGAAGATGTCGTACACGCCGCCGTTTTTCCCCTTCTTCGCAAGTCCGGCGTCCAGAAGCTCCGTATCGGAAAAGCCGCGCTTTCGCATTTCGTTGACCAGCGAATACCAGTCGTTTGGTGCGGCGCCCAGCCCAAAGGCTGTCACCGTTTTTTTCGTGAGCCTGCGCTTGCGTATATACTCCACCGAGCCCGCCCCCTCCGGCTTTGAGAGGTTGTCGTAGAACCACCTCGCCGCCTGACGGTTCAGCTCAAAGAGCCTCTCCCGCCTTCCCCGCAGCTCCCTGTCCGTACCGTCCTCGGGGACCTCCATGTGCGCCCTGCGGGCGAGAAACTCCACCGCCTCGGGAAAGCTCAGGTTCTCTGCCTCCATTATGAAGCCGATGACGTTGCCGCCCTTGCCGCAGCCGAAGCAGTGGTATATCTGCTTGTCCGGCGACACGGAGAAGGAGGGCGTCTTTTCCGAGTGGAACGGACACAGGCCGAACCTGTTGGAGCCGCTGCGCTTCGTCAGCTGCACATACTCCGACACCACGTCCACAATGTCCGACCTCGCCAGCAGCTCCTCAATAAACCTGTCCGGAATTGCCACTCTCTCCACCCCCTTTTTAAATCATTTTTCCGGCGGCATGTACGTCGGAAAAATTTCCTTTTGTCGCCCAAGTGTGCGCCCCCTCATGGGGTCCCCACGCAATCATGATTGCGTGGGGAGAGGAGGAGCGAAGCCTGCGCCTGAGCCCTGCCGCTTGCGGCGGGGCGAGGTTAAGCGGCTTCAGCGACGACGAGCGTGCGCAGGGCGACAGCAGGAAAATTTTCTCTGAATTTCGCAAAATTCAGAGAAATTTTCCGCACGTTCCCCTTGGCATTGAAAGGGCGCAGCCCTTTCAAGCCAGTTCATTTCACCGTCCACGCCATCGGCACGAAAATCGAATTGTATATCTCTATGGCGTATGGGTCGGTCATACCCGACACATAGTCCGCCGCCGCGCGGCGCACACCGTCGCGTTCGGCTATTTCCAGGTACTCTGCCGACATTTTTGCCGGATTTGCAACGAAATAATCAAAAATGCCTGAAAGGAGCCCCAAAACCTTCCTCTCCTCGCCCTTTACCATGGGGTTCAGGTACACACGCTCATAGAGGAAACGGGAAAACTCCTCCACCGCCTCCGCCACGGGTCCGCTCATATGTACGGTCCCCGAGCTTGTCCCCTCGTTTATCACGTCCTCAACGATGGTGTTTATCCTGGCGCTGTACCTGCGCCCCAGGACGCGGCTGACGCTCTCGGGTATCTCCTCGCCCCGAAGGGTCCCGGAGCGGATGGCGTCGTCAACGTCGTGGTTTATGTAGGCTATCTTGTCCGCCAGCCTCACCACCTGCCCCTCCAGCGTGGCGGATAACGGGTCGCAGGTGTGGCGCAGTATGCCCTCCCGGACCTCGTATGTGAGGTTGAGTCCGCGCCCCTCCTTCTCGATAATATCCACCACCCTCAGGCTCTGCTCGTAGTGCCGAAAGCCGCCGTCGTCGGAGAGGAGCTCATTGAGCGCCCGCTCACCGGCGTGTCCGAAGGGGGTGTGCCCCAGGTCATGCCCCAGACCGATGGCCTCGGTCAAGTCCTCGTTGAGGGACAGCGCCCTGGCGATGGTGCGGGCAATGCGCGTGACCTCCAGAGTGTGGGTGAGGCGGGTGCGGTAGTGGTCGCCCTCCGGCTCAAGGAAGACCTGTGTCTTCTGCTTTAAGCGCCGGAACGCCTTTGAGTGGGTTATCCTGTCAATGTCCCGTTGGAAGCAGGTGCGGACCCGGTCCTCCGGCTCAGGCGTCAGCCGTCCCGCGGATTCCCTGGCGCGGACCCCCGCGCCGCATACAAGGAGCGTCTCCAGCTTCTCCCGCTTTTCCCTGATGTTCGCCATTTGTCACCCCTCCTTCCGCCGTATTATCTTTATACGCCGTAAAGACCGAAAAACCTTTTTATTTTTTAAAAATTTTGTTTTAAATACCCACGTATTTTGCCGCCCGAGGTTCAAAAAAGTGTTGACTTTCAAGGATAATCATGTTAAAATATCTGCTTGCGTGGGGTTTTTGCGCCCTTTCGCGGGTAAAATAAGCCCATGCGAATATTTTTCCATCATTGAAGAAAGGAGGAAAACAATGCCGACAATAAATCAGCTCGTCAGGAAGGGACGTCAGACCAGCGTCTACAAGTCCACCTCCCCGGCTCTCCAGAAGGGGCTCAACACCCTGAAGAATCGTGCCACTGATTTAAGCTCCCCCCAGAAGCGCGGCGTCTGCACCGTGGTCAGGACAATGACCCCGAAGAAGCCCAACTCCGCCCTTCGTAAGATCGCCCGTGTGCGCCTCACCAACGGCTTTGAGGTCACCGCCTACATTCCCGGCGTGGGTCACAATCTTCAGGAGCACTCCGTGGTCATGATCCGCGGCGGCCGTGTCAAGGACCTGCCCGGTGTGCGTTACCACATCATCCGCGGCACTCTGGACACCCAGGGCGTCAACGGTCGTATGCAGGCCCGCTCCAAGTACGGCGCCAAGAGGCCCAAGGCCGGAAAGAAGAAGTAAGCCCATTCCCCAACAGCGTCCTCGTTGTTGTTTATATATTTTTAATGTATGGACACCTCGGGGCGCGAACACGGCATTGATTGCCGTGAGTACCTGTGAATTCTTTATTCTGTTAAGAAGGAGGGAAGCAAAGTGCCCAGAAGAGGTAATGTTCCCAAAAGAGAAATTTTGCCCGATCCTGTTTACAACTCCGTGCTCGTCACGAAGCTTGTAAACTCCATCATGCTTGACGGCAAGAAGGGCGTGGCCCAGAAGGTGGTCTACGGTGCCTTTGACATCGTCAAGGAAAAGACCGGCAAGGAGCCCCTTGAGGTGTTCCAGGCCGCCCTTGAAAACATCATGCCCAGCCTCGAGGTAAAGGCCCGCCGCGTGGGCGGCGCCACCTATCAGGTGCCTATCGAGGTCCGTCCCGCACGCCGCCAGACCTTGGGTCTTCGTTGGCTCACCACCTACACCCGCGCCCGCGGCGAGAAGACCATGAAGGAAAAGCTGGCAGGCGAGATCATGGACGCCGCCAACAACACCGGCTCCTCTGTGAAGAAGCGCGAGGAGACCCACCGCATGGCAGAATCCAACAAGGCGTTCGCGCACTTCCGTTGGTAAGCTGCCAGCGAGACCCATTTTGAGTATGGTCCGGGACCGACGGAGTTCCGGGCGCATCAGGAGAAAGATCATTTTATGCCCAGACAATATTCCTTAGAGAGAACAAGAAACATCGGCATCATGGCCCACATTGACGCCGGAAAGACCACCACCACGGAGCGCATCCTCTTCTACACCGGGCGCACCCACAAGCTGGGCGAGGTCCACGAGGGCGCCGCCACCATGGACTGGATGGTCCAGGAGCAGGAGCGCGGCATCACCATCACCTCCGCCGCCACCACCTGCTTCTGGAAGGGCACACGTATCAACATCATCGACACCCCGGGCCACGTGGACTTCACCGTTGAGGTGGAGCGTTCCCTGCGCGTCCTGGACGGCTCAGTCACGGTGATGTGCGCCAAGGGCGGCGTGGAGCCCCAATCCGAGACAGTATGGCGCCAGGCCGACAACTACCACGTCCCCCGCATGATCTACGTCAACAAGATGGACATCATGGGCGCTGATTTCTTCAACGTCATCAACATGGTCCATGACCGGCTCAAGGCCAACGCCGTCCCCATCCAGCTGCCCATAGGCAGGGAGGCGGACTTCCGCGGCATCGTCGACCTCATCGAGATGAACGCCGACGTCTACTACGACGAGCTTGGTCAGGATATGCGCGTGGAGCCCATCCCAGAGGATATGCGCGAGCTTGCCGAGGAGTACAGAATGAAGCTCCTGGAGGCGGTCTCCGACTTTGACGACGAGATCATGGAGAAGTATCTTGAGGGCGAGGAGGTAAGCTCCGAGTCCATCAAGGCCGCCATCCGCAAGGCGACCATTGCCAACGAGCTGGTGCCCGTGGTGTGCGGCACATCCTACCGCAACAAGGGCGTCCAAAAGCTCATTGACGCCATAGTGGACTATATGCCCTCCCCCCTGGACATCCCCCCGATCAAGGGCACCAACCCCGTGACCGGCGAGGAGGAGGAGCGTCCCGCGGACGACAGCGCCCCCTTCTCGGCTTTGGCGTTCAAGATCATGACCGACCCATACGTGGGGCGTCTCAGCTTCTTCCGCGTCTATTCCGGCACGGCGGAGGCGGGAGCCACGGTGATAAACCCCGTGAAGCGCCAGCGCGAGCGTCTGGGGCGCATACTCCAGATGCACGCCAACCACCGGGAGGACATCGACAAGGTCTACACCGGCGACATCGCCGCTGCGGTGGGCCTCAAAAACACCACCACCGGCGACACTCTCTGTGACGCCGACCACCAGATAGTTCTGGAGTCCATGGAGTTCCCCGAGCCCGTCATACGCGTGGCTATCGAGCCCCGCACCAAGGCCGGACAGGAGAAAATGGCGATAGCCCTCCAGAAGCTCGCCGAGGAGGACCCCACCTTCAAGACCTACACCGACGAGGAGACGGGTCAGACCATCATCGCCGGAATGGGCGAGCTGCACCTGGAGATCATCGTTGACCGGCTCCTCAGGGAGTTCAAGGTAGAGGCGAACGTGGGCCGTCCCCAGGTCTCCTACAAGGAGACTATCACCGGCACCGCTGACGTGGACTGCAAGTACGCCCGTCAGTCCGGCGGCAAGGGGCAGTACGGACACGTGAAGATCCGCGTCGAGCCCAACGAGTCCGGCAAGGGCTATGAGTTCATCAACGAGATCACCGGCGGCGCCATTCCCAAGGAGTACATCCCCTCGGTTGACGCCGGTATCCAGGGCGCGATGCAGGCGGGCGTGCTCGCCGGCTTCCCCGTGGTGGACGTGAAGGTCCACCTCTACGACGGCTCCTTCCACGAGGTCGACTCCTCCGAGATGGCGTTCAAGATCGCCGGCTCCATGGCCTTCAAAGAGGCTATGGCAAAGGCGAATCCCACCATTCTGGAGCCCATCATGAAGGTCACCGTCATCGGACCCGACGAGTATATGGGCGACATCATCGGCGACATCAGCTCCCGGCGCGGAAGCGTGACGGGGACGGATATACGCAACGGGACCGTCCAGGTCACCTGCGACGTGCCGCTCTCCACCATGTTCGGTTATTCCACCGACCTGCGCTCCAAGACCCAGGGACGCGCCAACTATTCCATGGAGCCCAGCCACTTCATCGAGCTGCCCAAGAACCTCCGGGAGGAGATAATCAAGGGGCACGGCGGAAAATAATTTCTCCGGTCCCACAAAACAGTTGCAAAATCCCCTGATTTGTATTAGAATACACTCAGAAAAATCCGAAGCCTTTTTCTAAATTTATTAAGGAGGATAACTACCAATGGCTAAAGCAAAATTTGAGCGTACCAAGCCCCATGTAAACATCGGCACCATCGGTCACATCGACCACGGCAAGACCACTCTTACCGCGGCTATCACCAAGGTCCTGAACATGGCAGACGCCAGCGCCGCCACCTACACCGCCTACGATCAGATCGACAAGGCCCCCGAGGAGCGCGCCCGCGGCATCACGATCAACACCGCGCACGTTGAGTATCAGACCGCCGCCCGCCACTATGCCCACGTCGACTGCCCGGGCCACGCCGACTATATCAAGAACATGATCACCGGCGCCGCCCAGATGGATGGCGCTATCCTGGTCATCGCCGCCTCCGACGGCCCCATGGCCCAGACCCGTGAGCACCTTCTGCTTGCCCGTCAGGTCAACGTCCCCTATGTCGTGGTCTTCCTGAACAAGTGCGACCAGGTCGACGACCCCGAGCTCCTTGAGCTGGTGGAGATGGAGGTCCGCGAGCTTCTCGACAAGTACGAGTTCCCCGGCGACGACACCCCCATCATCAAGGGTTCCGCCCTCAAGGTCCTGGAGTCCAACTCCACCGATCCTCACGCCCCCGAGTATGAGTGCATCTGGGAGCTGATGGACGCTGTTGACAACTATATCAAGACCCCCGACCGCGCCGCCGACAAGCCCTTCCTCATGCCTGTTGAGGACGTGTTCACCATCACCGGACGCGGCACCGTCGCCACCGGCAGAGTTGAGCGCGGCACTGTGAAGATGAACGAGAAGGTCCAGATCGTCGGACTTATGGACGAGCCCCGTGAGACCGTCGTCACCGGTATCGAGATGTTCCGCAAGCTCCTTGACTACGCAGAGGCCGGCGACAACATCGGCACCCTCCTTCGCGGCATCGCCAAGAACGAGGTGGAGCGCGGTCAGGTCCTTGCCAAGCCCGGCTCCATTCACCCCCACACCAAGTTCCACGGCCAGGTCTACGTCCTGTCCAAGGAAGAGGGCGGCCGTCATACCCCCTTCTTCAATAACTACAGGCCCCAGTTCTACTTCCGTACCACCGACGTCACCGGCGTCATCTCCCTGCCCGAGGGCGTTGAGATGTGCATGCCCGGCGACAATGTGGAGATGAACGTTGAGCTCATCACCCCCATCGCCATCGAGCCCGGCCTTCGCTTCGCTATCCGCGAGGGCGGTCGTACCGTCGGCTCCGGCGTTGTCACCGCTATAAACGAATAAAAACTGGCTTGGAAGGTCGCTCCGCGACCTTCCAATGCCAATTGGAAACGTGCGGAAAGCCCCTTTGAAAGGTCTGCGGACCTTTCAAAGGGGCTTTCCTGCTGTCGCGCTGCGCGCGCCGCCGGAGGCGGCACACTTGCGCGACAAGAGGTGATTTTTCCGACGCGCATGTCGTCGGAAAAATGTTTGATTTTGGATTGGAAAAAGCTAAACGTTTTTGGAAAAGAAAACCCCCTCCTAAAATTGGAGGGGATTTGGTTTATATTATTGGCTGGTCTGTTTCCGGGGGCGGATTTTCGGGGGCGGGGGTGTCCGGATTGTCCGGATTGTCGTCCGGCGGCTCCGTTTCTTCGGGGTTTTCGGTCCCGCCGGGGGTCTCTGTCCCGCCCGGGTCCACGGTGTTGCCGGGGTCCTCGCCGCCGGGATTGTCGGGGTCGTCGGGGTCGTCAACGGGCGGCTCCGGGTCGTCCGGTATCACCGGGGTGCTGGGGACGTAGTTGAAAACAACCACGTTGTCCTGGGGCTCTATGGAGAGGGTCATGGTCGCCTCGGGCTCGCTCACAAGGTCATAGCCCTCAATCTCCGGCGCCGTGACGGTGATCTCCTTGCCCACTATGCCAACGCCGCCGGACTCGTTGTAGATGAGCTGCGTGCCGCCAAACCCGTTGTGGGCCATTCCGTGGACGTAATACTCCACTGTCTCCACACCCTGTACAGGCGGCTGATACGTGTTGGAGGGCTTATTGAACTCCTTCACGGGCAGGTCCTCATGGATGTCCGTCATGATCTCCTTGAAGATCTTCGACGCCGGGTTCCCGCTGACGGATATGGACGCGGGATAGGGGTAGCCGGTCCAGACAGCGGCGACGTAGTAGGGCGTGAAGCCCACGAACCACCTGTCCATTCTTTTGCCGGAGGTGCCCGTCTTGCCGGCGGTGGGCATGGAGCCCAAACTCGCCTCATAGCCCGTGCCGCTCTTGGACTTGCCCTGTACCTCCATGCGCCGCTGGACAGCGCCCTGGAGCATATCGGTCATCCAATAGGCGGTGACCGGGGTTATCACGTTCTCCGACTCAGGCTCGTTTTCATAGAGCAGGTTCCAGTCGGAGTCATAGATCTCGGTAAATGTGCGCGTCTCGATGAACTGACCCTCGTTGGGGAATATCCCGAAGGCCTGCGCCATCTCCCTGACGGTTATGCCGTATGTCAGCTGCCCCAGGCACAGCGGCGCGTAATCCTCGTCGGAGGGCTCCAGGTTCATCCTGAGCTTCTGCGTCAGGAAGTCGTAGGAGTTTTCCGGCGTCAGATCGTCCAACACCTGAGCGGAAATGCGGTTGAAGGACTGGTGGATCGCAAGGCGTATGCTCACTATGCCGTGTGTCCGGTTGTCGTCGTTGTTGGGCATCCACCCCGGCTTCCCGCTGAGCTCCGTGGCGTCGTCGTCATAGAGCGTGTCCGGCGTTATAAGCCCCAGGTCCATAGCGGGGGCGTAAACCGAGATGGGCTTGAAGGAGGAGCCGGGCGGACGGCGGGAGGTGGTCGCCATATTCAAAAGGAGGTTCCCGGTCTTCTCCCCCACCGCTCCCGCCAGGGCGACGATGTTGCCGGTGTAGGGATCCGTCACCACTATGGCGGACTGGAACTGCTGGCTTGAGCCGGAGGCCTTCAGGCTGTTTATGAAATCCGTGCTCCCGTATACCTTGTCCACCGCCGCCTGAATGTCCGGGTCCATGGTGGAATATATCTTGAACCCGCCCGTGGCAAGGATCCCCTTTGCCGCCTTGACGGTTATTCCCCTCTGCTCAGCCAAAAACTCCGCCACGTCCTCGCGGACAGTCTCATCGAACCAGGAGTATATCTGATTGGAGTTTCCGCCTGTGGAGGCGTAGACAAAGTGGAGCTCCTCCGCCTTTGCCTCCTCGTAGGTCTGCCTGTCGATGTAGCCCTGGTCGTACATCAGGTAAAGTATAGTCTCCTGGCGGCGCTTGTTGGCCTCCGGGTGGTAGTATGGGTTGTACATGGACGGGTTGTTGGTTATCCCGATGATGGAGCATATCTCCGCGAGGGACAGGTTCTCCACGTCCTTGTCAAAGTAGTACCTGGCGGCGTCGCCGATACCCTTTGACTCCCCGTGCCCGAAGTTCACCCAGTTCAGATACCACTCGATTATCTGCCACTTGTCGTACTTCTTCTCCATGTCAAGTGCCGCGAATATCTCCGTTAGCTTGCGCTGCACCGTCGCCTCGTTGTTGCCGGTGACGTTTTTCCGCAGCTGCTGGGTGAGCGTTGAGCCGCCGAAGGTGCTGTCGCCCAGGAACATGTAGATGAACGCCTTGGCTGTGCGCGCCCAGTCCACCCCGTGGTGCTTGTAAAAGCGCCTGTCCTCCACGGCGACAAGGGCGTGCTCCATGTCCTTGGGTATCTTGGAGTACGGCACCCAGTACATGAAGCCCTCCTCGCTGACTATGGAGGCGGACTCCACCCACCGGTCCGTGTTCTTGTCGTAGTAATATATGACGCTCGTCTCGTTGAGCTGATACTCCTCCAGGGAAACGCCCAGGTCCTCGGACGCCAGGTTCGTCTTTATATATATCACAAAAATGCAGGCAAATATGGCCATGGTGGTGATGAGTATGAGCAGCAGCACCCCGATGACCCGCAAAGCGCCGGAAATGACGGCGGCGGCAGTACCGAACCCCGCCTTCGCCGTCCTTTTGATTGCCCTTTTCGTCTTGTAGTCCAAAATATCACCTCGCGAATATGGAAACCCGCCCCGCGAAAAATCGCCGCGCAACAATAAAGCTATACCCGAATATTGTAACACAAACTCATGGGGATTTGTAGCATTTCTTTGAATTTTTAATAAATTCTTCCCCGTTCTCCGCCGCCGCGCGCTAAGGTATACAACAGCGCAAACGCGGCGATACTATAAGATGACGAAAACCGATTACAGTAGCCGGCACACGTCACCAAAAAAGGAGTGTATATCATGAAATACCGTCTTTGGATCCTTCTTCTCGCCCTGTCCCTTGCCACGGTGGGCGGCGTGGCGTCTGTCGCCGCGGCGGCTCAATACGGCGAAAAGGCCGCCGCCTCGAAAAACGTATCTCCCGATCCCGCCGATATGGGCTACACCCTCGCCAGCTGCGGCGGGCGCATCGGTCTTTACCGCGGGGACGAGCTCATTTACACTGCGGACGTGGACGTGTCCGGGCTTCGCCGCGTGGACCGTGAGCTCATCGAAAACGGCATCACCGCCGAAACCTATGAGGACGCCCTGGCGCTTTTGGAGGATTTCGGAGATTGAGCCGAATTTCGGCATAACCGTAATTTCCCCTTGATTTATGCCTCCGCATAGTCTATAATAGGTGACGTAAAGGGGATAGCAAAATGAGCGAGGAATACAGCGGAAACATCGTCTCCATCACCGACGACGAGGGCAACACCTACGAGCTGGAGCACCTTGACACCATCGAGATGGACGGCGTATATTATCTCTCCTTCCTGCCGGTGAACGACGGCAAGGGCGACGAGGATCTGGGCATGGTAATTTTAAAGACCGAGCGCGGCGAGGACGGCGAGGATTACCTTGTGGTCCCCACCGACGAGGAGGTCGACCGCGCCTATGACATCTTCATGGAGGAGCTTTTCTCCGACGAGGACGACGGGGAGTGACCTTCTCCGTCTCACCCGATAAATACATCTCACTCTGTGGAGCGAGGGGCGGGTCTGTTTAAACCCACATCTCTAATAAGGGATGCCACCCTCTGGCTTTGGTTCGCAGGCCTCCCGGCTGCCGTCTGCGGTTGGAAGTTGGAAGCGATAAAGACGTCAGGGAGCAACCCACCTGCATATATCGTGCAGGTTATAAATGGGCCCGCCCCCCGCTCTACAGGGTTATTTATTCAAAAAGGGCTTTGCCCTTTTTGAATAAATAAATGGGAACGTTCAGAAAAAAGTCCTGAATTCTGCGGAATTCAGGACTTTTTTCCTGCCGTCGTCCTCGCTCGAGCCGCTTAACCTCGCCCCCTCGTCCTCGCTGGCGCCACTTAACCTCGGGCTCCCGTTGGTCGCCCTCAGGCGTTGACGCCGCTCGTCCTCTCCCCAACAGGCTTTCGCCTGTCGGGGTCCCCCGACGGCAGGGCTCAGGCGCGGGCTCGGCTCGTCCTCTCCCCAACGGGCTTTTGCCCGTCGGGGACCCCAATTATGCGCGCGCCGCCATAGGCGGCACACTTGCGCGACATAAGGTGATTTTTCCGACGCGCATGTCGCCGGAAAAATATTTGATTTGGGGATTTTTGACGGTCTGCAAATTTGGGGCGTTTACAGGCTATTTTATACTCTTTCCCACGTTTGGAACGCGTACCTGAGCCCATTGGACTCTGACTCCTCGCCGGGGGCTGAAAGTATCCAGTCCGGGAGGGTGTCAAGTGGCGGGAAGTAGGCGTCGTTGTCCGCGGCGGCGTATATTCTTGTGACGTGCGCCTTTGCGCAGTAGGGCAAAAACGCCCTGTACACGCTCTCTCCGCCGATGACGAAAACCTCCCCGTCGTCCCGGCATTTCTCCAGCGCCTCCTCCACCGAATGAGCGACCTCCGCGCCCTCTATTTCCAGCGAGGCGTCGCGGGTGAGCACGATGTTCCGCCGGTTCTTCAGCGGCCTTCCCCCCGGAAAATCCGCCAGCGTCCTGCGCCCGACTATCACCGTCCCGCCGCCGGTCACGCTTCGGAAGTGCTTCCTGTCCTCGGGGATCACCAGCGTCTGCGTGCCGTCCTTCCCTATTCCCCAGTTTATATCCGCGGCGACCACCGCCTGAAGATCCCGCCTCATATCGCCACCGGTATCTTCTCGTCAAACTCGTTGTACTCGTACCCCTCCAGCTTGAAGCTGTCCCTGGTGAAGGCGTAAAAGTCGGTGACGGACTTATCAATTACAAACCTCGGCGCGGGCTTGGGCTCCCGCGTCAAAAGCTTCTTGACTATAGCGACGTGCCTGTCGTATATGTGCGCGTCGGCGATGACATGCACCAGCTCCCCCGCCTCGAGCCCCGAGACCTGGGCGATCATATGTACCAGCACCGCGTACTGCACCACGTTCCAGTTCGAGGCGGTGAGCATATCCTGGCTGCGCTGATTGAGTATGGCGTTGAGCCTGTTCCCGGAGACGTTGAAGGTCATGGAGTAAGCGCAGGGATACAGCCCCATCTCGTGCAGGTCCGCGTGGTTATATATGTTCGTCATTATCCTCCGGCTCGCCGGGTCGTGCTTCAGGTCGTAAAGCACCTTGTCCACCTGGTCGAATTTCCCCTCGGGGTAAATGTGTTTCACCCCCAGCTGGTAGCCGTATGCCTTTCCGATGGAGCCGTTCTCGTCCGCCCAGCTGTCCCAGATGTGCCCGCGCAGGTCCTTTATGTTGTTGGACTTTGCCTGCCAGATCCACAAAAGCTCGTCCACCGCGCTTTTCCAGTAGGTCCGGCGGAGCGTGAGGATGGGGAACTCCTTGGAAAGGTCGTAGCGGTTGACTATGCCGAACTTCTTGATGGTGTGGGCGGGCGACCCGTCCTGCCACCTGGGACGCACGTTGAAATTCGTGTCCCACACGCCGGTGCTGAGTATATCCCGGCAGTTGGAGATAAAAATGCTGTCGGCCCTGCTCATATTTTTCCGTCCCCTTTTATAAATCTATTTGACAAATCAATTATAATAGTGTATCTTAATATTTGCAACAAAAAAAATGCAATGGAGATGTACCCAAGAGGCTGAAGGGTCCGCACTCGAAATGCGGTAGGCGTCTAAACAACGCGCGGGGGTTCAAATCCCTCCATCTCCGCCAAGAGAAAGAGCCGCCTGCGGGCGGCTCTTTCTCTTGGCGGAGATGGAGAATGATTGGATCGGAAGGGGAACCCTGACGGTCCCCCTCGACCTCCCCTCCCTCCGAAGGCTTTCGGGTACTTCTCTGACCCACTTCTGAACCCACAACGGGACTTCGGAGCGGAAAGGACCGGAGAGTACAAGCTTTTGCTCATAATAACGCTATAATAATGCACAAAGGAGGTGATAAAATGCCACAGATCAGACCGATTACGGATTAGCGCATTACCGCCGGGATTTCAAACGCATGTCACGCAAGACGTGAACCGATGCTCATAGCGAAAAACGGCTGCGGCGATTTGGTTATCATGAGCATGGAGGCCTACAAGGAAATGCTTGAAACAGCCGCCGCAGACACCGCTATTGCGGAAGTGGAGGCCGAGTACACACGGGACGGGAAGCTCCATGACGCAAGGCAGTCGCTCTGCTTGCCTCTCCCAAACGGGAGAGTTTTCTTCTCTGCGCTCATGACCACCTCATGACGGCGGCATTTTCCTTGGGATCACTGCCAAAACCGCCACCACCGACCCCCTAAAACCGGCCTCACCCAAAAACCGACCACCTAAGTGAAACGCTGAAAAGCCGCACACAGGGGCAACAATCGCGTCACTGCTCTGCCGACAGGGCGACTGGTCTATTGCGACTTTAGAATGCCGATTAAGACGGTACCTGAACATCTGAGATTTTACAAACGGGAAGTTGTGAGGGCAAACACAAGGCTCTTCCATTCTCACCTATACTCTGGTTCCAACCTCTACCGCAATGCGCAAGATACGTTCCCGCATGTCCTCCGGCATGTGGCCGAGGATGCGGTGATCCCAAGCTGATCCGTCCAGACAGTCGGCGGCATAGAGCAAGTAGTGGACATCGACCCCGCGAAAATCGCCGCAGGCAGTCAGGGAGGCGCATTCCATTTCCACGGCGGCGCAACCCTCGGCTTTCCGGCGTGCCATGGCTTCTCTCGTCTCCCGGTATACGGCATCCGTGGTCCAGACCTTCGCCTTGCGGAAGGGCACCTTCAGCTCGTCAAGGATTTGAATCAGACGCGCCGCTGTTTTGACCTCTATGTAATCGGAGGGCGGGGCGTAGTGGTAGCTTGTGCCCTCGTCCCGGTATGCCGCAGTCGGGACGATGAGATGCCCGCTTGTCAGTTCCTTATCCAGCGACCCCGCTGAGCCGAAAAAGAGGAGCTTCCTCGCCCCCATGGCGATCACCTCCTCCAGGACGATGGCGGCGGCGGACCCGCCGATGGGCGATTGGTAATAGGCCATTGCCTGTCCCTGGACTTCAAATTTCCATATCGGAATGGGACGCCCGCTTTGGCTGGCCGCGATCTGTTCCACCGGGAAGAGCGAGGTGAGCAGATTCGTGGTTTTCGCGGAAAAGGCAGATAAGACCGTTTCCGGGAACCCTGGCACTGCGTTCGCTATATCCCGCGCCGTGAGGATCTCCTCTCCACTACGTTCAAAGGAATCAATAATCATTTTGAGACCCCCTTTAAATTATCATGTCAAGGTCATATTTTCACCTTATTTTCTCCATTTTAAGCTTGATTTTTTCACTTGGAGAGATCGATCCAATATCTCTCCACATTTATTCCTTCATCTGGTTCATAGACAACAGCCTCGAAAGTGCCGCCGTTTTTCAAAATTGCTTTTTTGCTGCCTTCATTGCCGCTGATACAGGTAATCAGCACTTTATCGATTCCCAACTCCCTGCATTTCGGTAATGCCATTTTCAGCATCTGCGTTGCATACCCTTTGCGGCGTTCACTCGGAGCAACAGAATAACCGATATGGCCTCCATACCGTTTTAGGTAATCGTTGGATAAATGGATCATTCCAACGATTTTCTGATCTTCTTCCCGCACGAGCATATACTGCAAGTTTCGAAAACTGCTTACATGATCGATCCAATCCTGTGGATTTTCAAATCTTCTGAGATGTGCTGTGCCATCCGAGGAATCGCCGCAATCGAGAAACTCTTTTCGATACGCCCGGATTTGTTTGTCGTATTCTATTGCGGGTTCAATCAACTTCATCATTAGCGCCCCCTAAATTCCGATTTGTCGTACAGTCGTCCACTCGATATTTTGCATTATATCACGGTTTTTCGCAAAGGATGTCATTTCTCTGCCCCCGTGTTCTTGACCTCGGGCCGGACAAAAACGAAGCTGTCCTGGTCCCCACAATAGCCGCAGATGCCCATGCGGGGAGAATTTGTGACCGGAAGCAGCATTTCACTGTCGAGCTCCCCCGCGCATCTATCACAGAGAAATGGATTGTCCTCCATGTAGACACGCTCCGGGTCGATCCATTCCGCCGTGGCGCCGCATTCCCCGCAAGTAAACTCCGGTGGGATGTTTCTGGTCAAAAGCCTGACGCCACGCTTGCCCTTTTCGCGCGTCGTATCTCCCACGACCGTGATCAGGCATTCCGTTGTGCTGCCAAAATCGTACTCGTGTGTGAGCTTGGCCCCCACAGGGATGTCGCCCAGCTTCGTATTCTTGCCGATTTGAGTATATCCGGGGCCAAAGAAAGCGCTCATATGCCCGCAGCATTCCAGCCAAATTTTGCGCAGAAAGGTGTCCACCACCGACAGACTGGCAGTCACAGGCACATCTACATAAAGCCAATATTTCTTATCATCGGCCCCCTCAATTTTCAAAAGCCGGCACGCCTGACCGCCTTCATGAAAGGCATGGGTCTTCATAATATGGTTTTTCATTGCCTGCTTGCCCAGCTCCGCTCCGCAAATATAGCAGTTTCCCTTTTGTATAGCAGCCATTTAAATCGCTCCTCCGTTCTGGTGTGGCTATACATTGATTATACAAGCTTCTATCGGATTTCGCAAGCCCGGCAGTCTCCTGAAATGCTGGATCCCGTGTATTTATGTAAATTCTTGATTGAATGAGTTATCCGAACCGTCCGGCTCCTTGGGGTCACGCTTTTGAATACAGATGCAAAAACAATCGGCGGAGGTATTCCGCTTCGCGGTAGAGCCTGTATTTTATCGGGGTGTTTGTCAGGTACAGCTCACCGGCGAGATGAACAAGGTCGGCTCCGAATTGGCGCTTGAAGCGGTATAGGCCGGAGCTGTCGTCCTCCGTCTCCAAAAAGCCCCGCAGGTCGTAGGAGGCGTCGCCCCTCGCGAGGGCGCGGCGTATCGCCTCCCATTGGAGAAGGTGACAGGGCATGAGGTTCCGGCGCTCGTTTGAGCTCGCCCCGTAGACGTACCAGGTCTTTCCACAATCGGTGACGAAAAGTCCGGCGGCGACGGTTTCGCCCTCATATTTTGCCAGCAAAAGCTGCGCGTGCTCCGGCGCCATGGCGTCCCAGAGCCTTTTAAAGTATCCGGCGTCCCTGGCAACGAACCCGTCGCGCCTCGCCGTCACCTCCATGAGCCGGCAAAGCTCCGTCAGGTCCCCGACGCCGCCCTCGGTTATCTCAACTCCCCGCCGCGACGCGAGACCTATGTTGTACCTGAGCTTTTTGTGAAATCCCGCCAGCAGCTCCTCCTCCGTCCTCCCCCGAAGGTCCAGGCGGAAAAGGCTCCGGGGCTGTATCATGTCCCCGGCGTTTTTCGGCGGGCGGCGGACCCAGCCCAGGCCCTCCATGGCGTTCAGCCACTCGCTGTCCGTCTCATCTATGTCCGGCTCAAGGCGCGCGCCCACCGCGTTGTACGTCTCCATGACCCTCCGGACGCCCTCCGTAAGGTCCCCAAGTACCCTCGGATCGCTCCCGCAGACGGGTCCTCTGGGGCAGTAAATGAGGCTCCCGAACACCGGCAGAGGGCGTATAAGCAGGCTCATACCGCCCTCTATGACCCCGTCCGGGCCCTCTGACAGCACCACAACGTTTTTCCAGTTGGACTTCACCGCCGCCCACTCCGGCGACTGCATAAAGTGCCCCTTGGGGTGCGACCTTAAAAAATTTGCCCATTTTTCCGTGTCCTCACGGTTATTGGCTATCCTCACGGCTTTGACTGCCCCCTTTTTTCTCAACCGTGACAATATTGCGCCGCGCCTGTATCAGCCGAGGCAGGATTCGGGGACAAACAGGCATATTTTTTGTAACAAAACGGAAAAAAGTGTTTCCCCGAGGCTGTGCCTCGGGGAAATTACTTTGCAAAACTTGCGAATATTTCGGAATGATAAAAATTCTTCTTGACATTTACTTAGTTTGGTGGTATAATGCCATCGTAAAGCGAAATAATTTTAACCGCTCACCGAAAAGGGGAGGGGGTGTGGTCACTCTACGTAATATTGCGCCTGAGCGGTCCAGAGCTCGCGGTACTTGCCGTTTTCCGCCCTTAAAAGCTCCTCGTGGGAGCCCTTTTGGACCACCGCTCCGCTGTCAAAGACAAGTATCTCGTCGCAGAAGCGGCAGGAGGACAGGCGGTGGGAGATGTAGATCGCCGTGCGGTCGCCGGAGATCTGGTTGAATTTGGCGTAGATCTCCGCCTCGGCGATGGGGTCGAGGCTCGCCGTGGGCTCGTCCAGAATTATAAATGGGGCGTCCTTGTAAAGTGCCCTGGCGATGGCGATCTTCTGCGCCTCGCCGCCGGAGATCTCCACGCCCTTCTCGCCGTAATCCTTGTAAAGCTGGGTGTCCATTCCCTTCGGCAGTGTCTCCAGACGGTCCCCGAAGCCCGCGTCCAGCAGGGCTTTTCGGACCTTTTCCCTGTCGTAGTCGGCGCGCCCCGCCACGTTTGCCCCCAGCGGCTGGGAAATGAGCTTGAAATCCTGGAAAACAACGGAAAAAATGTCCATGTAGTCCCGGTAATTGTACTTGCGAATGTCTATGCCGTTTAAGAGTATCTCGCCCTCCTGGGGGTCGTAGAGGCGGCAGAGGAGCTTTATGAAGGTGGTCTTTCCCGAGCCGTTTTCGCCCACCACCGCAAGGCGTGTGCCGACTTTAAATTTGACGCTCACGTGCCTCAGCGCCCAGGCGTCGGAGCCGGGGTATTTGAAGGACACGTCACGAAATTCCACCTCGTACTGCCTGTCGGAGCGCTTTTCCGTGGTGAGACTGCCCCGGTACATGGCGTTGGGGATGTCCAGGAACCGGAACGTGGTGTCAAGGTACGCGCTGTTGGTTTTCATGTCCCCCAAAAGGCTCACCAGAGCGTAAATGCTCCCAGCCATAGCCGTTGCCGCGCCCACGTACTGGGTGACGCTGCCCACGTCAAAGGCTCCCGCCCACGCCTTGAGGCAGGTGAAAACATAGACACAGCCCGTTATGACAACGGTTATGCCGGTTCCCAGCCCGCTGTATATGCCCATGGGACCCCGCGCCAGCCTTGCGATGCAGCCGTTCCAGCCAAAGGCAGAGTTCTTCCCCCAGTAGGCGCTGACAAGCTTTTCCTGACCGTATATCCGCGTCTCCGCCGCCCGCTCCTTTTTGAGCCCGAAGAACCCGAAATAGCCGAAAAGCCTGTTGCCCAGGGTGGCGTCCTCGGAGCCGCTGCTCCAGTAGGAGACCGCCTTTGCCGAGCACAGCCCCGCCAGCAGGCTCACCAGCACCATCGCCGCGGCGAGGGCGAGGATAAAGAGGGGGCTGTTGAGCGCCGTGAGGCGTCCGGCGGAGGCGGGGACCGGCGAGGTGAAAAGGCTCGCCGTCAGCGCGGCGCCGCTCAGGATGCCGACGACGCCTTTAAACAGCGCCTCGAACATTCCCGGCGTCTGCATAAGGCCCCAGCCGGACCAGTTTTCGTTTTGCTGTATCTGCGCCCGAAGGTCGTGAGTCTCCTGTTTGTCCATGTCGGCGTAGTCCAGGGCGAACATCTTTTGGGCGAAAAGTATCTCCTTTCTGCCGTAAAGGTCGTCCAAAAGCGTCTCCTTGCGCTGATATATGAGCGCCCTCAGCACGGCGAAGAGTCCGGTGCAGACTACGCCGGCTATGACCCAGCGCCAGAGTATATCCGGGCGGCGGCCAACGGCAAGCTCGCTGAGTATCCGGGCGGAGAAGAACACCGCCACATACGGCGTCAACGCGTCCACCGCCGAAAACACCGTCAACATGGGGAAAAATTTGCGGCTCACGCTGTGGAGAAGCCTTACCGCGCGCAGGCTCACCGAGACGGCGTGGGACAGCTTTATCTTACTCTTTTCCACGGTCAAAACTCCTTTCCCTCCTGATAGTACCGGCTCTGGACCTCAAAGAGATTGGCGTATTCGCCGCCCAGCGCCAGAAGGCTCTCGTGGGTCCCCTCCTCGGCGATTCTGCCGCCGGAGAGGAAGATTATCCTGTCGCAAAACCTGGTGGAGGCGAGCCGGTGGGAGATGAAGACGGAGGTCTTACCCGCCGTCATGTCGTTGTATTTCATGTAGATGTCATTTTCCGCGATGGGGTCCAGGGCGGCGGTGGGCTCGTCCAGCAGCAGCACCGGCGCGTCCTTGTAAAGCGCCCTTGCCAGCATGAGCCTCTGGGTCTGCCCGCCGGAAAAGAGCACACCGTCCAGATATACGTCCCTGCCCACGTGGGTGTCAAGCCCGTGGGGGAGGGCTTCGATCGCCTCGGTGAGTCCGGCCTTGTCAAGGCACTCCAGCACCCTTTCCCGGTCTACGTCCGTATTTGTCTGCGCCACGTTCTCCGCCACGGTCACGTCCAGAACGGAAAACTCCTGAAAGACGGCGCTGAAAAGCGTGTAATAGTCCCGGCGGTCAAAGCATCGCACATCTTTGCCGTTTAAGAGCACCCGACCTTGCGTGGGGTCGAATAGCCCGCACAGAAGGCGCACAAGCGTGGTCTTGCCGGCACCGTTGAGCCCTACCACCGCAAGCTTTTCGCCCGCCTTTACCGTGAGGTCCAGGTCGTGTATTGTGTCCTCCGCCGCGCCAGGATAGCGGAAGGAGACGCGCTCCAGGCGAAGCTCGTAAGCCTCCGCCTGTGGGACCTTTTCGCCCCCGTCGAATTTGAAGGGCTCCGGGTAGTCCAGGAACTCCCGCAGGCGGGATATGTCTATGCTCTGCTTGTGGAGCTTTACCGCCTGGTCAAGTATCCCCATGATCCACTGGGTGAAGGTGGTGACGGCGGTGAAGTAGAGGAGAAATTCCGAGACGCTCAGTCCCTCCCTCAGCGCCATACCGATGAGGTACACATAGGCTATGCCGTTGCGCGCCGCCGTCATCAGCACCTCCACAAGGTCCGCCAGGAGCCATACGCGCTCAACCTTCATTCGGAAGTCCAGGTAGGCGTCGTGGACGCTGTTCAACAGGTCGTTGAGCCAGTTTTGAAGTCCGAATATCCGTATGTCCTTGGCAAGCTCCACCGACTCCGCCCTGCCCCTTAAATACTTCTTTTTGTAATAAACCTTGTCCTCCGCGTCCCGGTGGGTGAACATCCAGCTGCTCTTGTACCCGGAGGCCAGGAAGCTCACAAGGCAGGTGACGGCAACCACCGCGAGGAGGAGAGGGCTGAGACGCGACAGTATGGTGAGATAGACTATGAGCCCGCCGATATTTTGCAGAAGGAGGGTGAGCGTCTGCCAGATGAGCTCCGTCGCCTCGCTGTTGCCCTCGCAGGCGAAATACGCCCTCTCCCGGAGCTTTGTGAAGCTTTCCTCTAAGGTGTTTGGGTAGGAGGTGGTGTTGCACTTGCATGTGACCTTCTCGATAACCGCCGAGCGCACGTCCACCCGCGCGAACAGGGTGTTCTCCGACACATAGTCCTTCAAAACGAGTATGAGGAAGATGGCGGCGGTGAAAAAGGCTATCGTCCCCATCAGCGACCCTAAGGGCGCGCGGCTCTCGACCCTTTTTAAAATCTCCGGCGCGATGTAGAGCTGCGCTAAGTTGTACAAAATCTCCAGCGCCGCCGTCGCCGCACAGATGAGAAGGCAGACCCTTCTTGTGCTCCAGGCAATTCTCACCATCCACAGGACGTTTTGGGCGGCGTTGTATTTGGGCTTTTCCCGTTTTTTCATTTTGCTCACCTCACGGGACATACTAACACAAAAATCCGCCCCCGTGTCAAACGGGGGACGAATCGCTCTTTTTGGGTGACGAATTGACGGTGGGAAGGAGTATTTCGGTGGTGAAGGCGCCCTCCTCGCTGTTGCGGGAGAGGTACCCGCCCAGCCTTTCAACTATGGCGTCCACGCGCACAAGCCCCAGGCCGTGCTGGGAGCCCTTGGAGCTTTTGAACCTCGTCCCGCTTTTTTCCAGCTTCCCTCCGGCGGTGAGGTTGGTGAGGGAGATGTAGAGCTGCGAGCCCTTCATGTCCATATATACGCGTATGAGCCGGCGGTCCTGGGGGAGCTTTACGGAGGCCTCGATGGCGTTGTCCATGAGGTTGCCGATGATACAGCACAGGTCCAGCTCCGGTATGCCCAGACGCACGGGGATGTGGGCGTCGGCGCGGACCTCGATGCCGCGGGAGGCGGCGAGGCTTATTTTGCTGTTGAGAATGGCGTCGGTCATGGGGTTGCCCGTCTTTATCACCGTGTCAACGGTGGAAAGGTCCGTGTCAAGCTCGTTGAGGTAACGCTTTATCGCCTCCAAATCGCCGTTGGCGGCGTAGACCTTCATGGTCTGGATGTGGTTCCGGTAGTCGTGCCGCCAGCCGCGCATACGGCGGTACATGTTGTCCACCTCCTGAAAATGCGTCTCGATGAGCTCCCGCTGGTAGGAGGCGACCTTTTTGTCTATTCTCTTTGAAAAAAGTCCCATAATTTACCTCAAGCTGATTATCGCCCGGTTTATTCCCTCCCAGGCGCCCCGGGGCAGGGGGATGACGGAGCCGTCGGTGAGTGTCACCTCGGTTCGGCTGACGCGGCTCACCCGGGTGAGGTTCACCGCCGCCCAGCGGCTCACCCGGTAAAATCTGTCGTCCAGCATATCCATGAGCTCCCCCAGGGTCATTTTGACCGTCACGTCGGTATTGGCGTGGAGGGTGACGTAGTTGCCGCGCACCTCGGCACAGCGTATCTCGTATACGGGCACGCGGACGGTCTCGCCGCCGGAGTCCAGGGTCAAAGCCTTTTCGTTTTTGGTGAGCTTCCCCACGGCCCGCGTAAGCACGGAGCGCAGCTTTGAGGGGTCAACGGGCTTTACCAGGTAGTGGAGCGCCTCCACCTCGTAGCCCTCCTCGATGTACTCGGAGTACCCGGTTATGAAGACTATCTGGAGCGTGGCGCTCTTTTCCCGCAGGCGCTTTGCCAGCTCCACACCGTCCATTCCGCCCATCTCGATGTCCAGAAGGAGTATGTCCCAGCCGCCGTCAAACTCGAAAAGGAAGCTCTCGGCGGAGGGAAATTCGGTTATCCGCGCGTCGTGCCCGGTGTCCTTCGCCCAGGAGCGGGCTATTTCGGCTATAAAGCGGCGGTCCGCGGCGCTGTCGTCGCAGACGGCGATTTTCAGGTCCATTGTACGCCTTTCTCAGGGTGTCTCCCTGATGAGACCGGTGCGGTAGGCCCTGACCAGCTCCTTCAGATCCCCGATGAGCGCCCGCTGTTCCCGCCCCTCGTCGGTGTCGCCCACGGTGAGGCGGGTGGGGGCGGTGTAGATGTATTCGCCGGTGGAGGCGATGTCGCTGTCGGACTCGATGGCCTTGGCGGCGCTCTCAAAGGGCTGGTGGGTGCGGAGGGTGAGGCCGCGGGAGTTGTAGACCAGGGTGTAGCCGGCTATGCCGGTCTTCTCGTGGTAGGCGCGGCAGAAGCCGCCGTCTATGACGATGAGCTTGCCGCCGCCCTTGACGGGGCTCTCCCCCTCCACCGCCCGCACGGGGACGTGTCCGTTTATTATGTGGCAGTCCGAGGGCTCCAGCCCGAACTCGGTGAGGATTCTGTCGGCGGCGCCGGGGTCGTTTATGAGGCGGTAGTAGGGGTCCTTGACCTCCTTATGGGTCTCGGGGTCGGCGATGTAAAGGCGCTCGAAGGTGGTCATGGCGCTCCTGCCGTAAATGGGGCTCAATCTGCCGCACCAGAGATACCAGAGGAAGTCCTGCCCGGCGACACGGGCGGGGGAGCCCTCGGGGGCGAAGTAGCCCCGGCGGGCGCGCTCGTCGCAGTAGTCAAAAAGGGCGCGTCCGGAATAGCGCTTTCCCTCGAAGGTCTCCTCGGCAAAGCTCCCGTCGGCGTTCATGGGGACGGCGCCGTGGTAGAGGAGGTTGCCGTTGGTGACCTTGTAGACGCCGCCGGCGGAGTAGAGGAAACGGACGTGCTTTTGAAGGAGCTTGCTGTGGCGGAAGCCGCGTATCAGGTCCCGAAGGACCTCGGATTCCCTGGCGGTGAAGCGGGAGGGGTCGTCGGGGTCGACGGTGGGGAAGTCGGCGTCAAGAAGGGGGTACTCCTTCCCGTCGCATGTGACCGTGCCCTTTTCAAAGTCGATTTGGTTTATGTAGTCCCTGCCGCGCATTTGGAAATCCGGGTTGCGGGCTATCACCTGCGCCTCGGCCTTGAGCATCATCACCGTCACCGCCTTGTGCATCTGGGCCACCCGGTAGAGCTTTTCGGCGGTGGTGGGGCGGCGCTCGTCGGTTTTGGGCATCCAGCGCACCACGTCCGAGAGGCCGTAGACCTCCTGGGCCATGTGGTCAAGCTCCCGGAGGGATATGCCGTAGCCGTGCTCCACGGTGTCGGTGTTGTTGTAGGCCAGGGTGGTCTTCAGGACCGTGAGGACGCATATGGGACTGCCAGCCGCGGCGCCCATCCAGACGACGTCGTGGTTGCCCCACTGGATGTCCACGTCGTGGTGCTCGATAAGGCGCTCCAAAATGAGGTCGGGGCGGGGCCCCCGGTCAAAGAGGTCGCCCACGATGTGGAGGCGGTCCACGGCGAGGCGCTTTATCACCTCGCAGAAGCGGATTATGTATGGGTCGGCGCGGCGGTAGGAGATTATGGAGTCAACGATGGTCTCGTAGTAGAGCTTTTTGTCGTGGTCCTCAAAGTGGGCGTGAAGGAGCTCGTCCAGCACGTAGGCGCAGCTCTCCGGCAGGCACTTGCGCACGTGGGCGCGGGTGTGCTTGGAGGAGACGAAGCGGCAGAGCCTTATGAGGCGCATGAGGGTGAGGCGATACCAGCTTTCAAGGTCGGGCTGGGCGGCCTTGAGGGAGGGGAGCTTCTTTTCCGGGTAGTAGATGAGGGTGGCAAGGTCGGCGCGCTGGGCATCGTCCAGCTCGCCCTCAAAGACGGTGTCGATCTTCTCGCGGATGTAGCCGGAGGCGTTGTTGAGGATGTGGATAAACGCCTCGTTTTCCCCGTGGAGGTCGGACATGAAGTGCTCCGTGCCCTTGGGAAGGCGCAGGACAGCCTCTATGCGTATCGCCTCGCTCGCCGCCGCCGCGATGGTGGGGTACTTTTTTGACAGGAGGGACAGATACCTGAGATTTTGACCGTTGTCCGGCATTTCGCTCACTCCCCGGAATAAATTTTAATTACATTATATATCACGGGGGAGATAAATTCAATTATTTCTGTTTTCAAATGCGCGATACTGTGCTACAATATACGAAGCGTTTGAATATTGGGAGGGACAGAGAGATGGGTTTATTTCTGACGCTGGCGTTTTTGTTTTTCATAGGCTCGGTGTTCGGGTGGGTGCTGGAGCTGTTTTTCAGGCGGTTCTTTTCAAAGGCGAATCCTGAGAGGAAGTGGATAAATCCGGGCTTTTGCACGGGGCCGTATGTGCCGCTTTACGGCATGGGGCTGTGTCTGCTGTTCCTCATAGCGTCGCTGGAGAACACAACGTGGATCGAGAACCCGTTCTGGGAGAAGGCGGCGCTGTTCGCCTTTATGGCGGTGTGCATGACAGCCATCGAGTACATAGCGGGGATCATGAGCATTAAGATCGCCAAGGTGAGGCTGTGGGACTACTCCAACCAGTGGGGGAACATTCAGGGCATCATCTGCCCGGTGTTTTCACTGGCGTGGGCGGTGCTGGGGGCGGTTTACTACTTCCTCATACACCCGTACATACTGGACGCGCTTCGCTGGCTCTCCAACAACCTGGCGTTTTCCTTTGTGATAGGGATGTTTTACGGCGTTTTTATCATCGACCTTGCCCACTCCGTGCAGCTGGTGGCGAGACTCAGGAAATTCGCGCGGGACAACGACGTTATCATCAGGTACGAGAACCTCAAGGCGCACATCCGCGCCTTCCAGGACAAAACAGCCCAGAAGCACCGCTTTTTCAGCCCCTTCTCCTCCTCCAAGGCGCTGTCTGACCACCTGAAGGAGCGCCTGACAAAGGCCCGCGACGACATAAAAGCCAACAGGGACGCGGTGTTTGCGGCGAACAGGAGGAAATAGGGAGATAGACGGAGTGCGGTTCTTGAGGGGACCGGCATCTGATTTAATTTATACATTATCCCGCCTCCGGTCCGGAGGAACGGGGAAGAAAAATCACGCCCCGCGTGTGCGGGGCGTCAGCCTGTCGGCAAAGGTCTTTGACCTTTGCCGACAATGGGAACGTGCGGGAAAAAGCCGTGAATTTTGCGAAATTCACGGCTTTTTTCCTGCTGTTTTGCTGCGCGCGCCGCCGTAGGCGGCACACTTGCAAAACATAAGGTGATTTTTCCGACGTACATGCCGCCGGAAAAATATTTGATAGGGGACCTTATTCTTTAAAGGAGCGAAGCGGTATGGAAAAGGAGCTTGCGGGGTTTGACGCGATGCTGCGCGATAAGGAGCGCTCCCGGGGGACGCGGGAGCAGTATCTGCGCGCGGTCGCGAGGTTTTTGCAGGATTTAGGCGGCGGGGAGCCGAGCCGGGAGACCGTGGCGGCGTGGCGGGATTCGCTCACCGCCCAGGGGTACAGCGCCGTGACGGTGAATGCCATGCTCTCCGCCGTCAACGGCTACCTTGTGTTCGTCGGGAAGCCCGAGTGCCGGGTCAAATTTCTCCGCGTCCAGCGCCGGGTGTTCCGGGCGAAGGAGCGGGAGTTGACGCGGGAGGAGTACGAAAGGCTCCTCGCCGCCGCGCCGGAGAGGACGGGGCTCATCATGGAGACTGTCTGCGCCACGGGGATCCGCGTCTCGGAATTGCGCTACATCACCGTGGAGGCGGTGCAGAGCGGCTGCGCGGAGATACGTTTAAAGGGCAAGATCCGCACGATCCTACTCCCCGGCAAGCTGTGCCGGAAGCTGCTCAAATACGCCAAAAAGAAAAAGACCGCCTCCGGCGAGATATTCCTCACCGGAAACGGCAAGCCCCTGACGCGGGGTCAAATATGGGCGGAGATGAAGGCGGTATGCAAAAAAGCGGGGGTGGACCCGCGAAAGGTCTTCCCCCACAATCTGAGACATCTGTTTGCCCGGACATTTTACCACGTCACACGGGATATAGCGAAGCTGGCGGACGTGCTGGGCCACAGCTCCATCGAAACGACGCGAATTTACCTCATATCCACCGGTGAGGAGCACGCGCGGGTGCTGGACCGATTGGGGCTGGTGAGTTAGGACAAAATTATTCTTTTGTGCTATTAGCAATCTAACGCACGAAAAGATACGAAATAATAATACACCGAAACGGACGTTTTGTAAAGTCTTTATCTCATTTTTTTAATAATTGGCAAAACCGGCAGGCGTCATCAGACCGGGGTCCTTTTTTCTTCGGGCTCTGGTCCGGTCGTGATGCCGTTTTTTGGGGCAAATATGTACGTTCGGCGGCTCAAAATCCGGCTGCTCAATACAAAAGAATAATTTTGTAATGAGGAGTGAAGGCAATGAGGAAGAAGATCGCGATGTGTCTGGCTGTTGTCACTGCCCTCGTGCTGCTGGCGACCGCTGTCTTTGCCGCCGGAAACGACGCGGCGGCTGACAAGTGGGACGGCAGCAGTAAGGACACCAGCTGGTATACCGGACACGAAGAACAGAGTGAATTTACCATTACTACCGCCAAGGAGCTTGCGGGTTTGGCGGAATTGGTCAACGGAGGCAACGGTTTCCACGGCAAGACAATAAACCTGGGCGCTGACATTGACCTTGATAACCAGCAATGGACGCCGATTGGGAAGGTTAACGGTTCCTTCCGAGGCACCTTTGACGGTAAAGAACATACCATCAGTAACCTTACTATCACAGGCGACCTTGGTCTGGGTCTTTTCGGAGACTTAGGCGCAAATTCTAGTGATCACGAGCCCACTGTGGGAACCCTTCAGAACCTGACTATCAACAATGCAAAAATTACTGGTCGTGGATATATCGGCGCTTTTGTCGGCGGCGGTATCCCAACATACCGTCAAAATGGTTGCATCATAAAGAACTGCAAGTTGACAGGTAATGTCCACATCTCCGCCAGTATGGGTCAAGTCGGTGGAATTGCCGGATACATATCGGGCATGAATAATGAAGATGGCGCTAACATTGAGAACTGCACAGTCAGCGCCAATCCGGGCAGCGTAATTGACGGAAACGGCAACATACGTGTGGGAGGTATACTGGGGTATACTGGAATAAGCCCTTCCTCCATCATTAAGGGGTGCAAGGTTTCCGGCGTTACTATTTCCGGCAGTACAGGCGTGGGTGGTATTGTCGGTGTCATAAATCAAAAAAATATTATTCAAGACTGCTCTGTTGAAAACATCACTGTAAATTCCACGAAAGACGACAACACTGCCGGCTTGATCGTCGGTCAGATTAATACAGAGGGTTCTAGCGCCGCAACTCTCCCGAAGATGTACGACTGCACAGCGGATGAGACTTCCAAAGTTACCGCCGCAGACGCTGAGCTTGAGGATCCGCCCCTGATAGGTCAGAACGGTAGACCTGTTCTCGTTGGCACGGGTATCGAGCTTGATGATGAAGGCAAGATCAAAAAGGGTGAGATCGAGCTCCAGGGCAACTTCTCCGGCACAGTAGATGAAAGCGAATTGGTTGCCACCGGCTCGGAAAACGACGTGAAAGTCAAGAACGGCGGATTTGAAGAAGGCAAGCTCGTCTCCTACGCTGTCATGGTCGACGACAAGGGCTATGAGACGCTTGAAGCAGCTTTGGCGGCGGAGGAAACTGCGGAGAACGCCACCGTCACCCTCCTCAAGAGCATTTCGCTGAGCGAGGCTGTCAACATCACCAAATCCGTGACCATCAAGGGCGCGGAGGGTATCACCGTCACTCGCGCCGCGAACTACACCGGTACGTTCTTCACCGTCTCCGACGGCAAGACCCTGACACTCTCCGGCGTAACCATCGACGCGGGCGGCAAGTGGAGCATTGATAAGGAGAAGTGGGAAGCGGATAAGAAGATCTCCCTGGAGCAGAACCTGTCCGTTTACAACGGCTCCTGGATAAATAACGCGGTAGACCCGGTCGTGCTGGGAGACGGAAACGTTGTCACCACCGCCAACTTGATCGTGCTGGACGGCACAGCCGGACTGGTGCTGGAGGGCGGCACGGTGATCCAGAATATGTACGCCGATTCGGAGCTTCACATCATCGGCTGGGGCAACACGCCGAATAACGGCACCCCGAATAAGATCACCGTCAATGACGCGGCTATAAAGCAAAATCTCGGCAAGGGTTCCCTGGTCGCGGCGCTCGGAAGAAAAGCTGATATTGCCCTGAACAGCGGAGCTGAGCTTACCGATAACTTCAACCTCTCCGGCGCCAACGGCGGCTTGTTCTATCTGAGCAGCGGCGCTTCGCTGACCATGGAGAGCGGAGCTTCAGTCATCGGAAACCGGGGCGTCAACTGCAACGGCACGTTCTTCATGTCCTACGGTGAGGGCACCGTCGCCACTATGAACGGCGGCACCGTCAGCAAAAACGAGGGACTGAAGGGCGGCAATACCTATTGCCAGCCGATTTACACCCATTCGGGCGGCAAATTCGTCATGAACGACGGCTCTATTACGTACAACACTGGGTGCAACGCCGGAGCAATTGCGCAGAACCCCAAAGGGAACACCACCGTTGAGCTCAACGGCGGCGTAATAGCGAATAACCATTACCATGGTGAAGGAGAGCTGCTCGGTTACGGAGAGGTTTTCCTTTCCGGTACGGCAACCGTTGGCAAGGATGTTCAAATCACCGGCGAGGTTGGTATTTACGGTCAGGCCAGCGTGACTGTTGCGGAAGGCAACGTAATAGACGGCAGCGTGTTTGTCTGGTCTGAGCGTTATAATGACAGTATTAAGGACTACAAAGCGGATCTCAACGGCACAATAACCGGCGACCTCTATTTCCAAGACACCGCAAACGTCACCGTCACCGACACAGGCACCGTCAAGGGTAACGTCACCGTTGCCGAGTATGACCCGGGTAATGACAAGCACTGCGAGGGTCCCTCTGTCAACAAAGGCACCATTGAGGGCACCGTCACCCTTGAGCCCGGCACCTCGATTCAGCTCGGTGAGGAGGAGGTCACCGCCGGTGAAAACGGTGCTGAGTTCACCGTGGACGGAAATAACGTCACCCTGCTCGAGGGCACGTTGAAAGCAGCGAATGAGGAAAGGACGCTCACCGTCAAGGACAGCGAGGGCAACGAGTTGAAGCCCGGCGAAGGAGACGTCTACATGATAGTCGTCGCCGAAGTCACCTGCGACGGTAAGTCCACGAAATTCGACAACCTGGTCGCCGCTGTAGCAGAGGCGAAGAACATAGCCGACCATCAGGAGGCCGGCAAGACCGAGCCTGTCACCGTCACCCTTCTCAAGGATGCTGAGGGCGGCGGGATCCAACTGACTACGGCTACGGATCAACAGACCAACAAGTCCCCCGAGATTGTTATCGACTTTGATCATCACACCTACACCCTGACCAATCCTCCGGTTGGCTCTACCGGAACGGCGACGCAAGGGATGCAGCTTAAGAAAGGCAACACCGTCACGCTGAAAAACGGCACACTTGCGGTTAGCGAGAAAAACGGAACCTTTGAGAAAAACTTCCTGTGGCTCATTAACAACTACGCGAACCTGACCATTGAGAACATGACGCTGGACGGCACAAATCTTGTGATGCCCGGTAGCCCCAAGATGATTTTTACGCTGAGCAACACCGGTACTGCCGACATAAAGAATACCAGGTTTATCGACAGCAACAGTCAGGCAGATGGAGAGATTTTCTCTATCGCCGCAGGATATGGGACGCAGCATGCAGGCTACGGTACTCCTGCTAAAGTCACTATTGACGACGAAACCACATTTAATAATGTTTATGTCGAACGCACTGTAGAGAACGAGAAACAGAGCTTTGATGAATTTACCGATGGAATGATGGCCTACGTTGTATTTGGCGGCGTAAAGTACGGAATTGACACAACAGAACCGACTGCGAAATCTTACATCGAATTCACCAAGACCGGCGACACCCTCTCACCCGTGCTGCCGGACGCGAACCTCAACTACAGCGCCATAGTGGATATCTCCATCGTGGACGACTGCGCCGCGCAGACCATGTGGGTGCGGTTTGACGAGCCCCTGCCGGCTAACACCTGGCTGTGGTTCGAGATCACTGCCTCCGATGGCACCGTCTACGGTATTGCCGCCCAAGGCAACGGCACCGCCACGAAGTTTGCCTGGAGCTTCCTGAACCAGAAACAGTTTGAGAACTGGCCCAAGGGCAAGGAGAGCATCGCCAACGGCGAAGCCACCGTAAAATGCTACGTTCTGCCCGGAAAGGTAGAAGGAGGGACAGCTCCCTCGGCTGATTCCATGTATTTTGCCTGGGAGAAGACCGTCAACGTCAGCAACGTCACCGCCTATGTCCCCGATCCTGTGGTGAGTGTTGACCCAAGCTTAGAGGATAATAAAGAAACCCTTACCCCAGCAGCTAATAACACAAAACTCGACCCAGCCGATATGAACGACCTCGCTGCCGAGGCCCTGACCGACCCCGACCATGCGATCCCCACGACGGAGGAAGCCAAGGAAGATCTCAAAAATGGAGGCGTGGAAGTCGGGGAAGACGCGGTTCAAATCGTCGTCCAGACCTACATGGATGTCAAGGTCACAGATTATGAGAACGACGAGAACGGCAAAAAGCTGACCTTTGAGATCAAGCCCATGTACCAGGTCGTCGCCACCACTGCGGAAGACGTGAAGGAAATCAAGCTTGATGGCGATGAACCCAACGCCGTCACAATCGGCGAAGCCCATGAGCTCACCGTGACCGAACCCGTCACCATGACACTGGGCGTGCCGGACAACTTCCTGGGCGAGGGCGCGGTCTATGTCAAGCACGTCAAGGACAACGGCAGGACCTATTACTACAGAGCCTCCTCTAATAAGGACAGCAATACCATCACCTTCACCAACCCCCACGGCTTCTCCGAATTCACCGTCATCGTAACGGCTCCGGAGTTTAAGGCTGAGATCGGCGATACCCTTTATGAAACCCTCAAGGATGCCGTGGATCACGTTCAGAACGGCGAGACCATCGTTGTGACCGGAGACTGCTCCGAAGAGAACGTGACAGTTGGTCGCAGCGTGAGCTTCAGCGTCAAGGTTAATGACGGCGCTCAGGCTGGCACCATCACCGCCGGCGGCGGATACAACATGAGCACCAGCGTAAGCGGAACCACTACGACCTACACCGTATCCTACTCCGCGCCGCCTGCTTCCGGCTCCTCCGGCTACACCGTGAAGACTGAGGAGGTCGAGAACGCAACTGTCGAAACCTCCGCTTCCAGCGCCAAGGCGGGCGACGAGATCACCGTCACCGTCACAACCGAGGCCAATTACCACGCCTCCCTCACCGTCACCGCCGCCAACGGCACGGCTGTTGAGGTAAAGGACAACAAGGACGGCACCTTCACCTTCGTAATGCCCGCCTCCAATGTCACTGTAACCGCAGAGGTCTACGAGTGCCCGTCCCTGGCGTTCCCGGACCTCGACGTTACCGAGTGGTATCACGAATACGTGGACTACGCCATAAGGAACGACCTCATGCAGGGCGACGGCACCAGCTTCCTGCCCGAAAAGACCGTCAGCCGCGCGGAAATGGCGGGTATTCTCTGGACGCTCAAGGGCAAGCCCGTTGTCAACTACCTGATGACCTTCCCCGACGTGCCCGAAAACGAGTGGTACTCCGAGGCGATCCGTTGGGCGGCGAGCGAGGGCATCATCAAGGGCTACGACAACGGCAACTTCGGACCCAATGACACCATCAACCGCGAGCAGATGGCGGCTATGCTCTACTTCTACGAGCAGAAGCTGGGCACCGGCGGATTCGCGGACGGCGAGACCTATGAGCTGACCTTCGACGACGCCGCCGACATCGCCCCCTGGGCGCAGGAGGCGGTGGCATGGTGCAACATGAAGGGCGTCATCACGGGCAGCGAGAACAAATTCAACCCCGCCGACCCCTCCAACAGAGCCCAACTCGCCACCATCCTGGCGCTCTACGACCAGCTGGCGTAAAGTATTACTCCGGCAATTAAATAAAATCGCCGGAGTAATAGTGGTCATGTTTTGCGGTTGCCGCGAAGCGGCGAGCAAAACGACCTTTAAATCCTTTATTAAATCCGGCAATATTTAATTGCCGATTTAATAGCTTTCTTCCATATCACCTCAATTCCCACCCCCGGGCCGACACCCGCCGACCCGGAGGCACGGGGAAGAAAAATCCCACGGGCAGCGGTAAACACCGCTGCCCGTGTTACGTAAGCGTCACCACGTCCCAAAAGACACCCCTGAGGGCCCAACACCTTGGTCTCTCAGGGGTGCTCCTGCAGAACAATGCCCTATCTGGATACTGACCACAAAATCACCCGTGGTCCGCTGTATTTGCCACGGCGTTGAGAGCTCAACAAAACAGCCTTCTTCCCCTTCGACCTCCAACCGGAGTTTCTGTTGCTCCACCGTGGCAGAGAACACTTTCTTCTGCCGGGTGTAGTAGATTTCGGCGTTCACTCCGTTTTCTGTATCAAGGCAAGTCAAGCCCACATTTTAGATTCTTCGCAGCAAGAGGGAGTATTGCCGCTACTTAGATATAGCATACTAATATCTAATTAAAATAAGACATTCGCGCCGGCCCTTTTTGCGCCATGCTGCGTCAGCCGCCTTGGAAATACCAATGGGTATTCCCTGCGGCGTCTTCCTTGCCTGACACAAAAAATTCTCGCCGCTCGGTGTCTCCTTTTAAATAGATATTAGTATCAATGATGCTTCCAACATGGAGTTTATCTATAAAATCAATGGCTCTACAGCAGAAGCAATGTCCCCATTACTTAGAGAGTATTCATTCTTTTTGTGTTCCGGGTCATTCATAATTTCGGCAATAATACAATTACCGGAAGGAGCGTCGACAATTACGGATTTGTCAATTCACAAATGCGCGCCATGGCTGCTCTTTTGATTGCCAATACAATCCCGATTTTTTGCTGCAACTATAACCACTCCTACTATTACAACCATTACAATAGCTATCAATAATGTAAATAATCTTTTTAACATGGTTTTTCCTCACTTTCATTATTTATGAACTTGAACTCATTGAGGTACATATAGCTCTCGTCCAGAGCTGCGGCGCCTTTTCCAGCATTCGCATATACTCGACGGTGGTGTTGACGATGTTCAGAACCAGAAGCAGCGCATCTTTCGCATCGGGATTTCGCACGTCCTCCTCGTGGTATCTGATCCCGCCCAGGCCGTTCACCCGGCACAGCGGGGCCTCTTGCCACGAAACCGGCATATGCCTCTCCTCCATGGGACCGGTTTGAAACCCGCCCCGCTTCAAGCAGATGCCGATCTCCTCAAAAAACCGTGTCTTGGCTTCTTCGCTGATTTCTTTCATGAGGTTACCTCCTTAATACATTTTCATGCCCTCGTCGGGCTCGCTCTCGTTTTTTCTGCTCGTCAACGGACGTGATGTTGACGTACTCCCCGATGATGCCAAGAGCCTTGTAGTAGTTGCCGGACCCCCGGACGCGGTCGCACATCTCCTTTGCCGCATCGTCCAGCCCGTTGTCCCGGAGCGTCCGCGAGGCGATGCCCATAAGATTGAAGATATTTCCATCTCGACCGATGAGGGGGCAGTCGGGCTTTGCCGCCTTCTGCTTCTCTGTGATAAACCCGCCCAGCTTGTTGGGAACGTAGTCCGACAGCCACGTCCCGCCATAGGCGTTGTGGGTTTGGAGCCGCCACAACGCCAGCTTGCCGCCGTCCAGCTTCACATCATCCGTGAAGGGAAAGAGCAGACGGGTGTGCCCTTCGTGTCTGAAGGAGGAGCAGTCGGAAAACCTTGTCCCATTCAGCAGGATGCCGTTTCTGGTAAGATCGTTGTTGAGCCCATCCACCCACTCGGTGAGATACCCACCGCATCCCTGAAGTATGAGCCCCTCGGCCCCATCCATCCGCGGAAGCTCGTCTGTCGTGATAGTTTTGATGTTCACGTCAATACCTCCATATAATAAAATTACCGGGGCTTCATATCCCCGGCTGTGGTTAAGAGGATTATATCCGTACACCTCTCTGAGTCAACGAAAATAACTGTTGAAGCCGTCCAGTCAGGGCAAAAAATATGCCGGATCATTTGGCCCGGCATTTGTGCAGCTTCTATCCAATTGTTGATGTCGCCAGTTAGAATCCCTCCAGTTTGGGGGAAACGAGGAAAAATAGGAAAATTTTGAGGTCGTTCCAGTTCGCACTGGAACGACCTCAAAACCCTTGCGGCGCAGGTGTTTTGACTACATATAGTAGTTTTAACCTGCAATTCTGGTGGAGGAGGGTGGATTCGAACCACCGAAGGCATCGCCAGCAGATTTACAGTCTGTCCCCTTTGGCCACTCGGGAACTCCTCCATATTCAGTTTCTGGAGCTGGTGGACGGATTCGAACCCCCGACCTGCTGATTACAAACTGCCCTCGGCATCAAAATCTGAGCATTTCCAAGCCTTTTCAGCCCTTTTCCCTCCGAAATCAGCAGTTCGTCCATGCTGCCCGCTCCACTGATTCCACCCGCAACTTTCCGCCAGTGGGTCAGGTTGTGGGTCAGCCCACCTTCCAGGTGGAAAGTGGGCTGGACGATTCGGATAACTCACCGAAAGGGGCGAAAAAGGCGCTTCACCCCTCTGCGGTGATGAGAGAAACCAAGCGTTCGTCGCGGTCGTCATCAATTATCCCGATAAGACAGCCTCCAGCTCCTGGCGCAGGCGCGGGATGTCCTCGGAAACCGTATCCCAGACAATCTGCAACTCCACGCCGGAATAACCGTGGACGATTCGATTCCGCATGCCATAGATCTGCCGCCACGGAATCGTCGGCAGGGCCTCCTTCGCGGCATCACTCAGGGAGTTCTTCGCCAACTCCCCGATTTGCATCAGATTAAACACCGTGGCTTCCACACGCATGGAATTTGCCTCAAAGTCGGAGAGGGAGGCGCAGTCCTTGCAATATCTCAGCACCGCTTCCGTGTGTTCCTGAAGCTTGCGCAGTACCCTGCGGTCTTTATCGTCCATAGATCGGCACCCCGCTTTCGCGAATCTCACGGTCGATTCTGGAGCCACTGTCGATTTGCCGGACGTCCAACAGATCGACCGGAGTCTCCAGAGATGAGGCCACGTCCTCTAAAAGCCCAAAAAACGCCAAGCCGCGAAGCCCGCTGTCCACAAGGATGTCCACATCACTGCGCGGCGTCGCGGTTCCTTTTGCGTACGAGCCGAAAAGCACGGCCTGTCTGACACCGTTCCGCTCGAAAATAGGCGTCAGGAGATCCTTCAGCTCAGGGACGGTGTATACCTTGCTCATGCGAATACTCCTCTCCTCACAATGATACCGTCGGTTGGATACTTGCCTACGATGATATTATAGCATAGAGGCAAACAAAAAGCAACTCGCGATTGTGACAGTGATGCTATCCAACAATGTTCCTCTGCCGTATACCATCAACCCTGCCCCCTCAAATTCTGCGGGGGACCCCCTGCAATTTTTGGGAAGGGAATAGTATTAACAAGACGTAGAGCAACAAGTA
>CANQVL010000009.1 GCA_947627285.1 uncultured Oscillospiraceae bacterium
TCAAAGAAAAATTGCTGCTTTGCTAATAAGTATTGAGCATCGGATAACCTTGAATAAAAAGATAAATGATAATTTAGCGGCTTAGCCGGACACGTTTGCCTGACCATTCATAAGCATAGGAAGAAGCCAATCACGGATTTCATTTAGCATTTGACTTTCCATTGCATTTTCTGTAATAGGTTTTTGAATAGAAAGCTCGGCAAATTTCCTTGCCACACTTTCTGAATAAGGAACCTTATAGGAAAGTAGAGCATCGCTACTTACTACCGGCATTTTAGTGCCAGAAGAAACATTGACGGCGTAATCAAAGAAAGAAGGTCTTGTAATGGTAAATAACGCAAAGTTATAATCATAATCTTTAAGTACACGGTATGAATGGACAGTTCCAGCGACTACCCCGTCGCAAGGAGCTATCCCGGCTTTATGAAGATAGGGTCTAATAGAGCCAAACAAAATGTCTCCCTTCTTCATTTCAAAGAGATTGGTTGTAAAGTTTTTGCTTGAATTGAGTTGTGTAATAGAAATGGAATTTGACGGCATTATACTCAGATCAACGGCAGCCTGTACTGATAAATAGTCGAATGGCTTGGCGTTCTTTTGCATAATCTGCGAAAGCGTTTTTACTTCCCAGTCAACAGGTATTTCACGCTTAACCTGTTCATTCCACACCATTTGACCCCCACTTGAACGATAAGGCTTGCCGTTCTCATCTGGAAAGTCAAATTGTGTGAACCAATAATCATAAATGGTCTTAGCCATCTGCTCTAAATTATCATTTATCTTTCATGAGGACTATGAGATACGGCGTTTATCAATGATTTTAGGTAAGGAAAAACTTATGGATGAGATGGATCAAATACTAAACGACTTAGAATTAATTTCTGAACAGCATCAACAAATTTATGACCATGCTTATAAAGTATATACAGATGCTGTCAACTCGATGGTCTCTGTTCTCCTACCGTATGAACGACAGGTCGAGCAGTTGTTGGATGGACTGCTTGACTTTTGCGATGATAACCGTTTTTTGGAACTTTATAAAAAGCTGTGCCGTCATGTCTATACACTCTACCCACATCTCGTAACGGAATATGTTCAGCTTTACCATTCTGAATACGAAGAACAAAAGTCAAAAGCGAAGCAAACGAATTTGAAGAAAGCAACATCAACTTCCATTGAAAAAATGAATGAATTACAGCGCCGCCTTTTTGATCAAATGTCTGCTGTGGAGCAACAGAAAATACTTGGAGGGTATGCCGCTTCAGTTGTCGATCTTGATAATGGAAATGTGGTTTGCCAGTTCAACATGGAGCATTACTTTCCGCCAAAACATGCTATTGAGAGTTTTGCCAGACAAATTCTCCCTGACATTGAGGAATTTTATTCCCATGAAGAAAACCGTCGTGAATTTGAGGAATGGAAAAAACAACAAGACAAGGACAAAGGTATAGACAAATAACCAAAAAGCACGAAGTGCAGGGATTGCTCCCCATACTTCGTGCTTTTTGTTTGCCCCAATCCAGTCTGACAGATGCCGCAATTAAAATTTTTGCTTCATAACTTTCTTATGGGCACCCGGCATTGAGCCGGGGGCTTTTTGTGAAGGGTGTTGAGAGAAACGTCTTAACGGACGGTAGATTTCTTCACATTTGGGTGGTATAATATCCAGTGTCGAGTAGGTGACTGTTTGACAAATCGGGCTTTTGAAGGAGAGATCAATGAATATTGAACTGATAAGATTAACCACCGAATATAGAGAACAGTTATTTGAAATGCTGACGGAGTGGAAGAATGATATCATAGAAAATCATACCAATATGTCTCCATGGAAAATATGGGCTAATGATTTTCATGATTTAGAGTGTTACATAGAAAGCCTTGATACAGGGAAAAAGGAAGAGAATGGTTGGGTTCCTGATACGACTTTGTTTTGTCTTGATAAGGACAGAAATATATTTGTAGGAGCTGTTAATATCCGTCATTATTTAAATGATGAACTATTAAAAACTGGCGGGCATATAGGAGATGGCGTCAGACCCAGTGAAAGACGAAAAGGTTATGCGACAGCAATGATTGCTTTAGCATTAGAAGAATGTAAAAAACTTGGCATTAAGAGGGTTTTGATGACTTGCGACAAAAATAACATAGGTTCAGCGAAATCAATAATCAATAATGGTGGTGTATTAGAAAATGAAGTTGAAGAAGATGGACATATTGAGCTACGTTATTGGATTCAGTTATAGTCCAGATTCCCGTTTGTTGAGAAGATGCAAAACCCTTTAGGAACTAAAGGGCGCACTTCTATACATAGGTCTGGCGACCATGTATCGTGCGCTCGGAAGGCTCTCTCTGACAGCAGGAAGCCGCCGTCCGAGAGGTTTCGTCGCTTCGCTCCGTCAAGGGGGCTACACCCCCTTGCACGCTCGCGCGGCTATCCCCTGTGTACTTGCCGAACAGATAAACCCGCTTCGCGTCTTTACCTGTTCAACAAGTCTGAAAACTGAATACCGAAAGATTGACCGTTGACACACCGGCTCCCCGGTGAAAAAGCCAACGGTCTTTTTTATCCAAAAATCAAAGCAGTCAGCCGCCTACCGCTCCGGGGAAAAGCTGTTTGGCGAATACTACGGCGAGTACAGCGACTACACCCGCAAGGGCGGTGTGATCTGCTCCGGCATCCTGCTACCGCCCCAAGCCCCGCCGGAGTACCAAGACCGCCGGGCCCTATGGAACGCCGTGGAGAAAGCCGAGCGCGGCGGGAACGCCCAGCTTGCATACAGTTTTGAGATTTCCTTGCAGAATGAGTTTTCTCTTGAGGAAAATATCGCTCTGGCAAGGCAATTTTTATCGGAGCGGTTTGTCTGCCGGTTGAAATTTCTGCGGTAAGGTGATAGAATCAGGGTATCAAGGCTTAGGAGGGGTCGGTATGGGCGGGAAGATCGAGAGGCTTCAAGGGCTTATTGACGGGGCGGAGAGGATAGTGTTTTTTGGGGGCGCGGGGGTGTCCACGGAGAGCGGGATACCTGATTTCCGAAGTGTGGACGGGCTCTACAACCAAAAGTACGACTACCCGCCGGAGGAGATACTGAGCCGCAGCTTTTTTGACCGGTATCCCGATGAGTTTTACCGCTTTTACCGGGACAAGCTGATAGTTCGTGGGGCAAAGCCCAACGCCGCCCACGAATATCTGGCGCGGCTTGAAAAGCGGGGAAAGCTCCGGGCGGTGGTGACGCAGAACATCGACGGGCTCCACCAGGCGGCGGGCAGTAAAAACGTCCTGGAGCTCCACGGGACGCTTTTAAAGAATTACTGCGTCAAGTGCGGCAGGCGCTATGACGCGGATTTCGTCCAGAACGCCTCCGAGACGCCCCGGTGCACCGCCTGCGGGGGTATAGTGAGGCCCGACATCGTGCTTTACGAGGAGGGGCTTGACCAGGACGTGCTTTCAAGGGCGGTGACGGAGATCTCCCGTGCGGATATGCTCATCATCGGCGGCACGTCTCTGGCGGTCTACCCGGCGGCGGGGCTTATCCACTACTTCAGGGGGCCGCATCTGGTGCTGATAAACAAGTCCCCCACGCCCATGGGCTCCCTGGCGGAGCTTGTTATCGCCGGAAAAATCGGGGAGGTCTTCTCACAGCTGCGCTGACTGCTCCTCTGCCCTTACGCCCTCGATATGCAGGAGCCTTGCCCGAGAGTAGACGTAGCTTGAGAGCTTACGGTCCAGCGCGTCGTAGGTGTGGGCGCAGACAAGTATCTCCGGCTCAGTCTTGACTATGACGGGGGAGTGGTAGAAGCGGCCCTCCGACCCGCCGAGCTGGAGGATGTCGCCGGGCTCCGCCTCGGAAAGAGGGGCTTCACGGGCGAAGGGCCCCGCGCCATTATTTCTTACGAGAAAGTCATACAGGTATTCCACCCCCGTCCAGGAGGCTGTGCGCTCGTTTGCCGAGATGTAGTACCAGCCCGTGACGGGGGTGTAGTTCATGACGCCGGAGCCCGCGAAAATACATTGTGAGGCGAAATTTGTGCAGTCGCCGCCTATTTCCTGGAAGTCGTAGTACCGGGGGTTCCTTGTAAGCGCCCAGCGCCTTGCGTACTCCACCGCCGCGTATCTGTCGTAGGGCTTTTCAATGAGCATAGCTATACCTCTTTACCGATATTTCGCCACATAATATGCCGGGTTTTCACCGACCGACACGCGGCGGCGTATAATGCGGCAGGGAGGGATAAATTATGCTCATTCATATCATTCGCCGGGGAGACACGCTCTACGCCATCGCCCGGCGCTACGGCACCTCGGTCCAGCGTATCCGTTCGGACAACGGGCTTGGGGAGAATCAGACGCTTGTGGTGGGGCAGGCGCTTTTAATCACACTGCCGTCGCAGGTTTACACGGTGCGGCAGGGGGATACCCTGTACTCCATCGGCAGGAGGTTCGGCGTCAGCGTTCCGGAGCTTATCCAGAATAACCCGGAGCTCGCCCAAAACGAGACGATACGCCCGGGACAACAGCTGACGGTAAGCTTTCAGGGCTCGAAAATACGCTCGATAGCCACAAAGGGCTACGCCTATCCACACATTCAGCGCTCAACGCTCCTGGGCGCCCTGCCGTATCTTACGTACCTTGCCGTTTTCACCTACGGCTTTACGGAATCGGGCACGCTGATACCCGCTTCGGACACGGAGCTCATCGCCGCCGCTTACAGGTTCAACACGGCGCCGGTGCTTGTTTTTTCCAGTCTTGATGAGACGGGTGGCTTCTCCACCGCCAGGGCGTCCCGGCTCTTTTCCGACCCGCAGCTCCAGGACACGGTGCTGACGAACCTTCTGGAGGTCATGCGGGAGAAGGGGTATGTGGGCGTCGACATGGACTTTGAATACATCGCCCCGGAGGACGCGGAGGGATATCAGGCGTTCCTGCGAAGGGCTGTGGAGAGGCTGAGGCCCAACGGCTTCACCGTAAGCGCGGACCTGGCGCCGAAGATCACCGCCAACCAGCCGGGGCTCCTTTACGAGGCCCACGACTACCCCGCCATCGGCGCGATTGTGGACAGGGTGCTGCTGATGACCTACGAGTGGGGCTACACCTACGGTCCGCCAATGGCTGTGGCGCCAATAAACCAGGTGCGGAATGTGGTGAAGTACGCCGTCACGGAGATCCCGCCGGAGAAGATAATGATGGGCATACCCAATTACGGCTACGACTGGACTCTGCCCTATGAACAAGGCGTGACGAGGGCGGAGAACATCGGCAACCAGGGCGCGGTGCTCAGGGCGGCAAGGTACGGGGCGGAGATACAGTTTGACGAGACCACCCAGTCGCCGTTTTACGAGTATTACGCGGGCGGACGCCGCCACACGGTGTGGTTCGAGGATGTGAGGAGCGTTGAGGCAAAGCTGGCGCTGGCTGACGAATACGGGCTCTACGGCGTGGGGTACTGGAATATAATGCGCCCCTTCAACCAAAACTGGGTGCTTTTGGCGGCGAGGTACAATATTGAGAAGATAGTGTAGGTGTAACGGCTAATCGCAACATTCGCTATTGAAAATTTCCCGAAAGGTGATAACATCAGCTCATAACGGATCCGGGAGAGATATAATGTCCGACATACATGAGCACAGGGGGAAGACGGTCATAACCGCGCTGGACCGCCTGCCCTACGGAAGCCCCGGCGGTCCAGGCGAGACCGGCAGGGTGGGAAAGGCGCGGGAGCCGGAGGGCGTAACGAAGCGGGAGCTCTACCGCGACGTGATATTTATCGCCATGCCCAGCCTCATTGAGCTGGTGCTGACACAGCTCACCTCCATCGCCGACCAGATGATGGTGGGCAACCTGCCCGGCTATGAGGGCATAGTCGCCCTCACCGCCGTGGGACTTGCCTCACAGCCGAAATTCCTGCTTATGACCATGATACAGGCCATGAACGTGGGAGCTACGGCTGTGATAGCACGCTTTCGCGGGAGGCAGGACAGGGAAAAGTGCAATCAGGTGTTCAAGCACGCCATGATATTGAACCTCCTTATGAGCGTCGTATTCATGGCGGTGGGGCTTGCCTGCTCTGAGTGGCTCATCAGCTTCATGGGCGGCACGGGCATAAGCGAGGAGGCGCTCAGGCTGGGCAAGGAGTACCTTGACATCCAGCTCTACGGCTTCATACCGCTTTGCGTCACCATAACCGTCACCGCCGTGCTTCGTGGCATTGGCGACACCAAGACGCCGATGATATACAACACTGTGGCGAATGTGGTTAATTTGGGCTTCAACTACGTGATGATCTACGGACACTTCGGCGTTGCGAAGATGGGCGTGGCGGGGGCGTCCTGGGCGACCAACATCGGGCAGACCGTGGCGTTTGTCATAGCCATGTGGGTGAGCCTGGGGAAGAAAAAATACGTCTATCTGGACTTGAGGGAAAGATTCACCTTCAACAAGGGGCTCATGGGCGACGTCATAAACATCGGCGTCCCGTCTATGATAGAGCAGCTTCTCATGCGCGCGGGGCTCATAATCTACACCCGCCAGGTCACGGGGCTTGGCGACACCGTGTACGCCACGCACAACGTGTGTATGTCCATACAGTCAATGAGCTTCATGATGGGTCAGGCCTTCGCCAACGCCGCCACGACCCTCATGGGGCAGTCCATAGGCAAGCGGCGGTACGATATGTCGGCGGTGTATATGCGCAGGACCAGGGACCTGGGGATCGCCGCGTCGTTTTTGACGGCGGCGCTGATGGTGCTTTTCAACAGGCAGATCATAGGTATGTTCAAAAACGACCCGCAGGTAATCAGCATGGGCGCGCCCATATTGCTGCTGCTGGCGGCGTCCCAGCCCTTCCAGGCGGACCAGTTTATCGTCTCCGGCGGGCTCAGGGGAGCGGGGGACACCCGCTTTACCGCGGTGGTGATGGCGATAACCGTCCTGGGTCTCAGAAGCGGGCTTGCCATACTGCTTATAAATTACGCGAACCTCGGTCTGTGGGGAGCGTGGATTGCCCTGGTCATCGACCAGTGCTCCAGAACCTTCATAATGGCAGCCAGATACCATTCGGGGAAATGGAAGGAGATAAGCCGGAGCTTTAAACATTCCCACGCGCAAGCTTAGAACGCGGCTTAAAAACGGAGTGCCAAAAGCTCAAAAGGATTCGGAAATGTCCGCGGACATTTCCGAATCCTTTTTCGCACGTATTCCCTTCAAGTATAGAAAAAGGCAAAGCCTTTTTCTATACTTGATACGCCCACATATTTCTGATCTCGCCCTGTATATCCTCGTAGCTCCAGGTTTTGCAGTTGGAGGGGCGGTAGGGGTCGTAGACCTGGAAGCCCTCCTCGTCACAGCCGGTGAGGACGATGTAGTGGCCCGTCTCGGTGAAGTGACCGGTGCCCATGATGCAGATCATTGGGTTCCCCGCCTCCAGCTCGGAGCGCATGGTGGGCTCCCAAAGGGGTATCTCCCTCGCGGTGAGGCCCAGCTTTTCGGCGCCCTCGGAGAAGAGCAGCCACGCGGTGCCGTTGCCGGCGACGCAGTAGCCCTCGCTGATGGCGAAATCCGCTATGTACGCCGGCGTCAGCGTGCCGTCGCCGGTGAGGCCCATCGCAACCATGGAAAGCGCCGTGGGACCGCAGCCGGTCCAGCCCATGAGCCCGGAGCCGTAGCGGCAGTACCCCCAACGGCTGTCCCACTGGGTGAAATAGGGTATCTCGCCCTCGGCAAGCTCGTCGGAGAGGTCCAGCGTCAGGTCGTAGTCCGTCACGCCGTCAAAGCCGTCCAGGTACGCCTGGGCCTCGGGGTTCTTTTCGGAGATCTCCAAGAAGGCCTCGCGAATGTCCTCGTCGCTGATGTTGGAGTAGGCGCGGGCGCGGTTGATGAACGCCCTTATCTTGCCCATACCGCCTGTGGCGGCGACAAGGGCGGACACAAGGGCGAGGATGAGGATAAGTATTATGAGCCCCGCGAGGGGGCTTCTTTTTTTGCTGTCGTGCATATTCAGCCGCCTTTCACAGGAGCTTCAGGCGGATCTCCGCCTTGAAAAGGTCCCCGTCGATGCTTATGTCGAACCGCCCGCCCATGAGCTCCGTGAGGGAGCGGGCTATGGAGAGGCCGAGACCCGAGCCCTCGGTGTGGCGGCTCTCATCGCCGCGCACGAACCGCTCCATCAGCTCGTCGGCGGACACGTTCAGCCTGTCGCGGGAGATGTTTTTTACGGATATGACCGCCTCGCCGTCAAGCCTGCGGGCGTCGATGTAGACCCTGGTCCCCGGCTGGGCGTATTTAACCGTGTTGCTGAAAAGGTTGTCCAGCACCCGCCACAGGTGCCGCCCGTCGGCAAGGACCGTTATGGTCTTCTCCGGCAGGGTTATGACCGGCTCCAGGTGCCCCTGGGCGAACCTGTCGGCGTACTCCGCCACGGCCTGGTTTATGAGCTCGTCGGTGTTGGTGGGGACAAGCTCCGTGGTCAGGTTGCCGGTGGACGCCTTGGACGCCTCCACCAGGTCCAGGGTGAGACGCCGGAGCTTGTCGGACTGGCGCTTGAGGACGTCAAGATACTGCGTCTCCTCCTCCGGCGTGTGCTCCTTCTGAAGAAGGTCCACGTAGTTTATTATGCTTGTGAGGGGCGTTTTGATGTCGTGGGAGACGTTGGTTATGAGCTCCGTTTTCAGCCGCTCGGACTTCATTTTCTGCTCCACCGCGGCGCTCATGCCCTCGCCGATGGAATTCAGGTCCTCTCCCATGAGGCGGAAGTCAAAGTACATCTTCTCCGTGTTCACCTTGTAGTCCAGCTCGCCGGCGGCCAGCTTTCCTCCGGCGACGCGCAGCTTTCTCAGCTGATTGGCGCCGAATACAAGGATCGTGAACACCGCCGCCCACACCAGGAGGTAAATTAAGAAGCCGGTGCTGCTCTCGTTGATGGCGACATAGGTCAGCGCGATGAAATCAAGGAACCACGCGGCGGCAGTTGCCAGCGCCACGCGCCACTCAAAGCGTATAGCCCGGAAAAGCCGGACTGCCCACCGGAAGACCGCCCGGACCCACACGCATAAAAGATGGCACACCATGAAAATCAGGGTGTTCCGCCACCATTTCCCCGCCTTCACCCTGGCGGCGAAGGAGCAGCACACCAGCAGGAAGAGGAGAAGCGCCGCGGCGACGACAAGCGCCATCATCAAAATGAAAAAGAAGGTGTCCGCGCGGCCCAGGTTATAGGACAGATCGCTCACAAAGACCATGAGCACCACCTCAAGGGCGGCGGCGACGGCGAGGATCAGGTCAAAGGGGAGCCTGTCGAAGTAATTAAGGCTCACGCCCTCACTACCGTTTTTCCTCCCCGAGGCGCACATCAGGAGGATAAAGAGGGCGACAGAGACCAGGGCGCAAACCGACGCTATGACGATGGCGCTGTATCTGTTTACGAATACGAACTCAAATAGCCCTCTCTCCGACCCGGACATGTGGCTGTACATATATTCGCCGAGCCACCCGTCCTCATAAAGCCGCTCCAGCGCGTCGATATAACTCCAGCCCGTGGGGAATTGGTAAAAGCCTGTGTCGTAGGCGCCGCAGACCAAAATGACCGCGCCCGCGGCAAGCAGAGTCGAAACGATGAACACAAGCCCACAGGCGAGCTTCGCGGGCAGTGAATACGCCGCCTTTTTCACTTTACGTCCCCCTCGATCTTGTAGCCCTGCCCCCAGACGACCTTGATGTACCGGGGCTCCGAGGGCGTGATCTCGATCTTCTCCCGTATGTGCCTTATGTGTACGGCGACGGAGCTCTCAGCGGAAAGCGCCATGCCGCCGGATACGGCGGCGTATATGGCGCCGGAGGAGAACACCTTGCCGGGGTTCTGCATCAGAAGCCGCAGTATGGCAAACTCCGTGGGCGTCAGGGAGACGGGCTCCCCGTCCACGGTGACGGTCTTGCCGGAGTCGTCCAGGTCGATGCCGCCGATGATGTAGTGGTCCGGCTTGCGCTCAAGTCCGCCCAGCATGGTGTACCGCCTGAGGGCGCTTTTCACCCGGGCGATGACCTCCACCGGGTTGAAGGGCTTGGTGATGTAGTCGTCCGCCCCCACGTTGAGCCCCAGGACCTTGTCCGTGTCCTCGCCCTTGGCGGTGAGGAGGATTATGGGTATGTTGTACTCCTCCCTGAGCTTCGAGGTGGCGGATATTCCGTCCATCTCCGGCATCATTATGTCCATGAGAATGAGGTGTATCTCGCGGCTTTTCACCACCTCGATGGCCTCCCTGCCGGTGTGCGCCTCAAAGAGCGCGAACTCCTGACCGGAGAGATATATTTTCAGCGCCGCCACTATATCGCGGTCGTCGTCGCAGATAAGAATGTTGTACAAGCCGGATCCCGTCCTTTCTGACGCCATTATACACGCAAACGCATTAATATAAAAGAGGAGAAATTTTTAAGAAAGGATAAACATTTCACATATCGGCATAGATTTCGCGCAATCGTATAAGTCGAAAGGGAAAATTCTACATAAAAATTGAAAATTTTTTTGTGCAACCTATTGAAAAAAGAAAAATAAGGGAATATAATAATTTAAAGAATTGCCGTGAGAGGGGATATCCCCTCTCATTCCTCCCACAGGGAGGAATGACAAGGTCTTAAAAATTTTTGAAAGCGAGGGTTTTACTGTGAAGAAACTGTTGGCAATGGTGTTGGCGTTTGTGATGGTACTGTCCCTTGTACCGATGATTGATTTGACCGCGAAAGCGGCAGCAGACAAAGATCTGCATAAGGGAAGTGACGTAGGGGATGATATCACCATAGACATAACCGAGATTTCCCACGGACCGTATTATTCGGGGAAAACGGTGGAATACTCCGTTGTTTTCACGAATACCGGAGATGCCATAAAAGGAAGCGGCTCCCAAACACTGAAGATACATATATATAACACTAACAGCAACCTTAATAACGTTTTTGATGACGTAACTCTGCCCGATAATAACCTTCAATACAGATTTGCCGGACATACGGAGAGCGAAGGCTTCGGAAACATTAAAAACGACAAATACAATCAGTTGGAGTTTGAGCTTAATGGTGATGTCCTTTTCCCGGCAAACGGTTCCATCACTTTGACATTACAGTATAAGGTCAGGGACAATGACAAGGATCTGCATAAGAACCTTGAAAACTTTATTATTATTTATTTGGGAGATACAGAAAAAGAAAATGCTGTCGGCAAATTTGTGACGAGCAGCTTTGACCAGGTCGTCAGCGAGAAGGAGAAAGGCGAGCTTACAGTCACAAATACCGTAACTAAAGACGATGCACCCGATAACGATACGGAGTTTTCCTATACTTTGACGCTTGAGGATAAAAGCTTTAACGAAAAGGTCGATGATTTGCAGTTTACAAACGGTCAGGCAACGTTTAGATTAAAAAACGAAGGAAAACGCACGATCTCTCTCCCGGTAGGGACTGATTTTACCCTGACGGAGACTCCAAACGGAGAATTTGTGATTGAAAACACAACGACTGGCGGTACTCATATAGATGACAGAACAGTAACCGGAAAAATATCAAGCTCCCCGATAACGGTAGGATTTACCAATACGCTGACGAGCGCCCCAGTCGAACCGGGCGAGCCGGCGCATACGTATAAATATAAGGTCGTCTATCACGCAAACCTTCCGACGGGGGTTGAGTCGCAATATCCGGATATAAAGGATTATGAAGATAAAAATGATTCCGGATTTTTTGTGGTAAAGGAAATATGCGAAGGCGGAGAGACAAAGAACACTACCGATGATGACATTCCGCTGTTTACCGACAGCAATAGCAAACCGATTAAGTGGAGCGTAGAAGATGGAAGCGGTACGACATGGTATTTTGAGGGTTGGCATACAAGTGAATCCGTTGCCGAAGGTGATAGTATTGAATACTCTGTCTCAGATTTCTCGGGGAACAAGCGCGGCTTCGTTAAAGACGATACTTCACGAGAACTGACACTGGATACCAAAACTGTTTCACAGGACCTATACGCCATTTGGTCTAAAACGCCCGGCAGGATCGGGTATACAATGCAGGTGGAGGGCGGCAGATTCAAGGACAGCGGCAAAACGTCAGACGGTCAGCTGCTTGGAGATAACGGAACAACAGGCTCCAACGCGAAAAAGTTTATTGTAAATGACGGAGGACATTCAAACGGAGCTACGGTTACCGCGACGCAGGAGATACCCACAAGCAGCGATTGGAGCTTTGTAATTTGGATGAACAAAAAGGCAAATACGGATGGAGACAGCAACACAAAATACCTTGTAGGTCCCGGAAAAGAGTTCTCGTTTGGTACGACAAGCACAAATTACAGCCTTGACGCCATATGGTCAAAAATAACTGGGACGAATGACGAAGAATACATCTATGACGGGAAATCGCACAACATTGATATTTCTAAAGTTTCAGTTGAATTCAACAATCCGTCAACGTCAAGCTCATATGATGATAACGCGAAAGCTGCCTATGACAACCTTTTTGCCAAGGATAATATTATTACATATGACGTTTCGGTTTATGACGTTCAGAAGGATGAGGAAAGCGACACAATAATAGGGTACGAACCGGGGGACGCTGTGCCGGCAGAATTACAGTACACGGAGCCCGGAACGTACATATATAAGATAGGGGCAAGGCTTAATTCATCATACGGGTCCGACTCTATTAATCAGACCCTCGGCTACGTTTATGCCACCCTCACGATTTTGGACACCAGCCTCACCGTCACCAAAAACGTTCCCAACGTCATCGACGACACGACGGGATTCGATTTCAAAATTGCCTTTGATGGCTGGGAACCGGCTGATCTGAAATTTAAGGACGGGACACCAGTGACCAAGGACTCCTCCTCCGGCGCTTTCAGCTTTACGCTCCAGGACGGCAAAAGCGTGACGATTATAAGTATCCCAGTGGGCGTTTCGTACACGGTGACGGAGACAGATAAGACGAACTATATTGAGCTGACCGCTGAGCAAAAGGGCACAATTACCGGCGCTGACAAGGACCAACAGGTCACCTTTACCAATTATAAGACCGCCAGCTTGACTGTAAAAAAAGAGGTTAAAACTGACGGGGGGACGCTTCCGTCGAGCGAAAATGAAAAAGTATTCAATTTCACGCTATCGCTTTCACTGCCAGCGGGAATGCCGGATCAGACTATTGAGGGGCAAACTGTAAAAAGCGGCGAGACGACCGATATAAGCTTTGCGCTGAAGGCTGGCGAAACAAAAGAGTTTACCGGTATACCGTTCGGCTCCACATACAGCGTCAAAGAGAAGCTTGAAGGCACGGACGAGCACTTCTACACGCAGGCTTTTACCAGCGACCATGGTACTATCGGCGAAACAATCGACAGTGAAAGTGAGACAATAACCTGCACAAACACATACCATGAAAACGCTTCGGATACAGGGCGCCTCAGGATAACCAAATATGCCGCCGGTATGGCCTCGCTGACCGAATTCAAGGTTAAGGTGACGTATGAGTATAATGGGGACCCTGCACATATAGAGTTGTATAATTCATTCAAGACGGCAGAAGGGATCACCTCCGGTGATTCTCAGACCTACACGATCCCGAGAAACGGCAGCATTTTGATCAAAAATATCCCATACGGCACCAAGTATACGATCGAGGAGGTCTTTGATGCAGGTTCCACTAAGCCGAGGAACATGCTGATCACCGTACCTGATGGCGAGGCGGGGGAGTATGAGATTTCCGGAACAGGCACTAGCGCCAAGGTAAGCGGCGCTATTCTGGAGAAGGACGAGGGCGCTGAAGGCTATGACTTTGACAGCGTGACGCTGACAAACCGGTACCTCGGCGACCTGACCATTAAAAAAGAGGTTGACGGGGATTATAAGCCTGAGACCTGGGAAGTTGAGCTCACACTTAAATTCAGCGGCTTTGATAAAAGCGAGCTTGGCCTCCTTGAAAACGCCATGCGCATTACCGACGCCAATGGAGAACGCACCGCGGCGGAGCTTATGGAGGACTTTAGAGTTGACGACGCCGTAACCGTCACCCTCACCAATGAGAAACCGGAGGCTGTCGTATATGACGTACCCATTGAACGCACCAGCTACGTCATCTCCGAGGACTCCGAATTCGCGGGCGATACGGTTAAAATCCAGGTGGGCACCGGAGCGGAGAAGGAGGCGTCCCAGACAGACCCCACGGTTTTCACAAACGAAACGGCAAACGTGGTATTTAAAAATAGTTATACCGAGGAGCCGCCCGCGCCTCCCACCATCTATCCACCAATCGAAAATCCCGCCTCTACGCTGACCGTTACCAAGAGGGTCGACGGGGAGGGCGCCGATACAGAGCAGGAGTTTGATTTCACCGTGAAAAACAGCTCCGGCGTTGAGATTGCGTCGTTTAAGCTCAAAAACGGCGGGACACGCTCCGTATCCGTCACGCCGGGCGCTGAATACACGGTCACAGAGGAATATGTATCCGGCTACACGCCTAAGTGGAACGGCGAGGTAAACGGAAGCGTATACACCTTTACCGCAAAAAGCGGTGTGAACCGCGCGGAGTGTGTTAACACATATAAAAGGCCGTACACCGTCCCCGACGTTCTGGACGCGGACAGCCATTACGCTTACGCGGTGGGCGATACCTTCGGGCTCATTCTTCCAAACAGCACCGTCACGCGCAAGGAGGTCGTCGCTATCCTGTTCCGCCTGCTCAAGGAGGACGTGAGGATGGAAAACTGGAGCCAGGAGTCGCCCTTTGCCGACGTGCCCAATGACGCGTGGTATTCCAGCGCCGTGGGAACGCTCTACAACCTGGGGTATCTCCACGGCACAGGCGGCGGCAAATTTGAGCCCGACCTGCCCATGACGCGCGCCGAGATAACGGCTCTTGTGGCGAGCTTCTTTACCGGCTCGCAGACCGACGGGGATCTGCCCTTTGACGACGTGGACGGGGACGCCTGGTACGCCGACGACATAAGGACGGCCTTTGAGGTCGGACTTGTGGAGGGCGACGGCGACAGGACCTTTGAGCCCGAGGACACGCTCACCCGCGCCGAGGTGATGACCGCCTTCAACAAGCTGCTTGACCGCCATCCCAACCAGGACACCCTGCTGGAGGGCATGATCGAGTGGCCCGACAACCTGGATACCTCCGCGTGGTACTACGCCCAGATCCAGGAGGCGACCAATTCCCACACCTGCGGCGACAGGTGGACAGGGGAGGACGGAGAAATTTACGAGCGCTGGGAGTCTCTGACCAAAAACCGCGACTGGCTCGGCATATCCTGGGAAAACGTCCCGAATTACGAGGAATAAAGCACTTTTGTCAAAAAAGGGCGCAGCCCTTTTTTGACAATCTTAAGCGGAGGACCATTTGATTGGTCCTCCGCTTTTTAAAGACGCGCAGGAGACGCACCTTGTCGCCAGAACAAGGGTTTTGACTCCCTTTTGGCTTTTGACCTTTCGTCCCGCGCTTTGTTTTTCTTTCGGCGCTGACACCGGTCTGATTGAAAGCCTCATCGCGTCTGAGCTTATTATGCGCCCTGATTTCACAAGTAAACATGGAAATAACGGAAAATAGCGCGCAAAACCTTGCCAGACTGCGAAAAAAATGGTATACTAAATTGATTAATACGCAAAAACCACACAACATATAGGTGATCGAATGAGAAAAGGCGCGAAGGCCGAGTACGGCAACGAAAGTATAAGCCAGCTGAAGGGCGCGGACCGGGTGCGCAAGCGCCCCGGCGTCATATTTGGCTCCGACGGGCTTGAGGGGTGCGAGCACTCCGTATTTGAGATACTCTCCAACTCCATCGACGAGGCGCGGGAGGGCCATGGGAAGGTCATAAACCTCACAAGCTACGCCGACGGCTCCGTGGAGGTGGAGGACTTCGGGCGCGGCTGCCCCGTGGACTGGAACCCGGTGGAGCGGCGCTATAACTGGGAGCTTGTCTTCTGCGAGCTCTACGCCGGAGGAAAATACAAAAACGACAACGGCGGGGACTATGAGTATTCCCTGGGGCTCAACGGCCTCGGCACCTGCGCCACGCAGTATTCCTCCGAGTACATGGACGTGACCGTATGGCGCGACGGGAAGAAGTATTCCCTCCACTTTGAAAAGGGCGAAAACGTAGGCGGGCTCAAATCGGAGCCCTACAGCGGGCGCAGGACCGGCTCCTGCATGAAATGGCGCCCCGACCGTGAGGTCTTCACCGACACACGCATCCCCAGGGAATATTTTGAGGACGTGCTGAAAAAGCAGTCCGTGGTGAACCCGGGCGTAAAGTTCGTGTTCAGGTTTCAGAACGGCGGCAAATTCGAGGAGCGGGAGTACCTGTACGAAAACGGCATTTTGGACTACGTGGCGGAGCTCGCCGGAGAAAACCCGCTGACAGCCCCCTATTTCATCGAGGGTGAGCGAAAGGGCAGGGACCGGGAGGATAAGCCGGAGTACAAGGTGAAGCTCTCCGCCGCCTTCTGCTTTTCAAATACCGTAAACGTCATAGAGTATTACCACAACTCCAGCTGGCTGGAGCACGGCGGCGCCCCCGACAAGGCGGCGAAGAGCGCCTTCGTCTCCGCAGTCGACGCCTACCTGCGCCAGGGGAACAAGTACCAGAAAAACGAGTCGAAAATAAGCTTCCAGGACGTGGCGGACTGCCTAATACTGGTGACGAATTGCTTCTCAACGCAGACAAGCTACGAGAACCAGACGAAAAAGGCCATAACAAACAGGTTCATTCAGACCGCCATGACGGAGTTCCTCCGCTCCCAGCTGGAGGTCTACTTCATCGAGCACAAGGCGGAGGCTGACAGGATCTGCGACCAGATACTTGTGAACAAGAGGAGCCGCGAGCAGGCGGAAAAGGCGCGGGTCACCATAAAAAAGAAGCTCTCCGGCAGCATCGACATAGCCAACCGCGTCCAAAAATTCGTCCCCTGCCGCTCGCGGGACGTGACCCGCACCGAGCTCTACATCGTGGAGGGCGACTCCGCTCTGGGCTCCGTCAAGCTCTCCAGGGACGCTGAATTTCAGGGGATAATGCCTGTCCGGGGCAAGATACTCAACTGCCTGAAGGCAGACTACGCCCGCATATTCAAAAGCGACATCATAACGGACCTTGTGAAGGTCCTGGGCTGCGGCGTGTCCGTGCCCGTGAAGATAAAAAGCGACCTCACCGCCTTCGACATGGACTCCCTGCGCTGGAGCAAGGTCATAATCTGCACCGACGCCGACTTTGACGGCTACCAGATAAGGACGCTTATCCTCACTATGATCTACCGCCTCATGCCCGCCCTCATCGAGGAGGGGAAGGTGTTCATCGCCGAGACGCCCCTTTACGAGATAAACTCCGGCGAAAAGACCTGGTTTGCATATACCGACAAGGAGAAGGCGGACATCACGGCGAAGCTCGAGGGAAAAAAATACACCGTCGCCCGCTCGAAGGGACTTGGCGAGAACGACCCGGACATGATGTGGATGACCACCATGAACCCCCAGACCCGACGGCTCATCAAGGTCCTCCCCACCGACGCCGAGGAGACCGCCCGCGTCTTCGATATGCTCCTCGGCGACAACATCCAGGCCCGCAAGGACCACATAGCCAGCGACGGATATAAATACCTGGAGCTGGCGGATATATCGTAAAACTGGCGAAAAATGCCTTACGGCATTTTTCTGCCAATAGGTGATTTTTCCGATGTACATGCCGCCGGAAAAATATTTGATTGAGATTTTTGGCGGCGGTTATACCTTTCGAAAGGAGCCATGGCCTATGAGTATTTTCGACATCCTGGGTCCCGTTATGGTGGGGCCGTCCAGCTCGCACACCGCGGGGGCGGTGAGGATGGGGCAAATGACCAGGAGGCTCCTGGGCGGAGAGCCCGAGAGCGCGGAGATTCTTCTTTCCGGCTCCTTTGCCCTCACCGGCGAGGGACACGGCACGCCTCGGGCGATATTGGCGGGGCTCATGGGCATGGACCCGGACGATGAGCGCATCCCCCAAAGCTTTGAGCTCGCCGGGGAGCACGGGATAAAATTCTCCTTCGGGACCGTGAACCTTCGGAACGCGCACCCCAACTCTGCCCTCATCAGGGCAAAAAGAGACGGGCGCGGCGTGGAGGTGGGCGCCTCCTCTCCCGGCGGCGGGAGGATAAGGGTATTCTCCCTCGACGGGCTCCCCACCTCATTTTCCGGCGAGGTGCCGACGCTGATCGTCAGGTGCGAGGACCGTCCGGGGCACGTAAGCCGCGTCACCGGCGCCGTCGCCGCCCAGGGGATAAATATGTCAAAGCTCCAGGTGGAAAGGGACACACGCGGCGGCACCGCCCTGATGGTTATAGAGTGCGACCAGCGCATACCCTACAAGGTCAAGGTGGCGATCTCCGCCATCGAGGGGATTTACAACGTCACACGGCTCAATCCGGGGGAGGAGTCAAAATGAGCGCCGTAACGTCCATAGCCGGACTTTTGAAGGTGTCGGCAGAGAAAAAGCTTCCCTTGTGGAAGACCGTCCAGCTCACAGACTGCGCCGAGCAGGACATGAGCGAGGCGGATTCCTGGGAAAAGATGAAAAATATGCTCTCCGTCATGCGCGAGGCGGACCAAAGCTACGACAGCCGCCGGCGCTCCCTGAGCGGACTTTCCGGCGGCGACGGCGGAAAGATGGAGGACTACGTAAGGTCCGGCAGATCCATCTCCGGCCCCCTTGTGGGCGAGATCATCGCCGCCGCGCTGAGAATGGGGGAGTGCAACGCCTGCATGAAGCGCATAGTCGCCGCCCCCACCGCCGGCGCCTGCGGCGTCCTGCCGGCTGTTATCATACCCTGCGGCAAGGCTATGGGGCTTCCCGACGAAAGGCTCATCGAAGCCCTCTACGCCGCCGCCGGGGTGGGGCAGGTCATCGCCCTGAGGGCCAGCATCTCCGGCGCCCAGTCGGGCTGTCAGGCGGAGATAGGCGCGGCGTCAGCTATGGCAGCGGCGGCGCTCACCCATATGGCGGGCGGAACCTCCCAGCAGATCGCGAACGCCTCTGCGCTTGCGCTGAAATCCCTCCTGGGGCTGGTCTGCGACCCAGTTGGCGGGCTCGTGGAGGTCCCGTGCGTAAAGCGCAACGCCGCCGGAGCCGTCATCGCCCTCACCGCCGCCGAGATGTCCCTTGCCGGGATAGAGAGCCGCGTCCCGCCAGACGAGGTGATAGACGCCATGCGTGAGGTGGGCGAAAAGATGTCGCCCACCCTCCGTGAGACCGCCGAGGGCGGTCTGGCGGACACCGAGACGGCGAGAAAATTCAGGGAAAGAGATGAAGCGGCGATCCGGCACGGTCCGGGCTTAACTTAAACAGAAGGACACGATACCAATGGCTAAAAAAACTCCCACCGACGACAATTCAAAAAAGAACAACCCCAACGTTATGGGGCTTCACGCGGAGGTCATGGACCAGGAGATAACCGACACGCTTGAGGTGAACTTCATGCCCTACGCCATGTCGGTCATAGTCTCCCGCGCCATACCGGAGATCGACGGCTTCAAGCCCGCCCACAGAAAGCTCTTGTACACCATGTATAAGATGAACCTTCTCACCGGCGGGCGCACCAAATCCGCCAACATCGTGGGGCAGACCATGCGCCTGAACCCCCACGGGGACGCCGCCATATATGAAACCATGGTGCGCCTCTCCAAGGGCTACGAGGCGCTTCTGACGCCGTTTGTGGACTCCAAGGGCAACTTCGGGAAGGTCTACTCCCGGGACCTCTCCTACGCCGCCTCCCGGTACACCGAGGCGAAGCTCGCACCCATATGCTCCGAGCTTTTCCGCGACATCGACTCGGACACCGTGGACTTTGTGGACAACTACGATTCCACCATGAAGGAGCCCACCCTTCTGCCCACCTCGTTCCCCAACGTCCTTGTCTCCGCCAACACCGGCATCGCCGTGGGCATGGCGTCAAATATCTGCTCCTTCAACCTGGAGGAGGTCTGCCGGACGGAGATCGAATACCTCTCCGACACCAACTGCGACATCTACCTCACCCTCCGCGCGCCTGATTTCACCACCGGCGGTGAGGTCATCTACGAGGCCGACGCGCTTAGGGAGGTATACGAGACAGGCAGGGGCAGTGTGAAGCTCCGCGCCCGCTGGAGGTTCGACAAAAAGGAAAACCTCATCGAGGTATACGAGATACCCTACACCACCACCGCCGAGGCGATAATGGACAAGGTGGAGGACCTGGTGAAGACCGGCAAGCTCCGGGAGATCTCCGATATGCGTGACGAGACGGACCTTTCGGGCCTGAAGCTCACAATCGACTTAAAGCGCGGGGTGGACCCGGAAAAGCTCATGGCAAAGCTATATAAGCTCACCCCGCTGCAGGACGCCTTCGCCTGCAACTTCAACATACTCATCGCCGGCACACCAAAGGTCATGGGTATCCGGGAGATACTCTCCGAGTGGACCGCCTGGCGCATGGAGTCCGTTCGCCGGCGCGTATTCGCCGACCTTTCAAAGAAAAAGGACCGCCTGCACCTTCTCAAGGGCCTGGGGAAGATACTCCTGGACATCGACAAGGCAATAAAGATAATCCGTGAGACCGAGGAGGAGCGGGAGGTGGTCCCCAACCTCATGATCGGCTTCGGCATAGACGAGATCCAGGCGGAGTTCGTGGCGGAGATAAAGCTTCGCAATATAAACAAGGAATATATCCTCAAACGCCTTGAGGACATAACGAAGCTGGAGGAGGAGATCGCGGACCTTGAGGACATCCTTCAAAATAAGCGCCGCGTAAAGACCATCATCAGGCGCGAGCTGGAAAACGTGATAAAGAAGTACGGCGAGCCGCGCCGGACCCAAATAATCTACCCCCACGAGATCTCCGAGCCCGAGGAGGACGAGCCGGAGGACGGCTACCCGGTCACCGTCTTCTTCTCAAAGGGCGGATACCTCAAGAAGATAACGCCACAGTCCCTTCGCATGTCCGGCGAGCAGAAGTACAAGGAGGGGGACAGCCTGCTTATGAGCTTTGAGGCGTCCAACTCCTCCGAGCTTTTGGTGTTCACGGACAAATTCCAGTGCTACAAGACGCGCCTCTCCGACTTCCCCGACGGCAAGGCGTCGGCGCTGGGCACCTATATCCCCACGCAGCTGGGGATGGACGAGGGCGAGAACGCCCTTTATATCTGCGCCCCCGGTGACTACACCGCCAGCCTTCTGCTGATGTTTGAAAACGGCAAGGCGGCGCGCATATCCCTCTCGGGCTTTGAGACAAAGACCAACCGCAAGCGGCTCACCGGCGCGTACTCCGACAAGAGCCCCCTTGTGGGCTTCCTGCCCGTATATGAGGATTTCGAGGCGGCGGCGTACACCTCTGACGGGCGCTGTGTCGTGTTCTCCACGGCTCTGCTGACGCCCAAACCCACCCGAAACACGCAGGGTGTGTCGGTGGTCACGCTGAAAAAGAACAGGACCGTAACGCAGCTCCGCCCCGTATCCGAGACGAGCATCAAAAACGCCTCCCGCTACCGCGTCCGCTCGATCCCCGCCGCCGGCGCCGTTTTGAAGGACGAGGACCGGGAGGAGCGGCAGCTGAGCCTTTTGGAGGGCGACGGAAATGCGTAGGGCGGCGGCGTTTTTGCTGGCGGCGGCGCTCGCGCTGTCGCTTACCGGCTGTGCCACACTCATCGACGGGGAGTATTCCTCCTCCCGGGACCACATGAGCTCCTCCGACGAAAGTCCGGGCGACGCCGAGCTCACCCTTGACGCGGCGGACCCCGAGGAGCTCTACTCCGCCGTGTCCCAGTTCATCTCCCGGGGAGTGGAGCGGGGGACGATACGCATGGCGAGCTACGAGGGCAATTTGGAGTCCGACCTTGCCGACGCCTGCCTTGAGGCGTCAGCCAACACCGCCATGGGCTCCTACTGCGTCTACTTCATAAATTACAGCCTCAACCGCCTGGTGTCCGTTTACGAGGCCAGCGTGTCCATAATATACCGCCATCAGCCCGAGGAGGTGGGGGGCCTGACTGTCTGCGAGGACGCGGAGGAGCTGGAGGACATAATGCGCGCCGCCATGGAGACAAGGTCGGAGCTTGCGACGGTGAAGCTTGAAAGCGCCGAGATCACCGGCGAGACCGTCGCGCAGGCGGTGGAGAGCGCCTACTACTCAAATCCCGCGACGATACTTTACATCCCGTCATATACGGTGACCTCCTATCCCGAGGAGGGCAGCGAGAGGATAGTCGAGGTCGCCTTCACTTACCCCTACGCCACCTCCACCGTCCAACAGCGCGAAAGGTCCCTCACCGGACGCGCGGAGGAGATAGTGAGCGGGCTCTCCGGCGGGACGGAAAGCGAGCGCCTCATGTCGGCGGGCTCCTGGTTCGCGGAAAACGTGACCTATGACACCACCGTCAACACCTCCGACGCCCAGGCCCGCCGCTACAACGCCATGACAGCTTACGGCGCGCTGGTCCAGGGCGCCGCCGTCGGCGAGGGCTGCGCCATGGGGCTGAAGGTCCTGTGCGGGCTTATGGGCATCGAGTGTGAGGTCATATCCGGGCGCTTCAACAACATGGACCACACCTGGAACCTGGTGCGCCTTGAAAACGGGGAGCTCTACCATGTGGATATGACAAGCTTCGACCCCGACGGCGCCGTCTTCAAAAACGACGAGCAGCAGCTCTCCTCCAACTATTGGTGGGACGCCTCCCAATACCCACGCTGCTCCGGCCCGTCCCTCTACGGCCCCGAATTCGACCCTGAAAACAACCCCACCGAACCCCCACCGCCCCCCGTAAACTGGGAATAAAACCCCGGCATGAAGACCCGGTTCGCAAAAATCTCTTAATTAAATATTTTTCCGGCGGCATGTACGTCGGAAAAATCACCTCTTGTTTTGCAAGCGTGCGCCCCTTCGGGGCGTGCGCACAGCAAAACAGCAGAAAAAAATTTCGGAAATGTCCGCAGACATTTCCGGAATTTTTTTCGCACGCTCCCCATTGCCCAAAAAGGGCGGAGCCCTTTTTGGGCAGCAAAAAAGCGGCCTACGAGGCTCGAACTCGCTACCTCCACCTTGGCAAGGTGGCGCTCTACCAGATGAGCTAAGGCCGCACGGAACGGTATTGATTATAACCTCCCCGTGCGGCTTTGTCAAGAAGTTTTTTTGCTTTATAAAAATTTTATAAAAATTTTCTTCTCAGCTGTTCTTCTCCGCCCGGCGGCTTTTCATGCCGCGGACCACGTTTTCGTCCACCGCCTTTTCCAGGGCGTCGGTGACAATCTGGAGCGTGCGGATACGGGCGTATTTCTTGTCCACGGACTCGATGATGTGCCAGGGGGCGTACTCCGTGCTTGTTTTTTGGAGCATATCCTCCACGGCCTGCTCGTACTGGGGCCACTTGTCCCGGTTGCGCCAGTCCTCGTCGGTGATCTTCCACTGTTTCTCCGGGGTGTTCTGCCGCGCCTCGAAGCGCTCCAGCTGGGTGTCGGGGTCGATATGTATCCAGAACTTCAAAACCACCGTGCCCCAGTCCGTAAGCTCCTTCTCGAATTCGTTGATCTCCCCGTAAGCCCTCTGCCAGTCGTTCTCGGAGCAGAAGCCCTCTATTCTCTCCACCATCACCCTGCCGTACCAGGTGCGGTCAAATATGGCTATGTGCCCGCTGCGGGGGAGCTTTGTCCAGAACCGCCAGAGATAGTGCCGCGCCTTCTCCGCCGGCGTGGGGCTGGCGATGGGGATGACGTCAAAGCCCCTGGGGTCCAGAGGATAGGTGAGCCTTCGGATATTTCCGCCCTTTCCCGCGGCGTCCCAGCCCTCGTAGCATATGACCACGGGTATCTTCTTCCTGTATATGCGGTTGTGGAGCTTTGCCAGCTTCTCCTGGAGCTCCCGAAGCTTCTTGTCGTACTTCTTGGGGTCTATTGTCGCCGTGAGGTCCGCGTCCTTCTGCGACGGGCCGCCCAGGAGCGGGAATTTAACACCGGAGGGCCTGCCCTCATATTTCCCCGAGGCGATGGCGGCCTCCACATTCCCCGTGATGGCGGACAGCGCGTCATAGAGCGCCTTCTGCCTGCCCTCGCCGTCAAGCACGGTCCAGGGGGAGATCTTCGTGGTTGCCTCCATAAAATCGTCATAGGCCTTCAAAAACTGCCCGTACTCCTGCTGCTGCCACAGGTCATCGCCGGACACCCTCCACTGGGTGTCACGGTTCTCCCGCAGAGCGGTTATGCGCTCCAGCTGGCAGGCGCGGGAGATGTGTATGAAGAGCTTTATCACCACGTACCCGTTGTCCCGAAGCTGGCGCTCGAAGGTGTTGACGGACGCCACGCGGCGGTCGTACTCCTGAGCCGGGATCTCACGCCGCAGGTACTTGCCCACCACGTCCTCCATCCAGCCGGTGTCCATGAAAAGAAATTTGCCGGACTCGGGGACGACCTCGAAAAACTTCTTTAAGAACGGGTAACGCTCGTCGTACTCGTGGGTCCTGCCGAAGCTCTTCACCGAGAAAAATCTGGGGTCCATCTCGCAGATGAGCTCACGGATTAGGTTCCCCTTTCCCGCGCAGTCCCAGCCCTCCACCAGGACGATTACGGGCAGCTTCGCCTCCCGTATCTCCTGCTGCTGAGCCGAGAGCACCGCCTTGAGGCGGCGTATCTCCGCACGCCTCACGTCCTTGTCCAGGCAGTCGTCGTTTCTCTTGAAATCCAGGATCATGTTAAGACACCTCCATAATTTATTTTATTTTTATTTACAATATCATATCCGCCGGACTTTGTCAAAAGAATCAAGGGCGTTTTTTCGCCGGCGGCATAAGATGGGGTGAAAAACTATTGAAAGGACGCTGGCATGGATAAACAATCTATATCCGAATACTTCCTGGGCGCGAACTCGCCGGAAGGCTTTTACTCACTTTACGGGGAATTCACCGACCCCTCCGCGGACCACCTGTACATACTCAAGGGCGGACCGGGGTGCGGAAAATCCACCTTTATGAAAAGGGTGGGCAGGGCGGCGTCGGAGGCGGGGTATTCCGTGGAGTACATCCGCTGTTCCGGCGACCCGGACTCACTGGACGGGGTGTATATACCCTCGCTCCGCAAGGCTTACGTGGACGGCACCTCGCCCCACGTCATTGAACCTCTGTTCGCCGGAAGTCAGGCGAGCTATGTGAACATGGGCGCATTTTACGACCTGGCGGAGCTTGACCGCAGAAGGGAGGAGATAGAGGCGCTCACCCGCGGCTATAAGGCCTGCTACCGGCGGGCGTTCCGGCTCCTCTCCGCCGCCGCGTCGCTGTCGGGACCTGTGAAGCTGCCGGAGGAGGCTCTGCTCACCGCGGCAAAGCGGGCGCGGGGCATAATACGGCGGGAGATAAAGGGACACGGCGAGGGCAGGAGCGTCAGCCGCTTCCTGTCCGCCTACACCTGCAAGGGGCAGATGGCGCTCTGGGACACCGTGGCGGAGCTGGCGGATAAGGTGTACCTTCTTGACAACGAGCTCGGCCTTGCCGCCATAATCATGGAGGCCGCGGCGTCCGAGGCGGAGAGCCGGGGCTGGGGCGTGGTGCGATGCCGGTCGCCGCTTTTCCCGGAGAGAACGGAGCACATCATCGTTCCTGGGCTGGGACTTGCGCTTGTCAGCCGCTCCGCCGCCCTTCCGTACCCATATGAGCCACACCGCCATCTGAGGCTTGACGCCATACCGGATAAGGATACCATAGCCGCCGTAAAGCCTGAGCTGCGCCGCCGCGCCAGGCTCCGGGAGGGCGTTATATCCGAGGCGACGGTCGCTCTCGCCGAGGCAAAGGAGCTCCACGACAGGCTGGAGGCGCAATATATACCCACTGTGGACTTTGACGGGATAGACCGCCTGACACAAAGGCACATAGAGGCGCTGTGAGGGATTTACTTTTTCCGCCGCCGGTGATATAATGAGCCAAAATCCTGCAAAAGAGGTGCGAATATGTACGATTTTGATACCCCCGCCCCCCGCGCCGGCTCGGGAGCGCTGAAGTGGGACCTGAGGGGACCCGCCTTCGGCAACGAAAACGCCCTGCCCTTCTGGGTGGCGGACTCGGACTATATGTCCCCGCCGGAGGTGGTGGAGGCGATACGCGACGCCGCCTCACGGTGCGTTTTCGGCTACACCGTACCCACGGAGGAGTACAAAAACGCCGTCCGCAAATGGGTGGGGGAGCGCCACGGCTGGGACATCGAGCCGGACTTCGTTGTTCCCTCCACCGGCATAGTGTCGGAGCTTGCCAACATAGTCCGGTGCTTCACGGACCCCGGTGACAAGATACTGATTCAGACGCCGGTATACGACCCCTTTGCCTCGGTGGTGAAGACCGCCGGCAGAACGCTGGTGGAGAACAGGCTCCGGCGGGACGGGGACCTGCGGTACACCATGGATTTTGAGGACCTCTCCCGCGACCTGCGCTCCGGCGTGCGGATGATGATACTTTGCTCGCCCCACAACCCCGTTGGAAGGGTTTGGACACGGGAGGAGGTCACGCGCGTGGCGGAGCTTTGCGCGGAAAACGGCGTGCTTTTGGTGTCCGACGAGATACACTGGGACATCATCATGCCGGGACACACCCACTTCACCGCGGGGAACGCGGGTACGCCCGACAACGTCATCGTCCTCACCGCCCCAAGCAAGACCTTCAACGTGGCGGGGCTGAAGTGCTCCAACGGCATAATCCCCTCCGCCTCGCTGAGAAAGAGGCTTGAGGCATGGAAGGAGGCGCGCCACATCGAGGGCGGCAACAATCTGGGGCAGACGGCCTGCAGGGCGGCGTATGAGTACGGCGCCAAGTGGGCGGACGAGCAGAACGAATACATTTGGAAAAACGCCGGGGCGGTTCGCGGCTTCCTTGCGGAGAACCTGCCGGAGGTGAAGGCCGCGCCGCTGGAGGGCACATATCTCATGTGGCTGGACATATCCGCCTCCGGCGCGGGCTCGCGGGAGGTGTGCGCCTCCATGAACAGGGCGGGGGCGATACTCAATGACGGCTTCCGCTACGGCGACGACGGCTTTGTACGGCTGAACATAGCCTGCCCGCGGGCGCAGCTTGAGGCGGGTCTGCCGCTCATACTCAAGGGATACAGGGGAGCGGCGGGGAAATGACACATCTTCTCCTCGCCGTGATTTACCTCTCCTTCATAAGCCTCGGCCTTCCCGACGCGCTTCTCGGCGCGGGGTGGCCCGTGATGTACCGCGATTTGAACGCCGGTGTCGGCTGGGCGGGGGTGGTCTCGACCATCATCTCCGTCTCAACTGTGGTATCCAGCCTCAACTCCGACCGCATGACCCGCCGCTTCGGGGCGGGGACGGTCACGGCGGTGAGCGTGGCGTTGACGGCGGTTTCGCTTTTCGGCTTCTCCGCCGCGCCGGGCTTCCGGGCGCTGTGCGTCCTCGCCGTGCCGTACGGTCTTGGCGCGGGGGCGGTGGACGCGGCGATAAACAACTACGCCGCCATACATTACGAGAGCCGGCACATGAGCTGGCTCCACTGTATGTGGGGCATCGGCGCGGCGGCGGGGCCGTACATAATGGGCTGGGCCCTGACAAACCGCACCTGGCGCTTCGGCTACGGGGCTGTCGGCGCCCTGCAGGTCATGCTCACCGCCGCGCTTTTCCTCAGCCTGCCGCTGTGGAAAAGGGGAGAGGCGGAGGAAAAAATGAGCGGCGGCGGCATGACCACGGCGGAGGTCCTGCGGGTGCCGGGCGTCATTCCCTTTGTGCTCACCTTCTTCTGCTACTGCGCCCTGGAGAGCACCGCCGGGCTATGGGCGGCGAGCTACCTGGTGCTGAGCCGGGGGATAGGGGAGGAGACGGCGGCAGGCTTCGCCAGCCTCTTTTACATCGGCATAACCCTCGGAAGGTTTTTGAACGGCTTCCTCACCCTGAGGCTGTCGGACAGGCAGCTCATCTTCGCCGGCTCCGCTGTGGCGGCGTTGGGCGCGGCGGTGCTTTTACTGCCCCTGGGAGCTCCCGTGGCGGCGGCGGGGCTTGTACTTGTGGGGCTGGGGTGCGCGCCGGTCTACCCCTGCATGATCCACTCCACCCCCGCCTATTTCGGCGCGGATAAGTCCCAGTCGGTGATAGGCGTCCAGATGGCGGCGGCGTACCTTGGCACCGCCCTGGTCCCGCCGATTTTCGGGGCGCTGGCGTCCCGCGTTACACCCGCGCTTTACCCGCCGTTTCTGCTGGCTTTGACCGGGCTTATGGGAATGTTTCACGTAAAACTTTTACGTAAAATGCGTAAATAAAAAAACTGTGAAGGTACTCAAAATGTCACCTTCACAGTTTTTTTGCATGTATCTCAGGACCCCTGGCCGCGGATCATCTCATAGACCAGCCTCACAAGCTCCCCTCTGGTGCAGGGGGAGGCGGGGGAGAACCTGCCGTTTTCGTCGGGGGTTATCATTCCCTCGCCTGCCGCCCAGAGTATGGCCTTGTAGTAGGCGTTTTCGGATACGTCCGAAAACGGGTTTACGCTTTCCGCGGGCTCCGGCTTGCCCATGTAGTTCCACAAAAGCGTCACCACCGAGCGCCTGTCACATATCCCCGTGGGGTTGAAGCGACCGTCCCCAACGCCGCTGATAATGCCCTTTTCGGCGCACCACGCCACGGCGCCGGCGTACCAGACGTCAGGGTCCACGTCGGAAAACGGCTCTTTCGCGGTCTCGATCTCCGGGGTGCCGGCGGCGTTCCAGAGGATACGCGCCATCATCCCGCGATCGACAGACCCCGCTGTGTCAAAGGTCCCGTCCGCGTTGCCGGAGACGACCCCGTTTTCCGACGCCCACATAACGGCGTCAAAATATTCACTGTCCGTGCCCACGTCCGGGAAGACGAGCCCCGCCGGAACGGAGGCGACGCCATCATCGGAAAGCTCATAAAACACCGGCGCGGAGCCGTTTGTCACGTACCAGACAGCCCTGCTGTCCAGAAGCAGGGGGGCGCAGTCGGAAAGGGGGGCACAGGCTGTCATGACCTCTCCGGGCTTTCCGGCGGCGTCAAACCTCACGTATTGAAGGGTGTCGGTGAGGGAGCCGTCCTCGCCGCAGGTGTTCCAGATAACAAATCCGCCGTCCTCGCCGCAGGCAAGCTGCGGGGTGGACGCGCCGGGGGCGGATACCGCCTGGGTGGTGACCGCAAGGGTCCGCTTGTCGATTGCGGCGACGTACACCGACCTGTCGGCGTTCACGGTGCTGTCGCCCCTGCCGTCATAATTGTACGCCGTTATATACGAGCTCTCCGTCTCGCCGAAGCCGCCGAAGCTGGCGCCGGTGACCTGGTCGCTCTCGCCCAAAGGGTAGCTGAGGACCGGGACCGTGGTCACGGAGCCGGAGGTTATGTCCTCGCTCCCCGCCGGAGCGGAAAAAATGCTTATCGCCGCGGCCCTTATGGGGTGCTTGTCGCCCTGGTCCAGGGCGGCTAATCGCCCCGCGCTGTCGGTGAGAATGAACTGGTTGAAGGAGCGGGAGACGTATCCGCACCCCACGTCAGCCACAAGGTGGGCGGAATCGGTGACAGCCATGTCGCTCTCACGGACGGCGACGGTCATATTTGCCGGGGCGTTGACGCCCGTGCCGCCGGAGTACATCTGGTGGCAGGTGCGGATGTACAGCATACCGCCGGACTCCGCCATTCTCAGGGACCCGTAGGCAAAGGGGCGGGAGGTGTTGGCGCCCTTCAACGACGCCTGACCCAGCCTTTCCCAGCTCTTGGAGTATTTGACCACCCGTATGACCTCAACGCTGTCGCTCTCCACGGGATTTGACTGCCCGAACACGAAGAAGTTGTATTCCTCCCCGGCGAAGAACCCGCCCCAGAAGGGGAGCTCAAGGGGTATCTCAAGACGCTTTATGAGCATATATTCGCTGTTATATTCCTCAACGACTGCCCGGGGCTCCGTGCCGGGGCGCTCCACCCTGGTGAGGCGCCCGTCGGGACCCGAGAAGAGATAGGAGCTCACGGGCGAGGCGTCCCAGGTGAGGTAATTCTGAGCGTTTATGTTGGTCGTCTCCCTCGCGCCGGAGGCGCCGGCGGGGACGCAGACGATGAAGGCAAGCGCGGCAGCGGCGGCAAAGGTCAGGATCCGTTTTCCCATAAGTACGCCTCCCCGATAGTCAAGCGTTGTGAACCGAATTAATTATATATCATTTTCCCACGGTTTTCAACATAAATCGCTGTCGAATAACGTAAAATTTTCTCAAAATATTATTGGAAATCGTTGACTTTTCCTTGCGCCGGTGCTATTATTTATACTGATTTAAAGAATGAATCGGGAGGCACGAGACGGTGGAAAAAACCAGGAGACGTTTTGGCGACAGGAAGGACGGAAGGCTTATCCGCGACCTGGACGCCATGCATTTTGTCACGCCCCTCCTTTATCCGAACCGCTGTGACAACGAGGCGTACATATCCGAGCGCATAGACCTTACGAACCTGAACGCGTATCTTGCCAAAAAGAACGAAAACGAAGCCGAGTTCCCCTACACCCTTTTTCACGTGATCCTGGCGGCGCTGGTAAAGACAATAACCCTCCGCCCGAAGCTCAACAGGTTCATACAGAATAAGAACATGTATGAGCGCAACGAGGTATCCGCCTCCTTCGTGGTGAAAAAGCGCTTTGCCGACACCGGCGCCGAGGCGCTGGCGTTTGTCCACTCAAAGGATGGGGACACTATTGACACCATCCACGACTACATCAAGAGCCAGGTGATGTTCTGCCGCAGTGAGCAGAAGGACAGGAGCACCGACTCCATGGAGTTTTTCACAAAGCTCCCCAGATTCGTGAGCAAGACCGCGGTGCACTTCGTCACCTTCCTTGACCGCCACGGCTGGTGCCCCAAGGTGCTTATCGCCACGGACCCCTACTACGCCTCCGTGATAATCTCGAATCTGGGCTCAATCAAGCTCAAGTCCGGCTACCACCACCTGACAAACTGGGGCACCTGCTCGCTTTTCTGCATAATCGGCGAGAAGGCGATGAACCCTGTTTTCAACACCGACGGCACCTTTGAGATGCGCGAGACCCTGGATCTGGGGCTCACCATCGACGAGCGCCTTGCCGACGGATACTATTATTCCAAGTCTGTCCGCCTTCTGAAGCACCTTCTCCAGAATCCGGAGCTGCTGGAAAGACCAATGACCGAGGAGGTTGATTACTGATGAGCGAACCGAAAATGCCCTGGCTCAAGAGCCTGGGGGACATGCCGTCGCACCTTGAATACTTTAGCGGCTCGCTTTACGACATGGTGGCGAATACGGCGAAGAAATACCCGGACTATGTCGCCTTTGACTTCATGGGCAGGCCCACCACCTACCGGCGCATGATGGAGATGATCGACCAGTGCGCCAAGGCTCTGCGTACCATCGGCGTGCGGGAGGACGACAGGGTCACCATAGCCCTGCCCAACTGCCCACAGGCGATATATATGTTTTACGCCGTCAATCGGGTGGGAGCCATCGCCAACATGATCCACCCGCTCTCCAGCGAGAACGAGATACAGTTCTATCTCAACGAGTCCAAGTCCGTCACCGTCATAACCCTCGACCAGTTCTATCACAAGATAGAGGCGATACGCCAAAACACCTCCATCGTCAACGTGATAATCGCCCGCATAAAAGACGAGCTGGCACAGCCCTTAAAGACCGGCTATATGCTCACCGAGGGACGGAAGATAGCGAAGATCCCCGCCGACGCGCCGGTGATAATGTGGAACGACTTCGTAAGGCTGGGCAACGCCTGCTTCTGGAATTTCGCGGCGCAAAAGAAGGGCACTGACCCTGCCGTCATCCTCTACTCCGGCGGCACCACCGGCACCACCAAGGGAATACTCCTGACAAACTACAACTTCAACGCCCTCGCCGCCCAGGTCATAGCTGTGAACCCCATGTTCCGCCCCGGCGACAAGATGCTTGCGGCGATGCCCGTGTTCCACGGCTTCGGACTGGGCGTCTGTATCCACACCATGCTCGCCAACGGCGGCAGGTGCCTCCTTGTCCCGCGCTTCACCCCAAAGAGCTACGGCAAGCTGATAGTGAAGGAAAAGTGCAACTTCATCGCCGGCGTCCCCACGCTTTTTGAGGCGCTCCTGCGCCTGCCCAGCATGGAAAAGACCGACCTCAGCTCCCTGAAGGGCGTGTTTTCCGGCGGCGACTCCCTGTCCATCGAGCTGAAGAAAAAGATGGACAAGTTCCTCTATGACCACCACTGCGCCATCCAGGTGCGGGAGGGCTACGGCACCACCGAGACCGTCACCGCCTGCTGCCTGACGCCCCCGCACATTTACAAGGAGGGCTCCATCGGCCTTCCCTTCCCGGACACCTACATCAAAATAGTAAAGCCCGGCACGGACGAGGAGCTGCCCTACGGCGAGGAGGGGGAGATACTTCTCTCCGGCCCCACCGTCATGCGGGAGTATATAAAGCACCCGGAGGAGACGGCCCAGACCCTCCGCCGCCACGACGACGGGCTCACCTGGGTCTACACCGGCGACCTGGGCACCATGGACGACGAGGGCTTCGTCTACTTCAAGGGCCGCGCCAAGCGCATGATAATCACCGCCGGCTACAACGTCTACCCCGCCCAGCTTGAGAACATCATCGACGCCTGCGAGCTCGTCCAAATGAGCTGCGTCATCGGGGTCAAGGACGATTACAGAATGCAGAGGGTAAAGGCGTTCGTGATGCTCAAGCCCGGCGTTCCAAAGAACAACGAGACAAAAGAGGCGATACTCGCCCACTGCCGCAAGAACATAGCAAAATACGCCATGCCCAGGGAGCTGGAGTTCCGCGACGAGCTCCCCAAGACATTGGTGGGCAAGGTGGCTTACCGCGTACTGGAGGAAGAGGAGGCGGCAAAGACCGCCGAAAGTGCCCAGGAGACGCCGAAAAAGTGACCGACCTCCGCCCCTCGGACGGGAGAGGAAAGAATAAACGGCAACAGAGAAAAAGGATAAGCGCGCCGACGCGAAACGGCAAAAAGGGAAAGGAGTAAAAATGAATAAGAACACCGACCAGCCCAGGAATGAGGATCTGTACAAGGCAATCATGAAGCTCCGGTCCATCGACGAGTGCAAGCGTTTCTTTGACGACCTTTGCAGTATTTCCGAGCTTCGCGCCATGGAGCAGCGCTTCCAGGTCGCGGAGCTTCTGCACCAGGGACTCATCTATAACGACATTCTTGAAAAGACCGGCGCCTCCAGCGCCACCATCAGCCGCGTCAACCGCTCCCTCAGGTACGGCAACGACGGCTACGACGTGATCTTCAAGCGCCTGGAGGAGGACGAGGGCAAGTGAGCCGCTACCTGTCCCTCGCCCATCGGTACGACGACTTCACCTACGATGTGCCCTACGGCAGATTTGCCGATTTTTATGAGCTCATCTTCAAAAAATACGGCGCTGCCCCCGGGCTCGTCCTGGACCTTGCCTGCGGCACCGGCACGCTTACGCTTGAGCTTGCCCGCCGAGGCTATGAGATGATAGGTACGGACGGCTCCGCGGAAATGCTCTCCGTCGCGGCGGAAAAGTCGGCGGAGGCGGGACTGCCCGTCCCTCCCGTATTTTTGAACCAGTCCATGGAGGAACTGGACCTTTTCGGCACGGTCTCCGCCGCTGTATCCTCCCTTGACAGCATAAATTATCTTCCGCCGGGCTCACTGGGCCAGGTCTTTGAAAGACTGCGGCTTTTTGTGGAGCCGGGCGGGGTTTTTGTCTTTGACGTAAACACCCCGGAAAAGCTTCTGAGCCTGGACGGGCAGATGTTCATGGACGAGACGGAGGACGCCTTCTGCGTGTGGCGCGCCCAGCTTTCCGAGGACAGGGACGCCCTCGATTACGGCATGGACATCTTCACCCTTCGCGGGGACGGCGCCTGGGAGCGGGGGAGCGAGGAGCATACGGAGTATATCCACACGCCGGAGAGCCTCGCCCGCGAGCTTCGCGCCCACGGCTTTGGCGAGATCCGGACCTTTGGCGAGCTCATTGACGCGCCGCCGAGTGAGAAAGAACAGCGTATATTCATCGCCGCGCGCCGGCTGTAAATCAAATAACCGGTCGGACCTATTGCCCTCCGACCGGTTTTCTGCTATAATCGGGCAAAAGAGGTGTTGAAAATGCAAAGCCGAAAAAGCGCCGCCCTCCCAAAGCGCACAGCCGCCCTGTGCCTCGCCGTTATCCTCCTTTTGTCCCTCGCCGCCTGCGGTAAGCCGACCTACGATTTGCCCGACCCGGACCAGTTTTTTAAAGACGTGGCTGTCCGCAGGGCGGGAGAGGACAGGACGTATCATTTCTCTTTGCACGGCGACGAGGTGAAAACCGCCTGCCGCGCCTACGCGGACCTGCTGGTGGAGGAATACGGCTTTACCCTTGAAATAAAGCGCGGCACTGATAAACTCTATCTGACTCCGGAGAGCGGTAACACCGATGAAAATATTGTTCTGGATATATCCTACGACGAGCTGTCTATCCGCCTGGACCCGCGGGATATGCACGCGGCAAAGTTCAAAATAGTCGATTCACCGGAGGTTTACGACCCCGACAGCAGCGCCGCCGAGCCGGAAAACGACCCCGTTTCCCAGCCCGAGCAGACGCCCGAGCCGGAGCAGACGCCCGAGCCCGAGCAAAAACCCGAGCCGGAAGCAAAACCCGTGCCTGAGCAAAAGCCGCAGCCGGAAACAAAACCCGAACCGGAGCAGGAGCCCGAACCGGAGCCCAAACCGGAGGACCGGGACGGCACCCTCCCGGACCCGTATACCTTCTTCAATGAGGACCTCTCCTATTCTTACGAAGCCGAAGGCAATAAAAATTACATCACCTTTTATATGGAGCCCTCCATCGAACCGATGTTGGCATATCTGGAGCTTTTGACCGATGAGCGCTATGGGCTTACGCCGACGCGAACAAAAACTGAACATGAGTATCAGAGCGTAGACTGGATCTTCAACTACGTTGGAGACAAGCAGATCGAGGAATTTCCCATATTGTATGATAAATACATTTCCTCGTGCGCGGTTCGCTTTCTGGGATTTGTCAATAACGGCGTGATGCAAATGGATATCTGGTACATGGCCGACGGCCTCACCTTCGCCGACTTCGGTGACCGGTACACGGAACGACTGATGGGCAAGGACGATGACGGTCTTCTTACCGGTGTGGTGGGGACGGTGAAGCCGGAGGAGAACAAGCCCGCCGGGGAGGACGGACCCGGAATCTTTGACGATGAATGCCCCATCTGCGGCGGGACCGGGAAGGTATTCTGCTCCAGCTGCGGCGGCAGCGGCAGGACCGGTTACGGTTACGGCTACGGCGGCGTTGGCGGCACTGGCAACTGCTCCACCTGCCACGGCAGCGGCAAGGTCAACTGCTCCAGCTGCGGCGGTGACGGGAAAAGGTGAATCATATTTCGGAGGTGCTCAAATGGACAGGGTAATACGCGCCATATCGGCTGACGGATTTGTGAAAATAACGGCTGTGGAGCTGACGGAGGCGGTGGAGCGGGCGAGGAATATACACCGCACGCTTCCCGTGGTCACCGCCGCCCTTGGGCGGACGATGTGCGCCGCCTCCATGCTCGGCAACGCCATGAAGTCCGACGGGGACTCCGTAACCGTCAGGATAAACGGCGGCGGACCCGTCGGGATCGTCCTTGCTGTCTCGGACAGCCTGGGCAACGTCCGCGGCTACGCCCAAAATCCGGCGGTGGACCTGCCTCTGCGCCCCGATGGGAAGCTTGCGGTGGGAGCCGCCGTGGGGAATGACGGTATGCTCACCGTAATTCGCGACCTGGGCTTCGGCGAGCCGGTATCCGGCTCCACCCGGCTTGTAACCGGGGAGATAGCCGAGGATTTTGCCCAATACTTTGTTGAGAGCGAGCAGATCCCCACCGCCTGCGCCCTGGGCGTACTTGTGGACAGGGACCAGCACGTCCTCGCCGCCGGGGGATATATAGCCCAGCTCATGCCCGGAGCCGGCGAGGATACCGCCCAGAGGCTCGAGAATGCCGTCAACGCCGCCGGACCCGTCACCGCACAGCTCGTCCACGGAACGCTGGAAAACGTCGTAGAGCGCGTTCTGGAGGGCTTTGAGCCGAAAATCGTGGAGACGGACGCCGTTTCGTATCTCTGCCCCTGCTCCCGCGAGCGCGTCGCCGCCGCCCTCTCCGGCATACCCGAGGCGGAGCTTGACGAGATGTTCCGCGAGGACGGGAAGATAGAAATAAAATGCCGCTTCTGCGACAGCGTCTATACCTTCACCCCCGACGACAGGCCCCTTATCCGCGGCGAAAAATAAAATTTTAGAAAAAACGCAAAAACCACTTGACAATCCCCCCGCCCTATGGTATTATCTCTCTTGCTGTTGCAAACAACATCTCTGGGGGCGTAGCTCAGCTGGGAGAGCGCCTGAATGGCATTCAGGAGGTCATCGGTTCGATCCCGACCGTCTCCACCAAAAAAGCCTTAGAGCCGCAAGGGTTCTGAGGCTTTTTTGTTTTGCGGGAAAATGAGTTTGTTAGTAACGTGTTAATAACCGTCCAAGCTCTCCGTTCTCAAGTCAAAAATTTTTTTAAAAACCCACTTGACAAAGCCAGGTTACAGGTGTAAACTGCTCAATGAGGTTACAATTGTAAACTTACCTGAAGGGAGTGCTGTTTATGTCGGGACCGGCGGAGAAAATATCCGGGTCGGAGCTTGATGTGATGGAGGCGCTGTGGCAGGCGGGGGAGCCCGTGCCGCTGGCGCCGGTGAGGGAGCGGCTGGAGCGGGAGCGCGGCTGGGACGCGTCCACGGTGAAAACCCTCCTTAGGAGGCTCTGCGAGAAGGGCGCGGTCAGAGCCGAAAAGCGTGAGGTGTTCTACTACGCCCCGCTCCTGAGCCGGGAGGACTACCGCCGCTGGTCGTCCAGGGCGTTCCTGGAGCGCGTGTACCGTGGGAGCGTCCGGGACCTGGTGGCGAATCTGGTGGACTCGGCGGAGCTCTCCGACAAGGACCTGCGCGAGCTTCGGGAGATACTCTATCCGAATGAGGGCGGCAAAAATGGCTGATCCTCTCCGCCTGCTCCTGTCGCTGACCCTGTCCGGCGGGATACTGACGCTTTTTATCGCCCTGCTGTGCCGCGTTCTTAGGGGGAGGGTCCCGGCGGTGCTGGCGGCGCTGCTGTGGCTTGCGGCGCTGGCGCGGTTTCTCATTCCCCTGGGCGCGGAATGGAGCCTGATGGCGCAGATTTTAACTCCGCCGGAGGAGGCCGCGCACTCCGCGCCTTCGGAGCCCGCCGGCGACGCGGAAGCCGTACAAATCCCCTCTCCGCCTGCGCAGACATCGCCTCCAAGCGCCGAAACGCCTGTCCACGCCGCGCCGGAGCCGGATTTTCCGGTCGAGGCGCCCGCGCCGGTACGTAAAGGACCCGACGCCGCGTCAATAATCATGACTTTGTGGGCTGTTGGCGTCTTGCTGTGCGCCGCAACGTTCCTGGTCAGCGCCGCAAGATTTCGCCGGGAGCTCCGCCGCCGTGAGGTGGCGGCGGGGGAGGACGCGGAGGACGCCTGCCGCTCCGCCGCAAAAGAGCTGGGGATAGGCTGTCCCGCTATACGCAGATCCGCCGCCGTCACCGGTCCCATGCTGGAGGGCGTCATCCGCCCGACGGTGTGGCTGCCGGCGTCCTGCCCGGAGGGGGAGGAGCTTCGGCTTGCTCTCCTCCACGAGCTTACGCACCTGCGCCGCCGCGACCTGTGGTACAAGCGCGCGGCGCTGGTGAACGCGTGCCTCCACTGGTTCAACCCCGCCGCCTGGTATCTTCTGCGCGCGGTCGGGAGGGACTGCGAGCTCGCCTGCGACGAGACGGTGGCGCTGAGGCTCACCGACCGGGAAAAGCCCGTGTACGGCGAGCTCCTTTTGCGCGGCGCGTCGAAAAACCGGCAAAACAGCATCCTCTTTATGCCCTTTGGAAACTCCAAAAGAATCATGAAAGAGAGGTTGACAATAATCATGAGAAAAAATCCAGACAGCCGAAGCTCCCGTGCCCTGACTGCCCTGTGCGCGGCGGCCGCCTTAACACTCGGCGCGGTCCTGGGCTCCTGCGGCTACGCCTCGGCAAGCGGCAGAGATGCCGAAAAAGACCCTGAAAAACCTGGGGATACGCAGATAGAAGCGTCCGGCGCCATAAATTTCGGCGCCCTTGAGGAGATGGATCTGATCGCCGTGGATACCGTGAGCTCCGGCTCCTCCATCGCGGCGATAGTGTGGGACGGACAGAGGCAAACAGTTTACATAACGCTTGACTCCGGCGCGACGTGGACCGAGGACCTCCCGGAGCCGGGCTATGACGGCGGGGCGGAGGCGGAGTATACCCGCGGCGGAACCGGCGTCTTCCCGGTCTGCGGGCTTGAAAACGGTGCCGCGGCGCTCTATCGTGTGGAGCTCACGGGCAGGAGCCTGGGGCTTGTCCGCTGGGAGGACAGGCTGATGTTTGCCGATATGGAATTCGTGGAATCCCAGCGCGTCGCCGAAAGCCGCCTCGCCCTTGCCGACCTTGACGGCGACGGGGAGGAGGAGCTGGCGGCTGCCGTGGCTAACTCTGTCGGTTCCGGTGTTGACTGCTTTGACCTCTACGTCTTTGAAAGGGACAGATCGGCGGCGGTACTGCGTTGGCAGGACGCGGCGGAGCTCCTTGAGGAAAACCTTTCCGGCTCCTTCGACCCGGAGACCTGCGTTTACACCGTCGCCCTCTCCGGCAGGGCATGGGAGCTGGACCTGTCCGCCGACGCTCAGTGGCTGGCGGACTCCCCGATAGGCGACGGCGGGCTTGACGCCTCCGGGAGCGTCACAGCCGATCTTGAAAACCTTGTCCTCTCCGTGGTCCTCCGCCCGGAGGGTATGCCGGCCTACGACCTGGCGGCTCTCGCCGTCCCCGTGGCATACTCCGGCTCCGTCCTCACGCCCGACATCTCCGCCGCCGCGCTGGATCCCCTCGCCGGACCTGCCCGTGAGGCCTCGCCGATCCAGCTTGAAAGCTATATAGACGCGTTAAAGGAGGTCCTTCGGGGCGAGAGGGACTTCTACTGCCGGTCCTCGGAGGGCGAGAGCGTGGGAGAAGCCAACGTGGGCTCCATCGAAAAAGCCCTGACGCCGGACCCAGTATCCAAGGGCGAGGTAAACGGCTTTACCGTCCTTGATATGGACGGCGACGGCGCTGTCGAGGCGGTACTGAGCGTATACTACGGCGGATATGAGCAGGCAAGCGTCGTCTTGCGGCGTACCGCCGACGGGGTGGAGGGGATACGCGTTTGGTCAAGAAGCTTTTCCGGCTTAAAGACCGACGGCACCTTTGAATCCTCCTCAGGCGCGGACAACGCCGAGATACGCGTCCTTCGCGGCGGGGAGATCCAAACCCTCTGGTCCCGTGACGGCGCGTACGACGAAAACGGCTCCTTCCTGGGCTGGGAGTACCGCAAGGGCGGTGAAAAGTGCGCCGAGGAGGAATTCCAAGCCGCCCTCGCCCTCCAATCCTCCAAGCCCGCCGCCCAATATTACGATTTGACCCCGGAAAACATAAACCAAATCAGATGATCTCAAAACCAAAAGGATTCGGAAATGTCCGCGGACATTTCCGAATCCTTTTTCGCGCGTTTCTCTTTTTCGAAAATCAGTACAAAGGGAACCTTGCGCACAGGTCGGTGATTATCCCTCTTGTCTCCTCCTGAGTGCCCTCGTAGTCGTGGACGGTGGCGGCGATCCTGTCGGCAATGATCACCATCTCCGGCTCCTTGAAGCCGCGTGTGGTGACGGCGGGAGTGCCGATCCTTATCCCGCTGGTGACAAAGGGCTTTTCCGGGTCGTTGGGTATGGCGTTTTTGTTTACCGTGATGTAAACGGAATCGAGCCGCTTTTCCAGCACCTTTCCGGTGACGCCCGTGCCGCGGAGGTCCGCCAGCATAAGGTGGTTGTCGGTGCCGCCGGAGACCAGGTTGACGCCCCGCTTCATAAGCTCCTCCGCCAGCACCTTGGCGTTTTTCACTATCTGCGCCTGATATGCCTTGAACTCCGGCCTCAGCGCCTCGCCGAAGCAAACCGCCTTCGCCGCGATGACGTGCATAAGCGGTCCGCCCTGGGTGCCGGGGAATATGGCTTTGTTAAACTGCTTGCCAAATTCGGGGTCCGCGGTGAGAATGAGCCCGCCGCGGGGTCCGCGCAGGGTCTTGTGGGTGGTGGTGGTCACCACATGTGCCCAGGGTATGGGCGACTCGTGCTCGCCCGCCGCCACAAGTCCCGCGATGTGGGCCATGTCCACCATCAGGTAAGCGCCCACGGAGTCCGCGATCTCGCGGAAGCGCTTGAAGTCGATGGCGCGGGGATACGCCGACGCGCCGGCGACGATGAGCTTCGGCTTGTTCTTCCGCGCCAGCTCCATAAGCGCGTCATAGTCGATGCGACCGGTCTCCGGGGAGACGCCGTAGGGGACAAAGTTAAAATATTTACCCGAGAGGTTCACGGGGGAGCCGTGGGTCAGGTGCCCGCCCTCGGCAAGATTCATCCCCAGGACCGTGTCGCCGGGGTTCAAAAGGGCAAAGTACACGGCAGTGTTTGCCTGGGCGCCGGAGTGGGGCTGGACGTTGGCGTAGCCCGCGCCGAAGATGGCCTTCGCCCGCTCGATGGCGAGCGTCTCCACCTCGTCCACGTACTCACAGCCGCCGTAATAGCGCTTTCCTGGGTAGCCCTCGGCGTATTTGTTGGTGAGTACGCTGCCCATCGCCGCCATGACGGCGGGGGAGACGTAGTTTTCCGAGGCTATGAGCTCGATGTTGCGCTTCTGCCGTCCCAGCTCACGGCCCATAGCCGCCGCCAGATCCGGATCTTGATTGGCTATGAAGCCGATGGAATCCTGAAGGTCTGAATACATGTTTATACTCCTGTCAAAAATTATTTTCTGTACATCAATATTCCCAGCGTCTTGGGACCGCAGTGGTTGGAGATGGTACAGCCCGCCGTGGCGTCGATGAGTTCGTCAAAGGGGCAAAGCTCCTGTACGGTTTTCCGAGCCTCGGACAGAAACTCCTCCGAAAAGCCGTTGGAATTTACGATGAACGCCCTGCGCCTGTCGATTTTATCTGGCTGAGCGAGCCTGTCCGCCAGGTACTTAAGCACCACCTTCTCAATGGCGCCCCGGTACTTTTTTCCCACGCCCATGCTCCCGTCCGAAAGCTCTATGCAGGGCTTCAGATTCAAAAGGTTGGCCCCCAGCGCCACCAGCGGCGAGCACCGCCCGCCGGCCTTGAGGTAGTCCAGCGTGTCGATGACAAAGCTCACGTCAAGCCTGTCGCGCTTTGCCTCCAGCGCCGCCACGATCTCCTCTGGGCTCTTTCCCTCCGCCGCCATATCGCAGGCGTCCAGCACCAGCAGCGATATGCCGCAGGACAGGGTCGTTGAGTCCACCACCCACACGTTCCCCACCTCCGCGCCGGCGATGTTGGCGTTTTGGAAGCAGGCGGACATGGACTGGGAGATGGTGAAGTGTATCACCGCGTCGCATTCTTTGCGAAGCTCCCTGAATACCTCCAGGTAGTCGCCCACGTTCACAGCCGCCGTGTTCCCCAGCTTTCCGCCGGCGGCGACGTGGTCAAATATGTCCTGGGCGCATATCTCCACCCCGTCCTTTTTCGCCTCGCCGTCCATCACCACATAGAGGGGGAAGATGTGGACGCCGTATTTTTCCGCCAACTCAACGGGCAGATCGCACGTGCTGTCAGCCGTTATTTTTATCTTCATGGGAGCTTCCTCCTGACGTGATTTTATTTCGCTACAATAATATCACATACCCGGAGAAATTGGTAGGGGATTAATAAACAAATTTTTAAAAATGTGTTGTAATTTTGCTGTACCAAAAGCAAAAGGAACAGCCGATTCAGTGCAATTCCTTTAATTATATATTTTTCCGGCGGCATGTACGTCGGAAAAATCACCTTTTGTCGCGCAAGTGTATGGTCTTTGACCATGCGCGCAGCGCGACGGCAGGAAAATTTTTTTGAATTTCGCAAAATTCAAAAAAATTTTCTGAACGTTTCCATCTTTCGGAAAAGGGTTTACCCTTTTCCGACGGTAAGCAAAAGGAGACGCCTTGAGGCGTCTCCAATGGTGGAAATTTCGTGTTACTGCGCGGCTTCCTCGTAAACGGAGACCTGCTTGCGCTCGCGGTTGATGTGCTCATAGCGGACGGTGCCGGAGACCAGCGCGAACAGGGTGTCGTCGCTGCCCTTGCCCACGTTGTTGCCCGGGTGGATCTTTGTCCCGCGCTGGCGGACAAGGATGTTGCCGGCGAGGACGTACTGCCCGTCGGAGCGCTTCACGCCAAGGCGTTTGGACTCGGAATCGCGACCGTTCTTGGTGGAGCCCATTCCTTTTTTATGTGCCATGTAAATTACACCTCCAAAATCGTGATGCTAAAGGCCCATTACGCGTTGATGGCGTCGATGGTGACCTTGGTATAGGGCTGTCTGTGGCCCTGCTTGCGGCGGTAGTTCTTCTTGGGACGCATCTTGTAGACGATGATCTTCTTGCTCTTGCCGGTCTTCACCGCCGTGGCGGTGACGGAAGCGCCGGAGACCACCGGCGTGCCGAAGCTGGCGGTGCCGTCGTCATTGAAGATCGCCAGTACCTTGTCGAAGGTGACGGACGCGCCGTCCTCCACGTTCAGCTTCTCCACAAAGAGGGTGTCCCCCGCGGAGACCCGGTACTGCTTTCCGCATGCCTCAATAATCGCTGTCATTGACCTTTTCACCTCTTAAAAAATAGAGTCTCGCTCTCGCAGGCGCGCCGGAAAACCGGCGACTTTACGGCTCAGCTCAAAGCGGCTTTCCAATTATACCTTCGCGGACCTGAAAAGTCAACACCTTTTTTGAAAAATCCGCCGCTTTTTCTCATTTATATACCCTGACCATTACCCTCAGCCGCCCCTTTTTCGTCTCGCGGGCGATACCCTCGTACAAAAACCTCCCGTAGTGCCTCACGGATACCACGGTCCCCGGCTCCAGTGAGGCGGAGGGGGAGGAGGCGAGCCTTCCCGAGAGGAAAACCTGCTCCTTCGCGATGAGCTCCTGCGCCTGAGCGCGGGACAGCCTGTACACCGCCGCCACAGCCGCGTCAAGCCTCTCCGACGCCACCACCAGCTCCGACAGGGGAGGGGGCGCGGAGAGCTTCTCCGGCGGCTCGGAGCGGCTCACGGATACCGTCGTGCGCCTCACGGACGTCAGGCTCTCGCAAATAAATCCCGCGATGGACTCAAGGCAGAAGAGATACCCCACATTGTCGGAAATCTCAATGTCCCCCAGCACCTCCCGGCGTATGCCCAGCGCCATCAGCGACCCCAAAAAATCCCTGTGCGTCAGGGCGTCGGCAAATTTCTGGCTGACCGGCTCCAGCTTGAGGCACACCACCGGCGGCGCCTCCACATATCCGCAAAGCTCCTCCGAGCCAAAGCACGCCACCCTCCTCTCGGAGGACTCAAGCCCCCCGAAAAGCGTAAAGGGGCACGTGACCCTGAGCCTCAGCAGCACGTCCTGCTCCGCCGGGGTCAAAAACTCCGAGAACACCCACTGCCCGCGCCCCTCGGCGCGCCGGGCAAGCTCGCTGAGCCTGTTTTTCAAAAGAGCCTCGTTTTCCATGCTCATCTCCTCAGCGCCTTCCCCAGCCTTTTTACGGCAAGCTGTCCCGCAAGCCCGGTGAACGCCCCGGCTATGATGCCGGAGACCGCCAGCACCGGCAGGTAATATATAAGCGACGGTGTGCCCGTGACCGCGATCGCCGCCCCGATCTGCCCTAAGTTGTGCCCCAGCGCGGCAAAAACCGACGACACCCAGATCTGCTTTTCCGTCATGATTTTTCGCGTGAGCAGAAGCACCAGGTACGCCGTAAGCCCGCCGGACAGTGAATAAATCATCGCCGCGGGGCTTCCCGCGATGAGCCCCCCCAGCAGTATCCGCGCCAAAAGCACCGCCAGCGCGTCGCCGGGACCCAGCGTGAACATCGTCACCACCGTCACGATGTTGGCAAGCCCCAGCTTCACCCCCGGCACCGGCACGATCTCAGGTATCTGGAGCTCCACAATAAAGATAGTCAACGCCACGGCGGTGAGCACCCCGTCCCTGGCAAGAGAGCGAACGCGCATCAGCCCACCTCCGCGTCTATCCCGCCGCCCGGGTCAAGCTCTATCACAAGACTGTGCGGCAGGCACACTATCGGGGCGGGGGAGTCCGACAGCCACCCACGCCGCACGCACACCAGATCCGGGCAGTCCGCCGACTCAACGCGTATCCTCCCAGGCTCTACCAAAATGACGTTGACGCCCCCGCCCGCCTCAACGGTGAACCGCTCGGACTCTGTGACGGCGGAGAGGTCAATACTGCGCACAAGCTCCCCGTCCACGTATATTTTGGCAACCCTCCCCCCGGCGCTCCGGGGGACATAAAGGTACACGGACGCGGCGACGGAGAGCGCGAGTATCACAAGAATTACGATGACCCATGTTCCCGTCTTAGCCACGCCGTATCACCTGTATTTCAGTATTTTCATAGCCGTCCATGGGGGTAAAAACGTCCTCCAGCCCCTCGGTGATGTATATTTCTCCCCCGTCGGTCACCAGCGCCAGCTCAAAGCCCGCGTTTTCCCGCCAAAGCTCCGCCGCCGCGTCAAGACCCATCACGTATACCGCCGTGGAGAGCCCGTCGCACAGGACCCCCTCGGCTCCTGTTACCGTGACTGAGGCGAGCCCCGAATCCGCCGGACGGCCGGTCTGAGGGTCGATTATGTGGCAGTAGCGCACGCCGTCCTCTTCAAAGTACCGCTGGTAGCCGCCGGAGGTGACCACCGCCGCGTCCCTGACGGACACCGCGCCCACAAGCCCATCGGAAAACGGGTCGCGTATGCCCACTACCCAGTCGCCGCCGTTTGGCTTTGAGCCCACCGCCATCACGTTCCCGCCCAGGTTTATGAGCCCGCTTTTGACACCGGCATCCCGCCAGCCTTCGGCGATGAGATCGGCGGTCCACCCCTTGGCGACCGCCCCCAGGTCCAAAAGCGCCCCACGGGGCAGGGCGACGGCGCCGTCCTCAAGCCTCACGGAGGCGTAGTCCACGCCCTCCAAAAGCTTCTCTATCTCGCCGTCCTCCGGTATCCTGTATTCCCCCGTGGTGAAGCCCCACGCCCGCACCAGCGGGTAAACCGTTATGTCCAGCGCCCCGTCCGTGAGGGCGCATATCTCCAGAGCCCTCTCCAAAAGCGCCGCCGTCTCGCCGTGTACCTCGCCCTTCCCGGCGGAATTTAAAAGCGCGATGTCGCTTCCCTCCGCCGTCACGGACAAAAGCCCCTCCGCGTCGTGGATGAGCTCCGCCGCCTCGTCAAGCCGTTCCTGAGGTCCGTAGACCGTGAGCTCCATCACCGTGTCCATGGCAAAGAGCGTGGAGGACCGGGCTGTGGGGGCGCACCCGGCGAGCAAAAGCGCCAGCGCCGCCGCCAAAAGAGGCGCCCGCCTCATTCCGCCCCCTCCGGGGCGGCGTCCTCCGCCTCCTGGAGCCATGGGACCTCCAGCTTCACCCCGTCGGAGGTGTATACGATGTACCGCTTGAAGCCGAAAAATATCCCCGCGGCGATGACGATCAGCGCCGCCAGCACGGAGAAGACGACCGCCAGCGCCGTTTTCAGCGGCTTGCGGGAGCGGTAGACGCGCGCCTCGTCCCTCGCCATCTCAAAGCTCCCCCCGCTCGATGTCGGAGAGCAGTCCCACCCGGACGGAGTGGCGCCCGCCCTCAAAGGAGTTGGAAAGGAAGGTGTCAACTATCTTCAGCGCCAGCCCCGGCCCCACAACGTTTGCGCCCAGGGCGAGCATGTTGGCGTTGTTGTGCCGCCGCGTCATCTCCGCCGAGTAGCAGTCGGAGCACAGGGCGCACCGCACACCGTTCACCTTGTTTGCCGCCATGGATATGCCTATGCCCGTGGTGCATATGACGACCCCCAGCTCGCAATCCCCGCCCGCCACGGCGCGGGCGGCCTTCGCCGCGAAGACCGGGTAGTTGCAGCTGTCCTTTGAGTACGTCCCAAAGTCCACGCACTCGTGCCCCAGCGCGGCAAGGTGCGCCTTCACCGTCTGCATAAGGTCATATCCCCCGTGGTCACAGCCAAGCGCGATTTTCATATCTTCCCCACCCTTCAAAGCCTGACAAACTCAGGCTTGTGTTCTCTGTACAGGCATACGTACTTAAAGCCGCATTCCCTCAAAAGCCCGTATCCCGCGTCCACGTCCCGCCCCGCGTCAAAGCGCCGGTGGGAGTCGGAGCCCACGGTTATTATCTCCCCGCCGCACTCCCGGTAGAGCCTCACCACCGAGGGCTGCGGCAGAAAATCCTTTAGCGTGTCGTGTATGGCGGCGGTGTTCACCTCGATACCCACGCCCTTTTCCACGCAGGTCTTGAATAAAAGCCTCAGCCGCTCCTCGAATATCATCATGTCAAAGCCCTTGCCCTGCCTTGCCATGTACTTCTGCATGTACCCTATGTGCCCCAGCACGTCGCACATCCCCGAGCGGGCAAGCTCGATGTACTCGTCGATGTACTGCTCGGCGGCGGGGCGGAAGTTGTCAAAGTCCTCAGGGTAGCTGAGGAAATAAAAATCTCGCGCCTTCCTCAGATTGTGGACGGAGCCTATAACAAAGTCCAGCTCCGGTCGGGCGTATATCCTCCGTCCCTCCTCAGGAAGGTAGTGGGGCGCTCCAACCTCCGCGCCGAGCCGCACGTCCAGACGTCCGCCCATGGCATCCTTAACGGACACAAAGTCCCGCCAAAGCGCCTCCCAGTCCTCAAAGGGCGGGAACTGGTCTGGAAAATCCGGGTCCTGGGTGCAGTTTTCAACGTGGTTTGTCACACATATATGTGTCATGCCCCTCTCCAGGGCACCCTCCGCCATGTCAAGCATGGTGTCCTGGGCGTCGGGGGAGTAGGGCTTACAGTGCATGTGGTAATCGGCAAGCATACCGTTCCCTCCCAAAATTACTCAATTCGCGGCGGCGCGCCGCCCGCCTCATGATTATATCAGCCCGCCGGCGGAAAATCAACAAGATCCGCAAAGTCCCGTATATACCTGTCCGCCGTTTTCCGAAGCTCCGCCTCCGCCGCGGAGTAGGATCTGTCCCATATCCCGCACGTTCCGAACCCGGCGTCGTGAGCCGTTTTCAGGGCGTGGGGCGCGTCCTCAAATACAAACGTCTCCGCCGGTTCAGCCCCCAGCCTTCGGGCGCACTCAAAAAATATGTCGGGCCTGTCCTTGCCCGAGCTGAACTCGGAGCAGGTGAGTATGAACCGCACCTTGTCCTCAAGCCCCAGCCGCCGTAGCACATATTCCACCAGCGGCCTCACCGTGTTGGTGGCGACGCACGCCGGGATCCCCGCCCTTTGGAGCCTGCCTAGATACTCAACAGCGCCCATCTTCGGCTCCACGCCGGCGTAGCCCTCCAGCACGTACCCGTTCACCTCGTCCCGAAGCTCCCCGGCGCCGGCGGGGATGCTGAGCCTCGCCTTGTAAAAATCTATCGCCGACTCCAGCGTCCTCGCCTTGTACTCGGCAAAAAGCTCCTCGTCCCTCACGGGGGAGTATTTAACGCAGAACCTCTCCCACGCCCCGTCCCAAACGGGCATGGAGTCGATGAGCGTCCCGTCCAGATCGAATATCGCCGCCTTCATTCCCTGCGCCTCCCGCTCTCCCACATTATAACGCACGTCCCCTCGTGTACCGTCACCCTCGCTGTCCGCCCCGTGAAGGAGTTGCTCACGCCCATGGGCTTTTCGTCCGTCAGGGTGTATCTGTCAAGCCCGTACAAAAGCCCCGTCTCGCTCACAACGCTCCTCCCTCCGTAGGCAAAGACCGACACCGTCCCGGCGTACTCCGGCGAAAACTCCAGCCCGCCGCGCGTCACCGCCGTGACGGTCCACTCAGGACCCGCAAGCTCCGCCCGGACGCCCCGCCGCGAGAGCATGACCAAAAGCTGTATATTGGCGAAGGTGTGGTCAAGCCTTCCGCCAAGCCCGCCGTACATTACTATCCTCTCCGCGCCCCGCTCCAGCGCCAGCCTCACCGCCAGCTCCATGTCCGTCTCGTCCTTCATTACGGGGTGTCGGATCACCTCCACCCCGCGCGGGAGCGCCCCGCCGTAGGAGTCAAAATCCCCCACGATAAGGTCCGGCGTCACTGAAAGCTCCTCCAGCACGGAAAGCCCCCCGTCGGCGGCGATGACAAACGCCCCCGGCTTAATCTCCGGCTTCATATCCCCGTAATCCCCGGAGCCGAATACGTAAAAGCACCTCACAGGCACTTCTCCACCTCCCGCGCGGCTATTTCCCCGGAGAAGGAGTTGAAATGCACCCCGTCCACCGTGAGCTCCAGCCCCCGGCGGCGGGAGTATATATCCTTCGTAAAGGGGAAAAGCCCCATGGTTATTATGTCCGTAAGCCTGCGAAAGCCCGTCTTCCCAAAATCATAGTCAAGCCTCGCCCCAGGCGCCGCCCGAAGCTCCGCCCCATAGACGTCCGCGAATTTAAGCCCGTACTCCTCGGAGAGCCTCTTTAAAACCGCGTTTCGCTCCGCAAGCTTATCGAGCGGGTAGCCCCGAAGCTGCATGAGCGGCAGTCCCATGAGCACCGCCCTTTTCCCGTCGGAGATAAGCGTCTCAATGATCTCCCTGAGCACCAGCTCATATTCCGCCGTATCAGCCCACCTCTTCCAGCTACGCCGCCAGCCGAAAACCAGCCGCCAAACCGGTGCGGTGCCCATCAGGTAAGGCTGCAAAAGGTCGTTTGTCCCAATGCCCACCACGCAGGTGTCCACATCCCCGTACCAGGGCGTTTTCCTGTAGATACGCAGTCTCCTCAGCGCGCCGTGGGCGGTGTCCCCGTCCAGCCCGCCGTTTTTGCAAAGACCCTTTGGCATGAATTTTATGTACGACCTGCCCACAAGCCCCCTTGTAAGGCTGTCCCCAAGGCAGAGTATCATCGGCTTCACCTCGCTCAGATGAAAGTATATCATAATTTGCCCCTGTTGGCAAATTTTCAAAAATTTTTACAAAATAAACAAAATCCCCTTTTCCTCAGAAAAAAATATGCTATAATATACCTATCAATTTTAAACGGAAAAGGAGATTTTACATATGAAACGTGTAGGCATACTCACCAGCGGCGGCGACTGCCAGGCGCTCAACGCCACGATGCGCGGCGTAGCCAAGGGGCTTTACAGTCTCTACGGCTCCGACGGCGTGGAGATCATCGGCTTCCTTGAGGGCTACAAGGGCCTGATCTACGAGAAGTACCGCCGCATGACCCCCCGGGACTTCACTGGCCTTCTCACCGTCGGCGGCACCATCTTAGGCTCCTCCCGCACCCCCTTCAAGCTCATTCGCGAGCCCGACCGCAACGGTCTTGACAAGGTCAAGGCGATGAAGGACACCTACAAAAAGCTGAAGCTCGACTGCCTTGTGGTCCTGGGCGGCAACGGCAGCCAGAAGACCGCCAACCTCCTCTCCGAGGAGGGCCTGAACGTCATCGGCCTCCCCAAGACCATCGACAACGACCTTTGGGGCACCGACACCACCTTCGGCTTCCAGTCCGCCATCTCCACCGCCACCAACGTCATCGACTGCATCCACACCACCGCCGCCTCCCACAACCGCATCTTCATAGTCGAGGTCATGGGCCACAAGGTGGGCTGGCTCACCCTCAACGCCGGTATAGCCGGCGGCGCCGACATAATCCTCATCCCCGAGATACCCTACAACGTCAAGTCCATAATCTCCAAGATCGAGGAGCGCGGCAAGACCGGTCACGACTTCACCATCCTCGCCGTCGCCGAGGGCGCCATCTCCAAGGAGCGGGCGGAGATGAAGAAGAAGGACCGCAAGGCGGCTCTTGCCGAGCTTGCCGCCAACTACCCCTCCGTCAGCTACGAGCTCGCCGCCCAGATAACCGAGGCCACCGGCAAGGACGTGCGCGTCACCGTCCCGGGCCACATGCAGCGCGGCGGTATGCCCGTGGCGTATGACCGCGTCCTCTCCTCGCGCCTGGGAGCTCAGGCGGCGCTGAACATCTCAAAGGACAAGTACGGGGACCTGGTTGCGATACAGAACCACAAGATAGTCTCCGTCCCCCTGAGCGAGATCGCCGGAAAGCTGAAAATGGTTGACCCCAACGACGACATCATCGCCGAGGCGCGTCTTCTTGGCATAAGCTTCGGCGACGAATGAGTAAAACAGCTTGACCCAAATAAAAAACGTCGGTATCCCCGGCGTTTTTTATTTTGCGCAAAAGGGCTGTCATACGACCTCCGCCGCCTCCTCGCCTCGCGGCTGCCGCACGTGGGCGTACATCTTCTTTCTCGACAAAAAGCACGCCGTGGCGATGACCGCCGCCGTGATGGAAAGGCTCACGGGATAGACCATCATCAGCGTCCCGAAGGTGGGGTTTGCCGGGAAGACCACGAACACCCAGAAAAATCTGCTCCCGCATACGAACACCAGCGAGCAGAGCGCCGGGACAAGGCTGTACCCGAAGCCCCTCATGTACCCCGACAGCACCTCCACCGCCAGTGAGAAGGTGTGCCCGATGAACATATACCTTATGCGTATGAGCCCGTTTTCAATAACGGCGGGGTCCGAGTTGAATATCCTGAGCAGGGGCGTGGCAAAGATGAGCAGAAGCGCCACCGCCGCGCCGAAAAATATGTAGCCCACAAGGAGCGTGACCCTAAGCGACCGGCGGCACCTGTCCAGGTCCCCAGCGCCGCAGTTTTGCCCCACAAAGGTGGTTATCGCCTGCCCGAAGGCGCTGAGCACCGAGTAGGTGAAGCTCTCCACGTAGTTTGCCGCCGAGGACCCGGCCATAACTACCGTCCCCAGGGAGTTCAGCGCCCGCTGGATGGTTATGTTGGCTATGGAGAACACCATTGACTGCACCCCGGCGGGGAGCCCCACCTGGATTATCCGCCTCAGGGTGAACCAATCGACCCTCATGTATTTAAGCTCCACCTTCACCTGCCCCTGCCCGCGAATGAGGAGCCACAGCAGTACGGCGGAGCTCACAAGGTTGGAGACCACCGTGGCTATGGCGACGCCGTCCACCGTCATGTGGAGCCCCACCACAAAGAGCAGATTGAGCGCCACGTTGACGACGCCGGAGATAAAGAGCACTATAAGCGGCGTCTTCGTGTCCCCCTGCGCCCTGAATACCGCGGAGAGGAAGTTGTAGAGCAGTATCACCGGCATACCCATGAGGTATATCCGCAGATACAGCACCGCCATGTCGTGTACGTCCTCCGGCACATCCATCACCGTGACCACCGGCGAGGATATGAACCACCCCAGCGCCGCCAGCGCCACGCCGCCAACGACGCCCAGTATAATTGAGGTGTGTACGGTCTTTCTCACGCCGCCCTCGTTCCCCGCGCCTATGTATTGGGAGACAAGCACGTTCGTCCCCAGCGACAGCCCGATGAACAGATTCACCAAAAGCCCGATTATCGGCCCGTTGCTCCCCACAGCCGCCTGAGCCGCGTTGCCCACGAACCTGCCCACCACCGCCACGTCCGCGGCGTTGAATACCTGCTGGAGTATGCTCGTCGCCGCCAGCGGCAGAGCGAAAAGAAGTATCTTGTCCCAAATGGACCCGGAGAGCATACCGGATCTGCGTTCACTTGCTGATTTCATTCCCTGTAAGACCGTTCCTTTCTCACCGTTGAGAAGCCTTATTTCAAAAACGGCAGAGCCGTCACGTCCTCCGGCACCTCCGCCAGATACATCTGGCAGTAGCCTGACACGTTGGAGTTATAGAGTATCCTCCGCCCGTCCTCGGTGAACCTGGGGTGGGGGTGGTGCGAGCCGTAAAAGAAGCTCCCGTCGTGCATACACAGCACCCTCGCCGGGTCAAAGTCCGTCCCGTTGAACCTGTATAGCTTGATGGTGTTGCCGGAGTCGGATACTATCAGCTCAAAACCGTTGGAGTGGATGTGGTCGGGGGAGGGCAGCGGCACGCACTCCGCCTCCCGCTCCTCCGTCCCGTCGTACCTGACGGCGCCGAACCAGCTCCTTCCCAGCTCCCGCCGGTGTACCTGATAGCCTATGTGCTCCCCGTCCAGGTGCCAGTATTCGTGCCCCACCATCTCACCGGGCGCCCGGCGCTCGCGCACCCTTTTCGGAGCTCCGCCGGCGGTGTCCATCACCCATATCCTGTGGTCCACCAGGTTCCATGGCCCCTCATGGCAGAAGCTCAGAAGGTCCGCCCGCTTTGGCGAGGGGTTCACGTGCCCCACCCAGTTGTTCTCCTGCCAAATGACCTCCCCGCCGCCCTTTTCGGTGTCCACCCGGACTATCCTGCTGTCCGGGTGGGCGTTAAAGGTCTCCTCCATGCCTATGTAGCCCGCCGACAAATCGGCGTATACCCTGCTTGAAAGGTCCTCGCCCACAACGCCGTAGACGTACCTGCCGTCCGCCCCCACAAGTCCCCCGTGGAGGTTGAAGCCCTCGGGCGCGCGGTACAAAAGCCGCGTTCTCAGCGTCTCAAGCTCCAGGGCGTAGAGCCTGTTTTCAAGAGTGTAGTAGACCTCCGGGCGCGCGGGATTCACGTCATTGGGGAAATTGGGCACAGCCTTTGCCCGGGGCTGAAAGTCCGTGAGCCGGCTTATCTCCCCGCTTTCTATCTCCACGGAAAAGAGGTTGGAGGCGTTTTCCCTGTCTCCCCTGAAAAGGAGCCTCCGCCCGCCGTCCCACCAGCCGTTGTTGGTGAAGTAGGCGTGGCAGCTGTGGGCGAGGTACCCCGTCAGCTGGGTTATCCTCACCCCCGTTACCCGGTCGTATTTTACACATTTTTCACTGGGATAGACCTGATAGCTCTTCATTCCCGACGCTCCTTTTTAAATCAGTCATGCCTCGTATCATCTGTAAAGCACTCGCAGAACCTGGCGGAAAAGGAGGGCTCCACGCCCCTGGCGTACAGGTGCGATACGTCCCCGTACCCCCAGGCGCGGAAGGAGGCGACGCCCTCCCTGCGCTCCTCGGTGAGTAAAGTGGTCACAGAGGACGGCGCCGCGCAAAGCCCGTGCCAAAGCACCATGGGCGAGCAGGAGATGAGATGGCTCAGCAGTACGCACCCCACGCCGAAGTGACAAAAAAGCGCCAGCATGTCGTGATTCGGGCGAACAGCCCTGTAAAATCGCCCCTCCCGGACGTACCCGTGCTCCTCCAGAAGCCCGTCCAGCCCCCGGCAAACACGCTCATATTCCTCCCTGACGCCGCCCTCGCGCATGACCGCGCTCTCCAGCCACCCGTCGGCGCTGTATAAAAGCCCGTCGCCCGACATATCCTCCGGCAGCCAGTCCCAGCAAATGTGCCGCTTCTCCGTATCGTCCGGCCTCCATATCTGCGGGTCAAACTCCCGGAGCCACGAAAGCACCTCCGCCTCCCGCCCGAGCCTTCGGAGCGTAACGGACGCCGTGTCCCGCGCCCTTCCCAGAGGCGAGACATAGAAGAAGTCGATCTTCTCCTTTTCCAGCCTGTCCGCCAGACACTCCGCCTCCACCCACCCGGCATCAGTCAGCGAGTCCTTCTCATAGTCCGGGTCAGCGTGGCGAATAAGAAGTATCCTCATATATCCTCACCCCTTCAAGCCGCTGATTTCGATTATACTCCATTGATCTCAAAAAATCCCCTGATTTTTCGACGAAAATCAAAATAATTTTTAAAAAGTGTTATATAATCTGCCAGCCCAGCGCCCAAAGGCGCAGCCGAGGGCGCGTAAACAGAAGCAGGTCGTAAAAAAACAGACGCGGCAGCACACGCAGTGTAGAAGCAGCACTAAAACATCCCGCCCGACAACCGCCCACAAAGCGCGGCGCAATTGAAGTGCAGGGCGTCCCAACACCCGACCACGTTAAGCGGCTAAGCGATTTCGGAGACTGTGCAATTCAGTTTTGGGAACCCGCGCGTCGTCCCTTCTGCCCATGCCCAAAACCTTCACCCCGCGTGAGCCGACCCGCCGACAAAAACCACACAACGCAAAAGCTTCTGCCCATCCCAATCGAGGAACCAGGGAGGGATGACATCATCCCTCCCTGGTCGTTTTTCTCCTCTTTGCTACTTTCTCCTCTTTTGGCGAAACCAAAAGAGGAGAAAGTAAATCCCCCGCCCCATAAGGGCGGATACCTTACAAAGAGCCCGGCGGCTCCGGAGCGCCCGCGCCTATTAAAGGCGCGGCCCTTTAGGTTATAACCTTATTGCTTCAATGCTTCCAGCATATCCCATACGCCAAGCATATACTCCACCCCCAGCGCCCTGTCGTAGAGCCCATACCCAGGCCGGACTGTGCCGGGGCCCTCGTCCCAGAGGTGCCGGCCGTGGTCGGGGCGGATGTAGCCCTCAAAGCCGCAGTCGTGGTACGCCTTCAAAATCTCAAGTATACCCGTATCCCCGCAGCAGTCCCTGTGGGCCGCCTCGGAGAAATCTCCGTTTTCAAAGTGCTTTACGTTCCTTATGTGCGCGAAGGCTATCCTGTCGCAGTGCTTGCGGACGATGTCGGCAACGTTGTTTTCAGGGTTCGCGTTGAGACTGCCGGAGCAGAGCGTCAGGCAGTTCATGGGGTCGTCCACCATCTTGAGGAACCTGTCGATAGAGGGCGCGTCCACCAACAGACGCGGAAGGCCGAAGATGTCCCAGGGGGGATCGTCCATGTGTACCGCCATCTTTATCCCGCACTCCCTGCACGCGGGCATTATCGCCTCCAGGAAGTATTTGAAGTTCTCCCAGAGCTTCTCTTTTGTCACCGGCGCGTAGGCCTTGAAAAGCTCGTCAAGCTTCGCCATTCTCTCCGGCTCCCAGCCGGGGAAGGTCATGTTGTATTTCTCGGTGAAGGACATGATGTAATCCGCCATGGCCTTGTAGTCGCTTTGGATCATGTCCTTTTTGTAGTATAGGGCGGTGGAGCCGTCGGGTAGCTTGTGGAAAAGGTCCGTGCGGGTCCAGTCAAAGACCGGCATGAAGTTGTAGCATATCACCTTCACCCCAAAGGGGGCGAGGTTGCGTATGGTCTGAATGTAGTTTTCAATGTACTTGTCCCTCGTGGGGAGCCCTATCTTTATGTCGTCGTGGACGTTTACCGACTCCACCACCTCGGCGTTGAAGCCGTGTGCCTTTATCCGGTCCACGACCCTCTTTATCTCCTCCGTCTGCCATATCTCGCCGGGGAGCTTGTCGTGAAGCGCCCAGACTATGGTGGATATTCCCGGTATCTGCCTTATGTGGTCCAGGGTTATCTTGTCGTTCCCCTCGCCGTACCACCGCCAGCTCATCTGCATGGGCATGATATTATACCTCCTTCAAAGCGTCGTGGAGCGTCCGCCGGACCGCTCCGGGTCCCGAAAGCTCCGATATGAAATAATTTTCGATTTTTTCCGCCAAGGGCGTTTTCGTGAGATTCACACCGAATATCTTCTCATTGGAGAGTATCCCCCGCAGCTGCCCGGAGTACGTCTCCGGCGCCCCCACGGTTATCCCCGCAAGCTTCGCCTGAAGCTCCTCCTTAAGCGGGTCGTCGGAGACGGGCATGGGTGCGAGGGCGTCGTCCACCGCCAAAAGGTAGCGGAGCCACCCGGCGATTGCCAGAGGCACCGAGACGAGCCCGTTCAGATCGAGCCCCCGGGATATGTAGCTCTTCACCGTCTCGCCGAAGCGTATGCCCACCTTCTGGGAGGTGTCCGTGGCTATCCTCTGGGGCGCGTCGGGCATGAAGGGGTTGGGGAGCCGCTCCGTCACCACCTCGTCGATGAACCTTCCGGGGTCAAGTATCCCCGGGTGGACCACCACGGGGAGCCCCTCGGTGTAGCCCAGCCTCTTTATGAGGGCGACGATGTCCGGGTCGCGCATCTCGTCGCAAATAAGGGTGTAGCCCAGCATACAGCCGTATACGCTCATGGCGGTGTGCAGGGGATTGAGGCAGGTGGTGACCTTCATTCTCTCCGTATTGTTCACCGTCTCCCTTTCCGTCATGTACACCCCCGCCCTCTCCAGTGGAGGCCGCCCGTTGGGGAAGCTGTCCTCTATCACCAGGTAGCGCGGCCTTTCGGAGTTCACAAAGGGCGCTATGTAGGTGCCCTTGGAGGTGACTATGGGCGCCATATCCTCTACCCCCGATGCCGTAAGGCTCTCCTCCACCAGGGAGTGGGGGCGGGGAGTGATCCTGTCGATCATGCTCCAGGGGAAGGCGACACATGACTCATCTGAGATCCAGTCGATGAAATCGCTCCCCACAAAGCCGTTTTCCAGCCACCCTTCGGCGACGGCAAGGACGCTTCCCCTCAGCTTCTCCCCGTTGTGCGAGCAATTGTCCATTGACACCAGCGCCACGGGCTTTGCCCCCGCGTTAAAGCGCCGCCAGAGGAGCGCCGCCGTCACGCCCATGGCGTGGCGCACGTTGTCGGGACCTGACTCCATGTCGCTTTGAGCCGCCGGAAGCAGCGAGCCGTCTGGCCTGTAGAGCGCGTAGCCCTTCTCGGTGATGGTGTAGGATATGAGCTGTAGGGACGGGCTTTCGGCTATGGCATAAAGGCGTGAAAGGTCCGCCGGGTCCGAGCCGTCAGCCAAAAGCGCCTCCGCCACCGACGCCGTTATCTCCTTGGAGGTGGTGCCGTCGGGGTTGAGGGTGACGTTGAGGGTGAGGTTGTCGAAGGGGGCGTAGATCCTGCCGACGATCTCGCCGTCAAAGGTCTCCGCCGCGATGATGCCCCTGTCGGCGAGCCCCTGCTCCAAAAGCTCCTGCTGGAGGGAGGCTATAAAGCCGCGGAATATGTTCCCCGCGCCGAAGTGGAGCCAGACGGGGCTCTCACGGGTGCGCCGGGACATCTCGGCGGGGTCAAAGCCCGGGACCCTCACCCCCGCGCCTGCCCAGCCCGGGGCGTCCCTGAGAGATTTCAATTCAAGCTTCATGACGTGAGCTCCTTTCATTGTGCAGATGAAATAATTATATATTCATATCACAACAATTTCAATAAACTTTCCGCGCATTTTCGGCGAATTCATGGCGAAGCTTGCGAAAAAATAATTTTTTATTGAATTGAAAAGCCCGAATGTGCTATAATATGTCGCATGTGACATATAAGACGCCGGATTCGGGCGATTTTAAGGCGAGGGGATAGGCTTTGAAGCTCATTTTCAGGTACATGGGAAGATACAAAAGGCTTGTGTTCATCGCTATGGTGATGAAGCTTGCCGGCACCGTGGTGGAGCTGCTTCTGCCCACGATTTTTGAGCACATAATCGACAAGGTGGTGCCGGCGGGGAAAATGCTTCCGGTGGTCCTCTGGGGTCTGGGCATGTTCCTCACGGCGATACTCTGCCGGGAGCTGAACGTGCGGGCAAACAGGCGCGCCATCGACAACGCCCACCGGGTGAGCTACGACGTGCGCCAGGACCTTTTCCGCAAGACGGTGAACCTGTCGGGGGCGCAGTTTGACGCCTTCGGACTGCCCAGCATAATAAGCCGCATGACCTCCGACAGCTACAACGTCCAGTCCGCGGCCCAGCAGCTCCAGCTCATGTGCGTGAGAGCGCCCATGATGCTGGTGGGCGGAATACTCGTCTCGCTGTGGATGGACGCCAGCCTCGCCCTCATAATGGTGCTCATGCTCCCGCTTCTGCTCGTAATAATCCTGGGCGTCTCGGCAAAGGGACTGCCGCTTTACGCCCGGGTCCAGCAGAAGCTTGACGCCGTGGTGCGGGTCATGCGGGAGAACATAACCGGCATCCGCGTGGTGAAGGCCCTCTCCAAGGCGGACTACGAGACACGCAGGTTCGCCGGCGTCAACGAGGATATGACAAAAAGCGACATCAAAGCCACCACGGTCATGGCGATACCCGGACCCTTCATGCAGATGTGCCTCAATATCGGGCTCGCGCTGGTGGTTATAATTGGCGCGCAGAGGGTGAACGGCGGGCAGATGGAGCCGGGTGTCATTCTGGCGTTCCTCACCTATTTCAATATGGTGACCATGGGCATAATGGGGCTTTCCAGGATATTTATGACCATGTCCAAGGCCAGCGCCAGCGCCAACAGGATCGACACGGTGATAGAGGCGGACACGGACCTGGAGGCGCTCCCCGAGGAGGCGGCGTCAAAGCCCTCGGGAGAGGGGTTCATACGGTTCGAGAACGTCTCCTTCAGCTACGGGGAGGACTCGGAGGACAAGTCGGGCTTTGTTGGGGAGAGCCGGGAGCGGGCGCTTTCGGACATCTCCTTCACCGTCAAAAAGGGCGAGAGCCTGGGTATAATCGGTCCCACCGGCTGTGGGAAGACGACCGTTATAAACCTGCTCATGCGGTTTTACGACGTGACCTCCGGCGGGGTGTTCGTGGATGGCAGGGACGTGCGGACCTACGAAAAGGACGAGCTCCGGCGCAGGTTCGGCACGGTGTTCCAGAACGACATGGTGTTCCGGGACACCCTGCGGGAGAACATAAGCTTCGGGCGGAGCGTCACGGAGGAGAACATACTCGAGGCCGTGAGGGACGCCCAGGCGTCGGAATTCATAGCGGGGCTCCCGGACGGACTTGAGCATGAGGCGGCGATAAAGGGCGCCAACCTCTCCGGCGGGCAGAAGCAGAGGATATTCGTGGCCCGGGCCCTGGCGGCAAGACCGGAGATACTGGTGCTTGACGACTCCTCCTCCGCGCTGGACTACAAGACCGACGCCGCCATGCGCCGTGCGATAGCCGAGAACCACGGTGACAGCACCACGATAATGATAGCCCAGAGGGTGTCCAGCGTCATGAACATGACGAGGATACTTGTGCTGGACAACGGCAAATGCGTGGGCTACGGCACACACGAGGAGCTTATGGAGAATTGCCCCGCCTATCGGGAGACCTTCAAGGTCCAGATGGGCGAGATAGCGTAAGGGAGGCGGGGATATGCCCGGAAAAGGAGACAGAGGCGGCGAAAAGCGCAAGCCGAAGCACGCGAAACGCACGCTTCTGAGGATAATCAAATATTTGGCGGTTTACAAATGGGTGGTCCTTGCCCTGGTCATACTGGCGTTTTTGAGCAACCTGGGGAACCTCATAGGCCCGCAGCTGGCGGGCGAGGCGATAGGGCTCGTTGAGGAGGGCTTCAAGCTCAACAGGGACACCGGCACCACCGGCAACGTGGATATGGCGGGGGTGACGCGGTACGCCGTGCTCATGCTTATATTTTACGTGGGGAGCAGTATTTTGAGCTTCCTCATAAGCATAGGCATGGCGAGAGTCGCCCGCCGCATAGCCAACCATATGCGCCGTGACGTGTTCCACAAGCTGATGGTAATGCCCGTGAGCTATTTTGACCGCAATCAGGCGGGGGATATAATAAGCCGCGTGAGCTACGACGTGGACGTGGTGACCACGAGCCTGTCCTCCGACGTGGTGCAGATAATTACCAGCGCCGTTACGGTGGCGGGGAGCTTCATAATGATGGTGGTCATATCCCCGCCTATGGTGCTGTGCATGATATTCACAATCCCCGTGTCCGTGTGGTACACAAGAATGATGTCCCGAAAGACACGCCCGCTTTACTCAAAGCGCAGCGCCGCCTACGGGGAGATGAACGGCTTTGCCGAGGAGATGTTCTCCGGGCAGAAGACCATCCTCGCCTACGCCGGCGAGGACAGGGCGACGGAAAACTTCAGCGCCATAAACTCCGCCGCGGCGGAGGCGTACAAGAACTCCGACGGGCTGGGCGTCACAATGGGCCCCACCATCGGCATGATAAATAACTTCGGCCTCTCCGCCATAGGTCTCGGCGGCGCGGCGCTGTACCTTCTGGGGATCGTGGGGCTGAAGCAGATATCCAGCTTCGTCTTGTACTCCAGAAAGTTTTCCGGACCCATAAACGAGATCTCAAACATCATAAACGAGATATACTCCGCCCTCGCCGCCGCGGAGAGGGTATTTGAGTTCCTGGACGAGCCGGAGGAGCCCAAGGACGCCCCTGACGCCGCGGTACTGACGGACTGCACAGGCAGCGTGAGGGTGGACGACGTGAGCTTCGGGTACGTGCCGGAGAAGCTCATACTCAAAAACGTGAGCTTAGAGGCAAAGCCCGGCCAGACCGTCGCCATAGTCGGCCCCACGGGAGCGGGAAAGACGACGATCATCAACCTGCTCATGCGCTTTTACGACGTGAGCCGGGGGGCGATATATGTGGACGGGCTGGAATCCAGGGACTACACCCTGGACAGCCTGCGCCGGGGCTACGCCATGGTGCTCCAGGACACCTGGGTGTTCAACGGCACCATATTCGACAACATAGCCTACGGCAAGGAGAACGCCACCGAGGAGGAGGTGGTCAGGGCGGCAAAGGCCGCAATGATACACGGGTACATAATGCGCCTGCCACAGGGGTACAAGACCGTGATCTCCGAGGACGGGGGCAATATCTCCAAGGGGCAAAAACAGCTTTTGACCATCGCCAGGGCGATGCTTTACAACACGAGTATGCTCATACTTGACGAGGCCACCTCCAACGTGGACACCACCACCGAGCGGCAGGTCCAGGAGGCGATAAGGGGGCTCATGCGCGGCAAGACGAGCTTCGTCATCGCCCACCGGCTCTCAACGGTCCAGAACGCCGACAAAATACTGGTCATAGACCACGGCGCCCTCATCGAGCAGGGTACCCACACCGAGCTAATGGCGCAAAAGGGCTTCTATTACAAGCTCTACGCCAGTCAGTACGAGTGACCGTTTCACCCTCCTTTTTTCACTTACAGGTGCATTATACCACTAAGCTAAGTAAAAGTCAAGTAAAATTTTAAAGTAAAGTAAAATACAGCAAGATTTGCAATGTTTTTTCGGGGGAAATCGGGATCCGGCGAGGAAGGATGATATGGTAAGAGAAATTGCGGAAAATGATTTTGACGGTCTTTTGAGGCTTTATACGCAGCTGCGCGATAATCCTTTTCCTGAAAAGAACGATAAAGTAATCGGGATATGGGAGAGCATACTGAGCGATAAAAATCATCATTTGATCGTTGCGGAAGAAAACGGAATTTTGGTATCCTCGTGCGTATGCGTCATTATTCCGAATCTGACACATGAGCAGCGTCCATACGCGCTGATCGAGAATGTGATCACCGATGAGAATTACAGAAAAAAGGGTCATGCGACAGCTTGTTTGAATTTTGCAAAGGAAATTGCCCGACGCGAAAATTGCTACAAGATGATGCTGCTGACCGGTTCAAAAAGTAAGGATACCCTCAGTTTTTATGAGCAGGCGGGATATAACAGGAAGGATAAAACGGCTTTTATACAATGGCTGTAAATTCCTGCTTGTCAAGACGACGCAAAAGCCCTTGAGAAAGGTCCGCGGACCTTTCTCAAGGGCTTTCCGCACGTTTCCCCCCGTCAAAAAAGGGCGAAGCCATTTTTTTGACGGGGAACGAAACCGCTAACTTGATGACCCTATTTCCAATATACCTTTGCGCCGGATATTTGGATCGCTGCGTTCTTTGGCAGCTTCAACGAATGCAGGATATTCAAATAATCTCCGCAGCTTCCTCCGATATGTATTAAGCTGAAAACGCAAAGCGTTATGCTTAAAAAAGTATATGTACGCGGGATCACCATAAATAATGTCAATGGAACAAGCCCTAAAATCATTGACGGAAACAGGTTCACAAAAATAAATCTGTTTCTCGACATTGGCGTGATACAGGTTGCGCCAAGTCCCTGCATTGTGTAGAACAAAAACACATCACTACCCGCCGGAAAACAAATCGCGTGGAGAAGCTCGTGTACGGGAAAGAATAACAACGCTATTAAAATGCCTATCATCCAGATGGCTCTTGAAAATGCGACACCGCCCAAAAATACGCTTTTGCAGTAGACGAAAAGGGCGAATATGAGCAGTATCGGCAGCAAAATGACAGCGGATCTTGCGGTAACCTCCGGCAGAGATTTTGTGTCAGTTTTAACCTCGACCACAGGTAAATTGTGCCCGTCATACTTTCCGATCCACTTGATATTCATTCTCATTAACCTGCGTTACCCCTCTTTCCCGTCTTCAACGTCATCCAATTTCTCGCGGCGTTTTTTGTATATCAGGCGGGAGAGCTCCAGGAGGGCGAGGCAGGGGATAAACACGGCGGCGCTTATTGCGAGGATTTGAAGGGTGGGGCGGAGGGCGATCGGTCTTTTCAGGATAACAAACGCTCTGACGGAATTGATGAGCCCGAGAATAAATGAGGCTATGGCGCTTGCTATGATGTTGGCTTTGAGCGTCGGGGTATATTTTCGCGTCCACAGGCCGTTTTTCAGGCAGGAATACACGCCATATACGCTTGCCGCGAATAATGCGGCGAGCTCGCCCATCAGCTCCTTTAAAGTCGTCCCCAGCAGCGCCTGTAGAATAACGGCGGCAAACAATACCCAGAACACCAGCCAAAAACCGAACTCCTCGATTTTCAGCATTTTTATGTCCTGCATTTCATCAAGCATATTTTTTGATTTTTTGATTTTCATCAGTTTTCCTCCTCGCCAAACAGTTCATCAAGTGATTTTCCCAGTACCCTGCAAATTGCGCGGCATAATTTGATCGTCGGATTATAATCGCCCTGCTCTATGGCGTTCATCGTCTGCCGGGAAATGCCGACAGCCTCCGCAAGCGCCTTCTGCGTCATATCCAACTCCCCCCTCGCCGCCTTGATTTTCAAATTCCTGCCTATTCTGACCACCTCCTCATACAGAGTAACATATATACGAACAAATGTCAACTATATACGACAAATTTTATTTAATTTTTATAAAATATTTTTTCCAAGGACATGCGCCTTGGAAAAAACACCTTTTGTCGCGCAAGTGTGTCGCCTTCGGCGACGCGCGCAGCGCGACAGCAGGAAGACCCCCGAGAAAAGCCCGCAGGCTTTTCTCGGGGGTCTTCCGCACGTTCCCCTTGGCATTTAGAGCCCGCAAAGCGGGCTCTAAAGCCAGTTATAGTTGCTTTTGTGCGTTTATCTTTATGCCGGGGCCCATGGTGCTGGCGGTGACGCAGCTGCGGATATACTGGCCCTTGGCGGCGGCGGGCTTGGCGCGAAGGAGGGCGGTCATGAGAGCGTTGTAGTTCTCGGTGAGCTTCTCGGCACCGAAGGAGACCTTGCCGATGGGGCAGTGGATTATGTTGGTGCGGTCCAGGCGGTACTCGATCTTACCGGCCTTGACCTCGGTGATGGCCTGGGTGAGGTTGGGGGTGACGGTGCCGGCCTTGGGGGAGGGCATCAGGCCCTTGGGGCCCAGGGTCTTACCGAGGCGGCCCACAACGCCCATCATGTCGGGGGTGGCGATGACCACGTCGAAATCGAACCAGTTCTCCTTCTGGATCTTCTCCACCATATCCATGGCGCCAACGTAATCGGCGCCGGCTGCCAGGGCCTCCTCCTTGCGCTCGTCCTTGCAGAACACCAGGACGCGGCGGGTCTTACCTGTTCCGTGGGGGAGGACGACGGCGCCGCGGACCTGCTGGTCGGCGTGGCGGGAGTCGACGCCAAGCTTCACGTGGAGCTCCACGGTCTCATCGAATTTGGCCTTGGCGGTCTTGGTGATGAGGTCAAAGGCGTCGGCGGGCTCGTACTGGACGGAGCGGTCCACAAGCTTTGCGCTGTCTACGTATTTTTTACCCTTAAACATTGCTTCAGCCCTCCTCTACTACGATGCCCATGCTGCGGGCGGTGCCGGCGATCATGCTCATGGCGGCCTCGATGGAGCCGGCGTTAAGGTCGTTCATCTTTGTCTCGGCGATCTTGCGCACGTCTTCCTTGGAGATCTTGGCGACCTTGTCCCGCTGGGGGACGCCGGAGCCCTTTTCGATGCCGCAGGCCTTCTTCAGAAGGACGGCGGCGGGGGCGGACTTGGTGACGAAGGTGAAGCTGCGGTCGGAGTACACGGTGATGACCACGGGGGTGATCATGCCCATGTCGGCCTTGGTGCGCTCGTTGAATTCCTTGGTGAAGGCGCCGAT
>CANQVL010000010.1 GCA_947627285.1 uncultured Oscillospiraceae bacterium
TCATTTCCGGCGATCTCATCACCATTCTGAATGACATCCGGGAAGCACATAAGAAAGATACTACCACCGCCGATGAATATTCGGCAGCCGCAGAGGTAGCCCGCAGTCTGAAAGAGGCAATGGACTTTGAGGGCAGTCCGCAGGAGAAACGTATCAGAGGGTATCTGACCACTTTGGGGATAGACTACGACACACTCACGAAAGAGGAATTCGTCACGTTGATTGGAATATTGAAGAAATCCAAGAAACTGCAAGACAGACAAGGCAGCCAGCGCGGAAAGGCCAGCCCGCAGTTCTCACATGGGAAAGGCAAGAGGAAGCGGAAATAACAAGTATGGCTATTTCAAGTTACAGGGATGATAATGCAGGGAGCCGCATTTTGCGACTCCCTGAGTTGTGCCTGCTAAAACAGGGGATAACGATTCGCTATGGACTTAACTGGTGGCGGTGAACGAATTATTCTCCGTCCAGCTATCGAAAAAGCGCATATACTCAAATAAACAGAAAAGCCCACCTCAGCCAAACAATTCTGTCTGACCGAGGTGGATGCTTCTACATTTTCAGGACTCCCAGCCGATGCCGCTGTATGGCCCGGATACCCGTTTCAGGTATCCATCCAGCTCTCCGCTGAGAACAAGTTTAGCGTAATCCAGCGGGGCGTTGTAGACAAGCCAATCCAACTCTGATCGTCCATTCATGGTCGTTTCGATGCCGTTCTCCACAGCAGCACAGTCGATGGCGAGCATTGACCCATCGGAAAAGCAAATCTCCACACAGCCGCTGTCGATATTGAACTCACAAGATTTTAGTTCTTTCATGGTGTTTCCTCCGTAAAACAGTTTGATTTTTAACCGATCCTGTACGACGGTTGCCGTTCATTTCATGGTTACTGTTTTACAAACACTGCCCAATTCGGAGGGAGCCGCTTTTTTTGTAAAAAAATTTATGATTTGATTTAGTATTCTCCGCAAAAACAGTAGTATATAGCTGAAGCCGGAAAGGAGGTGGCGCGATGATGGATGATGAAAAAATAATCGAGCTGTTTTTTGAGCGTTCCGAGCAGGCCATACGGGAGCTGGACATGAAATACGGCAAAATCTGCCGCAATCTCTCGTATAACATCGTGAACAGCCCACAGGACGCGGAGGAATGTGTCAACGACGCTTACCTGGGCGCGTGGAACGCTATTCCCCCGGCACACCCAGACCCACTGCTTACCTACCTTGTGAAGATCGTTCGGAACATTTCACTCAAATGCTATTGGAGAAAGGAGGCCGCCAAACGAAGGGGACCCTATACGGTGGCGTTAGAGGAGATCGAGGGCTGTATCGCGGATAGGAGAACCGAAGATAATGAGATCGAAGCCAGAGAGCTGGCCCGTATTATCGAGGCGTTTTTGGATACGCTGACCGAAAAAGAGCGCGTTATCTTCATGCGCCGCTACGCGTTTGCGGACACTTACGCGGACATAGCAAAGCGCGTAGGTATTTCTGAAAAAAATGTGTCCGTCCGGCTTACCCTGATCCGCCGGAAGATGAAGCAATATCTGATTGAAAGAGAGGTATTCGTATGAACGCGAAATTGTTTTCCGAGGCCATGAGCGAGGTCGACGATAAGTATTATGAGGAGGCCGCAAGCTATCGCTATAAAAAGCGTGGGTGGGTAAAATGGGGCGCTGTGGCGGCCTGCCTTGCCGCCCTGCTTTTTACCGCCCTTTCGGTTCTCCCTGATGATGCCCGACCGCAGGGTACTACATCGCCGGACGGTCCGAACGGAGTTATAGTTGACGGTCCAATTGACACTGACGATGACGATACGCCGCCCGCAACAGTTGATACGCCGCCCGAGACACCTGGAATAACTGTCAGCATGGACAATGTTTTCTTCAATGAAGTAGGGGGATTGACGGATGCCGCTCTATGGTTTCCCCAGGAGTTATGTGACGAAATTTGGTGGGACAAAGACGCTGTCATCGACTATTACGGAAAAGATCTGACACCGGCATATGTCCCGGACGGATTGACCGCCGCCGACGGAAACGGGACCGCGCGGGTCATTGCGGACAAAAGCGGCAATATTGTATATGACACGGTTAAGCTGGGCTTCTACCATGACTATGACGAGAACGGGGTCCCAAGGCTGACAGAACGCATATTATCTCGCAATGGGTTTTTGATTTCAGCTTCAAAAATTGGCCTTATGAATGATTGCGTATACATTCTGCCGGAAAACGAAGTGAAAACCTCTGACATTGACGGAACATCGGTTACCTTTGGGTACCGTCCCATGCCCTATGGCCCTTTTGATCCCGACACCCACGAGCCGTCCGGCTATTATGATCTGTATGTGGCTCAATTTGAACGGGACGGCATCGAATATGAGATTCTCGCGGAGCAAATGGAAAGAGAAGAGGTCGTAAAGGTCGCAGCGTCCATCATCTATGGAGAAGAAGTGACCGTTGATAAATAAACCCATATGAGAATATGGTATCACCCGCCAACAATTATGCCGGCGGGTGATATTTTATTTGATTTTCAAATAGATACCCAGTATCATCTTTTCCAGCTCCGCCTCGGTCAGGTCGGCAAGGCTTTTGGTCTCGGCGGGGGGCGGGACGGTGCCGCCCCTTGTGACGGTGAAGGTCAGGGCGTCGCGGTCGCCGCGCTCGCCGGTGAACCATATGCCGTCGTAGGAGAGGGAGCTGTCGGAGACGTTCAACGTTCCCTCCAGGGCGAGGGTGGTTATATCCGTGCTGTAGGTGATATAGTCGAATTTACCGTCGTTCGCCCAGTCCAGGGTGGTGGTACTGCCGTAGCACCAGGAGGTGAACATATCGAAGTCCACGCCATCTCCAAGGTCAAGGGTGAAGCTGAGCACCGGGTCCAGGGAGACGGAGAGGAGGGAGCCTGAGTCGCCGTAGAGCTCCACCTCGAGGCTGTACGCGCCGTCGGCGGCGGAGGCGGAGATGTGCCGGAGCCTGCCGTCGGAGACGGTGAAGCTCACGGGTGTGTCGGAGGCGGAGGAGCGGAGCTTTTCAATAGTTTCCCTGAAGCCCAGGACGCTGTCGTCGCCGGATACCATTCCGTAGCCCATGATCCCCTCGGGCATAAGGTCAGCAAGCCTCCCCATGAGGTCCGCGGTCTCCGCCGGGGTGAGTACGGCGGTGAAGGTGCGGGGGTCCTCGGCGCTGTCGGCGGAAAGCTCCTTGCCGGCAAGAAACGACTTCAGAGCGGAGGCGGCGCCGTCAAGGAAGCTCGCGCCGTATACGCCCGCGTCCTCGGGGAGGGCGGAGAGGAAGCCGTCTATCCCTCCGAGCCCCGCCTCGTCAAGGGAGAATATGCCGGAGAAAGGGGTGCCGGAAAGCTGAGAGGACATGTCCTTTGGGTCAACGCCGTAGAATACGTCGCTGCCGAAAAGCTCGCGGGAAGCCACGCCGACGAAATCCGGTGAATAGGTGAGGCTGAGCCCGTAGCCCTCTGGCTCATATCGGTTTGTGACAAGCGCCGTGCCGGAGTCCCTGTCCTGAACGGCTGTGCCGGTGACGGTGGACTTGCTCTCCCCGTCGTCGGAGGTCTTCTCGGCTGAGTATTCGGCGGTGAAGGCGGGGGAGGAGAGAAGCTCCCACGCCTTTCCCGGGTCAGAGGCTCCAAAGCGCGCCTTCAGATCGTCCCGCGTCTTGTCAATGGCGTCCTCCAGGGCGTCGAGGGCGTCGGGGCCGCTTACGGAGGACTGGTTGTCAGCCGTGCCGCCCCCATGGTCGCCGTTGGGCGTGCCGGATGGCGTGCCGGAGGGAGTTTTTTCACAGCCTGAGACTAAAGACAGGACGAGCAGGACGGAGAGAAGAAGGGGTATAAGCTTGGGAAAGCGCTTCATAAAGATCACCTCATGATCATCGCGGTGTTCAGCACCAGGGTGGAGTTCAAAAAGAGAACGTCGGAGCCGGGCGTGAACGTGACATAGTTGGAAAGGTAGGCGGAGGCGACGTACCGAAGGTCGATGACCGTGATTTTTGAGTACGCGCCGGTGAAGAGCGGGACGATGGAGGAGCCGAAGGAATCACGGAAGATGTAAAGCTCCCTGTCGGTCCTGGCGTTGGGGCACTCTATCTCAATTATTGGTTGTGTGCCGCCCAAAAATACATCGTATCCGTCCATTCCGTCAAAAAGCCCCGGGGTGTAGACGGTGTCGTACTTGTACATGGGCCCGGAGACTACCGCCGAGTCCGTCTGCTCGCTTGTGAGGTAGACAAGGTCATCGGAGCTCACGGGCAGCGCCGCCTGCTGGATATAGACGCCGTGGAAGGGGGTGAGGGTGTGGGCGGTGTAATCGCCCTCGGGCGTCAGGTATTCGCCGACGCCCATGGCGTCGCCCAGACGCTTTACGGTGTCAAAGATGTCCGGCTGCTTCCAGTGGGTGTCCGTGCGGTAATATTTGTCAACGGAGAGGGTGTCAAGGATGTCGATGTACTCCGCGCCGTCAACGCCCCGCTTCATTATATCAAAAAGCCTGTCATAGTCAATATGCGGATAGCCTGAGTCGCGGACGAAATATGACTTGTCGGGGACCACGGTGTAGTACACATTGCACCCGTCAAGGTACGTTTCTATCACGGAGTTGTAGAGCTTCGCGGCGTAGGCTATCTGGTTCTCGTTGGTGGCGGTTTCGTTCTTGTAGACAACGCCGTCACGTATCCATATGCCGTTGGTGTCCTTCTGGCGGAGGGCGTAGAGGCGGAAGGCGGAGTTTACAAGGCGGAAGTCCTCGCGCAGGGGGAACTGGTCGAGGAGATATTCCTCAAGGTCGTCGGAAAACTCCCGGTTAAAAAGTGCCTTCGCGGTGACGCTCGGAGCCTGGGCGAGCTCGCGCCGCTCGGTGAAGCTTTTGTCCTTGTCGGGGAGAATGAGCTGGGCGGCGGCAAAGCCGAAGATGAGAAGGGCGAAGACAGCCAGCGTTACGATATATTTTGCCTTTTTCATGTCCGTCACCCCTTAAAATCTGAAATACAGGAACGGGTTAAAGGAGCCGTTTATAATGAACGCCGTGGAGAGAATGAGCAGGGCGCCCACGGCGACGGGCTCCAGTACCACGCCGGGAGCGTCTGAGAGCTTGCCGTAAAGAAGCTTGGGGAGGGGAGTGGAGCCTATGGCGGCGAGGACGATGGGCACGGCGTAGCTCTTGAGGTAGTAGACGGCATCGGAGGAGACGAGCGGTATCCCGCCCGCGCCGAAGAGCCCGCCGATGTCGGACACCACGCCCTTGAGCCCGGCGGCGTTGAATATCACGAAGCTTATGACCACAAGGAACATCACGTATATGTGGGAGACGAAGGAGGGGAGCTTTTCCAGCGCCTTGCCAAGCCACAGCTTTTCGATTATCAGCAATACGCCGAACATCACGCCCCACAGGACGAAGTTCCACTCCGCGCCGTGCCACGCTCCGGTGAGTATCCATACGACGGCGATGTTACGCAGCCACTTGAGCTTTGTGGTCCTGTTGCCGCCCAGGGGGATGTAAACGTAGTCCCGGAACCAGCCGCCCAGGGTCATGTGCCAGCGGCGCCAGAATTCGGTTATGGATTTTGAGATGTATGGGTAGTTGAAGTTTTCCGGGAACTTGAAGCCGAACATGGAGCCGAGGCCTATGGCCATATCGGAGTAGCCGGAGAAGTCAAAGTATATTTGCAGTGTGTAGGCCACGGCGTAGAGCCAGTAGAACAGCACCGACTTGTCGCCGGAATCGCGGAATATCTGGGTGAGCTCGCCCATAACGTTGGCGATGAGGACCTTTTTGCCGAGACCGAAGGCGAAGCGCCGTATCCCCAGGGCGAGCCCCTCAAGTGTGTGGCGCCTGTCCTCAAGCTCCGCCGCCACGTCCACGTAGCGGACTATTGGCCCGGCTATTAGCTGGGGAAAGAGGCACACGAAGGTCGCCATTGTTCCCAGATTCTTTTGGGCGTGGGCGCGCCCGCGGTAGACGTCGATGGTGTAGCTCATGGTCTGGAAGGTGAAGAAGCTTATGCCGATGGGCAGGGGCACGCCGGTCTTGGGGATCGCGGTGCCGAGTATGGCGTTGACGGTGCCGATGAGGAAATCGGTATATTTGAAAAAGCCCAGCATGGCAAGGTTTATGACGATGGAGGATATGAGCGCCGCCTTCGCCTTTTTCTCGCCGCGGTGCTTTTCAATGTAGATCGAGTGGAGCCAGTCGGAGATGGAGGAGAATATGAGCAGGAGCACATATACGGGCTCGCCGAAGAAGTAGAAGATGAGGCTCCCCAGGAGCAGTACGTAGTTTTTTGCCTTGACGCCGGGAGCAAGGTAATAGAGCAGAAGGATTATCGGCAAAAAGGCGTACAAAAACGTGACGGACGAAAAAAGCATAGGCGTCTCTCCCTTTTACGAAGTTGGGAGGCTCGGAACGGGCCTCCCAAAAACAATAAGAACACTTCTTTTGAATTTACGCGTTGAAGGCGTCAACAAAGGTGTCGGCGCTGAGACCGAGTTCGGAGGAGGTCATAACAAAGAGTATGAGCCCGTCCTTCTCGGCGGAGGCCACGGAGTCTGCCGCCATGCAGATCATCCAGGCGGGGTTGGCGTTGGCGTCCAGGTCGCTCTTGAGCTGGTCAACGTCTGCGCCCTCGCCGGGCTGAATGAGGAGGACCACATGTGCCTGACCCATGAGGGGCTGGTTCACGGCGATCTTGGCGCCCTCGGGGACAGCCATTCCGCCAAACCAGTTGGCAAAGAGCCCGTCGGTCTCAAAGCCCGCGTCCTTCAAGGCGGCAAAGGATGTGGTCTCCACGGGAAGCTCGCCGGTCTTGCCGTCACATATGGCGGTGAGCTTTTCCACAAGCTCCTCGTCGGTGTAGCTTGCCGCGCCGCCCTCGGACTTATCTCCGCCGCAGGAGGCGAGAGCGAGGACGAGTACAAGTGCCAGGGATATTGCGATTACCTTTTTCATTTTGCGTTTCTCCTTACAATTTTTTTATCATCAGCCGTTGAACGCGGATATGAGGGCATCCGCGATCTCGGTAGAGGACATTACAAATAGGACAAGCCCGTCCCTCGCGGCGCTCTGGACGGATTCGGCGGAGGCGCAGATGTTCCAGCGGGGGTTGGCGTTCTCCGCAAGCTCCTTTGCGTATTCGTCGGCGTCCTGCCCCTCCGGGACCTCAATGAGCAGGGCGATGTGGGCGGGGGGAACCATCATAGGCGTGTTCTCGGCAACGCGCATACCCTCGGTATAGGTGACGCCGCCGGAGAAGTAGTTGGCGAAGGAGCCGGAGGAATAGAGCGTCGCGGTCTTGTAGGTGTCGGGGGTGATGCCCTCGCACAGCTCCGCGAGCTTGTCCACCAGGTCGCCGGCGTCGGCAACCGGTATGTCCTCCGTCTCACCGCTGCCGGCGCCGGGGAAGCCGATGGAGGGGAAGCCGGGGGCTATGGAGGGGGTATCGCCGCCCTCACTGTCGCCGTCTTCGCTGTTTTCGCCGCTTCCGGGCACAGGGAACGCGGGTATGCCGCCGGGACCCTCGGGAGTCTCAGAGTCCTCGCTGGTATTTTCGTCATCGCCGTTGTTCTCGGCGGAATCGTTGTCCTCGCCGTCCTCGGGGGCTTGATTGTCCTCGCCGCCCTCGGGCAGGCTGTCCTCAGGTGAGCCGCCTACATCGCCGTTTACGTCGCCGCCGTTGTCGTCGGTTATGCCGTCGTTTTCGCTGCCGGAGACGCCGCTCTCGGGCGTTTTGTTTTCGCCGTTTTCGGTGCTTTCGCGGTTTTCATTCCCGCCGTCATTCGCCTTTTGCGCGCAGGCGGCAAGCGCCAGGCACAGGGCAAGGGCGAGAAAAATGGCTATGTATTTTTTCATCTTATCATTTCCCTTCCAGAAGCTTATGGCGCGGTCACAGGACCTCGCACCATTATGACGCCCGGTAAGTTTAAAATGTTCCTGAAAAGGGAAAATTATTTGCTCTCTTTCCGGCTATCTCAATTTCGTTTTGTGTTCACGGAATATCTGGACCGCGACCGGTGCGAATATTCGCGGACAAACGGGGATTCAGCATATTACCGGCTTCCAGGCAAATGGCAGCAAATCCTTTGCTTTAACTTTAATCAGTTTTCCGTTTTCATCGTTCACGATCACCTTTATATCAGGACAATATTCATATAGCATCTGCCGACAATTTCCGCAAGGCGGTATGACATAATTTAAGTGTTTATCGTGAACTGCAACAATAGTATCAAAATCTCTCTCACCCGCCGATATAGCAGTCCCTATTGTTATATATTCTGCGCAAGAGCCGTGAATTCCGTCGCAGTTTACACCTTTATAGATGTTACCATTCTTGCACAGAACGGCACACCCAACCGTATGATTGTATATACCTTCGTCGAAATTCTCTTTTAATTCTTTTAAAGCAATTTCTATCAGCCTCTTATCACGATCGCTCAGTTCATATCGTTCCATAATAACCCCTCCGCAAATTCCGACTTGTCCACATTTCCCCTTGTTGGAATCATACCAAATATAAATTAAAAATGATTCATTATTTTGACTGGGAACACAAGGTTGGAGTGGAGCTTCCGTTTATGCCGGAAAGCTCCTTTATGACCTCTCCGGCCATGATGAGGCCGACTACGGCGGGGACGAAGGCGCAGCTGCCGGGGACGTCGCGCCTGCCGGGGTTTTCGGCGGCGGCAAGGAGCCTGTCCTCCTCAGAGAGCACCACCGCGGGCTCCCGGGAGTAGACCACCTTCAAATGCTCGATGCCCCTCTTGCGAAGCTCCTTGCGCATAACGCGGGCAAGGGGGTCGAAGCTTGTTTCAGATATGTCGCTGACACGAAAGGCAGTGGGGTCCAGCTTGTTGCCCGCGCCCATGGAGCTTATCACCGGCGTACCGGAGGCGCAGGCGCGCTCGATGAGCGCCAGCTTGCCTGTTACTGTGTCGATGGCGTCCACCACGTAGTCATAGGCGGAGAAGTCGAACATTCCGGCGGTGTCGGGTCCGAAGAAGACCCTGAAGGCGCGCAGAGTTATGTCCGGGTCGATGTCCCGGACCCTCTCCGCCGCCGTTTCCGCCTTGGAATGTCCCACGGTGGAGCGAAGGGCGTGGAGCTGACGGTTTATGTTGGATTCGGAGAATACGTCGCTGTCCACCAGGTCCAACGCGCCGACGCCCGAGCGGGCGAGCGCCTCCACCGCGTAGCCGCCCACGCCGCCGAGCCCGAAAACCGCCACACGCGAGCGGCGGAGCCTTTCCACACCCTCCGCGCCAAGAAGCATCCTTGTGCGGGTGAGACTGTCGTTCACTCCGACACCCCCTCGACGCACAGGGCTTCAAGTGCGTCCTGACCGCGCTTTGTGAGGGCCATGCTCCCGCGCCTTTGGCAGGGATCGTACCCCGTATAGTCAAAGCCCACAAGGGGCAGGTCATAGTCCACATCAGCAAGACCGCTGAGCACAAGCGCTGTGACGGCGCTTGAATATGTCTCGCCGCTCTCGGAGATGTATAACGGCTTTCCGTCCCTCTCCCCAACGGGGAGAAAGGCGTCCCGCCCCAGCTCCTCCAAAAGTCCGATGGCCTTTTCCGTGAGAATGATCTCATTCCCGCCGCACCCGCCGCAGCCTGCCATACGCTTCACCTCGGTTTTAAAATTTCCTGTTTTAAGAAGATTATACCATTTATGTACGTATAAGTCAATCACCGCCGCGACACTAGTATTCGCGGGGGATTGTAATTTTACCGCAGGTATGATAATATAAGAAAAAATCATTTTTGCGAAGGTGAGAAGCGATGTATGTTGAAATTGAGTATCCCAAGGAAAAAGGGGAGTTTTACAGGGTATTGGAGGAGCAGCTGAGGCTCTATACCGGGGAGGAGACTGACAGGACGGCGGTGCTGGCGAACTTCTCCGCCGTGCTGAAGCAGGCGTTTTCGGATATAAACTGGGCGGGCTTCTATCTCGTCTCCGGGGACGAGCTGGTACTGGGCCCCTTCCAGGGAAAGCCGGCGGTTAGCAGGATAGCCTACGGCGCCGGCGTGTGCGGCACCGCCTGGAGGGAGCGCAGGGCACAGGTGGTGGAGGACGTGGACTGTTTTTCGGGGCATATAGCCTGCGACTGCGGCACCCACTCGGAGATAGTGATACCGCTGAGGAACGCCGCGGGGGAGATATGGGGCGTCCTCGATATGGACAGCACCGTAATGGGCAGGTTTACCGAGGAGGACAGACTGGGTCTTGAAGGGTGTGTCAACCGGCTTGACAAATTCGCGTGAGGTGACATCATGATACATGAAAAAAGCTGTGGAGCGGTGATCTACACCGTGTCCAACGGAGAGAGGCTTTATCTCATCGAGCGTATGCAAAAGGGCCACACCTCCATCTGCAAGGGTCACATGGAGGGAGAGGAGACGGAGCACGAGACGGCGGCGCGGGAGATACGCGAGGAGACGGCGCTTCAGGTGCGGTTTATCGATGGATTCAGGCGCACCATCGAGTATTCGCCCTACGAGGGGTGCCTTAAGGAGGTGGTTTTCTTCCTGGCAAAGGCGTCGGACACCGCCGTAACGGCTCAGCCCGAGGAGGTCAGGAGCATCGAATGGCTGCCTATTGAGGACGCCCTAACGGAGCTTACGCACCTCTCCGACAGGCAGACGCTTTTGGCGGCGGAGAGGTTTTTGAATGAGCGGGCGGGGCTTACGGAGTTTCGCCCCATACGCAGGAAGGGCAGGGAGCTTTCGGGCACGGAGTGCGAGGAAATACTTGAGCGCGGCACCTCGGGTGTGCTGGCGCTGGAGGGGGACGAGGGCTTCCCCTACGCCGTGCCGCTGAGCTATGTTTATACCGGCGGTAAAATCTATTTCCACTGCGCCAAATCGGGGCATAAGCTGGACGCCGCGCGGCGCTCAAAGCGCGTCTCCTTCTGCGTGGTGGACAGGGACGATGTGGAGCCGGAGAGCTACACCACCCGCTACCGCAGCGTCATCGTGTTCGGAAGGCTCCGTGAGCTCACCGGTGTGGAGCTGCCGGAGGCGATCGAGCTGCTGGCGGGGAAATATTACCCGGAGGACACGCCGGAGCACCGCCGGAGGTATATCGACGCCGAGATCGACGGGATGGCAATGCTTGAGCTGACGGCTGAGCATATGACCGGCAAATCAAATATCCCGGCACGGAACGGGTGAGAAAATGAGAAAAATAAGATTTGCCGCGCTTGTGTGCGCCGCCTCTCTGCTGCTCACCCTGAGCGCCTGCGGCGCGCCGGTTGAGCGGCTGCCTGACGCGCCGCAGACTGCCGGAAATGAGGCGGTACAGCCCGCGGAGCCGCCGGAGCAGACGGAGATGGTCACGGAAAATCCGTCAGATACCGGCGAAGGTCAGGACGCGCCACAGGTGCCGGAGACGCCCACAGACAGCGTGCCGCAGAAGGACCCTGCGCCGGAAAAACGGGATCCGACCGGGATCCCGGCAGAGTCGGGCGAACCGGAGACGCCGGAGACGCCGGCGGAGCCTGATGACGGTACACCGGCGGAGCTTTGCGGGGCGAGGCCGTCAACCGCCGGGGCGCTGTCCGTGGAGGGTACGTACCTTGTGGACGCGGCGGGGGAGAGGGTGCAGCTGCGTGGCATCAGCACCCACGGGCTTGCCTGGTTCCCGCAGTACGTGAACGCTGAGCTTTTCATGGAGCTTTCCGAGGACTGGGGCTGTAACGCCGTACGTTTGGCGATGTACACCGCCGAGTACGGCGGCTGGTGTACCGGCGGGGACAGGACCGCACTTAAAAAGCTGGTGACAGACGGGGTGAGATACGCCGCCGACGCCGATATGTACGTTATCGTGGACTGGCACATACTCTCCGACGGCGACCCAAATACATATAAATCTGAGGCCGAGGGGTTTTTCAGGGACATTACAGCGGAGCTTGCGGGCTATAACAACGTGCTCTATGAGATATGCAACGAGCCCAACGGCGGTACGGGCTGGGACAGGGTGAAGAGCTACGCGGAGGAGATCATACCCGTGATCCGCGAGAACGCGCCTGACGCCGTGATCTTAGTGGGTACGCCCAACTGGTCACAGCGGGTGGACGAGGCCGCCAGGGACCCCATAACGGGCTTTGACAACATAATGTACACCCTGCATTTTTACTCCGGCACCCACAAAAAAGACCTGAGGGACACCGTGACGGCGGCGCTGGACGCGGGACTGCCGATATTCGTCTCGGAGTTCGGCGTCACCGACGCCAGCGGCAGCGGCGGCGTGGATACCGCCGAGGCGGACAGATGGGTGGAGACGCTGGACGGGCGCGGGGTGAGCTATATGATGTGGAGCCTCTCCAACAAGGACGAGAGCTCAGCCGTTATAAAAAGCTCCTGCTCAAAGACCTCCGGCTTTTCCGAGGCGGATTTGAAGGAGTCGGGCCTGTGGCTGCTTGACACCCTGTCCGGCGGCGCCGCTGTCTCCGTGGAGGAGGCGCGGGAGCCGGAAAAGACAGGCGGCGAGACGCCCCAGGGAGCGCCCCAGCCGCTCGAAGCTGTGATGCCCGTTGAGGAGACAGGCGGCGACGGTCAACTGACTTGGACGCTTACCGAGGTCAATTCCTGGGAGAGCAGCGGCGAAAGGTTTACGCAATACACTCTCACCGTGACAAACGCGGGTCCCGGTGACATGGATACATGGCGTGTGGACCTGGACCTGGGCTCACCCTTCACGCTGGAGAGCTCATGGAACGGCGTATTTTCCGTAAGCGGCAGCACCCTCACGGTGACTCCCGTGGACTACAACGCCGCCATCCCAGCGGGGAGCGCGGCGGATATAGGGATGATTTTATCCCAAAAGGGCTGAGCCCTTTTGGGATAAAGGGGACGTGCGGAAAAGGATTCGGAAATGTCTGCGGACATTTCCGAATCCTTTTCCTGCTGTCGCGCTGCGCGCTCGTCGTCGCGGAAGTCGCTTAACCTCGCCCCGCCGCAAGCGGCAGGGCTCAGGCGCGGACTTCGCTCCTCCTCTCCCCACGCAATCATGATTGCGTGGGGACCCCATATGGGCGCACACTTGCGCGACAAAAGGTGATTTTTCCGACGTACATGCCGTCGGAAAAATGTTTGATTGGGGATTAAAATATGAACGCCGCCTGAGGATCAGACGGCGGAAATGTTCATATTACATGTGAAGATTCTGGGTGTTGTAGAGGTTGGCGTAGTCGCCGTTCAGGGCAAGGAGATCGGAGTGGGAGCCCTCTTCGGTGATGGAGCCGTCGCGTATGACGAGGATCCTGTCGGCGGCGCGGACGGTGGAAAGGCGGTGGGCGATTATGAGTGTTGTGCGCCCTCGGGCAAGCTCGTCGAAGGCCCGCTGGATCTTTGCCTCCGTCACCGAATCAAGGGCGGAGGTCGCCTCGTCGAGAATGAGCACCGGCGGGTTTTTTAAAAAAATCCTGGCGATGGAGATCCTCTGCTTCTGCCCGCCGGAGAGGAGAACGCCGCGCTCGCCCACGTATGTATCAAAGCCCTGTGGCATTTCCATTATGTCGTCGTAAATCTCCGCCCGCTTTGCCGCCTCCGCCACCTCGTCGTCTGTGGCGTCGGGGCGGCCGTAGCGGATGTTGTTCATAATGGAGTCGGCAAAGAGGAACACGTCCTGCTGAACGACGCCTATATTGCGGCGCAGGGACTTCTGGGTCACGTCGCGCACGTCGATGCCGTCCACGGTTATGGAGCCGGAGGAGACGTCGTAAAACCGGGGAATGAGGGAGCAGAGCGTGGTCTTGCCCCCGCCGGAGGGTCCAACCACTGCCACGGTCTCGCCGGGGGCGACATGAATGGAGACGTGGTGGAGTACCTCGGTGTCGTCCCGCTCATAGGCGAAGCTCACGTCGTTTACGTCTATCCTGCCCTTGACGTTTTTAAGCTCCACGGCGTCCGGCTTGTCCTCCAGCTCCGGCTCAACGCGCATGAGCTCCACGAATCTGGAGAGCCCAGCGGTGCCGTTTACAAGCATTTCGGAGAGCGCCGCTATCTTTTTCATGGGGTTTATGAAGGTGGCGGTGTAGAGGGTGAAGGTGACAAGGTCCCGGTAATCCATCCTCCCGCGCATGATGAGAAAGCCGCCGCAGGCGATGACTATAACGGGCATAACTGAGGTGAAAAGCTCCAGAGAGCCCTGGAATATGCCCATAGCCTTGTACTGCGCCTTTTTGGAGCCGCGGAACCTGTCGTTTGCCCTGTCGAATTTCTCCTGCTCCGCCTCCTCGTTGGCGAATGCCTTGGCGGTGCGCATACCGGAGAGAGAGGACTCGATGTCGGCGTTTATTGACGCCGTTACGCGCTTCACGGCCCTGGAGGTGTCCCGCAGGCGGATCCTGTTGAAGCAGACGATCACGGCGAAGATGGGAATGAGTATAAGCATGACGAGCGCCAGCTGCCACTGGACGGTGAAAAGTATGGCGATGGCGCCGATGAGGGTGACGGAGGAGATGAACAAGTCCTCCGGACCGTGGTGGGCAAGCTCGGTTATGTCGAAAAGCTCGCTGGTGAGGCGGCTCATCAGGTGGCCCGTGCGGTTCTTGTCAAAAAAGCTCACGGGGAGGGTCTGGAGGTGGGAGAAGAGGTCGCACCTTATGTCCGCCTCCACCAGTACGCCGAAGCCGTGCCCCCAGTAGGTGACCACGAACTGGAGGAAGCCCCGGAGGATATAGGCGAGGACCATCGCCGCCATCACAGCGAAAAACGCGCCGTATACGTTTCCGGGTATGAGCTCGTAGAGGCAGATACGGGAGACGTAGGGGAACGCCAGATCCACCAGTGCTATCAAAAGAGCACATGCCATATCCAGGAGGAAAAGCCCCATGTGGGGCTTGAAATAGCTGAAAAATATCCGAAAAAGCCCCCAGTTTTTAAAATCCCGCTTCACGTGAAAAACCCCTTTGAAAAAAGTTTCCTAAAAGTATATCACGCCTGTACCGGATTGGCAAGCGCTTTACAAATGAAAAAAGGAGTGGTACAATTCAGGTGAGGTGAGGACGTTGCTGGAAACGTGGGGATTTGAAAACATATCGGCCTGCTCCTTCACGGGGCACCGCCCGGAGAAGCTGCCCTGGGGCTCAAATGAGCGGGACCCCAGGTGCGTGGAGCTGAAGGGGCGCATTGAGGACGCCGTACGCCACGCCAGGAATCTGGGGGCGAGGCACTTCATATGCGGCATGGCAAAGGGGTGCGATATGTATTTTGCCGAGGCTGTCATCACGCTTCGCGACGAGTACGCCGGCATTACTCTTGAGGCGGCAGTCCCCCACGAGGGCCAGTCCGGCGGCTGGTCATACGCTGACAGGGAGCGGTACGACTACATCCTCCACCAGTGCGACAGCATTACGCTCGTCTCCCGCGCCTACACTCCCGGCTGTATGCAGCGCCGGAACGAGTACATGGTCCGCTCCTCGCAGATACTCATAGCCGTATTCAACGGCACACCCGGCGGGACCCTCCAAACCGTCTCCTACGCCAAAAAGCTGGGCCTGCGCATCATTGAGCTGTCCATATAACGAACCCCGGCAGGAAAGGAGATGATCGCGTGGCTGGCACTACAACGAACATCAGCATCCGCATGGACACTGAGCTGAAAGCCCAAGCCGACGCCCTTTTTACGGAGCTGGGCATGAACCTGTCCACCGCTTTCAACATTTTTGTCCGTCAGTCCCTTCGTAAGGGCCGGATTCCCTTTGATGTCTCCTTGAATAAGCCCAACAAGGAGACAGTCGCCGCGATGTTGGAGGCGGAACGGGTCGCCAGGGAACCGTCCGTGAAGGGCTGCACCGACCTTGATGAATTGTTTGCGGATCTGAAGAAATGAGAAAGACAAAATACGGGTCGTAGGGCAATTGATGCAGGTGACAGATATTTGGTGCGTCTTGAGACGCTTGCCAGTAAAACGCCGCGTTGCTTTTTCGACCGTGCCGGCACGGACGCGGCGAAACCAGCCACCCGGAGTACCTTCAGCATTTTTGTATATATTTCCTTGACTTTCGCCGAGCGATAATGTACATTTGAAACGCATATATTCCATATTTTAAATGTGATATATTAGCTTTTGCTAAACACATATTTCGACATTCTTTGCGGAGGCGGCGCGATGACAGAGACAGAGAAAGAATTGTTGATTCTCCCGCTTTATACAAAATATTATGAATATTTGAAAAAGGCCGCCTATATTCACGGAGCAAATTCGATGGATGCGGAAGATTTTGTCCAGGATGTATTTTTACTCGCGGTGCAGAAAGCCGATATACTTATGAGGCGCAAAGAACCCCTGGTGTGGCTGGTCAAAGTGCTGGTGAACCGTATGAGAAATCACCGCCGGCGTCACGAGAACAGATTCAACAGTTCTTTGGAGGAATATGACGATTTTCCCGCCCCAAAGGAGGTTGAACCTCTTTGGCACATCTTGCCGTCCCAGTTTTCTGAAAGTGAGCGGCAACTTCTGATTTGGCGTTTTGAGGAGGGGATCAGCTACAGGGAAATGAGCAGGAGATTGGGTATATCGGAGGAATATTGCCGAGTAAAGCTATGCAGGCTCATCAAAAAATACCGGGAACTGATGGGAATATGATAAAAATTAATATTAATGATAACATTACGCCATTTTCAATACAAATGTATATACAGAGGAGAAAGGAGTGAGCCCATGGACGGTAAAGCAGGTCCCAGTGAGAACGTATCAAATTATCCTCACGATATGGACGAGCTGGCAAAAGAGCTGGATTCCATGTCCGTTGAGGACCTCAAGGAGGAGTTTAGAATACTTGTGTCCGAGATGGACGAGGACTCCTCCTGCGGCAATCTTCTGGAATTGTACCTGGATACCATTGCCCGCAAGGAGCCTCAACCTCAAAGCATGGATGCCCAGACGTCGTATGAGCACTTCCTGAAGCGGATAAAGGCCAAGGACAAGAAGCGCCGCGGTCTCCGCGTCCTCCTGAGGGCGGGCATAATCGCCGCGGTGATCGCCGCGCTTATGGCGGCATCTGTTGCCGTGGCATATGCCAAGGGGTTCGATTTGTTTGACCGCATCGCCCACTGGACGGCGGAGTTTTTCGGCTTGTCGTCAGGGAACGCTGCGTTCAAAGACGGTGCCGAGATTCCGACGCAGCTGCAGGGGATGAAGGAGGCAATGGAGCAGTATGGCATCAAATCCGATTATCTCCCCACCTATTGGCCTGAGGGATGCGAGCAATTGCGGATAACCTCTTCGGATGATCCGAAATCAAACATTATTTCAGGTGCATTTGAAGAAAATGGGCACCGCATTGTTTTATCCTATATTCAACTGCTGCCGGGTACGTATGATGAATCATACAGTATCGACGACCAACCGTTTGAAACCTACGAACATAACGGAATCACGTTTCACATTATGACAAACGACGGGAAATATCTTGCGGTATGGATGTCAAAAAACGTTGAATGCCGCTTAACAGGCTTGGACTCATACGAAGATCTTATCAAAATACTTGATTCGACTGGAGGTTGAAAGTTTTGAAAAAAAGTTTAAAGTTCCTAGTTATGGTCGTCATGGTTGTTTCTGTCCTCAGTTCCTCCGTCTTTGCGATGGAAAATACGAATAAGTATATTTCCTCGTGCGGCGCCTACATCAACACATGGGGCGATGGGGACATCTCCGTTGAATTCCACGTATTTGGGACGGACATCATGGACACGATCGGGGCGCATAGAGTCACTGTCTACAGGATGAAAGGAGAGACTCTGGATTCTGGAAGTGACGATCTTGTCGCAACATACTGGCACGAATCATACCCCGGCTTGATGATTACTGACGATTACTTTTATTCCAATTCCATACGGCTCCAGGTAGCCCACGGTTACCGTTATTATGCCGTGATTGTCTATTACGCCACACTTGGAGACGGCGGAGATGACATGGCATACACCACAAAACCCGTCTGGGCATGACCCACTCATAATGAAAAAAGACCGAGAGGACGCGCCTCCCGGTCTTTTTCCATGTTCGTCTTACTTAAATACTTTAAAGAAGGAGATTGTACACCATGAAAATACAGAAAACCATCGTGTCCACAATGAAAAAACTCAAGGCTCCCTTTGAACGGACGGAGCTTGCCAAGCCGCTTCCCAATCATAAAGGAAAAGGGGAGCCCGACGCGGAAACCGTTGAGCTTTTGGTAAAGTGTATGCGGATAACTCCCGCACAGATGATCTCCGGAGATACCGCTCCTGTCGACGCCGCCTTTGCCCTCATCGAGGGCCTGGTGGACCGTCTGCATCCGGCGGCACAGCAACCCGGCCGGCAACTGCTGGAGGACCTGCGCGAGCTCTTTAGTGAATCTAAGGAGCTCTACTCCCAGCACGCTCGCTGGCAGTATGCCGTCATAGAGCCACGTCCATCCCAATACGCCCTCAAGGTGACGGAGAGGAGAGGGAAAGGTTGTCTGCTCACACCCGTGGTATCCCAGACATTTACCGACAACCGCAACGTCGCTGAAGCCGCCGCCGAGATCTTCACCCGCTGCGCCCTCTCCCCAATTCATCTGGACGAGGCCATCAAGGATTTCATGAGCACACCCTGATCAATCGCCACCGCCAGGTCCTCTCAGCCCCCAAGGGGCAATTTTTTTTTGAGGAAAACCGGACGATTCCGTCAGTTTACATCCCGCGGCTTTTTAAATAATTCCAAAAATTATTGGGGCTTACCTTTTTGGCAAGTCCCAATAATTATTCTGCTTTTGCAAGCGTTTCAGTGATATGCCCCCGCCTCCTATGAATAGAGGCGGGGGCTTTTCGTTCGATGTGTTTATGTCAGAAAACCGCGTGTCAAAGCAAGTTTGCCATACTCCCGTACATACCCGCGTCGTTGCCCAGCTCCGCCAGGACGATGGGGGTATTTTTGCAGGCGTTGAAGGCGTATTTTTTGTATTTCTCCGTCACCATATCGATGAGGACCTGCCCCGCCCTTGAGACGCCGCCGCCCAGAACAAGGACCTCCGGGTCCACCGTGGAGGAGATCATGGCAAGTCCGCGCCCCAGGTAGTCGCAGAACCTGCCGGCGATTTCTATCGCCAGACGGTCGCCTGTTTTCACCGCGTCCCACAGCGCCTTTGCGTCCACCTTTCCGGCGGAGCGTAGGGTTGAGGGCTCGGGGCTTGACGCCAGCGCCTCCATGGCAAGCCTCGCCGCGCCCGTGGCTGAGGCGTACTGCTCCAGACAGCCCCGGTTGCCGCAGCCGCACTGACGCGTCTCAGCGGGGTTCACTGGCATATGCCCGATCTCGCCGCCTGCCATGTGAGCGCCCCGGAGACATTTGCCGTCGATGATTATTCCGCCGCCCACGCCCGTGCCCAGGGTCACCAGCACAAGGCTCCGATAGCCCTTGCCGCCGCCCATCCAGTATTCGCCCATGGCGGCGGTGTTGGCGTCGTTGTCGCCTGCAACGCGAAGGCCCGTGAGCTCCTGAAGCTCGGATACCAGCGGCTGGCGGTCCCAGCCCAGATTCACGGCGGTTGCCGTTCCGTCCTCCCAGAGCTGGCCCGGTATGCCGATACCAATGCCCAGATAGTCTGATTTTTGGAAGGTGTGCTTTTGCATATCCGCGAGAATTGACCGCCCGATGTCGCCGGGGATATTCCGACCGCTGCCGGAGATATCGGTGTCTATCTCCCACTTGTCGATCAGCCTGCCGTCCTCCGTGAAAAGTCCCAGCTTCACGGTGGTGCCGCCCAAATCCACGCCGTAGCCGTATTTCATGCCGTTCACTCCGTTTCTTCGATTATTGAGCCCACATCGGTGAGTGGAAGACCGGGGAAATGCTTTACCCGCAGTCCCCGCTCGGCGATGAAGGCGGAAATTTGCCGGAAATCCGGGTGCTCGGAGAGGTCGCCGTTGAAAACGACCTCGTCGCCCACGCGCCCGGAGGCGCCGCCTATGAAGCCGGTTCCGTATCCGGGGAGGGATACAAAGCCGGGGCGGACCTTCAGCACAGAGAGCTCCGGAACGCCCGCGAGCGCCGCGTACACCCCGGGGTCGGAGGTTATGACGCTCCTGCCGTCCACCCGGACGCAGGAGCATTTTGTGTACCCCTGGTTCACGTGTATCTCACGAAAGCCGCGCTCACGGCAATATTGTAATATAACAGCGTCGGTGATGTCAAGCCTGTGGACGAGAAATCCGTCAAGCACCAGGGCGCACATCGAGGCGTTGTCGGGGTAAGCGGGGGAGGAGGGCGGAGCGCCGCGCCGCAGCACGGCACCGCCCGTTTCACACATCCTCAGATCAGGGTGCGCCGCCTCGCCGGAGCCGTAACGCGGGTCGGGGTCGATCTCACGGACCTGAAAGCCCAAGCCGCGCAGGTGCTCCTTCACCGCCTCAAACGTCAGCGCGGAGACATATACGCGCCTCATTTTGACGCCTCCGGCAGGTAATACGCCACAAGCAGGTCCACGCACGCCCCATAGGAGCGTATGCCCAGCTCCTGCCCCTGAGCCTTCAGGTAGCCGTCGTAGACCTTGGAGCTGACCTCCTCCACCTTCCCCTCAAAGGCGCGCCAGTAGGCGTTGTTGTCGTTCCAGTCTACGCGCATCTCCTCGCTCATCAGCGGCGTGAGGCTGTACCAGAGCTCCGGGTCGGCGGAGTACAGGGCGTTGGACAGGTATATCGCGCCGTCCAGATATCCTGAGTACATATACACCGGGTCGCCGGAGGAGACAGACGCCGCTATGCCCACAAAATTTGCCTCCTGCTCAGCGTATACGCCCTTCTGGTGGGCGAGCTCGTGGGCTATCGTGGAGGGGATAAGGCACCCGGGGGCGTCGATGTTGATGTTGGACTCGCCCGAAAAGGGGAAGTACACCCCGGTAAAGCCCATGCGGGAGGATATGACCGAGGTGAGGTACATCTTCTTTGGGATACGTGAATTGGCGGAGAGGAAGGGAAATTCCTCATGTATGTTCGCGTAGAGCCCGCGTGAAGCCCTTATGTAGCCGTCCATGTCCTCCGCCCAATGCCCCTCCCCGTCGCGTTGGACGCCGCCGGAAAGCTCCGACGCGCGGGTGACGAAGTATTCCGTCACGGTATAAAGGTCCTCGCGGCTCACCTTGCCCGCCTCTATGCCGCTCCTCTCGCTAAATGACAGGGAGCGGTAATCCACCGCGAAGCACCAGAGGAAAAATACCAGAAGATACGCCGCCGCCAAAAGCAGCGCCCACAGGCGCTTTAAAAAAGCCGCGAGCCTTTTCTCAGCCCTCGCCGTGATAATGACCGTCCTCACGACCCATACCGCCGCCAGCACCGCCGCGGCTATGTACTCAGCCTCCATGACTGAGAAGGGGAGAAGCCCGAATACCGTCCCCAGCGCCGCCTTCACCGGGCGGGAAAAATATTTCGTCACAGCCTCCGCAAGGCCGCCGATGGGAGTGAGAAGGGGGAACAATACCGCAAGGAGCACCGGTACGGCTGTCGCGAGTAAAGCCCCGAGCCTCGACCTTTTCACCGCGCCGTCCCGATCCATAAGCTTTTGCCCCCTCTTTATTTTAAATATAAGCCATTATATCACGGTATAAGAAAAAATGCACTGTAAATAAATGGAATACAAAAATAATTCAAATATTTCTTTATTTTTCGACACCCTTATGCTATAATTTTTCTTACGAATATTATCGCGTTTTTTGACATAAGTTGACAACGGAAAGTGAGAGCGGGGAGGGAGCCCCCGCGCTGTGGCGGAGAGATGCAGTTTAACTCCATACCCTTTATTTTTTACTTCCTGCCGCTTTTCCTGGCGGTTTACTATATAGTCCCGTCCAAGGCGCGGGCGGCTGTGCTGTCCGCGGGAAGCGTTGTGTTTTACGGGCTCGTCACCGGCTGGGACGTGTTGTCCCTGGCGGCGCTGGCGGCTGCCGTGGCGCTGGCGTATGTGGGCGGCCTCGCCGTGGAGAGGTGGAACAGCGGGCTCATACTGGGCGTTACGGTGCTGTACCTTGCCGGAGCGCTTGTATTTTTCAAGCTGTGGCTGGGCGGGGTATTGCTGCCCGTGGGAATGAGCTTTTACGTCTTCCAGCTCATATCCTATGTCGCCGACGTGCGCATGAAAAGGCTTAAAGCGGAGCGGAATTTCATAAGCTTCTGCGCCTGGACGGTGATGTTCCCGAAGCTCCTTTCCGGCCCCGTCACGCCCAATTCGGAGCTCAGGAAAAGCACCCTCCGCCCCAGGAGAAGGCCGGTCACCATCCACATGGGGCTCCAGGAGTTTATTCTGGGGCTCTCCCTCAAGGTGTTGCTGGCAAACCGCCTGGGCGGCGTGTGGGGACAGGGGGAGATTTTGGGCTTTGAGACAGTCTCCACGCCCTACGCCTGGCTTGCCCTGATAACCTTCTGCATGAGGCTGTATTTTGACTTCTACGGCTACTCCCTCATGGCTGTGGGCCTCGGTCACATGCTGGGCTACAACCTGCCAATGAACTTTCTGGAGCCCTACAGCTCCCGCACAGTCTCCGACTTCTTCCGCCGCTGGCACGCCACCCTTGGCAGGTGGTTCCGCGACTATGTCTACATACCCCTGGGCGGGAACCGCCGGGGACTTGCCCGCACGCTGTTGAATCTTGCCGTGGTTTGGGCGCTTACGGGCTTCTGGCACGGCGTCGATGGGGGCTATATGCTCTGGGCGGGAATACTTTTCCTGCTCATTGCCAACGAGAAGCTCTGGATGGGCAGACGCCTCGATAAGTCAAAGGTCCTCAGTCATATTTACGTTGTCGTCGCCATAATCCTGTCCTGGGTGCCATTCGCGGCCGAAAGTATCCCCGCCGCAATAACTGTCTACGCCAGGCTTTTCGCCGTGGGCGGGGCGGGGGACCTGTCGGACTTCATCTCCTGGGCGCCGAGATACGCGGGACTTCTTGCCGCCGGCATTATCTTTGCGACGCCCGTACCGAAAAAGCTCTGGAGCCGGATATACCGCAAATGGTATGCAGACGCCCTGGTCTTTGTCCTTTTCTGGGTCTGTGTGTTTTTCATCGCCACCTCTGCCCAGGACACGTTCATTTATTTCAGCTACTGATACGCTTTAACGGAGGCAAAATAAGAAATGAAGCGTCGTTATATGACCCTCGCCGTACTTCTTGTGGTGAGCATGGCCGCGGTAGTCGCGGTGGGCTCGGTCCAAAAAAACAAGATCCTCAAGCCGCTGGAGCTTGACGGCGGGCTGGACCCCGCCCAGGTGCCGTTCTTACTGGCGACGGACGACGACCTGCACGCCCAGATAGACATAGCCAGGGAGCTCATAGCCGAGGAGGGGAACTCCGCGCCCGACGGTGACGCTCCCACACCGCCGGAGGACCCGGAAAACGGCGGAGAGCAAATCCCGCCGCCGGACGACGGACCCGGAGAAGACGAAAGCTCCCAGGACAGCAAAGACCCCGTCACCCCGCCCGACGTGGGGAGCGCCGGCAGCGAATCCCCGGAAACCGGCGGGGACAACCACGGCGGCGAGACGACGGGCGATACCGACACTCAGGACCCCAACGCCGGCACACAGACGGACGTGGGGACCGGCGAAGACGGTCAGGAGGCTCCTCCGGAGGACGAGCCCCCTGAGGAGCAGCCCCCCGAGGACGAGCCTCCCGAGGAACCCCTCGCCGTCACCGTCGGCACCTCCGGCGAGTTCACGCCGGAGAGCACCGTGGACGACAGCTGGTTCGACGACGTGCTTTTCATAGGCGACTCCCGCACCGAGGGGCTCCGCCTCTACTCCCGCATTGGCGGCGCGGACTACTTTGCCGCCACCGGAATGTCGGTCTACACGGCTTTAACGAAAAAGGCCTCCGACAAGGGCTTTTCCGAGCAGACGCTGCCCCAGCTTCTGAAAAACAAGACCTACGGCAAAATATTTATCGGTCTGGGGATAAACGAGTGCGGCAGCAGCTTCAAGTCCCTCACCAAGGCGTATACCAAGCTTGTAAACACCGTCCGCGAGGCCCAGCCCGACGCCGTGGTGATACTCCAGGCGATAATGACCACCGGTCACAAAAAAGAGGCGCAGAACATCTGCTTCGGTCCCAAAAACCTCTTTAAGATCAACGAGATGATCCGCTCCCTTGCCGACGGCGAGCATATCTTCTATATCAACGTCAACGAGGTCTTTGCCGATGAGGAGGGCTATCTGCCCGACTCCTTCTCCGGCGACGGCTGCCACCTGTACGCCAAATATTACCCCCTGTGGGTGAGCTGGATAAAGTCCGCCGTCGTCGATATACCCCTCCCCACCGCGCCGGACAGCAATCTGCCCGAGGACGCGACCGACGAGCCCGTGACCGACGAGCCCACAACCGGCGAGCCCGCAACCGACGAGCCCGCAACCGACGAGCCCGCAACCGGCGAGCCCGAAACCCTATCCGCCCCCGCGCCGGACGGCGACCCGGAGGCTGTTACACCGTAAAACATTTGTTTCCATATTTCCCGCCAAAAAAGCGGCTTGCGTTTGCAAGCCGCTTTAGCCTGTCGGCAAAGGCCTTTGGCCTTTGCCGACAAGGGGAACGTGCGGGTAAATTTCTCTGAATTTTGCGAAATTCAGAGAAATTTACCCTGCTGTCGCCCTGCGCGCGCCCCGCAGGGGCACACTTGGGCGACAAAAGGTGATTTTTCCGACGTACATGCCGCCGGAAAAATATTTGATCTTGAGTTTTTTGACAGTCTGAAAAGCGGCTTGCGTTTGCAAGCCGCTTTTTGCGGTGTATTTTAAGCTCGATAAGGCTTTATTATGGCGCCTTGGGGTATTCGTTGCATAGAAGGCGGTAGGGCGGCTCGTCCTCCTCGATTTCCGGGAAGCGTCCCATGGGCGGGTTGAAGCGGTTGTCCGTGTTGTCGTCGTTGCACTGGCTGACCTCGCCGAGCAGTACGTCTCCCGTTCCGGGCTCCACGGAGAAGTCGTGGTACATCCCCTGGGTGACCCAAAGGCTCTCGCCGGGCTTCAGACAAACCTGAGTGCCGGCGGGGACCGTCATTTTCAGGCCGTCCCTGTGTATTTCAACGTCGGATGTGTAGTCGATGGACTCGTCTGGCAGGGAATTGTACACGCGTATAAGGCAGTTCCCGCCGCCGCGGTTGATTATGTCCTCGGTTTTGAACCAGTGGAAATGGTTTGCCGCGCGCTGGCCCTCCTTCAAAAAGAGAAGCTTTTCGGCGTATACCTTGGTGTATTTTTCGGGATTCGTCCGACAGCCGTTGCGTATGGTGATGAGGGAGAAGCCAAACCTGTCAAAGTCCCCCATGCCGAAATCCGTGATGTCCCAGCCCAGCATACAGTCGCGGATCTCGTCATATTCGTGGCCCAGGCTCTGCCACTTCTCGGGCGTGAAGTGGCAGAAGGGAGGCAGATAACAGCGGTATTTCTCGCACATCGCCTCCAGATCCCTGAGTGCCCGGTTGATTTGAGAGCGTTTCATACATTTCCTCCTTTTCCGGCAGAGCCGAACAGATGTATTTTTTTCATGACCGCCTTTTTGATCTCCTCCACGCGCGTTTTGCGGATCTCCAGGTAATCAAGCCCGCTTTCCGACCCCCGCTTCATCGCGCGGGCTCCGGCGAGGCACAGATCGGTGAAGATGTTGACCTTGGCAATACCGTCCCGCACCACGTTGCGGAAGTCGCTGTCGGACAGCCCGGAGCCGCCGTGGAGCACAAGCGGCGTGTCAAGAGCGGCGCGAATGGATCTGAGCCTTTCAAGGTCCAGGCGCGGAGCGGATCTGTAGACCCCGTGTGCCGTTCCAATCGCGACAGCCAGGGCGTCAACTCCCGTGGCGCGGGCAAATCCCACCGCCTCCTCCGGGGTGGTATACCGGTCCGCCGCGTCAACCGAGGCGGCCTCGCCCACGTGGCCTATCTCCCCCTCCACCGTGGCGCCCATGGCGTGGGCTATCCTTACTATCTCGGCTGTTTGCGAAAGATTATTCTCCGCCGCGCCCGCCGAGGCGTCAAACATGACGCTGGTGAAGCCCAGACTCAGCGCCTCCATGCACCGCTCAAAGGTGAGGCCGTGGTCAAAGTGGACCACCACCGGAACAGATGCCCGCCTCGCCGCGGCGATCAACGCCGGAGCGATCAGCTTCAGCTCCCCGTAGGGAAGCAGGACCTCGGCGGTGCCGATTATAACGGGTGAGCGCAGCTCCTCGGCGGCGGATATGACGCCCTCCAGCATATCGGTGTCAATGGTGTTGAACAGTCCCACCGCGTAGTGACCTCTCTGCGCTCCGGGGAGAACGTCATTTAATGTTGCCAGCATAAGCTTTTTCCTCCTTTTTTATTTTGGGACCGCCATACGGCGGCAGTTTTGCGCCATGGCAAAAATATCGTCCTTTCCGCGCATCCCGTCCACGGCGTTTTCGGAGAAAAGACTGCACGCCGCCGAGGCGGAGGCAAACTCAAGTATCTGCCGGTCGGACATCTTGTTATAAATGCCGAACAGACAGCCCGCGCAAAACGCGTCCCCGGCGCCCACGCTGCCCTTTATACGGCTGCTGGGGATGCGAAGGGAGGGGACGACCGTAAATCCCGAGTCCCGGCTCAGGCACATTCCCGCCTCCTTGCTGTGGACGATGACCTTTTCCTCCACGCCCGCCTCCAGCATACGCTCCATGGAAAGACGAATGGCGGAAAGATCCAGCGAGCCGTCGGGTCTGCGGGGCTGAAGCTTCCATGTCCCACAGCACTCGATCTCGTTGACTATCACATAGTTGCAGTATTTCAGCGCCGGTATCACCTTGTCGGAGTAGTCCGCGGTGCTGTCGCTGACCATGTCTATCGAGGTCTTTATCCCCTGACTCTGTACGTCGTGGAGGAACCGGGCCATAACGGTCCCGTATTCCGGGTCCGGCGCGTCAAAGTGATCCAGCAGAAGTATATAGCCGGTGTGGAGAATGGCGCAGCCAAGGCCCGGAATGTCCACCTGGGAGGGGGAAAACTCCGCGTTTGCGCCTCGCGCGTGGAAAAATGTCCTTTCGCCGGTGGGCATGCTCATCACGTCGCTGAAGCTTGTGGGCGCGGAAGCCGAGACAACTATGCGCCCGGTGTCGATGTTGCGGCGGCGGAGCTGGGAGATGACATATCTGCCGTATTCGTCGTCGCCCACACAGCCCACGGCGGAGATGGGGATTGTCCTGTCGATCTTCGCCAGATCAATGGCGGTGTTGGGGACGCACCCTCCTACGGAGCGGGAGACGGTGCTGATCTTCGCCAGCATCCCCACCTTCGGGTAGCTGTCAATGGTCTTTACGATGTCGGTGAGGATGTTACCCGCGATGGTTATGCCCCTTCTCTCGCCGGTGAAGAGATAGTCCACGGAGACTCCGAAGCACTCGGCGATTTTCGGCAAAAGTGTGATCTCCGGATAGCCAAGACCCGTCTCCCACTTGCTTATGGCCTTGTCGCTGACGTTGAGGACCCTGGCGAGCTGCGTCTGGGTCATGCCGCTTTTCTTGCGAAGACCGGATATGACGGCTCCGAACGCTTTTTGGTTCATATGTTTCGCCTCCGTTTTTTTCCTATTATAACGGGAGAAAAACCTGTTGTAAACCTACGGGTCAGATATTCTAAAAGGACAGATAAAGTAAAAAACTACACGAATAGTAGAGAGAAATCCACAAAAGGCTCACTTTGACGCCGCTTTTTTGCTTCGGTATTCCGAGGGCGTCATGCCGGTCACCCGCTTGAACATTTTTATAAACTGCGACGGCGTGTTGTAGCCGCACTCGTAGCAAATCTCCAGAACCGACGCCGTCTGCTCCTCCAGCATACGCGAGGCGCGACCCACGCGGGCCTGGGTGAGCCAGGCGGTATATGTCTTGCCCGTCTCCTTGTGGAATAGGTCGGACAGATACGGAGCCGTCACGCCGCACTGGTCGGCAAGGCGTGTCAGGGTGATCCCGGACGGTATCTGGCTTATGGCTATTGTCATCGCCTTGCTAATAAGGGAGCTTACGCGCGTATCACTGCCCGCCATACTGCCGTATTCCAGGACGTCGGCGAGCAGGGTGTTGAAAAGGTGATATACGCGAAAGCTTTTGAGCTTATCGTTCCCGATGTAGCAGTCCCACAGGTCCTCAATGGTGCGTATGGTCTTTTCCGAGGGGTCGTAGAGTATCCTCGCCGAAAATCCCAGCATCTTTAAAAGCTCGTCGTCAGCGAGACTGCCGGCAAAGGAGATGATGGTGGAGCGCGAGCCGTCGTGGTTGTGGGTGTCGATCCGGTGAAAGTCCTGCGGAGTCAAAAGAAAGAGACAGCTGTCGATTATCCTGTACTCGCTCCCGTTTAAAAGGCACACGCCGTCGCAGTCCTTGTAGTAAATTATCTCATAGTAATCGTGGCTGTGGATGAAATAGCTGGTGTCGCCGCTCTTCCGCTCCATGCGCAGCTTTTCACCCTGCAAAAAATCCTTCTCAAATTTATACAATCCCGCCATATTGTTACTCCTTTTCGGTAATTTGCTAACAGTATATCTCAAAATATTAAAAAAGGCAATATACATACAAAAAAGTAAACGAAAAAACTTCCAAAACGGTGTATATTTTTGTTAAAACCAATAAAAGCATAATTGCGCCCTTTGGCGCGTCTGCTGAGGAAGGGCGGGCTGCGATATTAATTCGACATTTCATTATGGCACCGTACTCAAGGTGACGAGAGAGGATACCTTGGCTGAGCTTGACCGCCAGCTTGAACAAATCGCCCGGTGCGGAATGAACACGGTGGTCATCTGGCCCGCCGCGTTCTGGTGGGAGGAGCCGTCAGATGAGTACCCCTTCCGCACGGGGAAGGAGATACTGCGCATGGCGCGGGAGCACGGACTGAAAATAATCATGGAGCTGGCTGGGCAGTCGACGTGCTTTGAATACGCTCCGGATTTTCGCATGAAGCCGGAATACTACGCGGTGGACGCCCACGGTCACAGGGAATTCGGACAGCCGAGCTTTGGCTTCCTCAATTATTTCCACCCCGAGGTCAAGAGCATGGTCTGCGACCATTTTACCAGGGTCGCCCTTGCGTATAAGGACTTCCCCGCGCTGCTGGGGTACGATATTTTCAACGAGACGATGTACCGCTCCTTCGACCCGTATACGCTGTCGGAGTTCCGCCTCTGGCTGAGGGAGAAGTACGGCACCCTCCGGCGGCTCAACGAGGTCTGGGAGCGCACATACGGCGACTGGGAGCAGGTGGGGCCCGAGATCTGGAACTGGATGAGCATCATGCCCGCGGCGGATTTCAACGCCTTCCGAAGGGACAGCATCGCCAGGTTCCTTGTGACATGGCGGGACGCCGTTCGGAGCGTGGACCCGGACCACCTGATTCTTGCCGACAATATCCATTCAATGGCGTCCCCGGTCTGCCAATACGACCGCCCGCAGGACGATTACGGGCTGAAGAGCGTGTGCGACGAGATCGGAATGTCATTCTATCCCAAGCAGAACAACGGCTCAATGGAGCAGGCTCTGCGCTGGGAGGTATTCGACGCGTTTTATGCCGCGTCCGGCAGGGAGGGCTTTTGGATCTCGGAGATGCAGACGCATATCCAGGCTCTTTTCAACGCCGCCACGTCCGTCCGTCCCGACGAGCTGCGGACCTGGTGCCTTGAGGGGTACGCGGCGGGGGCGAAATCCCTGATATATTGGATGTGGCGCCCGTTTACAAGCGGCGCGCAGGTGCTGGGGCGCGGCATTGTTGATGTGCGCGGCGAGCCCACGGAGCGTTATTATCTGGCGTCGGAGCTTTCGGAGCTGTTCCTGCCGCTGGGACCGCTCAAGCCCGTCCGCTCCCGCGTTGGGATACTCTTTGACCCCATTTGCGACGATTTTCAGCGCCTGTTCTCCAGAAATTACGGCCTTGACGACGCCATATATCTTCAATCCCTGTTCGGCGCGTACAAGGCGATGCTCCAGGGCGGAGTGCGCTGTGATATTATCCGCACAGAGGAGCTTTCTCATTACCGCGCGGTGATACTTTCCAACCACCTTGTGGTGGACCGCAAAACGGCCCGCGCCCTTCGCAGGTTCGCCGAGGGCGGCGGTGTGATAATCGCGGACGGGCGTTTCGGTATGCTGGACGAGTTCGCCACCGCCAACAAAGCCCTTCCGGGCGGTGAGTTCAACGAATGTGTCGGCGCGGAATTTACGGACTTTGACAACGAGCGGACGGATTTTACATATCACGGCGTCTCCCTCAGCGGGTGCTTCGGACGCCAGCTCGTCCGTCCCACGGCTGGGCGCGTTGCGGCGTCGTTTTCCGACGGGCGCCCCGCCGTTATTGAGAACAAGGTGGGGAGCGGGCTCGTCATCACCGTCCAAACGGCGGTCTTTTACGGATGCGCCACTGGCGACTCCTCCTCCGCCGCCGCCCTTTCCGCCAGCCTTGCGGACGCCTTCGGACTGCGCCGGGTGGAAAGCCGCCTGCCGCTCAGGTTCCGTATCAGCGAAAGCGATGACCGGTACGTGCTTTTCGCCTTCAACGATTCTGACGGGGAACAGCGGGGAGAGGTCACCGTTTTGCTGGACGAGGGCAGGAAGAGCCTCCGTGTCTGCGTACCTCCTCATGACGCCGCGGCTATTCAAATCGAAAAGCAGGTGTTTGTAAATGACAGGACCGATATTGCAATTGCCCTCATTCGTGAAAAGGACATACAGGGGCGGCGCTTTGCTTCGCAGGTTTCTGGGGATTGAGGGCGAGGGCGACAGCTTCTACCCGGAGGATTGGATAAGCTCCTTCATTGAGGCAAAAAACAGGGAATACGTCCCCGGAGAGGGCATCACCCGCGTCATGACCGAGGCGGGGAGCGTGCCGATAACCGACGCGGTAACGCCCTCCATGCTTGGTGCGGGACGTGACCGGAGCGGGGTGCTGATAAAGCTTTTGGACGCGGGGGAGCGCCTGGGGATACAGGTCCACCCCGACAGGGCCTTTGCCGGGCGGGTTTTTGGCGCGCCCTACGGGAAAACCGAGTGCTGGCATATCCTGGGCGTCCGTCCTGGGACTGAGGCGGCGGTGTATATTGGCTTTCGGGAATATGTCACCCCGGAGCTCTGGCGAGACCTCTTTGAACGCCAGGATATTGACGGTATGCTCTCCGCCCTGCACAGATTTGAGGTCCGTCCCGGCGACACCGTACTTGTGACGGGCGGTACGCCCCACGCCATCGGGGAGGGGTGCTTCCTCATGGAGATACAGGAGCCCACCGATTACACCATGCGGGTGGAGCGGGTAAGCCCGGCGGGGGAGACGATGACTCCAATGCAGCTCCACTACGGCGCGGGAGAAAAGGCGCTTTTGGAGTGCTTTTCATATATCCCACGCAGCCGTGAGGAGACGAAAAGCCGCGTGTTCCTTACCCCCAAACGCGACGCGAGGGAAAAGGACCTTATCCATCTTGTGACCTACGGCGATACGCCCTGCTTCCGGCTCGATAAGCTGGAGAACGCGTCCCTCACCCTGGACTCGGAAACGTTCGTGACCGCGGTGGTGACGGAGGAGGGCGGCGCCATGGAGTGCGGCGGGAGCACCGTGCCGCTCCACCGGGGAGACGCCTATTTCATACCCGCCGGAACAAGGACCGCTTTTCACCGGGCGACGGCGCTGCTGTGCTATCCGCCCGAGCGCCCCATTTAAGGAGGAACGAGGCATGCTTCAAACAAGAGGCGAGCTTTACGGGAAGGCAAGAGAGATGTACAGGACCCTGCTCACGCGCACTGCCCGCAGGTATGATTACGAGATACCCTATGTGGTGAGCGACAGCGTAGGCTATTCCTGCACCAGGATCGAGGAGCTTTTCCGGCCCATGTGGGGGATAGCGCCGTTTTTGCGGACGGGCGATCTTCAAATATCCGATAAAAACGGACCCTGCGGCGCGGACGCGTTTCTGCGGCGCATAATGCTTGAGGGGACCGCCCCCGACTCCCCGCGCAGATTTGACAGGGACGTAACCGATTTTAACCGCGTTGAATTCGCGAATCAGTCGATCACGGAGATCGCGGCGTGGCTTGTGGCGGCGTATTTTGCCCCCAACGCGCTGTGGGAGCCGCTCTCCGACGCCGAGCGCCGCCGGATCGCCGACTGGGTGCTCAAATGGGCGGGTACGGCCCTGCGAAACTCCTGGCCCAACAACCACTACTGGTATCCCATATACTGCCTTTAGGTCCTCCGCCGCTTCGGGTATTCGGACGACAGCCTGAATGAGGAGCGCAAGCGCGGGCTTGAATTCCTGGAGACCTTTTATATCGACAACGGCTGGTACAGCGACGGCCCCTTTGGGCGCTTCGATTACTATGAGGCGTGGGCGCATCACACCTACCCGCTTTTGTGGATACTGCTGGCTGACCCCGAGGACCCGGAATATGAGGACCGGCGCGCCGGATACAGGGAGAGAAGCGCGGCATTTCTTAAATTTTTCCTTCATTACTTTGACAGCGACGGCGGAATGGCGGCATACGGACGGTCCATCGGCTACCGCTTCGCGGCGGTCGCTCCCTTTGGGCTGGCGGCGCTGACGGGCTGCGATATCTCCCTCGGCGCTGCAAAGAATGTGATACTGAAAAACATCAGCTACTTTTTTGAGCGGAGCATCCCCACTGACGACGGCGTTTTTCCCGTGGGCTACCTGTACTTATCGCCGGGATTCGGAGAGAGCTACGCCTCCGATGGCGCGGTGAGCTGCTATACCGAGGGCTTCATGTGCCTGCTGGCGGGGGAGGAGCACCCACTGTGGCAGGCGGAGCCCGAGCCGCTTCCCGTGGAAAAAGAGAGCTATCTGCTGGAAAGCCCCCTGCCGGGTATGGAGATACTTCTGGAGGGCGACGGGAATGTTAACGGCGTGACGCTTTATAACAACTCCATCCACTACTACCAGGACGACTTTTTCGGCTACCGCTTTAACGATATGGCTGGGGCGTATTCCAAGTTCGCCTATAATTCCCGCTCCGGCTTTGGACTTTCCACCGCCGACAACGTATCAAGCGACAGCATGATCTCGCTGATTACGCCCGACGGCGCCATGATCTCCCACAGGCGACGCATTTTAAATAGCCGCACCTACAGCGGCGTGCTCGCCTCCGCGCATATCCCGTTTTCCAATGACCCCGAAAGCCTCATTGAAAGCTGGACAGTCCCCGTCGGCGGAGGATTCCACCTCCGGGTCCACCGGGTCACCCTCTCCCAGCCGTATATCGTCAGGGAGGGCGGCTTCTCCGTCGGGGTAAGGGACGATTTCTACACGGCGGAGAACGGCACAGTCTCCTGGCGTGGCACACGAAGCTCCGTCCGCCTTTCCGGGGATGTCAAGGCAAGGCTCACGGTGGAGCGCATCCAGCCGGGGATGCACCTTCTCCAGCCCCAGGCGATGTATCCCGCCTGGCAGACGGACGTGCTTGCCCCGGGCGTATATACCTTTTTGACGACTGTCTATTTTTCCACCGACGGCAAGCTCCCGCCGCCGCCCGAAGTAAACCTGAAGAACGGAGCTTTGAGGATATTCTACCGTGGGAATTTGAGAGAGATCCAACTATTTTAAGGAGGAATGATCATGCGTGAAGTGAAGTTAGGGCTCATACAGCTTCGCCTTTCGGAGGCGGACACGTATCTTGACAAGCTCGACCACATGTACAGCGCCGCCGAGGCGTGCTTTGCGGAGGGGGCGCAGCTCGTATTCCTGCCGGAATCGTATCAGTACCAGACCGACGAGCGGGACATCATCTCAAAGCCCGAGAGGCTTGTGCGGCTCTCCGGCGAGTGGAAGGAGCGCTGCGCCGCCCTCGCCAGAAAATACAACGCCTATCTTGCGCCGTGGGATTATGAGTATTCCACCGGACGCGTCTATAACACCAGCTTCATTCTTGACCCCTCCGGAAGGGAGATAGGGCGCTACCGCAAGGTACATCTGACCTACACGGAAAAACAGCGCGGCATCTCAAACGGCGACAGCTTCCCCGTGTTTGACACGGAGCTCGGAAGGATCGGGATAATGATCTGCTTTGACAATTATTATCCCGAATCCGCCAGAAGCCTGGGAAACGCGGGCGCAGAGCTTACGCTTTATCCCCTGTACGGTGACACCCTGACCGCCTGGGAGCCCAAGACCAGGGCCCGCGCCGCCGACAGCGGAATGTATATCGCCTCCAGCCAAATAGACATCGTACACCGTCAGTCGTTTACCGGCGTCTTTGGACCTGACGGAGAGGTGCTGTATAAGCTCACGGAGTTTCCGTCTCACCGCGTCGTGACGGTCGATCTGGGCGCGCCGGTGGTCACCCACACCATGGGTAGGGCGGACGTCAGCGAGGACCTGAGGAAATATCTTGCCAACCTGCGCAGGCCCCGGTCATACGGCGGAATATCGGTCCCGCCGTCACAGACCCCCTGGGAGGAGGTATTCCTCGGCGAACCCCCCGCCTCGCTTTAAGGAGGCTGAAATGCGTAAATTTTTGAAGCTTTCGTGCGCCGCGCTGCTTATTGCCGCGCTGGTCGCCGCCTGCGGCAGGGAGCTTTCCGACGGACACATAAGGATAAGCTCCTATAAAAACCTCTCCATAGACGGCGCAGGCTCCGCCGGGGAGGTCGAGGAAAACGTCTGGGACGCCCTTATATCCAACTGCACCGTTATCTCCATGCCCGAGGAGGCGCTTTCCGCGGAGACCGAAAAGCTGGAAACACAGTACGGCTACGTCACCTATATGAGCGACAGGACAGCAGGCGAGCTCATTGAGGAGCTTTACGGTATGTCGCCTCGGGAGCTGGCGGAGAAGCGCCTCATAAAGGCCTACGCCGTGGCGCTGATAGCCGAGAAGGAGGGCCTTACCCTCTCCGAGGAGGAGTACAGGGAACTCCTTGACACGCGCGCGGCGGAAAAGGGCGTGGAAAGCGGCGAGGCGTATGAGAAAATGTTTGGCGCCGAGGAGCTTCGGGAGACGTTTTTGCGCGAGCGGGTCTTGGAATTTCTCCTTGACCACGCAAAAAACAGTAAGTAATTTTGTCAGACAGAACAAAAAGAAAGATAAGGAGGAGTAAAATGAAAAAAGCGACGGCCTTCGCGCTGGCTGCCCTGCTCATACTGGGGCTTGCCTCCTGCGTAAGGGAAACACCGCCCGACGGACCGCAGTCCGGGCAGACAGCGGGCCCCGGGGAGACGGAGGGTCCGGGGACTGATGTACCGGAAATCCCGTTCACCCCACCGGCAGACCCCAGGGGCAAGACCCTTCAGGACACCTCTGACGGCGTTCCCGCGCCCCAAAGGGTGGACACGCTGTATGAGACAGATGACGTGGTGATCGCCGATTTTATCCCGACGGAAATGGGATACGCGGTGGACCCCACCGGGCTCACCGACAGCACCGCCGGGCTCCAAAAGGCGCTCTATGACTGCTACAACGCCGGCGGCGGCACGGTGTGGCTCCCGGCGGGACATTACGCCGTCAGCGGCACGGTCTACATCCCGCCCTTCTGCACGCTTCAGGGCGACTGGCAGGACCCGGACACGGGCAATGAATACGGCACGGTGATCGCCGTATGGATGGACCCCGAGGAGAGCGAGACCTCCGGCACATTCCTGCTGGGAGGCTCCGCCGGCGCGGTGGGGCTCACGGTCTATTATCCCGAGCAGTCGCTGGACAGGATCGCCCCTTATCCCTATACCTTCTATGTGGACGGCGAGGGACAGAACCTAATGCTTTCCACGGTGAAGAACGTCACTATCCTAAACGGGTACAGGGGGATCGGCACCTCCTCGGTCAAGCAGCACGAAATGCTCCAGCTTATCAATGTGAAGGGCACGTTCCTTCAATGCGGCGTGGGGATCTCCAACTCCGCCGATGTGGGCACCGTCACCAACCTTGCGATCTCAAACGACTATTGGAAGAACGCCTCAACAGATTATGTGGCTCCCGTAGACGGTGACAAGCTGGACTATTACACCGCCAAAAACACCACCGGACTTCAGATAGGCGACCTGGAGTGGACCACCTTCCGCAATATCTCCATCAGGGACTGCGCCATCGGGATACATACGGTCCCCGGCGTCCGCATCGAGTACGCCGGCGCCATGTACCGCCTGGACATCCGCGACTGCGTCCGGGGCTTTGTTGCTGACGGGCTTGACACCCGCTGGGGCGGGGTCATCGCCGACGGCTACATTGAGGGCGGCATCGCCAACAACACCGAGGGCAGGCTCAAGCTGTGCGGCGTGGAGGTCGTCGGCGGGATAACGGAGAAGGTCGAGGGCCATGTTATCATCGACGACACCGATCTTTCAGCCTATGACGCGCCGGAGGAGTCTTTTGTAAAGCCGGTTGACAAAGTGGTCATAGCGGAGCTTTCAAAGAGCATATTCGCTGACGCCTCGGAGGAGCTTCAGCCCATTCTTGACAAGGTGGGCAGCGAGGGCGGCGGAGTGGTATATGTCCCCGGCGGGAATTACCGCTTCCGCGGCAGGCTCACCGTACCCGCCGGGGTGGAGCTCAGGGGCAGCTCCGGCGTACAGCAGAGAGACAACGGGACGGTGAACAACGGCACCGTGTTCCTTTGCTACTACGGGGACGACCCCGAGAACGGCCCCGAGGACCCGGCGTTTATCACCCTCGCCGGCGAAAATGCCGGAATAAGCGGTATTCGCGTCATCTACCCCGAAAATTCCCCGAATGAGGAGAACCTCAATACCACCTACGCCATACGCGGCGAGGCGGCGGGCGTATATGTCCGCAACTGCGCCGTTTCCGCGGCACAGTACGGCATAGATATGCGCGGGTGCGACCGCCATCTTGTCAGCGGAGTCGTGACCTGTTGCTACGAGAACTCCTTCCGTCTTGGCGGAGAGGGAGGACTTTTGACGCGCTGTCTCCAAAACGGCACCGTGATCGAGCGCACCAAGGTCCCGGGACTTCAAAACTGGCTGAGATCCGAGGACCTCTTCTCGGTCCTCATGGACCCGATACTCCGGGATACCTGCGAGTATATAATCGTCGACGGCGCCTCAAATCAGGTCATTCGTGACGTATTCGCCTACGCCGCGCAGATTTTCGTCACGAACCTTGACAGCACCGGGACGGTCCTTGTGAATATAGGCGCCGACAACATCGGGACCGTCGCGCCTATGGTGAACATGGACGGCGGCAGTCTGACAGGCGTCAACCTCATGCGCTACAACGGCTATTCCTACGAGCTCATAAACGGCGAGCTGAAGCTTTATAACCGCATAGCGATCAACGAAGTGGGCGAGAAATCAGTGGAAAAGAGCAGTTAAAGGAAAGGGAAAGGAGAATGTTTGACGTGAAACATTGGCAATGGACGAAAAGGATACTCTGCCTCTTATGCGTCTGCGCGCTTATTGCCGGCGTTGCCGCGGCGTGCGTCAAAACAGAGGATCCGCCGCCCGACAGCGGCGAGGACGAATCGGAACAGGGACCCGCTCAGCTCGATTATACCTTCGACCACGTGAAGCCCGAAGCGGAATTTCTGGGAGGCGGCAGTGACGTGGGGAAGATGATCCTGCACTGCGACGACAGCTCGGAATTCAAATCCCTCACCAACGCCACCGTAACCAACCGAAAGGGGCAGTATGTTGAGGGGACAGGCGCCGCGAAAATCGGCAGTCTTCTCAATACCGCCACCACCTACGGCTATTTTGAGGCCGTGGACATCTCCGATTACGCCGAAGGAAGCGTTCACTTCTCGCTTTACGTAAGCGATCCGGCGTTTATGAAATCGGACCTTTACATCGAGCTCACCAGCTCCGGGCGCTTTGACGCCGAGGAGCTGGGCTGGCAGGTCTCCCCGGCGCTTTTAAAGGCGGGCTGGAACGACCTGTACCTGGGTATCGCCGACGCCACTCTCGTCGGCACGCCCAACCTTTCCGCGATAAACTTCTACCGTATGTACACAAACAGCGCCTCAATGGGGCTGGAGGTGAGCTTTGACAACGTCTACGCCACCGTGACGCCGGGCATGGACCTGACCGGAGGCACCATCTCCAACACCGCCTCCGCCAAGCCCGGATATATCATGGACTGCGATTCCCTCTCCGGCGTGACCTCAGGCTCCACACTCACCACCTATCCCGGCGAGTTTATGGAGGGCGACGGCGCGCTGGCGGCGGAAAACGTGTCCTCGGTGTGGCTCAGCGCCCACATCAAGCCCATAGATTTGAAGGACAGCAAAAATGACCTGCTGACCTTCTGGCTCTATGTAAACGACGCCGAGTATTTAAAGGACGGCGAGCTCTACGTTGAGCTTTCCAGCTCCCACACCTATGACCGCAACGAGGTCACCCTCCGTCCCCAGCCGTCCTCATTGAGGACCGGGTGGAACGAGGTGGTGTTGAACCTGGGCTCCGCGTTCAACAGCTCCGAGGAGCCCATCGACTGGTCAAACGTAAACTTCGTCCGCTTCTACAGCCTGAAATGCGACCCGCGCCTCACGGTCATTCTTGACGGTGTGCGCATCGTATCTCCAAACCGCGTCGTTTCAAAGGACGGTATGCTCCTGAGCTGCGATTCCACGGAAAATCTGCGGATAACCTCCAAAAATGAGATAAGCGTCACCAAGGCGGCGAATGAACACAAGCAGGGCTCAGGCGCGCTCAAGAGCGCGGGCACGGCGTCGGAGTGGTACATGATCACGATGAATGACCTTGTGGACATCTCAAGCTACGCCAACGGCGGGCTCCACCTCTGGCTCTATGTGAGCGACCGGGCAAAGCTTGAAGGCGCCGTGAACATCGAGCTCTCCAGCGGCGGCAAATATGACGCCGACGAGCTTCAGTGGGCAGTAAGCGGCCTGCAAAACGGCTGGAACGAGCTTATGCTTGACTTTGACAGCGCCGAGGTCATCGGGAACCCCAACCTGAGCGGAGTGAACTTCTTCCGCATTTATACTCAGGTCACAGGCCACGTCACCGTGATCCTTGACGATGTGCGCGCCATGAACTACCCGAACAAGACCCAGGTCCCCGGCGTGCTCCTTGACTGCGACGACACCATCCGCATGAGCGTCTCCAGCGGCGCGGTGTTCAGCATCACCGACAAGCACGGAGAGTTTGTGGAGGGGACGGGCGCCTTCAAGAGCGCCGGAAACGGCCAGATGCGCCTCCAGGTGAAGCGCAACCGCTCCGTGGACCTCTCCGCGTACAAGCAAGGCGGCTTAACAATGAGCCTTTATATCGGCGACCGATCCGCCTTTGCCTCGAGCTGGCTCCAGGTCGAGATAACCAGCTCCAAGACCTGCGATAAAAACGAGCTTTACTGGCAGATCCGGCTCTCCGGCCTCAAGGAGAACGCGTGGAACACCGTGGAGCTGCCCTTCGCCTCGGCGGGGCGCGAGGGCGGGGAGATCGACCTTGCCAATGTAAACTATTTCCGTATCTGGTGCGAGAAGAGCGAGCCCAACAAAAACGCCCTTATCATCGTGGACGACGTGCGCGCGTATATGCCGGACCCCGAGGATACGATCCCGCCTGAGCCCGGTTTATTCACCGACTGTGACAGCAAGCGCGGCCTTGAGGGCTTCGGGAGCGGCGGGAGCCTGGTCGTCACCTCCGAGCCCGGAGAGCTCTACTCCGGCGCGGGCGCTTTTAAGAACGCCGGCGCGGGACAGCTGCGTTTCCGCCTTACGAGGAAGGTGCCCGTGGACTGGACGGCGTACAAGAACGGCACGCTGGAATTCTGGCTTTACGTCAACGACACCTCAAAGGTCGTCTCCAAATGGATGAATATTGAGATTAACAGCTCGGGCGAAAACGACCGGAACGAGCTCTATTGGCAGTACCAGTTTGCCAACCTCAAGCCGGGGGAGTGGAACCATATCGTGCTCAAATTCCCCGAGGGCGCAAAGGAAAACGGCGACATCGACTTTGCCAACGTCCGGTATTTCCGCATCTGGACCGAAAAGGAGGAGACTGACGAGGGCCTCACCTTCATCATAGACGACATTCGCGCGGTGGAGCCTGTGCCCGAGGAGATACCCCCGGTGCTGGGACCCGGCGTGCTCACCGCCTGCGACACCACCGCCGGCCTTACTGTCGGCAGCGAGTGCGCCTTCTCCGTCACACAGGAGCCCGGAGAGTTTACCGAGGGCACCGGCGCCTTCAAGACCGTTGGCGGCGGAGTTATGCGCTACCTCATCAAGACCAAGACGCCCGTTGACTGGACGGAGTATAAAAACGGCGCCCTGGACTTCTGGCTCTACATCAACGACACCTCCAAGGTGACCTCCAAGTGGATGAATATCGAGATAAACAGCACGGGGGTCAACGACCAGAACGAGCTCTATTGGCAGTACCGCTTTACCGACCTCAAGGCGGGGGAGTGGAACCACATCGTCCTCAACTTCTCAGGCGCGGCAAAGGAGAACGGCGACATAGACTTTGCCAATGTCCGTTACTTCCGCATCTGGTTTGAAAAATCCGAGACGGACGAGAACCTCACGGTCATTCTTGACAATATCCGCGCCGTTTCCACTCCCGGCAAGACGAATAATCCCTCTGCTCCCGCCCCGTCCGGCCCCTCGCTCCCGCCCGACGTGCCTTCGGAGGTAAGAGCTGAATTTGCCGGCTGTGACTCGATGGACGGCATCACCGTCTCCAGCGAGAGCACCGTCACAGTCACCACACAAGACGGCGAGGTCAAGGAGGGGAACGGCGCGCTCAAGAGCGTTGGCGGCGGCGTCCTCCGCTACCTCATCAAGACGGATACCGCCTCCAACTGGTCTGCGTATCAGGAAAAGGGCACCCTGGAATTCTGGCTTTACGTCGATGACATAACCAAATTCCCCACCGGTTCCTCATATATGAACGTGGAGATAAACAGCTCCGGGGTAAACGACATAAACGAGCTGTGCTGGCAGTACCCTGTCAGCAGCTTCAAGGACGGCTGGAACAAAATAATCCTGAAGCTCTCCGAAGGCAAGCCCACCGGAACGATCGACCTTTCCAAGGTCCGCTATTTCCGAATCTATTTTGAAAAAGCCATAACGGACCCGGAGCTTACCCTGATCCTTGACGACATCCGCGCGGTGAATCCCCCAGAGCTTGAGCCCGGCGTATTTACCGCCTGCGACACCACCGACGGGCTCAATGTCACCGACAGCATCGCCGTAACCGAGGTGCCTGCCGAAGTCCGCGCGGGAACCGGCGCGTTCAAAACCGACAAAGGCGTCTTCATTATCAGGAGCAATAACCCCGTTGACCTGAGCGCCTATGAGAGCGGCTCCCTGGAATTCTGGCTGAACATCAATGACAAAAGCACGATCAAGGCAAGCGAGATGGTCGTCGAGATCAACAGCAGCGGCGTTAATGATGACAATGAGCTGCAGTGGATCTACCAGGTCAACAACCTCCAAAACGGCTGGAACAGGATCGTACTGAATTTCTCCGGGGGAACGCCAAATCCGGAGAGAGGTACGATCGACTTCGCCAACATCCGCTATTTCCGTATCTATTTCAATAACGCGAAAGATACGACCAACGACGGCCTCACCATGATCCTTGACGACGTCCGCGCGGCGCTTCCCGCGACGCCCGGAGCCCTTCTCGGCGACAGCCTTGAGGCCATCACCGTACTGGGCGATACCGAGCAAGGAGCCAACGAGGTCACAGTGGTTGCCGAAGGGGAGGACGCCGGCGCGATCAAGAGCGCCGGAACAAGCACGGAGCTTTATAACCTCCTCCTCAACCGCCCAGTTGACCTGTCCGAGTGCCTGACCGATGGACCCGCGGCTGTCATGGCGCGCGCCGTCGCGCTCACCGGCAAAAGCGGCGCTCTCCGGCTCTCGCTGAATATCGACGATACTTCTAAGCTGGGAGACACGCTCTACATCGAAATTAGCAGCGACGGGCACCGCGGCTTTAAGGGCGAAACCCACACCTACAAATGGGCGATCCCCGTTGACAGCCTTTTGTCAAGCCAATGGACAAACCTCGAGCTGCCCTTCAGCAGGGCGGATTACACTAAGGACGGCGGCGCCGACCTCCGCCTCGTCAACTGGTTCCACATCTACGTGGAAGAATGTAATGGCGAAGTCACCGCCATGCTTGACGAGGTGGGCGGCGCGGAATACACACCTGTTCCCGCCGTTCCCGGCATCGTCATCTCCAACTGCGAGGACGCGGCTGCCGTTGGCTCAAGCGTACAGGTCACAACCGCCGAGGGCGAGTACACCGAGGGCACGGGCGCCTATAAGAGCACCGGTGACTTCGGAATCAGCCTCAAAAATCCCGTGGACATCTCCGCCAACCGGATCGGGGCTTTGCAGATGCAGCTGAAGATCAGCGCGACGGATCTGCCAAGTCAGCTTCACATAGAGCTGACCAGCAGCGGAAAACCCGATGAGCAGGAGCTTTGCTGGAATATTAGCAAGGAACAGCTCCAGCAGCACGTAGACGGCCTGACCCAGCTGCTCCTGCCCTTCAATCAAGCAGCTCCTACCGGCACGTTTGACTACACCCGCGCAAACTATATGCGGTTCTGGTTCGATGGCGGAGCCGGCGTAACCCTCATCGTCGATGACATACGCGCCGTTGCGGTGCCGGAGACGGGCGAAGATGGGATCCTGATCTCCAATCTGGAAAGCGGCGTCACCATGGGGACCTCCTCTCAGTTTACCGACAGGGAGGGCGAGTTTGTTGAGGGCAACGGCGCGCAAAGAAGCGCCGAATCCCTTGGCACACGCTTCCACATGACGTTGGAAAAGCCGGTGGACATTTCCGCCGCTGAGGGTGGAAAGCTGCAATTTTACCTTTACGTCGGAGATAATACCCTCACGGACGAGCAGGACAACCTGATCATCGAGATGACCAGCAGCGGTCAAGCCGACCGTAACGAGCTTTACTGGGAGCTTCAACTGAATGAGCTTGAGAAAAACGCCTGGAACAAGGTGGAGCTTGACCTTACAAAAGCCAACGTCGGCAGTGACGAGCCTCTGGACTATACCGGCGTGAACTTCTTCCGCTTCTACTTCACCTCCGCCCAGGACGTCACCCTGATCCTCGACGACCTGCGCGCGGTGCCTCCCGTGGAGGAGCCGCCGGTGGTCGAGCCGGTCGAGCCTGTCGAGAGCGACGTATTTGCCACTTGTGACACCACCGACGGGCTGACCGTCTCCGACAGTATTACCGTCACCGATGTGTCCACCGAAGTCCGCGCGGGAACCGGCGCGTTCAAGTCGGAGGGGAACGCGACAATGCGTTTCCTCCTCAAGAGCGAGACGCCGCTCAACTGGACAAAATATAAGGATACCGGCACACTGGAATTCTGGCTGTACGTCAACGACACAGGCCTTATCCATTCCACACAAAATGTGAACGTCGAGATAAACAGCTCCGGCGAAAACGACACGAACGAGCTGTTCTGGCAGTATTCGGTCGCAAATCTCGCCAACGGCTGGAACAGGATCGTTCTGGAGCTCTCCAAGGGCGCTGCCGAGGGCGGCGACATAGACTTTAGCAGGGTCTGCCGCTTCCGTATCTGGCTTGAGAACGCCACCCCTGATGCCGGACTTGTGATGATTCTCGACGACGTCCGCGCGGCGCTCCCGATGGAGCCCGGCGTGCTTCTCAGCGGCGACAGCCTTGACGCCGTAACCGTTCTGGGAACCAACGAGGTTGCAACCGACACCGACGAAAGCAAAGGCGGCGTGATAAAGAGCTTTGGAAGCTCCATTGAGCTCTACAAGCTCCTCCTTGACCGTCCCGCCGACCTGAGCGAATATGCCAAAGGCGCGCTTCACCTCTGGCTCAATGTCAGCGACAAATCCGGCCTCGGAGAAAACCTGTTCGTCCAGATAAGCAGCGACGGAAACCGCGGCTTTGCGGGCGAAACCCACACCTACAAGTGGAAGGTTCCCGTCAACGGCCTTGTAAATGGCTGGAACGAGCTCACGCTGCCCTTCGCCACGGCGGAGACAAGCGGTGACGGCGCTCCCAACCTCCACTTTGTCAACTGGCTTTACATTTACGTGACCGACAGCCCGTCCGAGGTCACCGCGCTTCTGTGCGACGTTCGCGGCACGGAGTACACTCCCCCCGAACCCGAACCCCCTGCCGACCCCGTTCCCGGGATCGTCTTCTCCGGCTGCGAGGACGCGGCCCACTTAACCGGAACAGGCGCGGCGGTCACAAATGCTGTGAATGAGTTTGTTGAGGGCAAGGGCGCATACAAGAGCACCGGTGAAAAGATGAATGGGTTCGGAATCAAACTGACTGAACCGGTCAACATCTCCGCCAACCGTCTCGGCGGCTTGCAGCTTAAGCTCCATACCAGCGCGGCGCTGACTAAAAATCTTCACGTGGAGCTGAACAGCAGCGGAACCGTCAATGACAACCAGGAGTTGGAATGGGAGATCAATCCGTCACAGGTCAAGCCGGGCGAATGGACCACGGTGTTCATGCCCTTCGACGCGGCAAGAGCCACCGGCGAAATCGAATACACTGCTGTAAACTATATGCGGTTCTACTTTGTCAACGGTGATAACGTCACCCTCATCGTCGATGACATACGCGCCGTTGTGGTGCCGGAGACGAGGGAAGATGACATCGTGATCTCCAATCTGGAAAGCGGCGTCACCGTGGGGACCTCCTCCCAGTTTACTGACAGCGAGGGCGAGTTTGTGGAGGGCAAGGGCGCTTATAAGAGCGCCGGATCCCTTGGCACCCGCTTCAGCTTGAAGCTTGATGAGACGGTGGACCTTACCGCCGCAAAGGGAGGAAAGCTGCAGTTTTACCTGTACGTCGGCGGCGAAACTCTCACAAACGACAACCTGGTCATTGAGATGACCAGCAGCGGTCAAGCCGACCAGAACGAGATCTTCTGGAATCTTCATCTGGATACGCTCGTGAAAAACGCCTGGAACAAGGTGACGCTTGACCTTACAAAAGCCAACCCCGGCAGTGCCGAGCCCCTGGAATACGCCAAAGTTAACTACTTCCGCTTCTACTTCACCGCCGCTCAGGACGTCACCCTGATCCTCGACGACCTCCGCGCGATTATCCCCGACACCCCGCCTGTTGAGGAGGAGGACGACGGCACCGTGAAGATCATCGGCTTTGACAGCGAGGAAAACTTCAAAAACGGCACCGGAAATTCCGCCATCACTTACGATACAGGAGCGGTCAAAACCGGCACGGGAGCCCTGAAGAGCATTACGAATATGAATACCCCCTTCCTGTTCACCCTGGAGACCCCCGTTGACATTTCGAAAAACAGCACCGGCGCACTGCAATTCTGGCTGCGGATCGACGATCAATTCGTCTATGACTTGCTTCATGTGGAAATGTCAAGCAGCGGAAAATACGACGTTGAGGAGCTGGAATGGAAGCTTGACCTTAGGGATACAAGCGCCTTTAGAAAGTATGACGATGGAGGCGACTGGTACCTGATCACACTTCCGTTCTCATATGCGCAAGGGGCAGGAGGAAGTATCAGATTCGAAAATATCAACTATTTCCGGTTCTGGTTTGATAAACAGGACGGCACTCAGCAATGCAGCCTCACAATCGACGACCTGCGCGCCGTGCCGTGGCAGGATTACGACGCGCCGGAAAACAGCCTCCAGATCTTCAATGGAGAGAGCAGCATTAACAATCTGCAACCCGGTCATTCCTATGTCACATACGCTTCGGACAGGTACAAGGAGGGCTTCGGCGCGCTGAAAAGCAGAAATGAAAATCAGGCGGCCACCCAGGTGCCTCTCCAGTTCACGTTTACGCCGGTGAACATTCTTGATTACTGCCACGGAGAGCTTCAATTCTGGCTCAGATTTGACGACGGCTCCGCACCCTCCGGCAACCTGCACGTGGAACTCTCCAGCAGCGGGAAATGCGATGAAAAGGAGCTTGAATGGACAGTAGACGCGTCCTATGCGGTCGCTGACGGCGATACGGGCTGGTACAAGGTAAGCCTGCCGTTCTGGAAAGCGGGCAGGAGCGGACAAATCGATTTCACCAGTGTCAACCATATTCGTATGTACTATCCGTCGGGAACTTATTTGAACCTGACCGTTGACGACCTTCGCGTGCTGGACAACACCAGTATCCAAATATCCAAATGCGAGGAGGGAAGCATAGAGATCAAGAGCACTCAAAGCGCACACTTCACGACAGAAGCAGGTACGTATTACGAAGGCAACGGCGCTGTGAAATGTGACCCGCACAATGTTACCCCCATTGTATTAGGCTTGAGTCCGTCGGTGGATATTTCGGCAAATCAAGACGGCGCTTTGCAATTCTGGCTTCGGATAGATGACAGTGTCATTTATGACACGATCCACGTGGAAATGTCGAGCAGCGGAACATGTGATCAGCAAGAGCGTGAGTGGGAAATAAATCTTACGAATCATGCCAGCTATACGACCGGGACCTGGTATCTGATAACATTGCCGTTCTCCAGCGCAAATAAATCAGGAGAAACAAAATTTGAGGCCATCAACTATTTCCGGTTCTGGTATACTGACCAGAATGGCAATCCCCCAAGCTCCCTCGCCATCGACGACATTCGGGCGGTCCGGTAACGGACCGCCCCACAGGCCACGGACAGAATAAAAGGAGGTTATAAAATGAAACGGCTAATTGCAATCATGCTGGCCCTCGCCCTTGCGCTCGCCATGGCGGGCTGCGCCAGGGACCAGGCGGACAACAGCGGGGAGGGCGGAAACGTAAGCGGCGGAAACGAAAACAGCTCCAACGGAGCAAACGGGAACTCGGACAACAGCGATAAAAATGAAAGCTCCCTTGACTGGAGCGCCGGCGCGGACGCCTCCGGCGGGGAGGTGACACTGAGAGTCGCCACCTGGCGTATAAGCGACAAGCCCTATTACGAGGAGATAATCCGCCGTTTCCGGGAGAAATACAACTGGATCGACGTAAAGCTGGAGATAAACGGCGAATCCAGCTCCTACTACTCCAACCTCCAGGCCGACATCATCAACGGGACCGCGCCCGACGTCTTTGACGTCCACCCCAAGGACCGCCTGGCGACCTGGGCGAAGGAGGGACTGCTGGCGCCTCAGACCGACTTCGATTACATGGACAGCTACGACGACGCCGCGAAGCAGGTCACCACCCTCTACGGCGAAAACTACGCCTTCACCATGGCCTACAACTATTTCGGCTTCCTTTACAACAAGGACACCTTCCGTGAGGCCAACGTAGAGGTCCCCACCACCCCCGAGGAGCTGAAGGCCGTTGTGGAGGCCCTCAAGGGCATAGGGCAGGGCGGCATAATCTTCGCGGCAAAGACCTGGGGCGCCTCCGGCGGCATCGGGCGCGCCGTGCCCCTCATCTGCCTTGGCACCCAGGGCTTCGCGGATATGCAAAACGGCATTGACAACGGCAGTATTTTGGACATCTCCCAGGTCCCCGGAATGTCCGAGGCGCTGGACACCCTGCAATTTTACACCGACAACGACCTCTACTACAACGCCTGGCAGGGGATAACCACCGAGACCGGTATGTCCCTGTTCGCCCAGGAGAAGTCCGCCATCGTCTACGGCGGCACCTACTTCCTCGGCGAGAATGAGACGTACTTCCCCGGCCTTGACGTGGGCTTCTTCCCCATCCCCACCTTCTCCAACAACGGCATGACCTACGCCGAGGGCGCCCAATCCAGCTGCATAAACGCCTCCGGCAAGAATCTGGGCGCCGCGAAGCTGTGGGTGGAGTTTTTGGCGACGCCCGAAATATCCTCCTATTTCTGCTCCCACGCCAAAATGCTCAGCACCGTCGCCGGAGTCACCCCGGATTTCCCCGAGGCGGAAATGCTCCTCTCCTCCTGCGACGGCTACGCCTTCATGGACCTGACGGAGCCTGAGAACTCCGAATACTGGTCCACCGGCTACGACACCGTCATAACCGGCGTCATGACAAACGGGGGAGACTGGGAGGACTCTGTAAAGCTTTTCTCCAAGAAGCTGGAGGAGTACGACCTCGCCAACGTTTAAAGGGTGGGGTCCATGAAACCAAGATCCACCGCGTCCCGCCTCAGGCAGGGCTGGAACAGGACGGGTAAATATGTCGCCATAGTCACCCCGATACTGATGGTTTTCGTCCTGTTCGCCATCTACCCCAACATTTCGGTGCTGTTCATGTCCCTCTATAAGTGGAGCCCCATAAGCAGCGCGCGGGAATATGTGGGTACGCACAATTTCAAGATCCTCTTCACCGTCCAGGCAGAGCAGACCTGGTCAAAGATATTCAACACAGTGACATATATCCTGGGCCTCTTTGTGATACAGACGCTCCTGTCGCTGGGACTTGCCCTGGCGCTTCAGAAAAACACAATAAAAAACAAGTTTTTCCGGGCGTTCTTCTTCCTTCCCATGGTCTTCTCCTCCACAATGATAAGCATGACCTGGGCCTATATGTACGACCCGAACCTGGGGATAATCAACAACCTCCTCGGGCTTTTTGACCCGTCGCGCTATCCCGGAGTGGACTTCTTCACCACCAATTTCCGGGCGATAATCCTCATCGTCGTCGTCCACATATGGGCAAATATCGGCTACCCCATAACCATACTGATCTCCGGCATAAATTCCATCTCCGGCGAAATAAAGGAGGCGGCGATAATCGACGGCGCCAACGGGTGGCAGGCTTTCTTCCACGTGACGCTGCCGCTCCTGCTCCCCACGCTCCTGCGGCTGTCGCTCCTCACCATCACAACGGGCGCCATGACAGCCGATTACGTGGTCATGGTCGGAAGCCCCGGCAGCTCCGTGCCCTACGAGACCATGTCCTCGTGGATGTACAAGGCCACGCGCTCCGGTCTTGAGTACGGCATGGTGTCCGCCACAGCCACGGTGATGTTCGTGGTGCTGGCTTTGACAAGTCTTGTGCAGTTCCTTGCCATGCGCAAGGTGGAAAAATCCATTTTGGGTTAGGAGGCGCCTATGAAAAAGAAGCTTACCGTCGGCGGCGTTATCGGGAACCTGCTTGTGGGAGCGTACACTCTGGTGCTTTTGCTGCCCTTCTATTTTGTGATAATCACCGCCTTCAAGAGCGAGCCTGAGCGCGTGGTGAACCCCGTGGGGATGCCGGCGTCCTTCAACATGGACAACTTCGTCACCGCCTGGAACGACGGGCACCTTTTGAACGCCCTGAAAAACAGCCTCATTATCTCAGTCTGCTCCACGGCGCTTTTACTGCTCCTGGTCATCGTCGTATCCTATTGCCTCAACCGCATCCGCAACACCCGGATCGGCGTCCTGCTCTATATGCTGGTGCTCAGCGCCATGTTTATCCCCGGCGTCGGCACCGTGGTGACCCTCACCCTCCGCCGGAGCCTGGGGCTTTACAACAGCCTGTTGGGTGAGATACTGTGCGGGTCGCTGGGCATAACCATGGGCGTTTTCCTGGTGAGCGGCTTCCTGCGCACCATACCCCGCGAGCTGGAGGAGGCGGCGATGCTTGACGGGGCCAACGACTGGCAGATATGCTTCCGTGTCATCGTCCCGGTGATCCGCCCGTCCCTCGTCACCGTGGGGATCCTCGCCTTCACAGGCAGCTGGAACAACGCCCTCGGACCCATGCTCACCTTGAGGGACCAGGACCTTTACACCGTCCCCATGACGCTTCTGCTCAATTTCTCCAACGAGACATCCGTCAAATATACGGTCCTCTTTGCCGGCGTCCTCATGACCGCCGTGCCCGTTATCATCGTCTACTGCGTATGTCAAAAATACTTCGTGTCGGCGCTTGCCGGCAGTGTAAAGGGTTAAAGGAGACAGTCTTATGACATTAGAACAACGCTTCCTCCGGCTGCGCCGGAAAATGGCAGGCATTCAGGAACGCACCAAATACGAGACTGACCTTGGCGTAACCAAGGCGGAGCACTACGGCGAGGGTCCGGCAAGCCCCTGGCACATACGTATTTTGTCGGAGCTGGATTTCTGCCTCCAGATGAAGGCCCACGCCGGAACGGACGTGACGGGACCTGTGGAGGCGGCGCTCGACCTCCTCGAGCGGGAGCAGGCCAGGGAGACTGCCCTGACAGACAGCGTCTGCCGCGAGGCTGAGCGGCTCCTCATGCCCCTGGCGGAGGAGGCGCGGACATATACGCTCCTGCTGGCGGGTCACGCCCACCTTGACATGAACTGGATGTGGGGTTGGGACGAGACTGTCGCCACCACCGTCGCCACCTTCCGCACAATGCTCAACCTTATGGAGGAGTACCCGGACTTTTGCTTCTCCCAATCCCAGGCGTCGGTGTATAAGATCGTCGAGGATTACGCGCCGGAGCTCAAAGCCCACATCCAGCGGCGCATACGCGAGGGACGCTGGGAGGTCACGGCCTCGGCGTGGGTCGAGACAGACAAGAATATGCCCTGCGCCGAATCCCTCATGAACCACATCGTATATACAAAAAATTACCTGCGGGAAAGCTGGGGGATCGACCCGGCAACGCTGGATCTGGACTTCTCCCCGGACACCTTCGGACACAGCGCCTTTCTCCCGGAGCTTGACTCCCTGGGGAGGATCAAATACTACTACCACTGCCGCGGAAACGCCGACACGGACAAGGTGCTCTACCGCTGGCGCGCGCCCTCGGGAAGGGAGCTCCTTGTTTACCGGGAGCCCTACTGGTACAACTCCGCCGTCAGCCCCGCCTCGGCGATAGGACTTCCGAGGATAGCCGCCCTGAGCGGCGGTATGCGCACCGGAATGGCGGTCTACGGCGTGGGCGACCACGGCGGCGGACCCACAAGGCGCGACCTCAACCGGGTAAAGGAGATGCAGTCCTGGCCCGTGTTCCCCGCGCTCAAGTTTTCCCCGATACACGGCTACTTCGCCGCGGCGGAGGAATACCGCGACCGGGTCCCCGTGCTGGAGGGGGAGCTGAACTCCATCTTCACCGGCTGCTACACCACCCAGAGCCGGGTAAAAAAGGGGAACCACCGGGCGGAGAACGCCCTGCTGACCTCGGAGCTCCTGTCCTCCCTCGTATCTGACGCGCTGGGCACGCCCTATGAGGGCAGGATTTTCGAGACGGCGTGGCGCAAGACCCTTTTCACCCACTTCCACGACATTTTGCCCGGCTCCTGCACCCAGGACAGCCGGGAATACGCCATGGGCCTCTATCAGGAGGCGCTGTCGGCGGCAAACTGCCGGTCCGTCAACGCGTTGGAGTCGCTGACAGCCGCCATAGATACCTCCTCCCTGGCGGAGCCCTTTGACAGCGGCGCGTCCATCTCCGAGGGCGCCGGCGTGGGCTTCGGGCTGGCTGACGGCAACATACCGACCCAGGAGAGCGGCGTGGGTTTGACAAGGATACTCCACGTCGTCAACCCCACCGGAAAGGCGCGCCATGAAAACGCCCACCTGACGGTGTGGGACTGGCCCGGCAACATAGAGTATATGGAGTTTTACGACCCCTCAGGAAACGTCCTCCCCTCGGAGCGGACCACCGATTGGCTCTACTTCTGGGGCGGTCACCGCTACTTCAGCGTAAACGTGGAGGTGGAGGTGCCGGCATACGGCTACGCCACGGTACTTCTCCGTGAGAGGACGCCCGACGAGGTCACGGACAGCTTCATGCGCAAGGTGGCGAAGGACCTTTACCACCCGCCCATCGGCGAGGCGGTGCTTGAAAACGACTACCTCCGCGCCGGCTTTGACCGCCGCACGGGACGCCTCGTCTCCCTTATCGACAAAAGGACCGGCAGTGAACGCCTGAGGGCAGGGGAGGGGGGCGGCGTCCGCCTTGTGAGGACGCAGAAAAATGCCGAGAGCGCCTGGGTCATCGACCGTTACCTTGAGGTGATCCCCCTCAATGACCTTGTGCGTATGACGGTCACTCCGGGCCTGCTGACCTCCGCCGTCGAGACGGAGCACAGGGTCCTGGATTCAAGAGTGACCACCAGGGTGACGCTGGGCAGGCGCGATAAGTTCCTCAGGGTAAGTCTGCATATCGACTGGCGCGAGCAGGCGCTGGATAAGGAGGAGCAGCCGCTTCTCACCTATTGCCTGCCGCTGGCGGACGCCACAGGGCGCGCCCTCTGCGACGTTCCCGGCGGTGCCGTCTGGCGCCAGGCGCGGGAGCAGGATATGCCGTGCCTCAGATATGCCGCGGCGGAGATGTCCGACGGGAGGGTCCTTGCCCTCGCCTCCGATTCCAAGTATGGCTTCAGGCTGATGGACGGCGACCTGTCGGTCACACTGATAAACACGGCATACCACCCCGATCCCTACCCTGAGCGGGGGATCCAGGACTGCAACCTGTTCGTCCTACCCTTTGAAGGCGACCCCGCGGCGCTGGCAGGGGAGACGGAGCTGTGCCTGAGACCCTTACAGTACGTGACAAACACCGCCCATCCGGGCGCACTGCCGCTTTCAAAATCCATCATGGAGACAGAAAGCTCGGCGGTAGTGGTGACCGGCGCCGCCCAAAGGGACGGCGTGCTGACGCTGAGGATGTACAACACCGCAAAGGAGCCGTGCCCCATCACGGTAAGGCTCCCGCGCCCCATAGGCGGCGCCGAGTGTACCGACCTCTTCGGCGCGCCCCTGCCGTACAAAACCGAGACAAGCCGCGATACCGTGACCCTCACCCTCCCACCCTTCGCCCAGGCGGAGCTGCGGATAGACCGCTGACCGACTGCCTCAAATCTAATAGATTAACGCGGCAACTTGTTTGCCGCGTTAATTGAGAATTTTGTCAAAAAAGGCAAAGCCTTTTTTGACAAAGCTAAATGGAAGTGAACTTATGACTGACAAAGAACTAATGCGGCTGTTTGACTCCATGGACATTCAGGAGCGCGTGGATCAGATGGTGCAAATCAACGTGCAGTTTTACGAAAGCGGCGAGTTCAGTACCGGACCCGCCGCGGGCTTCGGCATAGAGCCGGAGGACGCGCGCCAGGCGGGAACTATTTTGAATGTCATCGGCGCGGAGCGGACGCGTCACGTACAGGACCTCCATATGGCGGGGCAAAAGCACCGCGTCCCGCTCATGTTCATGGCGGACATAATCCACGGCTATAGGACCGTTTTCCCGATACCACTGGGTCAGGGCGCGGCGTTTGACCCGGAGGCGGCGGAGGAGGCGGCGTCGATCGCCGCGTCGGAGGCTTACGCGTCCGGCCTCACCGTCACCTTCGCGCCCATGGCGGATCTGGCGCGCGACGCCCGTTGGGGACGGTGCCTGGAGTCCTGCGGCGAGGACCCGTATCTCAACAGCCTCATGGCGGCGGCGATGGTTCGCGGCTTCCAGGGCGCAAACGCCGGCGCGCCGGGCAAAATAGCCGCCTGCGTTAAGCACTTTGCCGGCTATGGCGCGGCTGAGGGCGGCAGGGATTACGCGGCTGTGGAGCTGTCGCCGCGCACGCTGGAGGAGGACTACCTGCCAGCGTACAGGGCGGCGGTGGACGCCGGCAGTGAGCTGGTCATGTGCGGATTCCCCACAGTTGACCGCGTCCCCTGTACGGGCAGCCGCTATCTGCTCACGGAGACCCTCAGAAACCGCTGGGGCTTCAAGGGCCTCGTGATCTCCGACTGGGCGTCCATCGACGAAATGATAGCCCACGGCTTCGCGGAGGACCACCGCGACGCGGCTCACAAGGCCGCCCTCGCCGGGGTGGACATAGACATGGGCACCGGCTCCTATTCCAACAACCTGGCGTCTCTGGCGCGCGAGGACCCGGCGGTGGCGCGCTGGATAGACGAGGCGTGCCTTCGCGTCCTTCGCCTGAAAAACAAGATGGACCTTTTTGAAAACCCCTATCGCGGAGCCGACCCGGAGGCGGAAAAGCGCCTCCACCTGTGCCCCGCGCACAGGGCAAAGGCGAGAGAGCTCGCCCGCAAAAGCTTTGTCCTGCTGGAAAACCGTGACGGCATCCTGCCCCTGCGCAAGTCGTCGAGGGTGGCGCACATCGGCCCCTACGTTGATGAAAAAACCGTCTGCGGCGGATGGGCAGTGTTCAACGACGACAGCGACAACGTGACCGTCCGCCAGGCGCTGGAGGCGCGAAGCGGCGTCACGTCCACGGTCTGTCTCAGGGGCTCATATATAACCGACGGCTATGACCTCACCCTCGGACAAATAGCAAAGCCCAATATCACCTTCTCATTCGACGGCGCCCGGGCGCAAAAGCTCCTCGATGAGGCGGAGGCGGCGGCGCGGGAGGCCGAGACGGTGGTGCTCTATCTCGGCGAACACCCGGTCTTCAGCGGCGAGGGCGGCTCGTCCTCCCAGATCATGCTGCCCGAGTGCCAGCTGGAGCTCCTTCGCCGGGTACGCGCCGTCAACGAAAATATCGTCACCGTCCTGTTTACCGGACGCCCCATGGACCTTCGGAGGGTCCGGGAGCTTTCCAAGGCGGTCCTGTGCGTCTGGTATCCCGGCACCGAGAGCGGAAACGCCGTCCTGGACGTGCTCTACGGCGACGCGGAGCCGGGCGGAAGGCTGTCCATGAGCTTCCCCTATACAGCGGGGCAGTCGCCCCTGTCCTACCGCGAGCTTCGGACCGGACGGGCACCCAAAGAGCTGCCCGACCGCTTCACCAGCAGGTATCTGGACGTACCCATCGGGCCCATGTATCCCTTCGGTTACGGCCTGACCTACACGAGCTTCAAATATTCCGCTCCGACGCTCAGCGCCCCGACGCTGACGGAGCAAACGCCCATCACTGTCTCGGTGACCGTGGAAAACACGGGCACCCGCCCCGGTACGGAGCTCGTCCAGCTCTATATCGGCGACAATTTCGCGTCCGTGGCGCGCCCGGGGCGGGAGCTCAAGGGCTTTACCCACGTATTCCTTCAGCCAAAGGAAAAAAAGACCGTGCGCTTTACAATCCGCGAGGATATGCTGCGGTTTTTTGACATTGATATGCGCTTCAAATCCGAGCCCGGCGCCTTCACAGCCTATGTGGGCGCCAACAGCGCCACCCGGAACGCGGTAAAATTCGATCTCGCCTGAGCCTTGAGGGGAGGTAAACAGAACATGAGCTTTGGACCCGTCACCGAATTTCTCGACGGCCTTGAAAAAACCCTTGGCATCCCCGCCTGCGAGTGCGTCGTCTACCGCAGCCACAGGGAGGTCTACCGCCACTGCGCCGGACACATGGACCAAACCGGCGGCGAGCCCCTTCGCGGCGGCGAGTGGTACTGGCTCTACTCCTGCACCAAGCTCGCCACCGTGACCGCCGCCATGCAGCTTTGGGAGCGGGGACTTCTCGGCATAGACGACCCCGTCTCAAAATATTTCCCCGAGTACGCCGACATGAATGTCATTGAAAACGGCTCCGTACGCCCCGCCGTTACCGCCATGACCGTCCGCCATCTCATGACCATGACCGGCGGCCTCAGCTATGACCAGACCCTGCCCTCCGTCCTTGAGGCGAAAAGGAAAAACGCCTCCACCCGCGAGCTCATACGTATGCTTGCCTCCGAGCCCCTCCGGTTCGACCCCGGCACGCGCTTCCTATACGGCATGTGCCACGACGTCCTTGCCGCCGTCGTCGAGACGGCCTCCGGCGAGCGCTTCTCCGACTACCTGGAGGCCCACATCTTCGCCCCCCTGGGCGTCACGGGCGTCACCTTCCGCCCCGGCAGGGAGGAGCTGGAGCGTATGCCATCACAGCTCACCTGGGACGAAGGCGGGCGCTGCCTGCGTGACGCGGGGCGCGGCAACTCCCACCGCCTGACCCCGGACTATGACTCCGGCGGCGCGGGTATCTGCTGCCGCGCGGAGGACTATATCCTGTTCCTCGACTCCCTCGCCTGCTCCGGCGAGGGAGCCAACGGAGCGAGGATCCTACGCCCCGAAACGGTTTCGGCTATGACCGAAAACCGGCTTTCGGGCCAACCCATGCGTGATTTTTGCGCCGCCATGAAGCCCTCCGGGTCCGAGGGCTACGCCCTGGGTATGCGCGTCCACCTGATCGACGACGAATTCCCAAAGGGCGAATTCGGCTGGGACGGCGCCGCCGGCGCCCTGGCGGTAATGGACCCCGGACGCCGCGTGAGCATCCTCTACCTCCAGCACGTCTTAAAGCTCCGCCCCGACTACGCCGAACTTACGCGCCTCATATACCGCGCCCTTGACGCCTGAAAACGCCCTCCCTCAAATAAAAACGGGTCTTACCGAAACCGGTAAGGCCCGTTGCTTTTGGGATATAATAAATCAAAAACAAAGGAGCGGAGCGGCATGGAAAAGGAGCTGACCGGATTTGAAACAGCGCTGCGTGAAAAGGAGCGCTCACGCGGCACGCGCGAGCAGTACCTTCGCGCGGTAAAAAGATTTTTAAGCGATACAGGCGGCGCGGAGCCGACCCGCGAGGCGGCGGCGGAGTGGCGCGACGGCCTCCTCCGGCAGGGCTACGCCGCCCCGACGGTGAACGCCATGGTCGCGGCTGTAAACGCCTATTTCGACTACCTCGGACGTCCCGAGCTGCGCGTGAAGGCCCTGCGCGTCCAGCGCAGCGTTTTCAGAAAGCAGTCCAGGGAGCTCACAGGCGAGGAGTACGGGCGCCTCCTCGCCGCCGCGCCTGAGCGCCTGAGGCTCATCATGGAAACCGTCTGCTCCACCGGCATACGCGTCAGCGAGCTTCGTTATATCACCGTGGAGGCGGCGAGAGCGGGGGAGGCGCGCATAAGCCTTAAGGGAAAGCTCAGGACCGTGCTCATGCCGTCCAAGCTCTGCCGCAAGCTTCTGAAATACGCCAAAAAGCAGAAAACCGCCTCCGGCGAGATCTTTCTCACCGGGCGCGGCAAGCCCCTGACCCGGGGCCAGATTTGGGCTGAGATGAAGGCGTTAGCCAAAAAAACAGGCGTGGAGGCGACGAAGATCTTCCCCCACAACCTGCGCCATCTTTTTGCCCGGACATTTTACCGCGTCACCCGCGACATCGCCAAGCTCGCCGACGTCCTGGGCCACAGCTCCATCGAGACGACGCGGATCTACCTGATAACCACCGGCGAAGAACACCGCCGCGCCCTTGATAAGCTGGGGCTTGTGAGTTAGGACAAAATTAATCTTTTGTACCGTGCATATGACCCAAACGTGGGAGCCATCACCCCATACAAACGCATTTTATCACCGCAAATCGCAAATGTAAAGCCCATTTTACAAAAAAATTGCACAACGACCAGGACCGCGAACGAAAAATTTTCGCCGGTCCTTGTTCTCTTGCCCAAAAGCCTCCATTTTCGCGCCTGAACCCCCGTTCAAAGCCGCGAAAGCTCATGGCAAGCCGTACATAAGATTAATTTTGTCCTAAACGACCTTAAGGAAGGAGGGGTGCTGACCGCAAGCAAACATGGGACCCACATTCTGATTTGAAAAATACATTTTTAAGGAAGGTGTATGAAAATGCGCAATAAAGCTTTAGCCCTTATGCTGGCGCTTGTAATGGTCCTTGCCCTTTTGCCAACGGCAGCATTTGCTGAGGACAGCGTAGACTTTTCAGGGGAGTTTACCTTGACCGTCGGAAACTACACACTTGAAGAAGGAAGTACGTTTAAGCGTGTTACGGCGCCTGGCGACGGCACGAAAACCGGCTTATATTATCTTTTGCCGACAACTGGCAGTGGTGCAAAGGAGTATATTGATATCTCCGGAATCGCCGGAGAAAACCATCCGGTAGTTATCAAACACCCAAAAAATGTTCAAGACCATGCAAATTCGGTTGTCTATAAATGCGTCGGTGTCGTTATAAAGGATCAACCGGCGGAATCCAATATTAAGAATTTCAATCAAAGCGATAGCCTCACCTTAAATCTGACCGATGAAAACATTCGTATCAGTGGAAATAAGCAATACGTGTCTATTTCTTTTATTTGGCAAAAAGCTGATACCTATACCGTGACATATGACTTTTCCGGTCCTGAGGGAACAAGTACATATCCGGTCATTGCAAAATATGAGGTAAACGATAGAAGGGGTCCCTGGGAGCCTCCCTACTCCCTGGGTTATTTCACCGTACCTCAGTCGGAGGATAGGCTGAACCTCATTTATAACGAATCCGACGAACCCTTGAACTGTCTGTATAGCCTGTTTCTTGGCAAATTTTCCTTGGACAAGAACGTTGAAGCAAAAAAATTGACTTTATCGGAAGGCAGCAAGTTGGCTGTAATGGTGGCGCAGGGCGACAGCGCTTCGGTGCCTCGGCTTGCACAGCACCGGAATCTATCCATGGAAAACAATCTGGCCTCAATGCCAGAGGTATTCTACCCCATTGTAAGCTGGGTAGCGGTAGGTTCTGGCGGCACTCGTTACGAGCTTTCCGGTTGGAAGGTCAACGGCGAAGGGGAAGCTGTGGCAGCCGGTCTCTATGGTGATGAGTACATACCCAGCGGCAACACCACCCTCAAGGCGGATTGGAAGGAGATCACCCTGACCGAAACCGACCCGTCCGACATACCCGAAGTGTCTATTTTAGGCGTTTACGACGATGTGGACGCACCCGTGAAGCTCTCACAAAAGACCACCGGGTACTTTGTGGTCGCCCCTGTCGCCACTGACACGACTGGCGCCATTTCCTATCGTGCCGAGATGAAGCTCTCCGACCTGTTCAGCGGTCTCGACATGCCCTGGCGCACCGGCTCAAGGTATTATAAGTCAGTGGACAACGGGGAGTTCGCTAGTGTCCAGGTGACGGTAAAGCTGGACGAGCACCTTGTCCCGGCGGATGAAGAAGGCGTCACCTCGATTAAAATTGAAAACGCGTTCCTTGAGTTTGACGAAGCCAAGGGCGTTGAGGTGGACGGTGAAAAAGTCTCCGTGGAGACGGAAAACAATGTTATCAAGGCGACCCTGAACGGCGCCAAGGTGTTTACCATCAACTTCAAGTGGCTCAAACCCAGCATTTCGTCCAGCGGTTTAAACATTGAAATTCCCGCCAAGGTGGAGGATGGCTTTGCCGGTGAGATCACAGGCACCACCGTAACCGTCACCGGCAGCATGGATTTCACAAAGGCCCACAAGGAGGAAAATGCCAATACAGGTACGGCTGAATTCTCCGCCGAAGAGTTCGTCCGCTATTTGCTCGCCACTGACGAGACGTGGTTTAACAAATACGGCGGCGAGGACATGACCCTGACAGATATGCTCCAAGCGGCTAAGGACGCGCAGACCAAGCTCAGCAAGCTTGACGCCATGACCTCAAACGCTCTGATTGCCACTGCATCCGAAAAAATCGACAGCCTGACGCTGGACAAGACTGATGATGTCACACTCAACGTCAATGAGACTGCCACGCTCACGCCTTCCTTCACACCGAACTCCGTGACCAACAAGGCGGTCACCTGGTCAGTGGACGAAGCCGGTAAAGACGTCGTAAAGGTGGAGAACGGCGTGATCACCGGTCTCAAGCCGGGTGAGGCTACCGTCACCTGCACCTCTGTTTATGACACGACAAAGACGGCACAGGTCAAGGTCACCGTCAACGGTATCGTATATGTGGAATCAGCTGTGGGCGGCACTGTAACGATCACCGGTGATAACGTGGCTCCAATCCCAGGTACTGACAACGCATATTCCGTTAAAAAGAGCGCCGAAGTTAGCGTCACCGTCACGCCTGACGACGGCAACACGATGGCGGGTGAGCCCTCCGCCTACTATATCAAAACCACCGTTAAATCACCCCAGGGTGCCGGTCCTGGTAAGGTCGAGATAACGAATGAGGACCTTAAATTGCAAGGCTCTAAAGGCACGTATACCTTTACCCTGCCTGAGGACGCCTCAACTGTCTATATCAGCGCCGCGTTTGTGATTGAAAGCACCGACGGCAAAACCGTCATCGACGATCCAAAGACCGTCACGGATGGGAATAATAAAGGGTATACTTTTGCCGATAAAGTAAACGTTAAAGTGGACTCCGAAGCAGTTTCCGAAGTGCTTGATTTGGTAACTGAGGACAGCTCCGAGCAATTCAGCGAGACTGCGCTGAAAAAGGCCCTTACTGAGGAAAGTGTTAGCGAGCAAGACACTGTCTATCGCCACATTCAGACCCAGGCAAAGATCAGCGTTGACAGTGTAAGTCAGGGCTCAGCTGTGGGCACTAGAAATATTCAGCTCAACATCGACTTCCAGTACCGCGTAGTGGCCTCCACCGAGGCAGACCCGGAAAAGCTTAATTTTGACAGTGACAAAAACGCCGCCGTCATAAAGCCTACTGGCAGCGATGAAAACGGCTGGGTCACCCTTGACAGCAAAGCGCCCGCCTATATTGTGGTGCCGATGCCCACGTGGATGGGCAAACCGGGCGAATGGGTCAGGGTCACTCATACCCACAACGACGTACCGCTCGAGCCGCAGTATCTTCAAATCCAGGGAGACAGCACCGTTACCTACGTCAATAACGAGGGTTTCTCACCCTTCCTCTTTGAGCAGCTGGCAGGCGTGATGAACATTCGGCTCGAACACAACGGAGAACTCGTTGGCGTTGAAAACTTCACACCCGCCACAACGACATACAACATCAGTGTTGGTAGCGATGTGGAACGTCTGACATTCGTTCCGGAGGGAAATGTGTCTGGGTTTGTTGTGACCTTGAACGGTGAGGAAGTACCGAATACCGGAATTATTGGTAAGAATTCCTACGAACTTAACCTTGCCAGCAACAGCGTCAATAAGGTCGAAATCTCCTATAACCACGGTCAGCCATACATAATCAACATCACCCGTGGCACACCGTACAACCCTGCCCCGACCCCCTCCACCTACACCGTAAAGACCAATGAGGTCGAGAACGCCACGGTTGAAACCTCAGCCACCACCGCCACAGCGGGCACGGACATCACCGTCACCGTCACCCCCGCCGAGAACTACCACGTCTCCGCCCTCACCGTCACCGCCTCCAACGGCGCGGCAGTCGCTGTCACTGACAACAAGGACGGAACCTACACCTTCAAAATGCCCGCCTCCAACGTCACCGTCGCGGCAGAGGTCTACGAGTGCCCGTCTATGGCGTTCCCCGACATCGACCTCACCCAGTGGTATCACGAGTATACCGACTACGCCATAGCCCACGGCCTCATGGAGGGCACCGGTGCCGACTTCGAGCCCGAAACGCTCGTCACCCGCGCTCAAATGGCGGTCATCCTCTGGAACCTCAGCAATAACCCCAAGGTCGAAGCCGAGATCCCCTTCACCGACGTCCCCGCAAACGAGTGGTACACCGAGGCCATCCGCTGGGCGGCGAGCGTGGAGGTCGTCAGCGGCTGCGGCGACGGCACCTTTAAGCCGGACGAGAATATTAACCGCGAGCAGATGGCGGCAATGCTCTACAACTACGAGCAGAAGCTCGGCACCGGCGGCTTCGCGGAGGACGAGACGTTTGACCTGACCTTCGACGACGCCGCGGAGATCTCCACCTGGGCGCAGGAGGCAGTAGCCTGGTGTACGATGAAGGGCGTCATAAAAGGCAGCGACAACAAATTCACCCCCGCCAACACAGCCAAACGCTCCGACCTCGCCACCATCCTCTCCCTCTACGACCAGTTGGCGAAGTAAGTTAGCTTCTTCCTATCACCTCAATTCCCACCCCCGGGTCGAAAATTTCGACCCGGGGGCACGGGGAAAACCCAAGCACCCCACCCCATACCGACCCCAAACGTTGCACCCCAACCCCCCAATAAAATATTTTTCCGACGGCATGTACGTCGGAAAAATCACCATTTGTTTTGCAAGTGTGCCGCCTACGGCGGCGCGCGCAGCAAAACAGCAGGGAAGCCCCCGCGAAAGGTCCGCAGACCTTTCACGGGGGCTTCCCGCACGTTTCCCTCTAAAAAAAGGGGCACAGCCCCTTTTTTTAATTAATTGCCTGGTCCACAGCCACCGCCACGGCGACAGTCGCGCCGACCATGGGGTTGTTGCCCATGCCCAAAAAGCCCATCATCTCCACGTGCGCGGGCACGGAGGAGGAGCCGGCAAACTGAGCGTCACTGTGCATACGTCCCATGGTGTCGGTCATGCCGTAGCTAGCGGGGCCGGCTGCCATGTTGTCCGGGTGCAGCGTGCGGCCCGTGCCGCCGCCGGAGGCCACGGAGAAGTATTTCTTGCCCTGCTCCACGCACTCCTTCTTGTAGGTGCCCGCCACGGGGTGCTGGAAGCGTGTGGGGTTGGTGGAGTTGCCGGTGATGGAAACGTCCACGCCCTCATGGTGCATGATGGCGACGCCCTCGCGAACATCGTCCGCGCCGTAGCAGCGAACAGCCGCGCGCTCGCCTTTGGAGTAGGGGATCTCCCGGACGATCTTCAGCTCGCCTGTGTAATAGTCAAACTGCGTCTGGACATAGGTGAAGCCGTTGATACGGGATATGATCTGCGCGGCGTCCTTGCCAAGACCGTTGAGTATGACACGCAGGGGAGTTTTGCGCGCCTTGTTGGCGTTGCGGGCGATACCGATAGCGCCCTCTGCGGCGGCAAAGGACTCGTGGCCCGCCAAAAACGCGAAGCACTTCGTGTCGTCCCGAAGGAGCATAGCGCCCAGGTTGCCGTGCCCCAGACCGACCTTCCGGTCGTCCGCCACGGAGCCCTTGATGCAGAAGCTCTGGAGCCCGATCCCGATGACCTCGGCGGCTTCGGCGGCTGACTTGACGCCCCGCTTTATGGCGATAGCCGCGCCCACGGTGTAGGCCCAGCAGGCGTTCTCAAAGCAGATGGGCTGGATCCCGCGGACAATGCCGTAAGCGTCAACTCCGGCGTCGTCGCAGATCTTCTTCGCCTCCTCGAGGGACGCGATACCGTTCTCGTTGAGGACGGCATTGACGTTGTCTATTCTTCTTTCATAGCTTTCAAAAAGAGCCATTGTTTCGTCCTCCTTCTCTTATTCGTGGCGCGGGTCGATGTACTTGGCGGCGTCGGCGAAGCGCCCGTAGGTGCCGGTGGCGGCCTTCATGGCCTCGTTGGCGTCGGTGCCCTTCTTGATTGCCTCCATCATCTTGCCGATATGTACAAACTCGTAGCCGATGATCTGGTTCTCCTCGTCCAGGGCAAGCCGCGTGATGTAGCCCTCGGTGAGCTCCAGATAGCGGGGCCCCTTGGCTTTGGTGGCGAATATGGTGCCCACCTGTCCGCGCAGACCCTTGCCCAGGTCCTCCAGAGAAGCGCCGATGACAAGCCCGCCCTCGGAGAAAGCGGACTGGCTGCGCCCGTAGACGATCTGGAGGAACAGCTCCCGCATGGCGGTGTTGATTGCGTCGCACACAAGGTCCGTGTTCAGCGCCTCAAGGATGGTCTTGCCGATGAGGATCTCGCCGGCCATAGCGGCGGAGTGGGTCATGCCGGTGCAGCCGATGGTCTCCACCAGCGCCTCCTCGATGACGCCCTCCTTGATGTTAAGGGTGAGCTTGCAGGCGCCCTGCTGAGGCGCGCACCAGCCAATGCCGTGGGTAAAGCCGGAGATGTCCTTTATCTCCTTGGCCTGGACCCATTTACCCTCCTCGGGAATGGGCGCCGGGCCGTGATACGCGCCCTTGGCAACGGGACACATTTTTTCAACTTCTGCGGAATAGATCATGTTGAACTCCCTTCTTTAT